>NZ_JAKOOW010000022.1:0-24338 GCF_022288825.1 Kingella pumchi | reverse complement strand
TGGTATCCAAACGGCTTGATTTGAGTTTTGGTATTTTTGCCCGACGGGGTGAAAAATACAGTTGCTACGAAGTTCCGCGTAATTCACAGGTAGAGTGTGTGACGAAGCCACGCACGCGGTCAGTTGGGTATGTAAGCTACGGTTTGCTTATTTAATTAAAATAATTTTATCTCCAATTTCAACATTATTTAATGCTTTTAAATTTGCTTCTTGAGGTTTAATTATTTCTGTTGTCGTCTGGCTTGGAGAGAGATTGCCAAGTATTCTTGTTAGCGCATCACGTCCTTCGTGTAATTTGCTTACTTTTGTAATTTCTCTAACATCTGGCTTCTTAATTAAATCAGTGGATTGAAGTGTTGCCATTTTTTCTTGTACATGCACTACTTTTACATTTCCCTTGATAATTTCTACAAATCCTAGGGACTCTTCCGTATCTGGATCAAAGATTTCCTTACCAATACCTACAATAAGAAATTGATTTCCAATTTTTACTCCCCTATTCTCTCCAGCATTCATCACAACATTAAGGTTATCTATAATATCAACAATTTGAGCAAAATATCGGTTGTTAGACATTTTAATAGCCTCCATTATTAGTTAAAAAATCGATAGCTTGTTTAGGAATTACAGGTCTAATTTCAATAGATGATAATATTTCTTGCTTAATATTTCCTTGTAAATCAAATAGATCAACTTCCTGCATCCAAGTATTTACCCGAATCTGTAGCATTTTTTCTTGAGCATTTTCTACAAAACCAACAAATAATAAGGTGTCTAATTGATTTCTTTTGCCGTATCCAGCAACAAATATATTATATTTAAAATTCTCATTATTTCTGATTAAAAATATTACTTCATCATTACCCATCTCATTTGCTTTCATGCAGCTTATTGGATTTTCCATTGCTGGTTTACTCTGTTTTTTTAATAGTTCAAAAATATATTTACCAAGTGCGCAAATTAAAGTTAAAGATATTACGATTAAAAATATTACCCATCTTATAGATACCTTCATATTTAAATCAATAAAAAGACTAACTATACTTGATGAAAAACCAATAACAGCTACCAATATTGGGAAGGAATAGTTAAAAATTTGTTTTAAATTTTTCATGATACTCCAAAAGCAAGCTTAAAATTATCAAGTGTCAGATATTAATAACATTCTTCAAATACTTCCCAGTATAACTCCCCTTCACCTTCGCTACTTCTTCAGGGCTACCTGAAGCAATAATCCTCCCTCCACCATCGCCCCCCTCGGGCCCTAAGTCCACAATCCAATCCGCGGTTTTAATCACGTCCAGATTATGCTCGATAATCACTATCGAGTTGCCTTTGCCTTTCAGACGGCCTATGACTTCCAGCAGCAGGGCAATGTCGGCGAAGTGCAGGCCGGTGGTAGGTTCGTCCAATATATAGAGCGTGCGGCCGGTGTCGCGTTTGGAGAGTTCCAAGGCGAGTTTGACGCGTTGGGCTTCGCCGCCGGAGAGGGTGGTGGCGGACTGGCCGAGGCGGATGTAGCCTAGGCCTACGTCCATCAGGGTTTGCAGTTTGCGCGATACGGTGGGGACGGCGTCGAAAAATTCGCGGGCTTCTTCGATGGTCATGTCGAGGACTTGGCTGATGTTTTTGCCTTTGTATTGGATTTCGAGGGTTTCGCGGTTGTAGCGTTTGCCGTGGCAGACTTCGCAGGGGACGTACACGTCGGGCAGGAAGTGCATTTCGACTTTGATGACGCCGTCGCCTTGGCAGGCTTCGCAGCGGCCGCCTTTGACGTTGAAGGAGAATCTGCCGACGTTGTAGCCGCGTTCGCGCGAGAGGGGTACGCCGGCGAAGAGTTCGCGGATGGGGGTGAACAGGCCGGTGTAGGTGGCGGGGTTGGAGCGAGGGGTACGGCCGATGGGGGATTGGTCGACGTTGATGACTTTGTCGAGGTGTTCGAGGCCGCGGATGTCGTCGTATGGGGCGGGTTCTTCTTGGGCGCGGTTGAGTTCGCGGGCGGTGATTTTGGCGAGGGTGTCGTTAATCAGGGTGGACTTGCCGCTGCCGGATACGCCGGTGATACAGGTAATCAAACCGAGCGGTAGTTCGAGGGTTACGTTTTTAAGGTTGTTGCCGCGCGCGCCTTTGAGGACGAGCATTCGGTCGGGATTGACGGGCGTGCGTTCAGTCGGCACAGCAATGGTTTTTTTTCCGCTGAGGTATTGTCCGGTAACGGATTTTTCGCATTTAGCAACGTTTTCGGGTGTGTCGGCAATCAGTACGTTGCCGCCGTGTTCGCCCGCGCCTGGGCCCATATCGACGACGAAATCGGCTTCGCGGATGGCGTCTTCGTCGTGTTCGACCACAATCACGCTGTTGCCCAAATCGCGCAGGCGTTTGAGGGTGGCGAGCAGGCGGTCGTTGTCGCGCTGGTGCAGGCCGATGGAGGGTTCGTCCAAAACGTACATCACGCCGGTCAGGCCGCTGCCGATTTGGCTGGCGAGGCGGATGCGCTGGGCTTCGCCGCCGGAAAGGGTTTCGGCGGAGCGGCTTAAATTCAGGTAATCCAGCCCGACGTTAATCAGGAAGCCGAGCCGCTCGGTGATTTCTTTGAGGATTTTTTCGGCGATTTGTTTTTTGTTGCCGTCCAAATCCAGCGTTTCAAAGAATTGGTGGGTTTTGGTCAGCGGCCAGGCGGAGACTTCGTGCAAGGGTTCGCCGCTGACGTAAACGTAGCGTGCTTCTTTGCGCAAACGTGCGCCGCCGCAGCTCGGGCAGGCGCGGTGGTTTTGGTATTCGCGCAGTTTTTCTCGCACGGTTTCGCTGTCGGTTTCGCGGTAGCGGCGTTCGAGATTGGGAATGATGCCTTCAAAGGCGTGGCTGCGGCTGAAGGTGGTGCCGCGTTCGGACAGGTAAGTAAAATCAATGACTTCTTTGCCTGAGCCGTGTAGCACGACTTTTTTGACTTTTTCAGGTAGCGTTTCCCAAGCAGCCTGCACATCGAAACCATAATGCCGCGCCAGCGACTGAATCATTTGGAAATAGAACTGGTTGCGCTTGTCCCAGCCGTCAATCGCGCCTGTTGCCAGCGACAATTCGGGATGGGCGACTACTTTTTCGGGGTCGAAGAAATTGGTGTTGCCCAAGCCATCGCAAGTCGGGCAGGAACCCATCGGATTGTTGAACGAAAAAAGGCGAGGCTCTAATTCGGGCAGGCTGTACGAACACACGGGGCAGGCAAACCGCGCGGAAAACCAATGCTCTTCGCCGCTGTCCATTTCCATCGCCAGCGCGCGCTCGTTGCCGTGGCGCAGCGCGGTTTCAAAACTTTCCGCCAGCCGCTGCTTGATGTCCGCCTTCACTTTCACGCGGTCGATGACCACGTCGATATTGTGCTTGATGTTTTTTTCCAGTTTCGGCACTTCGTCCAAACTGTACACTTCGCCGTCCACGCGCACCCGTGCAAAACCCTGCGCCTGCAAATCGGCAAAGAAATCGACAAACTCGCCCTTACGCTCGCGCACCGCCGGCGCCAGAATCATCACGCGCGTGTCTTCCGGCAGCTTCAATACGGCATCGACCATCTGCGATACGGTCTGGCTCGACAGCGGCAGATTGTGTTCGGGGCAATACGGCGTGCCGACGCGGGCGTACAAAAGGCGCAGGTAATCATGGATTTCCGTTACCGTGCCGACGGTGGAACGCGGATTGTGGCTGGTGGATTTCTGCTCGATGGAAATCGCGGGCGACAGGCCTTCGATCAAATCGACATCGGGTTTGTCCATCATCTGCAAAAACTGCCGCGCATAGGCGGACAAGCTCTCTACATAACGCCGCTGCCCTTCTGCATACAGCGTGTCAAACGCCAGCGACGACTTGCCGCTGCCCGACAGCCCCGTTACCACCACCAGCTTGTGGCGCGGAATGTCCAAATCGACGTTTTTCAAATTATGCGTGCGCGCGCCGCGGATGCGGATGGTGTCGTGGGCGTGGGCGGGTTTGTGTGTGTTTTTAGACATTTTCAGGCTGCCTGATGCAAAAAGGGAAAACGGCGGATTCTAGCATTTTTCCGTTTTTCAGGCTGGCTGAAAGCATCGGGCGGCTTTCAGGCAGCCTGAAACCTATATCGGAATAAAAAGCAAAGCAGCCTGAAAAGCCGCAATGGTTTTTCAGGCTGCTTTTTGACGGGCGGCACCGTGCAGGCGGGATCAGTTTTGCATCTCGTCCAATTCGGATTGCAAAATCAAGCCGAACTCAGCATCCAAAACATACAAACCCGCTTCCAAATCGCGCACATAGTTTTGCAGAAATTCGCGCAAGGAAGCGGCTTCTTTTTCGCGTGCGGCATCGTCGTGCCACATTTGGATGATTTGCCCCGCCCTGCCCTGTTCGGCGGGGTCGAGATCGATCATTTTGCTGTTGCCGCCGCCGTCTGCCGTCAGCGGAATCCATTTGGGGTTCCACCAAAAATCGGGCTTGATGCCGACGTCTTCGGGCTGGCAGCCGAAATCGCTGCCGTCGTCGTTTTGGAAGCTGCCGTCTGCGTGCAACGCTTGCCAAATATCGTATTCGTCGATGATGCGCTCGATGCTCAACCACTCCTCGCCTGCAAACACGGCGCCGATGTCGGTTTCGCCGTTGGCAACGCGGTAGAGTTCTTTAAACTCTTCGGGCAGCGCGTAGCCAAGTGTTTGTTCCAGTTCGGCGAAATCCGCTTCGCTGGCGCCTGCGTTCAGCTCAAACGAGAGTTCCAACTCTGCGGCGACGGCCGGATATTCTTTCACCAGCGCGTCAAGCTGGACTTTCATGCGGGCAACTAAGTCTTTCATGGCATTTCCTTTTTCGGGGCAAACGGTTTTCAGGCTGCCTCAGCTGCGGGCTTCGGCCAGATACTGCGCGGCCAGGCGGACGTAGTGGGCGGCGGAGTAGCACAGGTGTTCTTTTTCGGCGTCGGTGAGCGGGCGCACGGCTTTGGCGGGGCTGCCCATGTAGAGATAGCCGCTCTCGAGCCGTTTGCGCGGGGGGACAAGGCTGCCGGCGCCGATGATGACGTCGTCTTCGATTACGGCATCGTCGAGCACGGTGCTGTCCATTCCCACCAGCACGCGGCTGCCGACGGTGCAGCCGTGCAGGGTTACGCGGTGGCCGACGGTTACGTCGTCGCCGATAAGCAGCGGCGAGCCTGCGGGTTTGGCGTCGGTTTTGTGGGAAACGTGCAGCATGCTCAAGTCTTGGATATTGCTGCGGCGGCCGATGCGGATGGAATTGACGTCGCCGCGCAGCACGGCCAGCGGCCAGACGCTGGCGCCTTCGGCCAGGCTGACATCGCCGATCACGACGGCCTGCGGGTCGATATAGACGTCGGCTGCCAGTGCGGGCAGGCGGTTTTGGAAGGGGCGCAGGGGCATGGGGGTTCCTTTTGTTTGGGTTTGAACCGGCAGGCAGCCTGAAAAGTTTTCAGGCTGCCTGAATGTCGCTCCCGCGTAGGCGGGAATCTTGGTGGCTATTTAGCAATACTTAGAAAAACAAACGATTGCTTGGATTTCGGCAAGATTCCCGTCTGCGCGGGGGGAGCGCAGCGGACTTGCGTAAGCTAATGACGGCGCTTATGAAAATGACGGCGTTTATTGGCTTTCAGGCTGCCTTTGGTTTCAGGCTGCTTTGGCTTTCAGGCTGCCTGTGCAGACGTTACCCGATCCAGTCCGGCCAGATCGGTTTGGGTGGCGATGTCGGTGAAACCGGCGGCGGCTAGGATTTCGCGCACGGCAGCGCCCTGGTTGTAGCCGTGCTCGAACAGCAGCCGACCGCCGCTTTTCAGATGTTGGCAGGCACCGGCGGCGATGGCGCGGATGCAGCTTAGGCCGTCGGCAAAATCGGTGAGCGCGCCCTGCGGCTCGAAGCGCAGATCGCCTGCGGCCAGATGGGCGTCGCCGGCTTCGATATAGGGCGGATTGGAAACGATGACGTCGAATTTTTCGTTTTCAGGCAGCCTGAAAGGGCTGTCGGCGGCAGGGACGGCATCAAACCACGAACCCTGCGCCCATTCGATATCGGCGCCGAGTGTGCGGGCGTTACGCCGCGCCATTGCCAAGGCTTCGGCGCTGATATCGGACGCGCGCACGCGGGCGTCGGGGCGCTCGAGCTTGGCGCTGACGGCGATGATGCCGCTGCCGGTGCCCAAATCCCACAGGCTGCCGCCTTCGGGCAGCACCTGCAAAGCGGCTTCCAGCAGGTGCTCGGTTTCGGGGCGCGGAATCAGCACGGCGGGCGAAACGGCAAACTCGCGGCCGTAAAATTCGCGGCGGCCGAGTATATAGGCCATCGGCTCGCCCGCCAGCCGCCGCGCAGCCAGCGCATCGAGCGCGGCCGAATCGGCGGCGGGAAGCGCGTCGCCGTCGCGGGTAATCAGCTGGCTGCGGCTGAAACCGGTTTGGTGCTGCAGCAGCATCCGCGCTTCGTTTTTCGGCAGCGGGCAGGCGGCAAGCCATTGGGCGATGGTGGTCATGTTTGTCCTGATGGGCAGGCAGCCTGAAAACGGTGTTTCGCGGTTTTCAGGCTGCCTGATTGAAAATGAAAGACGGGTTTCAGGCTGCCTGAAACTTTTGTCAAACGCCAAATCCATTAAGCCCCGTCATTCCCGCGCAGGTGGGAATCTTGGTTGGACTTTAACAACATTATGTTTCTTAAATTATTTTCGAATGCCAAGCAGGATTCCCGCCTGCGCGGGAATGACGGCGTTTGTTGTGTTTTCAGGCTGCCCGTTGGTGGGATTAAGGCAGCCTGAAAGCGGGATGGCGTTTTCAGGCTGCCTTTGGCTTAAGCGGCGTTACAGCACCGATTTGACGGCGGCGGCGACATTGTCGGCGGTGAAGCCGAACAGTTTGAACAGTTCGCCGGCGGGGGCGGATTCGCCGAAGCGGTCAATGCCGATTACTTTGCCGCTTGAGCCGACATATTTGTACCAGCCGTCGGACACGCCGGCTTCCACGGCGACTTTGGGCAGGGCGGCAGGCAGCACGGCGGCGCGGTAGGCGGCGTCTTGGCGGTCGAACACATTGGTGCTGGGCATGGAAACGACGTTGACGGCGATGCCTTCCGCTGCCAGTTGTTTTTGCGCCGCCAGCGCCAGTTCGACTTCGGAACCGGTGGCGATAATCACGGCCTGCGGGTTTTCGACGGCGCAAACGGTGTAGCCGCCGCGTTTGATGTTCTCCAGCGCTTGGGCGCTGCGCGGCACGAATGGCAGGTTTTGGCGGCTGAAAATCAGGCTGCTGGGGCGGTCGGCCTTAACCGCTTCGCTCCAGGCGACCAGCGATTCGGCGGTGTCGCAGGGGCGCCAAACGTCCATATTCGGAATCAGGCGCAGGCTGGCGGTTTGCTCGACGGGCTGGTGGGTGGGGCCGTCTTCGCCCAGCCCGATGGAATCGTGGGTGAACACGGAAACCGACGGGATTTTCATCAGCGCCGCCATGCGCAGGGCGTTGCGGGCGTATTCGCTGAACATCAGGAAAGTGGCGCCGAAGGGGCGCAGGCCGCCGTGCAGCGTCATGCCGTTGACGATGGCGGTCATGCCGAACTCGCGCACGCCGTAGTGGACGTAGTTGCCGCCGTGCTGCTTGGTTACGGCAACGCTGCACGGCCAGTCGGTCAGGTTGGACGGGGTCAGGTCGGCGGAGCCGCCCACCAGCTCGGGCAGCAGGCCGGCCAGGATTTCGATGCTGTTTTGACTGGCTTTGCGGGTGGCGATTTTTTCGGCTTTGGCGCAGACGGTTTCCAAGGCAGCCTGAACGGCGGCATCGAAGTTTTCAGGCAGCCTGCCGGCCATGCGGCGCTCAAACTCGGCAGCTTCGGCGGGATATCGGCTGCGGTACTCGGCAAACAGGGCGTTCCACTCGGCTTCGAGCGCGGCGCCTTGAGCTTTGGCGTCCCAAGCGTTGTAGATGTCTTGCGGGATTTCGAAGGCGCCGTGCTTCCAGCCCAGATGTTTGCGCGTGGCGGCGATTTCGTCGGCACCCAGCGGCGCGCCGTGGGTTTTGTGGCTGCCTTCCTTGCTGGCGGCGCCTTTGCCGATCAGGGTTTTGCAGCAGATGATCGAAGGCTTGCCGCTTTCGGCGCGGGCGGTTGCGATGGCAGCCTGAAGGGCTTGGGCGTCGTGGCCGTCGACATTGGGCACGACGTGCCAGCCGTAGGCGGCGAAGCGCTCGGGGATGTTTTCGCTGAACCAGCCGTCCACTTTGCCGTCGATGGAGATATTGTTGTCGTCGTACAGCACAATCAGTTTGCCCAGCCCCAGCGTGCCGGCCAGCGAGCAGGCTTCGTGGGAGATGCCTTCCATCAGGCAGCCGTCGCCGAGAAAAACATAGGTGTGGTGATCGACGATGTTCAGGCCGTCTTTATTAAACTCTTCGGCAAGGATTTTTTCCGCCAACGCCATGCCCACGGCGTTGGCAATGCCCTGCCCCAACGGGCCGGTGGTGGTTTCGACGCCGTCGGTGTAGCCGTATTCGGGATGACCGGGGGTTTTGCTGTGCAGCTGGCGGAAGTTTTTCAGATCGTCAACGGATAAGTTGTAACCAGAGAGATGCAGCAGGCTGTATAAAAGCGCCGAAGCGTGGCCGTTGGAGAGCACGAAGCGGTCGCGGTTGGCAAACTTGGGATTGGCGGGGTTGTGGCGCAGAAAACCGCGCCACAGCACGTCGGCCATATCGGCCATGCCCATCGGCGCGCCGGGGTGGCCGGAATTGGCTTGTTGGACCATATCCATAGAGAGGAAGCGGAGGGCGTTTGCCGTTTGCGAAGCCATAATGATTCCTTGCAGTAGGTATTGGGGAGAAAGGCGCCGATTATCGCAGCCTTCCGCCCGCATGGTAAAGCAGGCAGCCTGAAAAAACGCAGCCTGAAACATGGCTGCCGGGGCTGTTTTTCCGTTTTCAGGCTGCCTTATTTGCCGGCGCCCGCCCGCACCCTGCCCCATTCCAAAATCAACACCGCCAAAATTTTCTTAACAAAATGCGCGACAAACTTCACCCGCGCCGTCCTTTGTTTGACAAACCCAGCGCCGATACCTATAATCCGCCGCTTCCAACTCACGGAGTAGTGGCTGAGAGGCTGAAGGCACCTCCCTGCTAAGGAGGCATACGGGGTCAACCTGTATCGAGGGTTCGAATCCCTCCTACTCCGCCAGCTAAACTAAAAACGGCAAGATTTCCGAATCTTGCCGTTTTTTCATTTTTCAAGATTTAAAACAGTGCATTAGCGCCAACCAAACAGGCAGCCTGAAAGTTTCAGGCTGCCTGTTGGCGCGTTTGCCCGTTTCCCATCGTCGCCCGAGTGTGGCACAATTTGCGCGGCGTTTCGCGCGCCGCACCGTATCCGAAAAACAATACCGATTAGGGGAACTTTATGTCCGTCCACCACGCCGTCCAACTGATTGAAGACAGCGAAGCCCGCTTTGTCGATCTGCGTTTTACCGATACCAAAGGCAAGCAGCACCATTTCACCGTGCCTGCCGCCGTGGTGCTGGAAGACCCCGAAGAATGGTTTGAAAACGGCCAGCCGTTTGACGGCTCTTCGATCGGCGGCTGGAAAGGCATTCAGGCCTCCGACATGCAGCTGCGCCCCGATCCGGCCACCGCCTTTGTCGATCCCTTTTTCGACGATGCCACCGTGGTCTTTACCTGCGATGTGATCGACCCCGCCGACGGCCAGGGCTACGGCCGCGACCCGCGCTCCATCGCCCGCCGTGCCGAAGCCTATCTGAAATCCACCGGCATCGGCGACACCGCCTATTTCGGCCCCGAACCCGAATTTTTCGTGTTTGACGGCGTCGAATTTGAAACCGCCATGCACAAAACCCGTTTTGAAATCACTTCCGAGAGCGGCGCTTGGAGCAGCGGCCTGCATCAGGACGGCCAAAACACCGGCCACCGCCCCGTAGTTAAAGGCGGCTACGCGCCCGTCGCCCCCATCGACGCGGGGCAGGATCTGCGCTCGGCAATGGTCAATATCCTGACCGAAATCGGCATCCCCGTGGAAGTGCACCATGCCGAAGTCGGCACCGGCAGCCAGATGGAAATCGGCACCAAGTTCAATACCTTGGTGCGCCGCGCCGACTGGACGCAGGACATGAAATACGTGATTTGGAACACCGCGCACAACTTCGGCAAAACCGCCACCTTTATGCCCAAACCGCTGATGGGCGACAACGGCAGCGGCATGCACGTGCACCAGTCTATCTGGAAAGACGGCCAAAACCTGTTTGCCGGCGACGGCTACGCAGGGCTGTCCGACACCGCGCTCTACTACATCGGCGGCATCATCAAACACGCCAAAGCGCTCAACGCCATCACCAACCCCTCCACCAATTCCTACAAACGCCTGGTGCCACACTTTGAAGCGCCGGTCAAACTGGCCTACTCGGCGCGCAACCGCTCCGCTTCCATCCGTATCCCGTCGGTGGGCAGCAGCAAAGCCCGCCGCATCGAAGCGCGTTTCCCCGACCCGACGGCCAACCCCTATCTGGCCTTCGCCGCGCTGCTGATGGCCGGCTTGGACGGCATCCAAAACAAAATCCACCCCGGCGATCCGGCCGACAAAAACCTGTACGATTTGCCGCCCGAAGAAGACGCGCTGGTGCCCACCGTCTGCGCCTCGCTGGAAGAAGCGCTCGCCGCACTCAAAGCCGACCACGAATTCCTGCTGCGCGGCGGCGTGTTCAGCCAAGACTGGATCGACAGCTACCTCGCCTTTAAAGAAGAAGACGTACGCCGCATCCGCATGGCACCGCACCCGCTGGAATTTGAGATGTACTACTCGCTGTAAGCCTTTTTCTCCAAACTTTCAGGCTGCCTGAAAACCCTTCAAACGGGGCTTTCAGGCAGCCTGAAACGCAAAAGCAAACGTTTTTCATAAGGTTAAACATTTTTAAATCCCGATAATCGGCACCGGCTTTGCTTATAGTTTCTCCGCGTCGCTAACACCACCCCGACAGCACAAAACACCTGATTGAAATTCGCTATTACCAAATCAAGCCGTCAAAAATTCCGTATAATCCGCGCCGAATTTTTCCGCCCGTACTGCCGTGCCTTCTTTTAGGAAGGCTTTTTTCAGGCAGCCTGAAAATGAAAAATACGCAGCCGGACAACCTATTACATTCAAAACCAAAAGGAAATCTGAAAATGAACCGTATCTACAAAACCATCTGGAACCACGCCAGCGGCACGGCAACTGCCGTTTCCGAACTCACCGCCGCCTGCGGCAAACGCAGCAGCGGCCGTTCAGGCAGCCTGAAAAATGCCGCCCCGCGCTTCCGTCTCAGCGCACTCTCTGTCGCCCTGCTGCTGGCCGGCACTCCTGCCGTTGCCGCAACGGTGGAAAACGGCACCGGCACCAATTCCGTTATCCTTAAAGGCGACACCGTTACTACCGCTACTGCCAACGGACAAGACGCCACCGCCATCGGCACCGGCGCAAAAGCCGATGAACAAAGCTCTTTCGCTGCCGGTACCAATGCCAAAGCCACCAATAAAAATGCCATTTCCATCGGCACCAACTCCAACGCCAGCGGAGCCACATCAACTGCCGTCGGCCAAGGAACCGTAGCCAACAGCCAATCTGCCACCGCGTTGGGTGACGGCGCAAAAGCTACTGAGAGCCAAGCCACTGCCATTGGCGTAGGTGCAAAAGCCAGTGAAGCAGGCGCATTAGCCGTTGGCATGACTTCCGCCGCCAGCGCATGGAACAGCGCGGCAATCGGCAGCAACGCCTCCGCATCAGGCTCAACTTCCCTTGCCGCAGGCTACAAAGCATCAGCAGGCAGCAGCAACTCTCTTGCTGTGGGCAGCTCTGCCAACGCACGCAAATTAAACGGTATCGCCATCGGCAAAAACGCCCAAGCAGGCACATCGGGCACAGTAACCACCACCGATGCCGATGCCATCGCCATTGGTTCAGACAGCGTGGCTTATGAAAAAGACACCGTTGCGCTGGGCAATTCCGCCAAAGCCACCGCCGATAGCGCAACCGCGCTGGGCAAAGGCTCAAAAGCCGATTCCCAATACGCCACCGCAGTCGGCTTGGATGCACACGCCAATGGCGACGGCGCAGTTGCCATGGGTTCGGGCGCAGGCACCACAGGCAACAGCGCAGTCGCCGTCGGCAATGATGCCAAAGCCACGCAAACCGATGCCAGTGCATACGGCCATAAGGCTGTGGCAAAAGGCGTGAGCGCCAGCGCATTCGGTCATGATGCACAAGCCGATAGCGAACATTCCGTGGCGCTTGGTTCCGCCTCTCGCGCCAAAGCAAACGGCGCAATTGCCATCGGCAACGATGCCCAAGCAAACGCTATAGATGCGCTGGCCAATGGTAAAAACAGCCGCGCGCTCGGCGAACGCGCCACCGCAGTAGGCAATTCCGCACAGGCGCAAAAAGCTGACAGCATTGCCGTAGGTAATGGCGCACAAGCCGCCGCCACATTCGCTCTGGCTGCCGGAACAGGCTCCCGCGCCACTGCCGAAGGTACAGTAGCACTAGGTAACGATGCCCAAGCCAGTCAGGATGGTGCAGTTGCGCTGGGCAGGGCTTCTACAACCGATGCCGCCGTTGCCACCACCAGCGCCACCGTCGGCGGCATCACTTACAACGGCTTTGCCGGCACTACTCCCGATTCCACCGTCAGCGTCGGCAACGGCAGCCTGAAACGCACGATTACCAATGTTGCCGCCGGTCGCATTACCGCCACCAGCACCGATGCCATCAACGGCAGCCAGCTTTATGCCGTTGCCGACAAAATCGGGCAGCTGCAAGCTGGGCAAACCCATTACTACAGCGTGAAATCCGGACAAGCCGGCGTAGGCACCAACTACGCCAACGACGGCGCAACGGGCTCAGATTCATTGGCAGCAGGCGTGAAAGCCGTTGCCAGCGGCAATAACGCTGTGGCAGTAGGTAGCGATGTTACCGCTGCGGGTAACGAATCATTGGCTGTCGGCAACAATGTGAATATATCTGCTGGCGCTACTGGCGCAACCGCCATCGGCAACAACAGCAAAGCCACCGCCCAAGGTGCACAAGCATTTGGTCAAAGCTCCGAAGCCAAAGGTGTAAACTCTGCTGCTATTGGTCGTCTTTCTATTGCCGAGGCTGAGCGCTCAGCCGCATTCGGCGTAGGCAATACTGCTTCTGGCATCTCATCGCTATCTGTGGGCGATAGAAGCATCGCCAAAGAAGCCTATTCGGTTGCTATTGGTACGCAAGCCAATGCTACTGGCAAAAATTCCATTGCGGCAGGCTACAAAGCCAATGCCACTAATGACGGTGCGGTTGCCGTTGGTGCAAACAGCAGTGCCACCAACGCTTCTACCGCTCTGGGCGATGGTTCCAAAGCCACAGGTCTGAATGCCACCGCCTTGGGTTGGAACGCCAACGCCGCTGGTCGTGCCGATGTGTTTATCGGTAAGCAAGCGGGTGCAGGCACGGCTAACACCAGCAATTTCAGCAATATCGGTATTGGCGAAGGCGCGGTACGCAATGCGGGCAGCGCCACAAAAGATGTCAACAACATCATCGGCATTGGCACCGGCGCAGCAGAGGGCATTCAGGCCAACCACAATATCGCCATGGGCGCACACGCCAACGGCACAGGTGCAGGCGCGGCTGCCGTTAACACCACCAACAACGTTGCCATTGGCGAGCGCACCCGCGCCAGCGGCGGCAACTCCATTGCCGTCGGCAACCGCACCAAAGCCGAAGGCGTGGCAGCGATTGCCTTGGGCGTAGCCGCGAATGCCGCAGGACAAAACGGCTTTGCCGCAGGGCAAAATACCGTGGCAAGTGAGTCTGGCACGATTGCCATCGGCGGCGCACCCCAAGCAGCGAGTGCTGCCCAAGCAACAGGCGTTCAAGGTGTTGCCATCGGTCAGCAAAGCCAAGCCAGCCACACCGCATCGCTGGCCTTGGGCAAAGGCGCCAAAGCCAAGCACAACAACGCCGTAGCGCTTGGAGCGGATTCTGAAACCGAAACCGCCGTCGGCACCACCAGTGCCACCGTAAACGGCATTACTTACAGCGGTTTCGCGGGAACTGCTCCGACTTCAACCGTCAGCGTTGGCAACGGCAGCCTGAAACGCACCGTAACCAACGTTGCCGCCGGTCGTATCAACAAAACCAGCACCGATGCGATTAACGGCAGCCAGCTGTATCTCACCCAAGAGAAAATCGGCAACATCGGCAATACCACCAAAAACATCCTTGGCGGCAACGCGGCGATGGATGCCGATGGCAATCTGACCATGACCAATATCGGCGGTACCGGCAAAAACACCATCCACGAAGCGATTCAGGCTGCCAATAACAACGCCAATGCGGCTAATGCAGGCTTCAAAATCGCCGCCAACGGCGACGCTGCCGGCATCACCGCCGACAACAAAACCATCAAGCCCGATGAAACCCTGACCATTAAAGGCACCGGCACCGGTGCGTTTAGCAATTACGACAGCGACAATATCCAAACCCAAGTGAGCGCGGACGGCACCGTTACCGTAGGCTTGAAAAAGGATTTGACCGTCAACAGCGTTACCGCAGGCGACAGCAAACTGGATACCAACGGTTTGACCATCACAGGCGGGCCCAGCGTAACCAAAACAGGTATTGACGCAGGCAGCAAGAAAATCACCAACGTGGCAGACGGCACTATCGCAGCGAACAGCAAAGATGCGATTAACGGCGGACAGCTGCACACCGCGTTGAACAATATCAACAGCAACATCGCCGCCGCCAAAACCGAAGTCAAATCCAGCGACGGCAGCGTGAGCGTAACTCCGGGCACCAACGCCGCGGGCGCAACCGTGTATGACTTGGCAGTCAAAACCGACGGCACCACCATCACCAAAGCCGCCGACGGCAGCCTGAAAGCCAATACCACCACGCTTGCCCCCGCCACCAACGGCAGCATCGCCGCGCCGGCCGCCACCGATGCAGGCAAACTGGTTACCGCCGGTGACATCGCCAGAGCCATCAATGGTTCCGGCTTTACCCTGACCACCAGCGCTTCGGCCGGCGGCGCCGTTTCCGGCACCTCGAACGAGCTGGTCAATCCCGGCAAAACCGTTACCATCGACGCCGGCAAAAACATCAGCATCAGCCAAAGCGGCGGCAAAGTCAGCATCGCCACCAAAGACCAGGTTGAGTTCAGCCAGGTAACGGTGAAAGACGCTGCCGGCAACCAAACCGTTACCAAGGGCAACGGCGTTACCATCACGCCGGCAAACGGCAGCAACGCGGTCAGCCTTACCGATAAAGGCCTGAACAACGGCGGCAACAAAATCACCGACGTCGCCGCCGGCACCGATGCCGACGATGCAGTAAATGTCAGCCAGCTGCAGGCGCTGGAAAACCGGCTCGGCAATATCAACCAGGCCAACAACCAGTACATCCAGCAGCTGGACGACAAAATCGGTAAAGTCGGCGACAAAGCCAATGCCGGCGTAGCGGGCGCCATCGCCCAGGGCTCGATTCCGCAGGTTACCCGCCCCAGCGCCTTCGGTCTGGGTGTCGGCACCGGCTATTACGGCGGCCAATCGGCGATTGCCGTTGGCGCCTCGGCGATGACCGACGGCGGCAACTGGATTTTCAAAGGCAACTTCTCGGTCAATACCAAAGGCCGCGTCGGTGCCGGCGCCGGTGCGCTGTATCAGTGGTAAACGCCGCTGAAAGCCGCCTGCGGCAGCCTGAAAACCGTTTCAGGCTGCCTGCAAAGAGCAAAAAGGCAGGCTTGAACGACAGGCAGCCTGAAACGCAGATCCCACCGCGTTTCAGGCTGCTTTTTTTACTTTGGCGCGCGGCAAAAAGCGCGGCCGCTGGGTTACAATGCCGTCTTTTTTCAGGCTGCTTTCAGGCTGCCTGAATGCTTTGATACCAAGGAAACCGCGATGACTTCCCCGATTACCCGTTTGGGCGCCGGTGCGCGCCTGTCTGAAGCCGTATGCGCCAAAGGTTTGGTGTTTCTCTCCGGCATGGTGCCGGAAAACGAAAGCGCCGGCGCGCAAGCGCAAACTGCCGACGTGCTGCGCCAAATCGACCACTGGCTCGCCCAATGCGGCTCGGACAAACGGCATATTCTCGAAGCCACCATCTATCTGGCCGATATGGCCGACTACGCGGCAATGAACGCAGCGTGGGACGCATGGGTCGATCCCGCCGCCACGCCCGCCCGCGCCTGCGTCGAAGCGCGTTTGGCCAAGAGCGAATGGAAGGTGGAAATCAAAGTATCGGCGCTGCAAACCGAAGCGGCAGCCTGAAAATTCCCAGCCCGATAGTGCCCCCAAACAACCGCCCGCGCCGCTGGCGGCGCGCGGCAACAAAAACCGCTGCCGATTCAAAGGCGGCGCATCAAAACCATACCCGCCGCATAAGGCTTAAGCTACAATCGCCGCCTTTTGCGCTCGCGTTCGCGCCAGGGCAAAAAGCAGCCTGAAAACGGCGCGGCGCTGCCCTGATGCGCCAGGCATCCGCCGCCGGATAGGCAGCCTGAAAACTCCAATAACACACCCCGCCGCAGGCAGTCTGCACGAGCGCCGCTCTTTTCAGGCTGCCTGCCGCACCCAACCGATTACCGCATCCATCATGCCCTTTTTATCTATCGAATTTGCGCTGTTTTTTCTGCTGTTTCTGCCGCTTTATTGGCTGTGCCGGCCGTCGCCGCGCCTGCAAAACCTGCTGCTGCTGGCCGCCGGCTTGGGCTGGCTGGTTTATATCGCCCCGCTGGCGGCGCTGGCGCTGGCGGCGTTTTCGCTGGCCGTTTCGCTGCTGGCGCAGCTGCTGACCCGCAGCCGCTCGACCGCCGCCCGCCGCTGGTGGCTGGGCACGGGCGTGGTGCTGGCGCTGGCCAATCTGGTATTTTTCAAATTCTCCGACTTTTTCCGCCCGCTGCTGCAGCAGCACAGCGGCAGCACGCTGCCGGACATCCTGATGCCGCTGGGCATCTCTTACTACACCTTTCAGGGCATCGCCTATCTCGTCGCACTCTATCGCGGCGAGAGTCCGCGGCTGGGCACCCTGCAGCAGCTGCTGCACTTCGGCTTCTTTCCCACCATCACTTCCGGCCCGATTATCCGCGCCGCCGCCTTCAAAGGCAGCGGCGGCCGCCTGGAAGCGGGCATGGCCGAGCAAATCTGCACCGCCGCGCCGCGCGATATGGTGAAACCGGCGCTGGCGGTATCGCTGATTGTGCTGGGCATTGCCAAAAAATGGTGGCTGGCCGGCACGCTGGGCGAAAGCTGGGTCGATCCGGTTTTTGAAAACCCGCTGCAATACGACGCGCCCTCGGTGCTGGCGGCGGTGTACGGCTACACCGTGCAGCTGTTTATGGACTTTTCCGGCTACAGCGACCTGGTAATCGGCATGGCGATGCTGCTCGGTTTCAGGCTGCCTGAAAACTTCAATATGCCGCTGCGCGCCTACAATATCCGCGATTTTTGGGACCGCTGGCACATCACCCTGTCCACCTGGATACGCGACTACATCTACATTCCGCTGGGCGGCAGCCGCCACGGCTTCACCCGCACCCAGATCAACCTGATGCTGGCGATGCTGCTCTCGGGCATCTGGCACGGCCAGGGCTGGAACTTTTTGCTGTGGGGCGCGCTGCACGGCGCGGCGCTGGTGCTGCTCAATATCGGCGACAAAATCGGCGGCCGCCGCGAAATCCTTGCCGCCAGCCGCATCGCTCGTCTGATCGGCATCCTGTTTACCCTGCATTTCGTCTGCTTCAGCTTTGTGGTGTTCCGCACCGCCAGCCTTAGCGATGCCGCGCTGGTATTCCAATCGCTGGCCGGACAAGGCGCCGGCTGGCGGATGCCTGAGCTGCCGGTGGCGGCGCTGCTGGTGCTGTTTGCCGCAGCGCTTGCCGCCTACGGCCTGCTGGCACGCGTTTTCCGATGCGCCGCCGCCGCGCTGGAAAAACTGCCGGTATGGCTGTGGTGGCTGCCGCTGACCGCGGCGATGGTCTTACTGATGGTGCTGGCGCCGTCCGGCATTCCGGGATTTATTTATGCAAACTTCTGATCCGCAAAACGGCAAGCAGCCTGAAAACCAAAAACAGCCTGAAAAGCAGCCTGAAAAACAGTCTGAACAGCAAACCGAGCAGCAGCCTGAAAACCAAAAACAGCCTGAACAAGCCGCGGCGCCCGCCGGCTTTCAGTCTGCCCGCCGCTTCCGTTTCCTACCGCTTTACTGCAGCCTGCTGGCCGCCGCCGTGCTGACCCTGTGGTTCAGCCAGCAGTCGGTCAATGCCTACTGGCAGCAGACTTTCCACCGCAGCAGCCCGCTGGAAAAACTCGACGCCTACCCGTGGTGGCAGCGCGGCGCGCAGCTGCAGAACGAAGCCAACGACGGCTACCGCGGCCTGCTCGAATGGATCGACAGCCAAAACGGCCGCTGGCAGCAGCAGTTCCCCGCCGCCGACAACACGCCCCTTGCCGATGCCGGCAGCGACGCGCCGCCGCAGTATCCGTCCGCCTTCCCGCCGCTTGACGACGATGCCGCCTCCGGCCTGCCCGCGGTCATACGCAAAACCGAAACGGCCGGACAGTCTGCTTCTGCCCCGCAGGCGCAAGAGCAGAAGCAAAGCGAAAAGCAGCCTGAAGACCCGCAGTCCGCCACCGTAACCCTCAAGCCCGGCGACAAAGTCTTTTTCGCCGGCGACTCGCTGATGCAGGGCGTGGCACCGCATGTGCGCAAATCGCTGCACGCGCGCTACGGCGTCGAGTCGATCGACTTGAGCAAACAAAGCACCGGCCTCTCCTACCCCGGCTTTTTCGATTGGCCGGCGGTAATCGAAAAGAATTTAAAAGAACAGCCGGACATCCGCCTGTTGGTGGTATTCTTGGGCCCCAACGACCCGTGGGACTTCCCCGACCCCGAGAAAAAACGCAGCGGCTACCTGCGTTTCAAAAGCCCCGAATGGGAAGCCGTGTACCGCAGCCGCATCCGCCGCATCGCCGATGCTGCCGAAGAACGCCACGTGCGCCTGATTTGGCTGGGCATTCCGCTGATGAAGCCCAACAAGCTCAACGACCAGACCCGCTATCTCGACCGCGTGCTGGCCAGCGAACTCTCCGGCCGCGCCCTGTGGCTGCCCACCGACGAGCTGCTCGGCGGGCGCAGCGCCTACCGCGACAGCATCAGCCTCGACGGACGCAACGTGCGCATGCGCAGCAAAGACGGCATCCACTTCACCATTCCCGGCCAACAGCGTCTGGCCGCCTACATCGAGCGCCACATCGCCTTTACCGGCAACAACGGCGCCCAACCCTGACCCGCAATGTTTTCAGGCAGCCTGAAAGCCTTTCAGGCTGCCTGAAAACAGCGGCAGTATCCGATTATGAAAGCATCGAAAAACCTTTTCCCGCACTCCTCGCTCTTTTTGCTGCTGGCCGCGCTGCAGCTGAGCGCCTGCCACAAAGGCGAAGCCGCCGCCCAAGCGGCCGACACCCCCGCCACCATCGTCAATTACCATCCCGCCGCCCGCGCCAAAAAACCGCAGGATGCCGCGGCCAAATCCGCCGCACCCGCGCGCAGCAAAAGCGCCCCCGCCTACAGCGACCGCCAGCACTGGCTGGAAAAATGGCACAAGCTCGACCAGGGCGCCAAAGTCAAATTCCGCATCATCCAGCTGGGCGACTCCCACACCGCCGGCGACTACTTCAGCCACGAAGTCCGCAGCCGCCTGCAGCAGCGCTGGGGCGACGGCGGCATCGGCTGGGTGTTCCCCAACAACCTCAACGGCCAGCGCAGCGCCCTGGTCAGCTATCAGGGCGGCGGCTGGCAAACGCTCAGCAGCCGTAAAGAACAGGCCGACTTCCCGCTCGGCGGCGCCCTGGTGCGCTCCAACGGCCAGGGCAGCCTGACCCTGTCCGAACGCACCCCGAGCGGCGGCGAGCAGGACATCACCCTGATGATCAAGCCGCTGCTGGCCGACAACCCGCTATCCGTTACCACCGGCAGCGGCCGCACCGAAGCCGTTTCCCCGCTTTCAGGCAGCCCGATCTGGCAATACAGCAACTTCAGCGCCAGCCTGCCGCTCACGCTCAGTGCCGGCGGCAGCGATTTGTGGGAAATCGGCCTGATCGGCATCGAAAACCGCCAGCCGGGCATCGTCTATTCCGCGCTCGGCATCAACGGCTCGCAGCTGGCGCAAAGCAGCCGCTGGCGCGCCGGCTGGGAGCAGGATCTCGCCGCCACCCGCGCCGATCTGGTGGTTCTCGCCTACGGCACCAACGAAGCCTTCAACCCCAAACTCGACCTTGCCCAAACCGAGCAGCAGTGGCACGACATCATCGCCCGCATCCGCAAAACCCTGCCCAATGCCGGCATTATGGTGATCGGCGCGCCCGAATCGCTCAAAAGCACCGCCGGCAGCTGCGGCCAGCGCCCGGCCATGCTCGACCAGGTGCAGCAGATGCAGCAGCGCATTGCCGAAAGCGAAGGCCTGCTGTATTGGTCGTGGCAGACCGCAATGGGCGGCAACTGCAGCATGAAAAACTGGATGGGGCAGAATCTCGGCGCGCGCGACGGCGTCCACTTCTCCGCCCAGGGCTACCGCCAGGCCGGCGCCGCGCTGGCCGACGACATCATCCGCATGGTTCAGGAACGCTGAATCCCTTTTCAGGCTGCTTTGGAAACCCGTTTTCAGGCAGCCTGAAAACTTTTCCGCGCCCCAAACCGCCTATCCCGCCCCTTTCGCTTTCAGGCTGCCTGCCGCGTCCGGCCGGCAGCCGTGCTAGAATCGCCGCCTTTTCCCAACTTCCGTCCAAGCACCATGAACAGCCGTCTTAACCTGCTCCAAGCCTATCCCTTCGCCCGCCTGCGCCAGGCGGTTGCCGGCATCACGCCGCCGGCAGATCTCAGCGAAATCCCGCTGTATATCGGCGAACCGAAACATCCCGCGCCGCCCTTTGTGCTCGAAGCGCTCAGCCGCTCGCTCGACGGCCTGTCCAAATACCCGCTTACCGCCGGCCTGCCCGAGCTGCGCCAGGCCTGTGCCGACTGGCTCGCGCGCCGCTACGACGGCTTGGCCGTCAGCCCCGACAGCGAAATCCTGCCGGTACTCGGCAGCCGCGAAGCGCTGTTTTCCTTTGTGCAGTCGCTGCTCGAGCCGGCGGCGGACGAAAAACCGGTGGTGGTGTCGCCCAATCCCTTCTATCAGATTTACGAAGGGGCGACGCTCTTGGCCGGCGGCGAAATCGTTTACGCCAACAACCGCGCGCCCGATTTTCTGCCCGACTGGGACAGCGTATCGGAAGAGCAATGGCGCCGCTGCAAGCTGGTGTTCGTCTGCTCGCCCGACAACCCCAGCGGCAGCGTGATGCAGCACGAAGACTGGCTCGCACTCTTTGAGCGGCAGGCGCGCTACGGCTTTGTAATCGCCGCCGACGAGTGTTATTCGGAAATCTATTTCGACGGCAAAAAACCCGTCGGCTGCCTGCAGGCCGCCGCCGAAGCGGGGCGCGGTTTCGACAACTTAATAACCTTTACCAGCCTGTCCAAACGCTCCAACCTGCCCGGCCTGCGCTCGGGTTTCGTTGCCGGTGACGCCAAACTGATCGCGCCCTTTCTGCTCTACCGCACCTACCACGGCAGCGCCATGAGCCTGCCGGTGCAGCACGCCAGCATCGTCGCGTGGAGCGACGAAGAACACGTTGCCGCCAACCGCCGTCTGTACCGCGAAAAATTCGACCGCGTGCTGCCGGTGCTGCGCCGGCAGTTTGAAGTTTCCCTGCCGCAGGCTTCGTTTTACATCTGGCTGCGCATCCCCGGCGGCGACGATTTGGCCTTCACGCAAAACCTGTACCGTGACACCGGCGTGCTGGTGCTACCCGGTCGCTTTTTCGCCCGCGACACGCCGCAGGGCAACCCGGGTGCCGGCTATGTGCGCATCGCGCTGGTTGATGAAATCGAGCGCTGCGTCGAAGCCGCCGAGCGCATCGTTGCCTGGTACGGCAGTCAAAAACACCCGGCCTGAAGCAGGCAGCCTGAAAGCGTGCTGCTCCCCAAAAAAACCACAAAGGCAGCCTGAAAACGTTTTTCAGGCTGCTTTGCCGGCAATCCGATGAAAATTCTGAAAGACAGCCTGATTTATCTGGCGGGCGAGCTGTTTGCCAAAGCGCTGCCCTTTATGCTGATTCCCTACCTGACCCGACGTCTCGGGCCGGCGGGTTTCGGCGAGCTGTCGTATTGGCTGACGATATTCTCGCTGCTGCTGATTGCTTCCAGCATGAGCCAGGACGGCGCGGTTACCCGTTATTTCTACCTTTACGGCCGTCGCAACCTGCCCAATGTGGTGGCGGCCGGCTACTGCTACACCGCCGCCGCCACGCTGGTCGGGCTGGCGGCGGCATGGCTGTGGCATTCGCCGATACTGGCCTTTACCGTGCTGGCCGCCGGCGCGCAAACCCTGCTCTCCACCCAGATGAGCCTGCGCCAGTGCCGCAAGCAGCCTTTGGCCTATACCGCGCTGCAGCTGGCTGCCGGCGTGCTGGTGGCGGCGCTGACGGTGCTGTTGCTCGAAATCTCCACCGCCTTTGCGGTGGAAAAACGCTTTGCCGCCATCGCGCTGGGCTGCTCAATAGTATCGCTGTCCGGCTGGCTGCTGTTTCGCCGCGACAACCGTCGCCGTTTCAGCCTGCGCCGGCTGCGGCAGGGCTTGGGCTATATTTTGTCCTTCGGCCTGCCGCTGGTGCTGCACCACGCCGGCAACTACATCAAAGGCCAGGCCGACCGCTTTTGGATCTACCAAAGCCATCCGGCGGCGCTGCTGGGCGTGTATTCCGCCGGCTACCAAACCGCATCGGTGCTGGGGCTGCTGTTGATGGCGCTCAACAAAGCCACCGTGCCCTACTACTATCAGGCGCTCAAAAGCGGCCGCATCAGCGCTGCCGACGTCTGCCGTTGGGCGCTGTGGACGCTGCCCGCCGCCGCGCTGCCGGCGCTGGCCGCCTACTGTGTGCCTGAGACGTGGTTTGTCTGGCTGCTGGGTGCCGGCTACGAAGGCATTCGCCGCTATGTGTGCCTGTTTTTAGTCGGTTTTGCGCTCACCCTGCCCTATTACCTGCTGGTCAATTATCTGTTTTACCACGCGCAAAACCGCCGCATCGCCACCGTTTCCCTGCTTTCGGCCGGCGTGTATCTGCTGGTGCTGCTCGCCGCCGATACCCGCGGCATCCAATGGATGCCGCTGGCGATGATCAGCGGCAACGCCGCCGTATTGCCCATCCTTTATTACTGCGTGAAAAAACACGCCCAAGGCAGCCTGAAATGAATCCGGCCAAGCTGATAATCTGCATGACCCCGCTGCAGGCGCTGATTGCCCGCCACCTGATCCGCGGGCGGCCGCACGAGTCTTTCGATCTCTTGATGCTCTGCTACAAAGAAGCCGACAACGCCAAATTCCACCATTATTTTCAGGCTGCCGCCGCCCATTGCCGCCGCGCCCGCTATGTGCTGATTCCCCCGCAAAAATGGCGGCGCGAGTTGGCCATGCCGCGCCTGCTCGACGGCCTGGACAAACACTACCGCACCGTTTTTGCCGCCAGCATCGACAACCCCCACGTCCAATACCCGCTGAACAAACTCGCCTTCGATACACTCGAAACCTTCGACGACGGCAGCGGCAACCTGATCCCCAGCAGCATTCTCTACCACAACAGCCGCAACCCGCAGCGGCGCCTGTTCAACTTCCTGCGCCGCATCCGCCTGCAAACCGAAGAGCTGCGCCGTCTCTCCTGCCGCCACCACACTCTCTACCCCGGCCTGCCCAATATCGCCGCCCCCACCGTGCCCCTTGATTTGTGGCAAAGCGCCGACGGCTTCAGGCAGCCTGAAACCCCCGCCGGCAGCAGCCAAACCATCCGCATCCTGCTCGGCCAGCCCACCTTTGCCGACGCCGCTGCCAATATCACTCTCGCCGACACCCTGCTGCGCCGCTTTGATATCGGCCGCTACTTCCCCCACCCGCGCGAACACTACCGCGTGGCCGGCGCCGACTACATCGACAGCCCGCTGATTTTCGAAGACTACCTGCTGCAGGAATTGGCCGCGCAACCTGAAAACCGTTTTGAAATCTACCACCTGGCCAGCAGCGCCGCACTTAACGTCCACGCCTTCCCGCGCACCCGCATCACCGCCGTCTGCCCCGCCCTGCCCCCCTTTGACGGCGAAAACTACCGCACCCTCTACCGGCTGATGGCACAGATGGGCATGGAAATCGCCGAACTGCCGGCTGAAAGTATCAAAGCAGCCTGAAAGTCCAAAGCAGCCTGAAAGTCCAAAGCAGCCTGAAAGTCCAAAGCAGCCTGAAA
>NZ_JAKOOW010000021.1:81413-85914 GCF_022288825.1 Kingella pumchi | reverse complement strand
GCGAAGGCCGCCGCACCCTGGATCTGGACGAATCGACCTACAGCAAAGAGCGCGGTTTGGTCGGCAGCAAAAGCCGGTTGGACCAATATCGCCGGCAGCACGACGAAGCAGCCGGCAGCGTGATTACCGGCCGCGAAGTCAGAACGGCTTCCGGCGGCGACACCCGCATCCGCGGCAGCCAAGTCATCAGCGACGGGCAGACCCTGGTGACCGCTGCCGGCGAAGTGCGCGTTGATGCTGCCGAGAACCGCTACCAAGATTGGGAAAACCACGAGCGCAAAAAGTCCGGTTTGATGGGCAGTGGCGGTATCGGTTTCTTTATCGGCAACAAAACCCAAGCCCAAGAAAGCGACGGCACCGCCGTTTCCGCCAGCGGCAGCACCGTAGGCAGCCTGAAAGGCGATACGCTGATAGCCGCAAAACGTTACAGCCAAACCGGTTCTATCGTTTCATCGCCCGAAGGCAACGTACTGGTTGAAGCCGAAAAGATCGATATTCAGGCTGCCGACGAGCGCTACCGGCAAACCCAACGCAGCCGCTTTGAACAAAAAGGGCTGACCGTTGCCGTCAATATTCCCGTAGTCGATGCCGCCATCGGTTTGACCAATGCCGCCAAATCCGCCAAACAGATACACGGCAGCAACAGCCGGGTGAACCTGATGGCCGCCGCCAATGCCGCACGGCAGGGTTTTAACGCCGGCAAGACACTTGCCTCCGTTGCCCAAAACCCCCAAAGCGCCAGCCAAGGCATCAGCGTCTCGATAACCTACGGCGAGCAGAAAAACACCAGCGAAACCCAAACCGCCGGCAACCGCGCCCAAGCAGCCCGCATGGAAGCCGGCAAAGCCGTGATACTCAAAGCACACGGTGCTGGCAAAGATTCCGACATCCTTATCCGCGGCGCCGATATCGGCGGCCAACAGGCCACCTATCTGAGCGCAGAAAACCGCGTCGATATCCGTTCTGCCGAGCAGCAGCACCAAGAGCGCAGCAAAAACCGCCAAAGCGGTTGGAATGCCGGTGTTGCCCTTGCTTTCAATAACGGCGTCAGCCTCGGCTTTACCGCCGGCGGCAACTACGGCAAAGGCTACGGCAACGGCGACGAAAGCACCCACCTGCACAGCCATATCGGCAGCCGCAGCGGCCAGACCTTTGTGCACAGCGGCGGCGACACCACCCTGAAGGGCGCGCAGCTGATCGGCAAAGGCGTACAGCTTGATGCCGCCAACCTCAATATCGAAAGCGTGCAGGACACCGCCACTTTCCGCGGCAAACAGGAAAACATGTCCGCGCAGATCACCGTAGGCTACGGCTTTAGCGCCGGCGGCGGCTACAGCCGCAGCAAGAGCAGCGCCGACCATGCCAGCGTAGGTGAGCAGAGCGGTATTTTTGCTGGGGAAGACGGATATCAGGTCAACGTTAAAGGCCATACCGATCTCAAAGGCGCTTTGCTTACTTCTGCGGCAGAGGCCGAAGCACAAGGAAAAAACAGCTTCCGCACCGCCACCCTCAGCCACAGCTACATTGCCAACCACAGCAGCTACAGCGGAAGCAGTCTGGGTGTGGACGGTAGCGTATCTGTAAGCGGAGAGCAGCTGGGACAGGAAAAACGGGACTGGTTAAGCAACGTTGCCGAGCAAAACACCGTGGGCAAAGCCATTGGCTACGGCAAAGTGAAAGACAACCGTAACAGCATTACCCATAGCGGTATCAATACCCGCAACTTGGTGATTACTGATGATGCCGGCCAGCAGAAAGCCACCGGCATGAGTGCGGCGCAGACAGCGGCAAGACTGTATACGGATATCAACACCGACACCGCCGAAGCTGCTTCAGGCAGCCTGAAAAACCAGTTTGACAAAGAAGCAGTACAGGAAGAACTGGATAGGCAGCGCGAGGTTACCCAAGCATTCGCCCCCGTTGCCGCCCAAAGCGTCGCATGGACTGCAGACAAACTCGGCAATATCAAAAACTATGAGCACATCCGAATTGCCAAAGCATATTTGCAGGAGCAGTTACAGGATGCCCGCCAGCCCGATCAGATTACCCGGCTGCAACAACAAATTGCCCTTGCAGACCAATACCTGTTCGAACACCAAGCCGCATATGACACATGGAAAGAAGGCGGCATAGGCCGCGCCGTACTGCATGCGGGTGCAGGTGCACTTTTGACCGGTGACGTACAAGGCGCGGCAGGCGCAGGTGCGTCATCGCTGGCAGCCCCTTATTTGGAACGGATAGGCGGCAGAGAAGGCAGTGTAGGCAGAATGCTGACGGACACGGTAGGCGGAGCAGCGGTTGGCGCACTGGCGGGAGGCAGTACTGGAAGTGCGTTTGCCGGAGCAAATGCGGATTGGAACAACCGGCAGCTGCATGAAAGCGAGCTACGCCTAACGGAAGAAAAGGATATTGTTGAAAGTATCAAAAATCACATAAAGCATATAGAAAAAAAGAACTTTCAGATGCAAAGGTTACCGAGCGTATTAGAAAACAAATATTACGTTGGGTTGATGAAAAATCCAATGATGGGCTCACGGATGAGACTATTATTTCTGCATTTGGCATATCATCTGCCACCCACCCCAATGGAAAGTTGAAATTAGGCAGTTCCGAATACTTTTGGGATTACCGAGACTATGCTGCACGCAATCCACAAGCATATAAAAACCATAACCTGTTTAGCCAATACAGCTCTTTAAAAGAACAGGAAAAACTAAAAAATTCCCATGAGGGAATATCTAACGAATATATCCATAAGCGCCAGAAAAAAAATGAGAATTTAGCTGCAAATCTTATTGATATATATGGTTCTTTTATAGATCCAAAAATACTGGCAAGACGACCTGGTTTAGGTGTGGGTCGAACATTGGTGAATGCAATCAACTCATTCAGCAAACCCACACTTACAAAAAGAGATCCGCTATTGGCTGGAGCTGGGGAAATAACTGTACCAATTGGCTCTCAAAACAGAATTCCATCGCATGTGATGGAATCGAGAGGGAATAATGGGGCAAGCAGTGCAGGTAATGGGGTTAATGGTAATGCTCGTCCTAATATTACTAATCAGACAGGTTCTAGCTCAGCAACAAAAATTAATCAGGTTTTTAATTCCATTAAGGACTCCCCTAAATACCCTAGTGGATTTCGCGAAACACAAAATGGCGTGCGAAAAGTTAATATAAATAATCAGGCTGTTCTTAACGAATTAAGAAATGTTCAAAGTGGAGAATGGAAAAAAGTGTATAGAGATGGATTTGATGCACAAGGAAATCGAATTTCTATCCACTATTTTCAACATACTAAAACCGGAAGAGTATTTGATGTTAAAGTAAAAAACTCATGGAGTAACTAAATGTTAAAAAATGAAGTAGTAGTAAAGAACAAACAGGATGCTGAGCTTTTTTTGAATATCTTAATAATAGGTATATTAACTGCTTTTTTTAATAGAAAAATTACATTGGATGATGGCTATAATTTGTTATTTAGGCCTGGAGTCATTGACTATTTAGAAAGCATGTCAATCAGCAAATCAATAATTGATATTTTATGGCTGTGTACAGAATTAGAAGATGTAGAAAGCCTTATTCCTGATAAATTAAATGATGAAATTATTAAATTAATTAATCAGTTAATTAAAAATCTGGATAATTTTAATGGAATTTCTGATCATATAAGGTTGTCTATTAAAATGGAATAGTAATATTTTATGTTTTGGAAAGCTGCTGTATCGCTACGGCCGGAACAACCCGTACCGCCTGTCTGTCGGCTCGCACAGCCGTGGCACCATGGTGGTTTACAATACGCTGCGCAAGCTCGATAGCAAGGAAAACGCCGGCATGCTGGCAGATGTCGATATGAAGATGGTCGGCCCCGCCACCCATGTGGCCAAAGCCGACGACCACCTGGCCAGGCTGCAAGGCTTTGCCCAACGGGGAGCAGACAATCGGGAGCGATCGATTGCCTTTGAAAACCACCCGGGAGATTTTGTAGGGAGAATCATCGGCTACAACCCGACCACCACCGAAACCAATACCCGACACAAATCACGGCTTCGCCATTGGGTAGATATATTCGGCTCCGGCAGCTCGCCGCACAACTGCCACGGTATCGGCAACAAACAATGCGTAAAAGACGGCTACCGCACGGAAGAAGATATCGGCGTGATGCCGAAAACCAAACGCATTTACGGCTACCCCCATTCGCAACCCACCGAACAGGAGAAATAACCATGATAAAAACCGTATTGGCCTTAAGCTTATCCGCCCTAGTGGCCGGCTGCACTTTTAAAGGATTCAAACTACCGCCCGATGCCTCCTTAAGTTGGAAATTGTGCAACGAAAGAACCATCTATCCGGCAATTCATACTCCGCCCACGGCCAGTGATGAAGAGCAGCGGGAAATGCTGAAGCAAATGGGGCTAAGGGATAAAAGGAAACGCGATGACATGCGTTCCTGCGGCTACAATCCTATTGCCGGCGGCGACCAGGAAGCCGATGCCTGC
>NZ_JAKOOW010000021.1:80919-81313 GCF_022288825.1 Kingella pumchi | reverse complement strand
CAAAAAGGGTTGGTACCGCTCACGCATGGATATCTATCCCGAAAACAAAATCTACGAGCAATGCCAGCATGAGTAGGCTTGTTCTCCGGCTTTCAGGCTGCCTGCAAAGGCAGCCTGAAAGCCTAACGGGCATGAACAAAACCACCGTACCAATCCCAATCATCCCCAATCAGGAGACCCCAAATGAACAAACTGATACCGTCCCTTATGCTCTGCATCCTGCTTTCAGGCTGCCTGAACATCGGCAGCGGCTTTCGTGTGCCGCCCGATGCGTCGGGCTAGTGGGAGCTGTGTAATAAAGAAAAGCTGTATCCTGCCATAGGCACCCTACCGGATGCTCCTGAAGAACAACAAGCTGAAATGATCCGGCAGATGAATGTGTACGGTCAGCGCA
>NZ_JAKOOW010000021.1:80686-80829 GCF_022288825.1 Kingella pumchi | reverse complement strand
CTGCGGCTATGACCCGATTGGCGGCGGAGACAGTGAGCAAGATGCCTGCGTGCGCAAGAAAGGCTGGTACCGTTCGGGCAAAGATATCTATCCCGAAAACAAAATCTACGAGCAATGCCAGCACGACTAGGCTGCTTTCCGCA
>NZ_JAKOOW010000021.1:80182-80591 GCF_022288825.1 Kingella pumchi | reverse complement strand
CGGCTACCCCCATTCGCAACCCACCGAACAGGAGAAACAACCATGATAAAAACCGTATTGGCCTTAAGCTTATCCGCCCTAGTGGCCGGCTGCACTTTTAAAGGGTTCAAACTGCCGCCCGATGCTTCATTGGATTGGGAATTATGTAATGAAAACCAGATCTATCCTGACATCAATACGCCGCCCAGTGCTTCCAGGGAACAACGGGATAGAATGCTTAAACAAATTTTGGCCAAAATGGCCAAACAAGATAAGGATATGCACTCCTGCGGCTACGATCCCATCGGCGGCGGCGACCGGGAAGCCGATGCCTGCGTGCGTAAAAAAGGCTGGTATGTGTGGCGGAACGATATTTTTCCCAAAAACAAAATCTACGAGCAATGCCAGCACGACTAGGCTGCTTTCCGCG
>NZ_JAKOOW010000021.1:79703-80018 GCF_022288825.1 Kingella pumchi | reverse complement strand
CGGCTACCCCCATTCGCAACCCACCGAACAGGAGAAACAACCATGATAAAAACCGTATTGGCCTTAAGCCTGTCCGCCCTAGTGGCCGGCTGCACTTTTAAAGGGTTCAAACTGCCGCCCGATGCCTCCTTAAGTTGGAAATTGTGCAACGAAAGGAAAATTTATCCTGACATTCATATCCCCCCAGGTGAGAGCATAGAAAGGCAGCGGGAAATGTTAAGGCAAATGGGGCTAAGGGATAAAAGGAAACGCAATGACATGCGTTCCTGCGGCTACGATCCCATCGGCGGCGGCGACCAGGAAGCCGATGCCTGT
>NZ_JAKOOW010000021.1:79229-79623 GCF_022288825.1 Kingella pumchi | reverse complement strand
CAAAAAGGGTTGGTACCGCTCACGCATGGATATCTATCCCGAAAACAAAATCTACGAGCAATGCCAGCACGATTAGCCCAGCTGTACCGCTTTCAGGCTGCCTTAACCGGCAGCCTGAAAGCCTAACGGGCATGAACAAAACCACCGTACCAATCCCAACCATCCCCAATCAGGAGATTCCGAATGAACAAACCGATACTGCCCCTTATGCTCTGCCTGCTGCTTTCAGGCTGCCTGAATATCGGCAGTGGCTTCCGCGTGCCGCCCGATGCGTCGGGCTGGTGGGAGCTGTGCAACGAAGACAAAATTTATCCTGCTAAAAAAACTCCACCGGAAGCCAGCAGAGCTGAGCGTGATGAAATGCTGCGGCAGATGAATTTGTACGGTCAGCGCC
>NZ_JAKOOW010000021.1:49594-79134 GCF_022288825.1 Kingella pumchi | reverse complement strand
CTGCGGCTATGACCCGATTGGCGGCGGAGACAGTGAGCAAGATGCCTGCGTGCGCAAGAAAGGCTGGTATCCAACCGGACACGATACCTATCCCCAAAACAAAATCTACGAGCAATGCCGGCACGATTAGGCTTGTTCTCCGTATTTCAGGCTGCCTGCAAAGGCAGCCTGAAAACCCCGCAGGCCGGATATGGGTATCCGGTTTTCCGATGGGTTTTCAGGCTGCCGATGGTTTGCGCGGTGCGGGCAGCATGACGAATATCGTCATTTTCTGCCGTTGGGCGTTTTGGAGCAGGCATAAGAAAAAAGCTCAAACGGAAGTTTGAGCTTTTGAAACTTTGGTGGGTCGTGAGCGATTCGAACGCTCGACCAACGGATTAAAAGTCCGCTGCTCTACCAGCTGAGCTAACGACCCAAAGAAAACGAGATTATAGTTAGGCAGACGCTGTGCTGTCAATGCTTGGCGCGGGTTTTTGTCTGCTTTTTTAACACCGGTTTGAAAAATATTGGATTTATTTTCCGTGCGGTGGCCAGCTGCGGCCGGCGGGGCTTATTTTTGCTTTTTGGCGGCGGCTTTTTCGGCGGCTTTTATCGCGGCGTCGATGCGGGATTGGATGTGGCTTTCGAGAAATTCGCGTTTTTCCCAAAAGAAGGCGGCGAATTTTTCCAAGCTGTACATTTTGCGCACCAAAATCGGGAAGCCGGCATGCAAAACGGCGGCCAGCGCTTTGTTTTCGGTTTCGTCGGCCATGGCGGCGGCAAGGGTCAGGCCGCGTTCGGCCAAGTGGTTTTGCAGCTGTTTGGCGGTGTGGTTGTTGATTTCAAACTGTTTGATCATGGTGTCGTCCTTATTCGGGTTTGCGGATGGCGGATGCGCCTAATTACAGCCATTGTTGTGCCAACCTTCAGGCTGCCTTGGCATGCAGGCAGCCTGAAAGCGTCAGCTGATGCCGTAGGATTTGAGCAGGGCGCCGATTTCGGGGTTGCGGCCGCGGAAGTGCCGGTACATTTGGGCGACATTGCGCGAGCCGCCTTGCGAGAGGAAGTTTTTCAGGAAGTGTTCGCCGGCCTGGCGGTTGAGTACGCCGTGTTCTTCAAAATAAGAGTAGCCGTCGGCCGCCAGCACCTCCGCCCACAGATAGCTGTAATAGCCTGCGGCGTAGCCGCCGTTGAAAATGTGGCTGAAGGAGTGGGTGCGGCGTACCCAGTCCGGTTCGGGCAGCGGCGAGCCGGTTTGGACTTCGCGGCGGATTTTGTCGATCAGGCCGGCCTGGCCGCGGTATTCGTGGTAGAGGCGGAAGTCGGTCAGCGCCAGTTCGAGCTGACGGCTGAGGGTGCGGGCGGCGAGGTAGTGTTTGGCGGCGATCAGGCCGTCGATCAGTTTGGCAGGCAGCGCTTCGCCGCTTTGGTAGTGGCCGGATACCAGCGGCAGCACTTCTTTGTTCCACATCCAGTTTTCCAGCATCTGGCTGGGGAATTCGACGGCATCCCACGGCACGCCGTTGATGCCGGATACGGCGGCCACGTCGATCACGCTGAGCATCTGGTGCAGGCCGTGGCCGAATTCGTGGAACAGGGTAACGGCTTCGTCGTGCAGCAGCAGGTCGGTATCGCCGGCGGACTTGCCAAAATTGCAGACGATAAAGGACACCGGTTTTTTCAGGCTGCCGTCGGCCTGTTTGTAGCGGCTCTGCCAGCCGAACTGCCAGGCGCCGCCGCGTTTGTTTTCGCGGGCGAACAGGTCGAGGTAGAACGAGGCGGTGTGGCGCTTGTTTTCGTCGTAAATCTCAAAAAAGCGCACTTCGGGATGCCAAACCGGCACGCCTTTTTTCTCGCGCACGCTGATGCCGTACAGGCGTTGGGCGACGGCAAACAGGCCGGAGAGCACTTTTTCCAGCGGGAAATACGGGCGCAGGCTTTCTTTATCGACGGCGTAGCGCTCGGTTTTCTGTTTTTCGGCGTAATAGGCCACGTCCCACGGTTCGAGCTTTTGCAGGCCGTCTGTTTCGCGCGCGTAGCGGCGCAGCTCGTCGGTTTCCTTGAGCAGCTGTTTGTGGCTTTGCTGCTTTAAGCCGTTGAGAAAGCCCAAAACCTGCTGCGGCGTTTCGGCCATGCGGGTGGCGAGCGCGTATTCGGCGTAGCTGCGGTAGCCCAGCAGCCGCGCTTTTTGCAGCCGCAGCTTGAGAATTTCGTTGATCACCGGCGTGTTGTCCCATTTGCCGCCAGCAGCGCGGCGGGCGTAGGCGCGGTAGAACTCGGCGCGCAGGCTGCGGTTGCGGCAGTAGGTCATGATGGCGGCGTAGGGGGCGTAGTCCAGCGTGAAGCGGTAGCCGCTTTGCTCCTTGCTTTTGGCCGATTCGGCGGCAGCGGCGAGTGCATGCTCGGGCAGGCCGTCCACATCGGCTTTGTCGCTGATGGTTTTTTCCCAGTGCTTGACCGAATCGAGCACGTTGTTGCCGAACTTCGTCTGCAACTCGCTCAGGCGGCGGCTGATGTCGGCAAACTGTTTTTTCTTCGCCGTCGGCAGGGCGACGCCGGAGAGTTTGAAATCGCGCAGCGCGTGTTCGATAGCCGCTTTTTGCGCGTCGGAATAGCGGGTAAATTCCGGCTGGGTACGCAATTTTTCAAAGGCGCGGTACAGCCCCTGGTGCTGGCCGTACCACGAGCCGTATTCGCTGAGTTTGCCTTCGGCGCTTTCGTAGGCTTTGCGCAGTTCGTCGGAGCTGGCCATACTGTTGAGATGGTCGGCGATGCCCCATGCGTAATCCAGTTTGGCGCCGATGTCCTGCAGGGGCAGGTAGAAGTTTTCCCACGAGATTTCAGGCTGCCTGCTGACTGCTTCCACCGTTTCGCGGCTTTTTTGCAGCAGAAAATCCACCGCCGGCACGATGTGTTCGGGGCGGATGGCGGCAAAATCGGGCAGTTTGTCGAAAGTGAGCAGCGGGTTGTTTTGCAGCTCGGCGGGCAGCTTTAAAGCGTCGGATGCGGCGAACAGGCGGGTCGGCAGCAGAGCGGCGGCCGCGCCGAACAGACCCAGTTGGAGAAAACAGCGTCTTTGCATGGGGATTTCCTTTGTTTGAGGCAGCCTGAAAAGGTTTCGGCTTCGCAATTCCACTTCGCTTTCAGGCTGCCTGATGTTGTTGTTGGGGTTTAGCGGATGATGCCGCGCTGCGAGGCGGCAAGAAAGCGGTGCAGCACCGCCAATTCGGGGGTGTTTTCGGCGGCGGCGGCGATTTGCGCTTTGGCTTCGTCCAGCGGCAGGCCGTCGCGGTAGAGCAGGCGGTAGGCGTCTTTCACGCGGGCGATTTGTTCGGCGCTAAAGCCGTTGCGGCGCATGCCTTCGCTGTTGAGCCCAGCCGGTTCGGCGCGGTAGCCGGCGGCCATAAAGTAGGGCGGCACGTCTTTGTGCACGCCGGCGGCGAAGGCGGTCATCGCGTAATCGCCGATGCGGCAAAACTGGAAAACCAGCGTGTAGCCGCCGAGCACGGCGTAGTCGCCGATTTCTACATGGCCGGCCAGGCTGGCGTTGTTGGCGAAGATGGTGTGGCTGCCGACCACGCAGTCGTGGGCAAGGTGGCAGTAGGCCATAATCCAGTTATCGTCGCCGATGCGGGTTTCGCCGATGCCGGTTACGGTGCCGAGATTGAAGGTGGTGAATTCGCGGATGGTGTTGCCCTTGCCGATAATCAGGCGGGTGGGCTCGCCTTTGTATTTTTTGTCCTGCGGCTCGGCGCCGAGGCTGGCGAATTGGAAAATGCGGTTGTTTTCGCCGATTTCGGTGTGGCCTTCGATGGAAACGTGGTGGGCGATTTCGCTGCCCGCGCCGATTTTCACGTGCGGCCCGATAACGGTGTAGGCGCCGACTTTGACGCTGGAATCCAGCTCGGCTTTGGGGTCGATAAGGGCGGTGGGGTGGATCAGGGTCATGGTTTTCCTTTCAGGCTGCCCAAAGAGCATCGGGCGGCGGCGGCTTTCAGGCTGCTTTTGCCGTGTTCGGCGCGCAGGCAGCCTGAAAAGCCGGCCAGCCTTAAATCGCGGTGGCCGCTTTCTGGCAGAACTCGGTGTTTACCGGCGATACGTCGCGCGGGGCGGCGGGGTTTTCCGGTTTGCCGGCCAGCGCTTCGGGCATTTGCGCCAGTTGCAGCACGGTGAAAGTGCAGTCGGTGAAATGGGCTTCGTAGTCGCGGCCGGCTTCGGGGGTGAAGCTGAGGGCGACGCGGCAGGCGCCGCCGTGGCTGCCCATGCTGCGGTCGGCGGGAAGCTGGTAGGAGAAGGAGCCGTCGAGCACCAGCGGTTTGCCGGCGGGAACGATAAATTCGCGGTAGGAGGCGCGGCTCATAATGCCGGTGTCGTGGTCGGCGGCCAGACTCAGGCGGCTGGCGGGCATGCCGATGCTCAGGTTGCGTACGCGGCGCGGCAGGCCGTTGATAAAGCGGGTGTGGGCGCGGGCGCCGGCTTTGGCGCGCCACTGCTCGCAGCTTTGGCCGCGGTAGGGGCGGATAAGCTGTCGGCCGGAAACGCCGTAAAGACGGATGCGCGCCTGGGTGTCGGGCTGGTAGGCGGCTTGGCGGCTGACGGTTTCGGATTTTTTAGCGGCACCGCAGCCTGAAAGGACAGCGGCGGCAGTGAGTGCGAGTACGCAGGGCAGAAGTTTCATGGTGGTTTCCCGTTCTGAAAACGAAATGGCGGCGGGATGGTTTTCAGGCTGCTTTTGCCGTGTTCGGCGGGCAGGCAGCCTGAAAAGCCGGCCGGCGGCTTATTCGGCGGCTTTGGCCTGGCGCTGGGCGCACATGATGGTGGCTTCGCAGGCGAGCTCGCCATTCACTTTGGCGGTGGCGTGGAATTTGCCGATGCCGCGCCGGTGGGCGAGCAGATCGACTTCAAAGTCCAGCCGGTCGCCGGGGATGACCTGGCGTTTGAAGCGCACGTCGTCCAGGCCGGCAAACAGGGTGATTTCGCCTTCGTTGCGTTTGGTGTTGCCTTGGCTCAAAACGGCGAGCACGCCGCAGGCCTGCGCCATCGCTTCGACAATCAGTACGCCGGGCATGACCGGCGATTCGGGGAAGTGGCCTTGGAAAAACTGCTCGTTGAAGCTGACGTTTTTAAAGGCGTTCAGCGATTTGCCCGGCTCGGCGGTGGTTACGCGGTCGAGCAGCAAAAAGGGAAAGCGGTGCGGCAGGAGTTCCTGAATCTCGCGGGCTTCGATGGGGAAACGGATGTCCATGGATGGGGTCCTTAATCGGGGGATGGGGAAAACGGGGCAGCCTGAAAGCGCGGGCGCCGCCCATGCGGCAAAAACCGTTTTCAGGCTGCCTGAAAACTAGGGCTGATCGCCGGCCAGCGCGGCGATTTGCTGTTCCAATTTTTTGAGCCGTTTGCTCATTTCGCTCAAACGGCGCACGTGCACGGCATTGCGCGCCCATTCTTTGTGGGTCTGCATCGGGAAAATGCCGGCCATGTGCAGGCCGCTTTCTCTGATGCTGTGAGTAACCAACGTGCCGCCGCCGATGGTGGTTTTATCGGCGATTTCGATGTGGCCGACGGTGCCGACGCCGCCGCCGATCACGCAGTAGCTGCCGACGGTAACGCTGCCGGAAATGCCGGTTTTGGCGGCAATCACGGTGTGCTCGCCGATGCGGCAGTTGTGGCCGATTTGCACCTGGTTGTCGATTTTGGTGCCGCGGCCGACAGTGGTGTCGCTCATAGCGCCGCGGTCGATATTGGTGTTGGAACCGATTTCGACGTCGTCACCCAGGGTAACCGCGCCGGTTTGCGGAATTTTGAACCAAGAATCGCCGGCAAATGCCAGGCCGAAGCCGTCGGCGCCGATCACCGCGCCGCTGTGGATTTCCACCCGCGCGCCCAGCGTGCAGCCGTAATAAACCACGGCATTGGGGTGCAGCACGGTGTCGTCGCCGAGCGTGCAGCCGTGCTCGACCACCGCGCCGGCCAAGATGCGGCAGCGCTCGCCGAGCACGGTATCGGCGCCGATATAGGCATGGGCGCCGATTTCGCAGGAAGCGGGCACGGTGGCCGACGCTTCGACAACAGCAGTGGGATGCATGCCGGCGCGGGCAGCCTGAACGGGATGGAACAGCCGCGCCACCTGCGCGAAGTAGAGATAGGGATCGCGGGCGACAATCAGGCTGCGGCCGGCAAAGCCGTCGGCGGCGTTTTCGCCGACAATCACCGCGCCGGCGGCGCTGGCTTCGACTTCATGGCGGTATTTGGGATTGGCGAGAAAGGTAATCTCGTCTGCACCGGCACGGGCGGCAGGGGCGACGGCGCTGACGCTGATATCGGCGCCGCGTACTTCGCCGCCGAGCTTGGCGGCGATTTGGGAAAGGGTGTAGGCGGTCATGGAAACGGCTCCGGTTGGCTTTCAGGCTGCTTTGGCAGGTGCTTGGTGCGCGGTGCGCACCCTACGGACGGCTCCGGTTGGCTTTCAGGCTGCTTTTTGTCTTTGGCTTTTTCAGGCAGCCTGAAAACGGGGAACGGTGTTTGCGGGCAGCTTTATGGTTTTCAGGCTGCCTTGGGTAAAACCAAACGGTGGTAGGGTGCGCACTGCGCACCATTTGTTTGGTTTGGGTATGTTTTGGTGCGCGGTGCGCACCCTACGGGCTTCGCAACTACGCTGTGCAGGCTGCTTTGGATTCGCTTGTTTTCAGGCTGCCTGTGCGCGGGCGGCGGACACAGTTCAGGCAGCCTGAAAAGCAGAAGTGGTTTTCAGGCTGCCTGGGCGGGGTTTACTGCATTTCCGCGTCGAGCAGCTTGATGACGCGGTCGGTAATGTCGAACTCGCCGCGGATAAAGATCACTTCGGAGAGCATGGCATCGTAGTGCTCGGTTTCGATGATGTTGAAGATGATTTCGTTGGCCTTGCGCTGCAGGGCGGCGAATTCTTCGTTGCGGCGCAGGTTGTATTCTTCGGTCAGCTCGGCGGAGGCGGCGCGGTACTGGCGGCCGGTTTCCACCAGCTGGCTTTCCAGCTTGCGGGCTTCGGCTTTGCTCAGCTTGCCCGATGCCAGCCGTTTTTGCAGGCGCATGCCTTTTTCCTGCAGGGCGGCGAGCTTTTTCTGCTGCGGGCTGAACTCGCGCTGCAGGCCGGTTTCGATTTTTTTGGCGGTTTGCGATTCGCTGTAGAGCCGCGTGGCGTTAACGTAGCCGACTTTTTTGAAATCGGCGTGTGCGCTGCCGATCAGGCCGCCGGCGGCCAGCGCCGCCAGCAGCAGTCTGCCCAAACGGGTGGTCTGCATAAAAACTCCTAGGTTAGAACACGGTTCCGAGCTGGAACTGGAAGCGCTGCACCTGGTCGGTGGATTTTTTCTTCAGCGGGTAGGCGTAGCTCAGTTTGATCGGACCCATCGGTGAAATCCAGGTCAGGGCGGCGCCGACGGAGTAGCGCAGCTCTTCTTTGAAGCTGGATTTGTGGTTGGCGTTGCCGTAGTAGCCGCCGGCGCCGTAGGGCGTGGACGGGGTGTAAACGCCCGGGGTGTAGGTTTTGCCGTCCCACACGCTGCCGGCATCGGCAAACAGGCTCAGGCGGACGCTGCGGCTGTTTTTCACGCCCGGGAAGGGGAACAGCAGTTCGGCGTTGGCATTGACGGCGTAGGAGCCGCCGTAGCTTTCGATGCTGCGGTTGCCGTTGACGTCGAAGTCGTACACTTTCGGGCCGAGCGAGCCGTTTTCAAAGCCGCGCACGCTGCCCAGGCCGCCGCCGGTCTGGTTGAACATAAACGGCACTTCTTTGGTTTTGCCGTAGTGGCCGCTGTAGCCGAGCTGGCCGTTGAGCATCAGCGTGAAGCTGTCCGAGAGCGGGAAGTACCAGGTTTGCTGGTGGCCGAACTGGTAGTACTTCAGGCCGCTGCCGGGCAGGGCGACTTCGCCGGTTACGTTGGCCTGGTAGCCTTTTGTCGGCCAGTAGGCGTCGTCGGTGGTGTTGCGGTACCAGCTGATCAGGCCTTTGTAAATCCAGTTGTTTTTGCCGTGCTGATCGACAAAGCGCTGGTAGCGGTAGGGCGAGTTGTTGAACAGTTTGACACCCATGTGCTCGACGCCCAAACCAACGTTGAGGCGGTCGTATTCGGTAATCGGGATGCCCATGGTGGCGCTGGCGCCGTAGCGGGTCATGCGGTAGCTGCGGGCGCTGTACTGTAGTTTGGAGGCATCGTAGTTGGAGCCGAACAGGTTGTAGGTCATGCTCACGCCGTCGGGAGTGAAGTAGGGCTCGGTGAACGACAGGTTGGCGCTTTGGCGCACTTTACTGCGCGACACGCCGGCAGAGAGCGATTTGCCGGTGCCGAACAGGTTGTCCTGCGCCACGCTGGCGGAAATCACGAAGCCGTCGTCCTGCGACCAGCCGGCCGAGGCGTTCAGGCTGCCGGTGGAGCGCTCGTTTACTTTCACTTCCAAATCGGCCTGCTGCTCGTTTTCCGGCACGCTGCGGGCGCTGATTTCGACGTCTTCAAAATAGCCGAGCTGGCGCAGGCGCTCGGAGGAGCGGTTGATTTTCGACTGGTCGTAAGTCGCGCCTTCCATTTGGCGCAGCTCGCGGCGCACCACTTCGTCGCGGGTTTTGGTGTTGCCGGTGATGTGGATTTCGCGGATGGCGACTAGATTGCCCGGATTCAGGCGCACGGTGATATCGACATAGTCTTTGCCGCCTTCGCTGCGGCGCTCGGCTTCGGCATCAACCTGGGCGCGGGCGTAGCCGGCGGACTGCAAATCGGTGCGGATGGCGGCCAGCGCGCTTTGCAACTGGTCGTAATTGCTCAGCTTGCCGGTTTTGAATTTTTCCAGGTGTTTTTGCAGTTTTTCCGGCGGCACTTCTTTGCTGTCGCCGGCGATTTTCAGGCTGCCCCAGTAGTAGGGTTGGCCTTCGTACACTTTGATGGTCAGGGTTTCGCGTTTTTTGTCTTCGCTCAGCTGGCGGCTGACGTCTTCATAGTCCACGCGGAAATCGAAGAAGCCTTTTTTGTGGTAGAAGCGCTCGAGGCGTTCTTTGTCGCGGTTGAATTTTTCCCACGAAAACACGTTGCTTTTGGTCAGCCACGACAAAATCGTGCCGTCGGTCAGGCCGATTTGGCGCAGCAGGCGGCGGTCGGAGAAGTGGGTGTTGCCTTCAAAGTCGATTTTTTTGACGCGGGTGGTGTCGCCTTCTTCGATATTGATGGTGATGGCGACGCGGTTGCGCGCCAATTCCTGCACTTCGGGCGTGATTTTGACGTTGTTTTTGCCCTGCTCTTTATAAGCGCCGTCCAGCGCGCGCAGGGCGCGGATCAGGGCTTCCTGGCTGAAGAAGTCGCCTTTGGCCAGGCCGGTGGAAGCCAGCGCCTGCAGGTTTTTGCTGTTGTCGCTCTGGTTGAAGCGCTCTTGCTTTTGCTCGTAGCTTTCTTTGGCATCAACCAGCTCGCTGTCCTGGCCGCTGTTGGAGCCGCGCACGCCGGCGAACTGTTTGAGAATGGCGTCGTTGGGCAGCACTTTGGCGCCCTTAACGTTGATCGAGCTGATAATCGGCCGCTCTTTCACGGTGATGATCAGCATGTCGCCGTTTTGTTCCAGCAGCACGTTTTCGTAAAAACCGCTGGCGTGCAGGCGGCGGATGATGTCTTCGCCGGTCTGTTCGGTGTAGGTGTCGCCCACTTTTACCGGCAGCAGCGAGCGCACGGTGGCTTCGGAGGTATGCTGTTCGCCTTCGATGCGAAATCCCGAAATGCGGAAGTCCGCCCAAGCGGGCAGCGCCAGCCCAAGTGCCAGCAGGGTTGCGGTAATTTTGTTGAGTCTCATCTTACTATCCAAATAATCGGGTGATGTCGTTGAAAAAAGCCAGCACCATCATCGCCAGCATCACGGCCAGACCGAAGCGCAGCCCCCAGTTTTGGACGCGCTCGCTCAGCGGCCTGCCGCGTAAAAGTTCGGCAGTATAGTAAACCAGATGGCCGCCGTCCAATACCGGCACCGGCAGCAGGTTCATCACGCCGAGGCTGATGCTGACGACGGCGAGGAACTCCAGATAGGCCTGCCAGCCGATTTTGGCGGTCTGGCCGGCAACGTCGGCGATGGTTACCGGGCCGGAAATGTGGCTGACCGAAGCCTGGCCGGTAACCAGCCGGCCGAAGAATTGGAGCGTGAGCAGGCTGTAGTTGGCGGTTTTCAGGCTGCCTTGCTTAAAGGCTTCGCCCCAGCCGATTTGCTGCTGCTGGCGCACTTTCGCCGTCCAAGCAGCATCTTCGGCGGCACCCAGGCCGACGCGGCCGATAATCTGGCTTTTGTCGGGCAACTCGTGGCTGGCCGGACGCAGTACCGCGTGCAGGGTTTGGCCGCCGCGCTGGTAGTCGATATTCAGGTTGCGGCCGGCGTTTTCGCGCACGATGCGGCTCCAGTCTTCCCAATGCGGCGTCGGCACGCCGTCCACCGCCACGATGCGGTCGCCTTCTTTCAGGCCGGCCTGCGCGGCGGGGCCGCCGGCTTCGACATAACCGATGCTCTCCAGCGAACGGAAGGGCGACAGGCCGATGCCGGTCTGCCGTTTGGCTACCGCAGTGGCCTGCGGCGTGCCGGCGGCATCGATTACGCGCTCGGTGCGCTTGCCGTCGGCAGTTTCCACCGCCACCCGCACCGGGCCGCTGTCCAAATTCAGCACCATGTGGATATTGGCGTCGGCAAAATCGGCAACGGTTTCGCCGTTTACCGTCAGGATACGGTCGCCGCTCTGAAAGCCGGCACCGGCGGCCACCGAAGGCTGGCTTACGGTGCCGACATAGGGCTGCACCACGGTAATGCCGCCCAGGCCGAAACTTAAGGCGTAGAGCAGCACCGCCAGCGCCAGATTGGTCAGCGGGCCGGCGGCCACCACGGCGATGCGTTTGAGCGGGTGCTGTTTGTCAAAAGCGTAGGGCAGATCTTCCGGCGCGACTTCGCCTTCGCGGGTATCGACCATTTTCACATAGCCGCCCAGCGGAAACGGCGCCAGACACCATTCGATGCCGCGCCAGCGGCGGGTGAAAAACGGCTTGCCGAAGCCGACGGAAAAGCGCTTGACTTTGATGCCGCACCAGCGCGCCACCAGCAGGTGTCCGAGCTCGTGAAGGCTGACGAGAAGCAGGATGGCAAACAGAAACGCTGCCAGAGTTTGGAGAAAGGACAAATCGTTTCCTTAATTAAGGATAAAAGGCGGTTTTCGCTTCGCAGAAGCCCGTGAATTCGTTTTCAGGCTGCTTTTTGCGTTTGGGGCAGCCTGAAAGAAAGCGTGCGCCAAGGCTGAAAAGGCCGCAAGCATAGCATTTCAGGCTGCTTTTGGCTATCGGGCGGGCAGGGCGCGGCGGTGGGCAGCCTGAAAAAACGGGTGGGCTTTCCGCCCAAGCCTGCTATGGCAGAAGCAGCCTGAAAGGCTATTCATGCGGTTTTCAGGCTGCCTGTGCGGGGGGTGTTCGGCAGGCAGCCTGAAAACGGTGGGGCAACCGTTTTCCCTTTTCCGCTTGCGGGGGGCAGGGTGGGGGTATCAGCCGCTGCGGAAACTTTTCAGGGTAACGGCAGCGGCAAACGCAGTTCTGCGAACTGCCACCCCCACCCCGACCCTCCCCCGCGCTTGGGGCGCAGGGGAGGGGGCAGTAGGCGGCGGATTGGGCGGTGGTAGGCAGCCTGAAAGGCTGTGCCAACGCTTTTCAGGTTGCTTTTTACGTTTTCAGGCTGCCTGCCGGTGCTTGTTTGTCCAGCGCTCGGCCAGCGTGCGCACTTCACGGTCGGTTTCCAGCAGCATGGCGACGCTTTCGGCGGCGCGGGCGGGAATTTTGTCCAGGCAATACTCGACGGCGGCGGCGATGTCGGTAAAGCGGATGCGGCCGTCAAGGAAAGCGGCAACGGCGGTTTCGTTGGCGGCGTTGAGAATGCAGGGGGCGCTGCCGCCTTCGTGCATGGCGCGGTAGGCCAGGCGCAGGCAGGGGAAGCGCTCGAAATCGGGAACGCGGAAGGTGAGATCGGACAGGGTGGCGAAATCGAGCCGCGCGGCGCCGGATTCGATGCGCTCGGGCAGGCCGAGGCAGTAGGCGATGGGGGTGCGCATGTCGGGGCTGCCCAGCTGGGCGAGCACCGAGCCGTCGGCGTAGCGCACCATGCTGTGGATCACGCTTTGCGGGTGGATAACGGCTTCGAGTTTGTCGGGCGGGCAGTTAAACAGCCAGTGCGCTTCGATCAGTTCCAACCCTTTGTTCATCATGGTGGCGCTGTCCACCGAGATTTTGCGCCCCATGTTCCAGTTGGGGTGTTTGACTGCCTGTGCGGGGGTGATGGCGGCAAACTGCTCGCGCGGGGTGTCGAGAAAGGGGCCGCCGGACGCGGTGAGAATAATGGATTCGATGCCGGCGTCTTTCAGGCTGCCTGAAAAACCGGCGGGCAGTACTTGGAAGATGGCGTTGTGTTCGCTGTCCACCGGCAGCACGCGGGCGCCGGCGGTGCAGGCGGTTTCCATAAACAGGCTGCCGGCCACCACCAGCGTTTCTTTGTTGGCCAGATAAACGGTTTTGCCGGCGGCGGCGGCGGCCAGCGTGGGCATCAGGCCGGCGGCGCCGACGATGGCGGCCATCACGCCGTCTGTTTCGGGGGCGGTGGCGACGTCGGAGAGCGCCTGATTGCCGTGCAGAACTTCGGTTTGGCAGCCTGAAAGGCGCAGCAGGCCGCGCAATTCTTCGGCGCGGGCGGCATCGGCGGTAACGGCGTAGCGGGGGCGGTGGGCGAGACATTGCGCGGCGAGCTTTTCGGTTTGGCTGTGGCCGGCAAGGGCGAAGATGCGGAAGCGGTCGGGATGGCGGGAGACGACGTCGAGCGTGCTGGCACCGATGCTGCCGGTGCTGCCGAGTATGGTAAGGTTTTGGGTGTTCATCTATTGTTGTTCTTGCGGGTGGGGCGCGGCAGCCGGCGGCAGGGCTTTCAGGCTGCCTGAAAGTTCAGTAGCGGATAAATCTTTTCAGCGACTGGTTTTGGTGCTTGATGTCGGCAATCATCAAATCGTAGCGGTGCATGCTCTGCAGCGAGCGCACAATCAGATAGACGCCGAAGGCAATCAGTGCGCCGTTGATCAGCGTTACCGCCGCCAGCAGCGGCCAGGCATCGGCGGGGCGGTACCATTTGGAGGTGGCGATCAGCACGCTGAAAATCGACAGCGGCAGCGCAAGGATGGCGATGCCGGTACGCATTACCGCCAGCGACGTGCGTTTTTCCGCCAGCAGCAGCTGGACTTGGTTGATGTTGAGGATGTCGGCTTGGGTTTCGTTCATACCACGGGCCTTCCCTGTTCAGGCTGCCTGAAAACCGCCTGCCGCGCGACGCTGCCGGTGCATGTTTTACCCGACAACAGGCGCGGGTGCTCAGCAGCGCCAGCCGTATTGCGGCTGCATCACGCAGCCGGTGCGGCCGGGTTTGACGGCGGGCGTCGCTTCGGGCGCGGGGGTGGCACGGTCGGCGGAAAGCACCAGGCCGATGCGCGCCGGCGGGTTGAGCGCGTATTTGGCGGCCAGCGCTTCACGGCCGCTGATGCGCACGGCATGGCCTTCGCTGACAAAATGGCGGGCGTACACTTTTTGCTGCGGCCACTGCGGGCGGGCGGCGGCAATCGATTTTTTCACGTCCGCTTTGAGCGCGGCGGCTTCGACCAGCTCGAAACTGTGGGTTTTCAGCAGCTCCTGCCGCTCTTTTTCGCTGACATCCTGCGGCACGATATAAACCGAATAGCTGCTCTCGTCGGCAGTTTTGCGGCCGGCGGCCAGCGACCATTCACTCAGCGTGGTTTTGGCCGAGAAGGGCGAGCGCACGAAGCGCTCCAGATTGGCGGTGCCGATGCCGGAAAATTCATAATCGCCTTTGGCGGTCAGCAGATAGAGTTTGTCGCCGGCAAACAGCGCGGCCTGCACCGGCTCGCTGCCGCGGTAAACGTCGTAAAGGCCGGAGCAGGCGCCGAGCACGAAAGCCAGCGTCAGCCCCAAAGCCAGGCGGGGAATACGCATAATCCTGTTCTCCTTTTGCCGGAGCGCATACGGTTCAAGCGTAAAGTTTTGTCCGCTTGGGCAGCGGCAGATGCGGCGTAAAAAGGCGGCAAAGCGGCGCCACATCAGGCTTGCGGTAGAATTCCGTATGCGCGGCAAGCTGTTAATTTCGGTTAAGGGTAACACAATATCCGTTGGCCGCACAATGGTTTGCGCCCGCATGCGGCATCCGGCACGGTATCAGCCAAACAGGTTTTGTACCGCGGCATACACCGCCAGCACCGCGATCAGGCTGTCGGTGCGGTCGTACACGCCGCCGTGACCCGGCAGCAGGCTGCTGCTGTCTTTGATGCCGGCGCTGCGTTTGAACCAGCTCTCCAGCAGGTCGCCTTCGATGCTGACCACAGTCAGCACCAGCGCCGCGAGCACGGTGGCCGGCCACGACAGGTTCTCAAACAGCCAGCCGTTGCCGCGCAGCCAGCAGGCGTAAACCAGCACCGCCGCCGCGCCGCCGAGTGCGCCTTCCCAGCTTTTGCCCGGGCTGATGGCGGGCGCCAGCTTGCGTTTGCCGCAGGCGCGGCCGACAAAATAAGCCGCCACGTCGGCCAGCCACACCAGCGCCATCAGTGCCAGCAGTTTGGGGGCGGCAGCGGTATCGGGGCGCAAATCGAGCAGCGCAAACCAAAACGGCAGCAGCAGCCCCCAGCCCAAGAGCATGGCGTTGCCCTGTTGCGGCAGCGGCCATTTGCGGCGCAGCCACAGCGGCGCGCCAGCCAGCCAGCCCAACAGCACCAAAAACCAGATCAAGGGCGGCAGCTGCCAGCCGCCCAGATAGGCGGTGAGCATAAAAAACGCACTGGCGGCCAGATAGCGGTTGGACTGCTTTTCGCTCAGGCGGCACATGCGGCCGTATTCCCACAGCGCGAGCAGCGCAATCAGCGCGGCAAACGCCGCCCACAGCGCGGCGGGCGCGTAAAACAGCATGCCCAGCATCAGCGGCAGCAGCACCAGGGCGGTCAGGATTCTTTGTTTGAGCATATTCGGCTTTCGGTTTGGTTTGGGACGGGTTTTCAGGCTGCTTTTGCCGGTTCAGGCAGCCTGAAAAACGGCTTCAGACGTTCTCGACCACAACCAGGCGCGGGTCGTCGGCCAGCTTGGTGAGCACGGCTTCGACGCGCTCCTGCCAGATTTCGCCGAAGCGTTTGAGCTGGGCGTCGTCGGCGCGGCCGCTGACCGCCAGCGGCATCAGCGTCTGCATCTCAGCCGGCCACGGCGCAATCGACGGATTGTAGGACACGGCAACCGCAGCACCGGTATCGCGCCGGCGCAGCAGCATTTCGCCGCGCTCATCGCCGCTGCCGAAAGCGAGTAGGTCGCGGCGGCCGAACAGGCGCATCGGGCCGACGCCGGCAAAACCGGTTTCCGGCGCGGCGCCGGTGAGCAGCATGGCAACATTGGCGATCACGCCGGTGGTGCCTTCGTCGCGGCCGTCGCGCATCAACACTTCGATGCCGCCGCGCTCGGGGATGTCGCTGCCGTAGAGCGCCGAGAGCCCTTTCACCACCATCAGATAGGCGCCTGCAACGGTGGGGCAGGAATGGCCGGCAAGTTTAACCGCGTCCTGATAGCGGTAGGCCATCACGCCGTCGGGCGTGGCGCCGAGAAACTGCGCCAGCGGGTCGCGCATCAAGAGCTGCGGGGCGCGGTCGAAAAATTCGGGAAAGCGGTCGGCTTGGGTCATGGCGGACTCCTTATCAAGTGGACGGTTGGCAGGCAGCCTGAAAAGTATTTTTTCAGCAAAACGGGCTTTCAGGCTGCCGCAAACGGCTAAGTTGCGCTTGGTTGCAGGATTGGTGCGCCCCGCGCACCATATGGTTTTCGCATTCAGGCTGCCTGAAAGGCGGAAAACCGTTTTTGCTACACCGTTTTTCAGGCTGCTTTTTCAGGCTGCCTGTATCGCGCGGGCAGCCTGAAACTACGGGCGCTGCTGTTCGGGCGGCAGTTGCTCGGATGTGCGGCCGTAGCGGCGTTCGCGCTGCTGAAAAGACTCGAGCGCGCGGTGCATTTCGCGGCTGTCGAAGTCCGGCCACAGGGTGTCGGTGAAATAAAATTCGGCGTAGGCCATCTGCCAGAGCATAAAGTTGCTGATGCGGGTTTCGCCGCCGGTGCGGATAAACAAATCCGGCTCGGGGGCTTCGGCGAGCATCAGTTTGGCGGCCAAATCGCTTTCGCTGATTTCGCTTTTGCCTTCCTTAATCAGTGCGTTGGCAGCCTGCAGGATGTCCCAGCGGCCGCCGTAGTCGGCAGCGATGGTGAGTGTGAGACCGGTGTTGGCGGCGGTGAGCGCTTCGGCATCGCGGATGCCGGCTTGGATTTCGGCGGGGAAGCGGCTGCGGTCGCCGATCACTTTCAGCCGCAGGCCGTTTTTGTGCATTTTGGCGACTTTTTTCTGCAGCGCCGCCAGAAACAGCCCCATCAGAAACGACACTTCGTCGGCTGGCCGGCGCCAGTTTTCGGTGGAAAAGGCGAAAACGGTCAGATAGGGGATGCCCGCTTCGGCGCAGGTGCGGCACAAATCTTCCAGCGCGTCCAGGCCTTTTTTGTGCCCCATCACGCGCGGCAGAAAGCGCTTTTTCGCCCAGCGGCCGTTGCCGTCCATAATCACGGCAACGTGGCGCGGAACCCGTGTGTAGGCGGGAATGGTTTGGGTGCTGCTGTTCATGGTTTTCCTTGCGGTGCGGCGGCAGGCAGCCTGAAAACAAAAAAACGGCGCGGCGGGCAGGCTGCCGGCCGCGGCGCGTTTGTCAGATGGCCATCAGGTCTTCTTCTTTGGTGGCGAGCATTTTGTCGGCTTCGGCGATGTATTTGTCGGTCAGTTTTTGCACCGACTCTTCGCCGCGGCGGGCGTCGTCTTCGGGGATTTCTTTGTCTTTGAGCAGTTTTTTGATGTGGTCGTTGGCATCGCGGCGGATGTTGCGGATGGCAACGCGGCCTTCTTCCACTTCGCCGCGCACCACTTTGATCAGGTCTTTGCGGCGCTCTTCGGTGAGCATCGGCATCGGCACGCGGATCACGTCGCCCATTGCGGCGGGGTTCAAGCCCAGATTGGAATCGCGGATGGCTTTTTCCACGGCGGCGACCATATTGCTTTCATACACTTTCACACCGATGGTGCGCGCATCGAGCAGGGTTACGTTGGCCACCTGGCTTACCGGCACCGGGCTGCCGTAGTATTCCACTTCCACTTGGTCGAGTAGGCCGGTGTGGGCGCGGCCGGTGCGGACTTTGGCCAGGTTTTCCTGCAGCACTTCCAGCGAGCGCTGCATTTTCGCTTCGGCGGAGGACTGGATTTCTTTAATCATGGTTTTTCCTTTTCAAACAGTCTTCAGGCAGCCTGAAACAGGGCTGCCTGAACGATAAGAGATAAACGGGCGGATACTACCGCGCTTTGGCCGCAGCGGCAAGGGCGCAGGCAGCCTGAAACGGCTTTCAGGCTGCCTTTTGCCGCGTTTTGCCGGCTACTCTTGCGGCGCGCCGGCTTCGGCCTGGTTTTGCGGATCGAGCGCGGCGGTGGCCAGCCGCAGCCACTGCCAGGCAAGCCGGTGGCGATCGCCCAAAGCATCGAAGATTGCGTCTTCGCTCAGCACGCTGTATTCGCCGGCGGTGTGCAGCGACAGGGGCAGCCCGGCCGCTTCGGCATCGCGCAAGGGCAGATAGTCGCGGGCGTAAAAGGCATCGAGCTCAGTCATTACGGCTTCCGCCTGCTGCCATTCGCGTTGCGCGGCTTCCAAGCGGGGCAGCAGCTCCAGCCAGCGGCGGTAGAGCGCTTGAGCGTGATCGAGGGTTTGTTGGGCGGTATCGGCGTTCATGGTTTTCCTTTCAGGTTGCCTTTGGGTTTTCAGGCTGCTTCGGATAATCGGGCAGGCTGCCTGAAAACGGATTGTCCGCTTTTCAGGCTGCCGCTTCCAGCGTAATGCGCCGTTCAAACAGCGCCTGCACGTCGCGCTGGTGGCTGATGCCGATAACGAGAGTATCGGGCAGCTCGCGTTTGAGCGTTTGCATCAGCTCGAGCGCGGAAGCGTCGTCAAGCTGGTTGGTGGCTTCGTCGAGAAACAGGATTTGCGGGCGGAAAACCAGGGCGCGGGCGAGGCTGAGACGCTGCTGTTCGCCGCCGGAGAGATGGCTGTGCCATTCCTGTTTTTCGTCGAGACGGTGTTTCAGGCTGCCCAGACCCACCTGCTCCAAAGCAGCCTGAATAAGGGCATCGTCAGCACGGGCGGCGTGGGGGTAGCAGACGACGGCGCGCAGGCTGTCGTAGGGCAGGTAGGGACGTTGCGGCAGAAACAGGCGGCTGCCGTCGATTCGGTAATGTCCGCCGTGATACGGCCACAATCCGGCCAACACGCGCAACAGGGTGGATTTGCCGATGCCGCTTTTCCCTTCAAATAGCAGCCATTCGGGCGCGCGGGCACTCAGGCTTACGGGGCGCAGCATCGCCCGCCCCTGCGGGGTGTGGACGGCGGTGGCATCCAGCTGCAAAAAGCCGGCCGCATCATCCGCATTGTCGGGCGGGCAAAGCGGACTTTCAGGCTGCCCGGTGTGCCGTTCGGCATCGTCCAAAGCAGCCTGAAAGCCGCCCAAACGCTCGATTACCGCCGCCCATTCGACCAGACGGCGGTAGGCATCGGTAAACCAGCCGAAGCTGTCTTGGATGCGGGCAAACGAGGTGCGCGTCTGCATCATGTCGCCGAAAGTGAGCGTTTTGGCCAAATACATCGGCAGCGTGGCGATGATGGGGATGAAAATGCTGATACGCACATAGCCCGCCCAAAAGGTGCCGTAACGGAATTCGCAGTTGGTCAGGCGGAACCAGTTGTCGCGGATGCGCTTGAAACGCTGTTTCAGACGGCCTTGCTCGGCCTCCGCGCCGTGGTAAAACGCCACCTGCTCGGCATGGTCGCGCACGCGCAGCAGGGCGGCGCGGTAGTCGGCTTCGCGGTGCTGGCGCTCGATATTGAGGTCTTTGAGCTTGCGGCCGACAAAATGCGCGGCCAGCGTGCTGAGCGCGGAATAGGCCAGCGCCACCCACACCAGATAGCCGTGTACGGTAAAGCTGCGGCCGCCAATCTCGAAGGTCTGCACGCCCGACAAGCCCCACAACACGCCGACAAACGCGCTGAATTTGGCGATATTGTTGATAAACGACAGCAGCAGGCTGATGCTTTGCGCCGCCAGAAGCGACACGTCTTCGGCGATACGCTGGTCGGGGTTGTCCGGCTCGCCGCCAAGCTGCAGGCGGTAATGCTTGTGGCCGCCGAGCCATTCGCGCTCAAACTGCGCCGTCAGGTGCGTGCGCCAGCGGAACACCAGCCGCTTCTGCAGCCAGTCGCCGCAGACGATACAGGCGATAATCATCGCCATATAGCCGATATATTCGATTATCAGCGCGGGCATTGCCTTGCCGTCGAAGGCCGCCAGCGCGTCGTAAAAACGCTTGTCCCACGCCGCAATCCACACGCTGACGGTGGTGGAAAACAGGGTAAAAGCGATGATGGCGGCCAGCAGCAGCCATTCGCGCCAGCGCGCTTTTCCCACCCAAAACGGGCGGGCAAGGCGGAGAAATTGCCGGATGAGTTTCATGGCAGGAAAAAGATCGGAATACCGTTTGCCGCCCGCGCCAAAGCAGCCTGAAAACCGTGATTACCGTTTTCAGGCTGCTTTCTGCCTTTCAGGCTGCCTACATTGTCCATTTGAAATTAAGCGTTACGTTGCGCGGTTCGCCGTAAAACCAGCCCCAGCCTTTGGTGCGGGCTTCGTAATTTTCGTAGTAGCGCTTGTTGGTGAGGTTGTTGATATTGAGGGCGAGCTTCATGTGTTTGTTCGGCTCATACTGAACTCCGGCATCCCACACCGTATAGCCGCCGAGTGGCTGCTGCACGTCCCAACTGCGGTGTTTGCTCTGGCTGCTGAAACCGCCTTTAACCGTCCATTTGGCAGCCGCACCGGGCAGGCGGTAAGCGGTGTGCAGGCGGAACATATGTTTGGGTGTGTGCTGGCTGAAGTCTGCACCTTCAACAAAAAGCTGCTGCCGGCCGGCGGTTTTGGTGTATTTGCGGATATTGTAGGTATAGCCGGCAAAAAGGTGCCAGTTGGGGGTGAGATTGCCGGCAATTTCGGCGTCTATGCCCCGGCTTTGCATGCGCACGGGTTCGTAAATCCAGCTTCTGGTGTCCGGGTGCTGGATACGGGTGTTGATGGGTTCGTTGTGTTTTTCGGTTTGAAAAGCGGCGACGGAAGCGTTCAGGCGGCCTTCGCGCCATGCGCCTTTCCAGCCGATTTCGTAGCTGTTGCCCAATACGGGTTTGAGCTCTTTGTTGTCGGCGTCGCGGGCGGAGGTGTGGCGGAAAATGCTGGTGTAGCTGGCGTAGAGCGTGTGGTGCGGGTTGAGGTCGAAGGAGAGGGCGGCGTAGGGGATGAAGCGGGCTTTGCGGTATTCGCTCCGGTTGCGCACGGCAAAGTCGGGTTGGCCGTTTCGGGTGTCGCGATACCAGATGAAGTCGTTTTTCCAGTGGTGGTAGCCCGTGCCAGCGATGAGGTGCAGGCGGCCGAAGTTGAAGCGGTTGGCAAGGGTAGCGGTGTGGGTGGTATAGCTGCTGTTGCGGTAGTCGCGGTAATCAAAAATGCTCCAGTCGGGGCGGGGGATTTCGTGTCCCGTCCAGCTGTGCAGGTTGAACGAACGTCCGGCGGTGGGCTGCTCGCGCATTTCGATATCGAATTTTTCGTGCGAGTAGGTATAGGCGGCGTACAGCTCGTGTCGTTGGTTGAAGAGCGCGTATTTGCCGTCGAGTTCGAGCCGTGCCGACCATTGGCGGGTGCCGCGCTTGTGGCGGGAAAAGGAATCAAGCGGCAGGGTGCCGTCATCTGAGCCGACATTGGCACGCGCACCGGAAAGTTGGGCTTGCTCGCTTAAGGATTTGTTGAGTTTGTAGTCGGCGGTGGCGGTCAGCTTCCAATCGTCGTTGAAACGGTGCTCCCATTCGGTAAAGGTGTGCAGCTTGCGGTAGCGGCCTTTGTCCCAAGCCGATCCCCAAAAGGTGTCGCGCGGCAGGCGCAGATCGTTGCCATTATTGTCGGAAGGCAGGCCGAAACCGGCGGGAGTGTCGGTTTGGTAGTGGTATGTGATGCCGGCGGTGAGTTTGTCATTGTCGCCGAAAGATTTGTCGGCAGTGGCGAACAGCAGGACATTGCTGCCTTTGTCGTGGGTGCGGAAGCCGCGGTCGCGTTCCAATACGCCGACTATGCGCCCGCGGATGCCGTGTTCTGTGCTCAATACGCCGGACACGTCGGCGCTGCCGCGCACCTTGCCCCAACGGTTGGCTTGTGCTTCAAATTCGGCCAAAGGCTGGGAAGTCGGTCGCTTTAAAACGGCATTAACCGATCCGCCCGGCTCGCTGCCCGCCTGTTTCAGGCCGCTGCCGCCGCGTAGGACTTCTACGCGCTCGTAAAGAGCCGTATCGGTGAGTTGTTTGCCGGTGTGAAGGTTGTTGCCGCTAAGGCTGGAGATGGTGGAGTCAAGACCGTTGGTAGTGATGGAATTGATATTGAAACCGCGTGATTGGAATTGGGTGTAGTTGCCGCGGCGGACAATGTTCATGCCGGTAGTCGTCTTTAGCGCATCTTCCAGCGTGGTCGCGCCCAAATCATCCATCTGCTTGCGGGTAATCACGCTCACGGATTGCGGCGTGTCTTTGGGCGCGAGCTTGAGACCGGTGGCGGTGGACATTTCGGAGACGGTATAAGCGTCTTTGAGTTTCTTTTTGCCGGAAACGTGGACGGTTTGCAGTTCGCCGTCTTGGTTGTGGACGGTATCGGCGGGGGAATCGGCTGCGGCGTGGGCGGCAAGCAGCGCCAGCGTTAGCGCGGAGAGTTTGGACGGGTTCACGGTGTGGCTCCTGGGGTGGTTGAAAGGCCGCCGTTTGGCGGTTACTGCAGAAATTTACCTGCGCCCGTCTGTTTTCAGGCTGCCTGAAAACAGACGGGCGCGAATCCCGATGTTGTGTTGGTTTTGTGTTTGAATTTTCAGGCTGCCGCCGGGAGACGGCGGCAGCGGTACGGCGGATTTATATCAAATCTGTTTGAAATCAATGTTTGTAGAATGCTAACACGAAAAAACCGTGCGGCCGGATTTTTTACGCCGTGGCGCACCATTCGCTGCTGCCGTGCCGCTGTGCCAGTGCGTTGGCTTGGGCGAGCAGGCGGTCGCACAGGACGTCTTCGGTTTTGCCGTCGGCCACTTTTTCGCGGGCGATCAGCAGGGTGCGCGGGAAATAGGCGCGCACTTGCTCATAGTCGTGCAGCACGGCAATCACGGCGCGGCCGTTTTGGTTTTCCTGGCGCAGCACTTCGAGCAGGGCATAGGTGGTTTTGGCATCGACGGCGTTAAACGGTTCGTCCAGCAGCAAAAAGCGGGCGTTTTGCACCAGCATGCGGGCAAACAGCACGCGCTGGAACTGGCCGTTGGAAAGCTCGCTGATGCCGCGCTCGGCAAATTCGGCCATTTCCACGCGTTCTAAGGCAGCCTGAGCGCGGCGGCGCTGCTCGGTGCTGACGCGGCCGAAAAAGCCGATTTCGTACCACAGCCCCATTGCCGCCAGCTCGAATACGGTCATCGGCTGGCTGCGGTCGATGTCGGACTGCTGGGGCAGGTAGGCGATGTCGCGCCGCGCCAGATTGCGGTGGCGCACGCTGCCGGTGTTGCAGCGGATCAGCCCCATCACGGCTTTAAGCAGGGTGGACTTGCCGGCGCCGTTGGGGCCGAACACGGCGCACATGGTGCCGGCGGCAAATTCGGCGCTCAGGTGGTGGACGGCAGGGCAGCCGCCGCGGTAGCTGACGGTCAGGTTGTCGATTTCAATCGCGCATTCCGGCCGCGTGTGCAGTTTCAGGCTGCTCATGCGGCGGCCGCCCACAGGTAAACGCCGTACAGCAGGGCGAGCACGGCGGCCGCCAGCAGCAGGCGTTGGCCGAGTCCGGCCAGCAGAAGGGAATATTTGTTCATAAGATGCGTGCGGAAAAAAACGGCAGCGGTTTTCAGGCTGCCTGAAACGTGGCGGCAGCCTGAAAACCGCTGCCGTGAAAAAAGCGCGGCGATATTACTGTATAACAGCCGTTCAGGCAAGATACGCGCTGTATCGGATTGGCGCCGATTCCACTATAATCCGCGCCATTTTTCCCCATTTGAACCAACTCCAAAAGGCAGCCTGAAACCATGCAAGAGCACTACCAGCCATCCGTCAGCGAACCCGCCGCGCAGCAGGCGTGGGCAGAGCAGGGCGTGTTTAACGCCAAAGAAGACGCGTCCAAACCCAAATTCTACTGTCTGTCGATGTTTCCCTACCCCAGCGGCAAGCTGCATATGGGGCATGTGCGCAACTACACCATCGGCGATGTGCTGTCGCGCTTCAAACGCTTAAACGGCTTCAACGTGATGCAGCCGATGGGCTGGGACGCCTTCGGCATGCCCGCCGAAAACGCCGCGCTGAAAAACGGCACCGCGCCGGCCAAATGGACTTACGAAAACATCGCCTATATGCGCGGCCAGCTCAAAAGCCTGGGTTTCGGCATCGACTGGCAGCGCGAGCTGGCCACCTGCACGCCCGAGTATTACCGCTGGGAGCAGCTCTTGTTTACCAAGCTGTTTGAAAAAGGCGTGATTTACAAAAAACTCGGCACGGTAAACTGGGATCCGGTCGATCAGACCGTGCTGGCCAACGAGCAGGTAATCGACGGGCGCGGCTGGCGCTCCGGCGCGGTGGTGGAAAAGCGCGAAATTCCGATGTACTACTTCAAAATCACCGACTACGCCGAAGCGCTGCTCGACGATTTGGAAGGCTTGGACTGGCCGGAGCAGGTCAAAACCATGCAGCGCAACTGGATCGGCAAATCGCGCGGCATGACCGTGCGTTTCGCCGTGGCCGAAGACAGCCGCCAAGGGCTGCCTGAAAGCCATGCCGACTATATCCAAGTCTATACCACCCGCCCCGACACCCTGATGGGCGCCACCTATCTGGCCGTCGCCGCCGAGCATCCGCTGGCTGCCGCTGCCGCGCAAAGCCATCCCGAACTGCAGGCCTTTATCGCCGAGTGCAAAGCCGGCAGCGTGGCCGAAGCCGATATGGCGACCATGGAGAAAAAAGGCCTGCCCACTGGCCGCTTTGTTGTCAATCCCCTAAACGGCGAGCGCTTGGAAGTGTGGGTGGCAAACTATGTATTGTGGGGCTACGGCGACGGCGCGGTGATGGCCGTGCCCGCCCACGACGAGCGCGATTTCGAGTTCGCCAACAAATTCGGCCTGCCCGTCAAGCAGGTAATCGAACTGGACGAACCGCAGCCCTACGACCCGAAAAACTGGCACGAATGGTACGGCGCCAAAGAAGGCACCCGCCTGATCAACAGCGGCGAATTCGACGGCCTGGACTTTCAGGCTGCCTTCAACGCCATCGGCGCCAAACTGAACGCACTCGGCGCCGGCGAAGCCAAAACCCAATACCGCCTGCGCGACTGGGGCATTTCCCGCCAGCGCTACTGGGGCTGCCCGATTCCGATTATCCACTGCGACGCCTGCGGCGACGTCCCTGTACCCGCCGAGCAGCTGCCCGTCGTCCTGCCCGAGGACGTTATCCCCGACGGCAGCGGCTCGCCGCTGACTAAAATGCCCGAGTTCTACGAAACCGCCTGCCCCAAATGCGGCGGCCATGCCAAGCGCGAAACCGATACCATGGACACCTTTATGGAATCGAGCTGGTACCAGTTCCGCTATATGTCGCCGCAAGACGATAGCCAGATGGTCGAACCCGCCGCCGCCGCCTACTGGCAGGCGGCCGACCAATACATCGGCGGCATCGAACACGCCATCCTGCACCTGCTGTACGCCCGCTTCTTCACCAAACTGATGCACGGCGAAGGCATCGTTCCCGTGCGCGAACCCTTCAACCGCCTGCTCACCCAGGGCATGGTGCTGGCGCAAACCTTCTACCGCGTCCGCGAAGACGGCGGCAAAGACTGGTTCAACCCCGCCGACGTCGATCTCACTTTCGACGACAAAGGCCGCCCCGCCGCTGCCGTATTGCGCGCCGACGGGCAGCCGGTGGAAATCGGCGGCATGGAAAAAATGTCCAAATCCAAAAACAACGGCGTCGATCCCCAAGCCATTATCGACACCTACGGCGCCGACACCGCCCGCCTGTTTATGATGTTCGCCGCCCCGCCCGAACAGTCGCTCGAATGGAACGACGCCGCCGTGGAAGGCGCCCACCGCTTCCTGCGCCGCCTGTGGCGTACCGTGTACGAGTTCCAAAAAGACGGCGCCGCTTCCGCCTTTTCCGGCAATCACAACGAACTTTCAGGCAGCCTGAAAGATTTGCGCTTCAAACTGCACAATACCATCGCCAAAGTCTCCGACGACTACGGCCGCCGCCAGCAGTTCAACACCGCCGTTGCCGCCGTAATGGAACTCTTGAACCAGTTTGACAAAACCGACTTCGCCGGCGAATACGGCCGCGCCGTCGCCCAAGAAACGCTCGAAGCCGTGCTGCTGCTGTTGTGGCCGATTGTGCCGCACATCAGCGAAAACCTGTGGGCGGCGCTGCGAGAAGACAGCCCCCTGTGGCAGCAGCGCTGGCCGCAGAGCGACCCGGCCGCGCTGGTGCAGACCGAAATCGAAATGATGGTGCAGGTAAACGGCAAACTGCGCGACAAAATCACCGTCGCCGCCGACGCGCCCAAAGACGCCGTCGAAGCCGCCGCCCTTGCTACCGCCGGCGCCCAAAAATTTATGGAAGGCAAAGCGCCGAAGAAAATCATCGTCGTGCCCAAGCGGCTGGTGAATATCGTTGTTTAAACCAAAGGCAGCCTGAAAAATGCTTTCAGGCAGCTTTGGACTTGATAGCCGGATAACGGCAAAGGCAGCCTGAAAGCGCCGATACAGTTTTCAGGCTGCTTTTGTATTTGCATTTTGCTTATGCGCCCCAAGCAGCCTGAAAACTAGCAGGGCAGGGCGGTGTAAGGTTTTCAGGCTGCCTGCGTCTAAACAGGCAGCCTGAAAACGAAACCCCGTGCGCTTCCCCCATTCGGACGATTGCCGCGCCCGATAGTAAAGCGCTTATAATGCGGGGCATTTTTCCAACCGCTGCCGCCGTTTGGCAGCCTGAAAATACGGAACAACCACCATGAAAAAACTGATTTTTGCGCTTGCGGCCTGTTTGAGCCTGAGCAATCTGGCGCAGGCCGCCGTCAATCCCGAAGACCTGCTCCCGCCCGAAGAAGCCTTCGTGCCTTCGGTAACCGCCGACGACAAAGGCATCAAGGTCGATTTCAAAGTGGCCGACGGCTACTATATGTATCAGAGCAAAATCGTTGCCGAAGCCGAGCCGCAGGGCTTGTTTGCCGCGCCGAAGTTCAGCAGCGGCAAAGAAAAGAACGATGAATTTTTCGGCCGCCAAACCGTGTACTACCACAATGCCCAAGTGGGTTGGGACTACGCCAAAGCCGCCCCCGCGAGCTATCGTTTGGTGCTGAAATACCAGGGCTGCGCCGATGCCGGCGTGTGCTATCCGCCGGTGGAAACCGCGTTTGACATTGCCGGAAGCGGCCGTTATCAGGTGCAGGCAGCTGCAGACGACGCAGCGGCAGCTTTCGTAAAAAAGCCCCAAGGCGCGGCGGTGTCGGCACAGCCTGCAACCCCTTCCGCCGCGCCTGCTGATGCCGCCGATGCCAACAGCCGCTTCAAGCTCTCCCGCGCCACGCTGGCAACCAATCTGCTGTTTTTCTTTTTGGCCGGACTCGGCCTGAGCTTCACCGCCTGCATGTATCCGCTGCTGCCGATTGTGTCGAGCATTGTGGTCGGCGATAAACACAGCGGCAAAGGCCGTGCGTTTGCGCTGTCGTTTATCTATGTGCAGGGCTTGGCGCTCACTTATACCGCCGTCGGCGTGGTGGCGGGGCTGACCGGCTCGCTGCTCACCGTCTGGCTGCAGCAGCCTGCGGTGGTGCTGGCGGCGGCCGGGCTGATGGTGGTGCTGGCGCTGTCGATGTTCGGGCTGTTCAATATCCAGTTGCCCGCCGCGCTGCAGGGTTATTTTCAAAACCAGAGCAGCAAACTGTCCGGCGGCAAAGCGGCGTCGGTGTTTGTGATGGGCATGCTTTCCGCGCTGATTGTCGGCCCCTGCGTTGCCCCGCCGCTGGCGTTTGCCGTCGGCTATATCGGCCAGACCGGCGACGGCGTACTCGGCGGCATGGCGCTTTACGCGCTGGCGCTGGGCACCGGCGTGCCGCTGATACTGATCGGCACTTTCGGCGGCCACATCCTGCCCAAAGCCGGCGCGTGGATGGACGGCATCAAATACGCCTTTGGCGTGATTCTGCTGGCGGTTGCCGTTTACTTGGCCGCGCCCTATCTGCCCTACGCACTCACTGTGTCGCTCTATGCCTTGCTGCTGCTGGTTCCCGCCATGCTGATGCTGGCGAAACTGCGCAAGTTTTCAGGCAGCCTGAAAACCGTATCCGCCGCACTCGGCGCGGTTTTGCTGGCCGGCGGACTGTGGTTCGGCATCGCCAGCCTGCGCGGCCAAACCACCGCGCTGCACAGTTTCCTTACCCTGCATCCGCCGCAGGCTGAAAACAGCGCCCACGGCCGCAAATTCCAAAGCGTTGCCGAGCTGAAGCAGGCCGTTCAGGCTGCCTTTGCCGAAAACCCGAACCAGCCCGTGCTGCTCGACTTTTACGCCGACTGGTGCGTATCGTGCAAAGAGATGGAACACAAAACCTTTAGCGACAGCCGCGTTCAGGCTGCCGTGCCCCTGAGCCGGCTGGTACAGATAGACGTAACCGCCAACAGCCCCGAACATCAGGCGCTGTTGAAAGAATACGGCCTGATCGGCCCGCCCGGACTATTCGTGCTCAAAGCCGACGGCAGCCGCAGCAAAGCCCTGCTCGGCTACGCCGCACCGGAAGAGTTTATCGGCTGGTACCGCCAGCACAGCGAATAAAGCATCCGATTCACCAACTGTTTTCAGGCTGCCTGCAAAACCCGATACACGGTTTCAGGCAGCCTGAAAGCATTTTGGGGCAGGCGGATTGGCAGCGGGAAAATTGTTGGAAATAAGTGTGGTGCAAAAAAACAACACAGCAACAAAATTTGAATGGTGGCGTTTTGTGTTTGGTAAGTGGTTAAAAAATAGAATCTTATTGTGTGTATTCGGAGCGATTTGCGATATTTTCTCTGTGTGGCGTGTGGCGGCTTTGCTTCATTCTTTCCAAGATAAATTTGTTTTTTCGACCCGAAGCCGATATATTAGGCACTGCAAAAGTGCAGACCCGCCGCATCCGCGGTTCTAGGGTTGATACAGAATTAGGGCTGAAACGGTTTTTATGCCTTAAATCTCTTAAATTTTTTACAGCAACATAAGGAATACAGAAATGAAAAAAACTCTGTTAGCTTTGGCACTGGCCGGTTTGTCCACTGCTTCTATGGCTGAAGTAATTCTTTACGGTCAAATCAAAGGTGGTGTGGAAGTAACTAAAGTACGCCATCAAAAAGGTACTGAAACCCAAATCGTTGACTACGGTTCTCGTATCGGTTTCAAAGGTCAAGAACAGCTGAACGGCGATCTGAAAGCCATCTGGCAGTTGGAGCAGCGCGTTGACATCGGCGGTGGTAAAAAATCCAAAGTAGTTGGCGTTGATGCAAACAATAATCCAATTATTGTTACCGAAGGTCGTGGTTTCGGTACTCGTGACTCTTTCATCGGCTTGGAAGGCGGTTTCGGTAAAGTACGCGTAGGTCACCTGTCTACTCCGGTTAAAGAAGTAAACGACAAGCTGGATATTTGGGAATACGCTGATAACCGCGCCGGTTTGGCTGAGTTCGTTCGCGATAACGATGCTGTAGGTCGTCGCACTGCGATTTCTTACCAAACTCCCGATTTCTCTGGCTTCAAAGCAAACGTATACGTTTCTCCTAGCGACAACAACAAATTAAATGATGGTTATAGCGACCACGCTGTTTATGGTTTGGGTGCCGGTTATAACGCTAACAACATCTTTGCTGATGTGGCTGGTGTATATGTTAAAAACGGTGCAAATAACGACGACGTTAAAGCCAATGGTAAACTGAGACATGGTTACCAAGCCGTAGTCCAAGGTGGTTACGACAACGGTAAACTGATGGCTGGTGTAGCTTACCAACGCAGCCAAAACGTTGATGAAGATTCAGCTAAACGTAACGAAGTTGCCGCTTCTGTTGCTTACACCTTTGATGATGCTTTGACTCTGAAAGGTTCAGCAGCTTACGGCTTTGGTGTTAAAGATGTAGCTGGTACCAAAGCTTGGGAAAATGGCAAATACTTCCAAGGTATCGTTGGTGCTGACTACGCTCTGTCTAAACGTACTGTTGTAAACGGTCAAGTTGGTTACCTGCAAAAAGGTAAAAAAGACTACGCCAAACAAAACCTGACCAGCGGTGGTACTCTGAGCGTTGGTATGAAACACAAATTCTAATCTGATTTC
>NZ_JAKOOW010000021.1:0-49483 GCF_022288825.1 Kingella pumchi | reverse complement strand
TTTTTTTTTTGTCTTTCCAGCAGCCAAGCAGCCTGAAAGGCTTGTTTCGATATTGTTTATCAATTACATTCTGTAAATCGGATTATCGATGAATTGGAGCGGTTTATGGGTATGGATGAAAACGAACGCTATGCTTGGGTGCAGTTGGCGTTAACGCCCTATATCGGCGCGGAAAGTTTTTTGCGGCTGTATCAGCATTACGGCAGCGCGCAAGCGGCATTGCGGGCGCCGGCATCGGAAGTGCGGCGTTTGGCGGTTCACGGCAATCAGGCCGCAACTGCATGGACAGATAAAGACCAAGCCCGTATGGCGGCGGATGAAGCGCTGGAGTGGGAGCGACAAGCGGGCTGCCGTTTGCTGCTGCTGTGCGATGACGATTATCCGATGATGCTGAACGAAGGTTTGACTGCTCCGCCATTGCTGTTTTTACGCGGCAACAGCGAATTGCTGCAACGGCCGGCGGTAGCGATTGTCGGTAGCCGCCATGCCACGCCGCAGGCCATGCGTATTGCCTGTGATTTTGGCCGGGACTTGAGCGGGCGCGGTATTACCGTAGTTTCCGGTATGGCGGCGGGAATTGATACCGCCGCGCACACCGGTGCGCTGCAGGAGCAGGGCGGTACGATTGCGGTGTGGGGCACCGGTATTGACCGTGTTTATCCGCAGTCAAACAAAGCGCTGGCGCACAAAATTGCCGAATCGGGGCTGATTGTTTCCGAATTTCCACTCGGTACACGGCCGCTGGCGGGCAATTTCCCGCGCCGCAACCGCCTAATCGCCGCGCAAAGCCATGCCGTGTTGGTGGTGGAGGCCGCGGTGGGCAGCGGCTCGCTGATTACCGCATCGCAGGCGGCGGAAATGGGGCGCGAAGTGATGGCGGTGCCCGGTTCGATTGATAATCCGCACAGCAAAGGCTGCCATCATCTGATTAAAAACGGCGCCAAGCTGGTGGAATGCAGCGACGACATTCTCAGCGAGTGTCCCGCGCTCGTCCCGCTTTCAGGCAGCCTGAAAACCAAAAAGGCAGACAACAAGCAGCCTGAAAAAGCTTCCGCTGCCAAGCGCCGCCCCCAATCTGCCATCCACCTTCCCGCAACCGCAGCAAAGCAGCCTGAAAACCCAGAAGCCGATATTCCGGAGCAGACGCCGCCCGTTGCCGTTTCGTCGGACGACGAACACCCGCTGCTGCGTGGGATGGGTTACGGCGCGGTGCATCCCGATGTGCTTGCCGAAAGCCTGTCGCTGCCCGCGGCCGACGTATATGCCTGCCTGGTTGAATGGGAGCTGGACGGCATCGTTGCCGCCATGCCCGGCGGGCGTTATCAGCGCATCCGCTAAACCGGATAATGCGTTTTCGCTTTTTTAGGCTGCCTGAAAGCAAAAAAGCAGCCTGAAAAACAGACAAATGCCCCAATATGCTTGCAAAGTGGCCGGTTCTTGTTAGAATCGGCCGCGGACGCAATCCCGCAACACCAATAACCAAGGAAACCTTTATGACGCAAAATCTTTCGCAATTTACCAACAGCCACACCTTATCGGATCCGGAGGTTACGCTGCAGAAAACCTACGGCCTGCTTTCCCTGTCGTTCATTCCCTGCGCCGCCGGCGCTTTGCTGGGCATGGCCTTCAACCCCTTTGCCATGCTCGGCGGCGGTTGGGCAAGCGTGATTGTGATGATGGCGTTTTTCTACGGCATGTGTTTTGCCATTGAGAAAAACCGTTACAACAAAACCGGCGTTACCCTGCTGATGGTGTTTACTTTCGGCATGGGGCTGATGCTCTCGCCCCTGCTGCAATACAGCGCCAATTTCAGCAATGGCGGCGGCTTGGTGGCAACCGCCGCGCTGATGACGGCCGGCATTTTCTTCAGCATGACCACGCTCGCCCGCCGTTTGAACTTCAATACCAACGCGCTCGGCCGTTCGCTATCGATGGGTGTGATTGTGCTGATGATTGGCGTGGTGGCCAATCTGTTTTTCAATATTCCCGCTTTATCGCTGGCCTTGGCTGCCGTTTTTGTGATTGTCAGCTCGCTGATTATCATGTGGCAAGTGCGTACTGTAATTGAAGGTGGCGAAACCAGCCACATCAGCGCTGCGCTTACCATCTTTATTTCCATCTACAACATCTTCAGCAGCCTGCTGCGCCTGCTGCTGGCCTTTGCGGGTAGCGACGATTAAACCCGGTTCCCGTGTTTCAGGCTGCCTGAAACGCGAAATGCAGCACCCAAATTTTCAGGCTGCCTTCGATGATTCGAAGGCAGCCTGAAAAGTTTTGGGCGTTTGGTGTTTGGCAGACCATTTAGGCTTCCAGTTTTTCCAGCCCACCCAAATACGGGCGCAGAGCGGCGGGGATGTTGATGCTGCCGTCGGCGTTTTGGTGGTTTTCCAGCACCGCCACCAAAGCGCGGCCGACGGCCAGACCCGAGCCGTTGAGCGTGTGCACCAGGCGATTTTTGCCGTTTTCGTCTTTAAAGCGCGCCTTCATGCGGCGGGCTTGGAAGTCTTCGCAGTTTGAGCAGCTGGAAATCTCGCGGTAGGTGTTTTGCGCGGGCACCCACACTTCCAAATCGTAGGTTTTGGCCGCGCCGAAGCCCATGTCGCCGGTGCACAGGGTAATCACGCGGTAGGGCAGTTCGAGCGCTTTGAGAATGTTTTCAGCGTGGCCGACCATCTCTTCCAGCGCGGCGTAAGACTGATCGGGGTGCACGATTTGCACCATTTCCACTTTGTCGAACTGGTGCTGGCGGATCAGGCCGCGCGTGTCTTTGCCGTGCGAGCCGGCTTCGCTGCGGAAACAGGGCGAGTGGGCGGTGAGTTTCAGCGGCAGGGCTTTTTCCGGTAGGATTTGGCCGGCTACGGTATTGGTCAGCGTTACTTCGGCGGTGGGAATCAGATACTGGGTGTGCTTGGTTTCATCGCCGCCACGGGTAACGTGAAACAGGTCTTCGCCGAATTTGGGCAGCTGGCCGGTGCCGAACAGCGCCGAATCGTTGACGATATAGGGCGTGTAGCATTCGGTGTAGCCGTGCTGCCGGGTGTGGGTGTCGAGCATAAACTGCGCCAGCGCGCGGTGCAGGCGGGCAATCGGACCTTTCATCAGGCTGAAGCGGGCGCCGGAGAGTGTGGCGGCGGTTTCAAAATCCAAGCCCAGTTTTTCACCCAAATCAACATGGTCGCGAACGGTAAAATCAAATTCGCGCGGCGTGCCGATGCGGCGCACTTCCACATTGTCGTTTTCGTCTTCGCCCACCGGCACGCTTTCGTGCGGCAGGTTGGGAACGGCGGCCAGCCACGCTTCTAATTCCTGCTGGATTTGCGCCAGCGCCGCTTCGTTGGCGATCAGGCTGTCTTTGATGCGGGCGACTTCAGCCATCGCCGCTTCGGCTTCGGCGTGCTTGCCTTGGCCTTTGAGGGCGCCGATTTGCTTGGAGGCGCTGTTGCGCTGCGCCTGCAGCTCTTCGGTGGCGGTTTGCAGCTGTTTGCGCTGCGCTTCCATGTTTTCAAAAGCGGTGCTGTCCAAAGCAAAGCCGCGCTGCGCCAGCTTGGCGGCAACGGCGGCGGGATCGGCGCGGAGCAGTTGGATGTCGAGCATATCGGTTCCCGTATGTAAAGAAATGGCAAAGGCGGTATTCTAATGGAAACGCCGCCGCCGTGCAGCTTTCGAGCGCTGCCGGAGTGTATTCAGGCAGCCTGAAAAGCAGGGTGTGGCGGAGAATCGTTTGTAAAAATAAAATCCTGTAAAAAAACGCCGGCGCGCGTCTTGACGCTCTTTCAGGCTGCCTGTATATTTCGCCCTTTCATGCGGGGCGTAGCGCAGCCTGGTTAGCGCATCTGCTTTGGGAGCAGAGGGTCGTGAGTTCGAATCCCACCGCCCCGACCACATGAATCAGCCCGCAAGCGAATGCGCCCGTAGCTCAACTGGATAGAGCACCGACCTTCTAAGTCGGGGGTTACAGGTTCGATTCCTGTCGGGCGCGCCAAAAAGTTTTATGGTGGCTGTAGCTCAGTTGGTAGAGCCCCGGATTGTGATTCCGGTTGTCGTGGGTTCGAGCCCCATCAGCCACCCCAAATAAAAACCGCACCTGCTTCAGGTGCGGTTTTGCTTTGCCCGACGTTTTCAGGCTGCTTTTCAGACAAAGGCAGCCTGAAAACTTATTTGTGTGAAAAACGGGTAATGCCGCGTTCGCAGACGAAATAATCGGTGCGGATGTCGTGTACTTCGGTGGGGAAGTCGTCGCAAAGCTGGCAGGCAAAGCCGATGCCGATTTTTTTCGGCTGCAGCCGCCCGCGCGTGGCACCGAGGCTGACGTCGTAATAACCGCCGCCCTGGCCGAGCCGGTAGCCGCGCGAGTTGATGCCGACCAGCGGCAGCAGCATGGCGTGCAGCCGTTCGGCACGGATTTTCCGACCGGCAAACTGCGGGATTTTCAGGCTGCTTTTGCCGCGCGGGTGCTCGGTTTTCGCCTTGCCGGCAGGGTAGGGGGTAAACCACAGCCGCAGCGAACGGCTGTCGATATAGGGCAGATAGATTTGCGCGCCGCGGCGGCGGGCGCTGCGGATAAAGTTGTCGAGCCGCATTTCGCTGCCCACCGGCCAATACACGGCGATGCGTTTGCCACGACGGATAAAGCGCTTGAGCAGGCGGTTGGCCTGTATTTCGGCGCGCTGTTTTTCGGCCGGCGACAGGGCGGCACGCCGGCGGCGCAGGGCTTGGCGCAGGGCTTTTTTGCCGTTCATGCGTTTCAGCCGCGGCCGGTGCTGCCGAAGCCGCCTTCGCCGCGCTCGCTGGCAGCAAAGTCGCTAACCACTTCAAAAGCAGCCTGAACCACGGGCACAATCACCATCTGCGCAATCCGCTCGAAAGGTTGGACGGTAAAGGCGCTTTGGCCGCGGTTCCATACCGAAACCATCAGTTCGCCCTGATAGTCGGAGTCGATCAGGCCGACGAGATTGCCGAGAACGATGCCGTGTTTGTGCCCCAAGCCGGAGCGCGGCAGAATCATCGCCGCCAGATTGGCATCGGCCAGATGGATGGCGATGCCGGTGGGGATCAGCTCGGTTTGGCCGGGTTGGAGAATGAGTTCGCGCTCGATGCAGGCGTGCAAATCCAGGCCGGCGGAGCCCTGGGTGGCGTAACGCGGCAGGCGCTCCTGCATTTGCGGGCGGACGATTTTGAGTTGGACGGTTTGTTTGGACATGGCGGGTTTCCGTTGGTTTTGGGCGCTTAACGGCGGCTGCCTTCGCGCCACATATAGTAGTCGCGCAGCGGCGGTACGGGCGGGTTGAGACAGTGCGGACAGATCAGGGTGGTTTCTTCGTCTTCATCTTCGTAGTCGATGTGCGAAGCGTTGGGGTCGAAGCGGCTTTGCTGCATCACCGCTTGCACCAGCGCCTGCTCTTGGACGACATCGAAGTCGAAACGTTCGAGAATTTCGTCAAGCAGCGCCTGCTCAGGTGGAGTGAAGCCGGCGGCATTGCGGCGAATCATGCCGGCGTAGTCGGGATTGCGGATTTTTTGGTCGAGTAACGGATACATGATGTTTTCAGGCTGCCTGAAAGCGCTGCGGCAGCCGGCAAAAAAAGCGCCATGATACCCGAATCTGCCGGCGGACGGCAGCGCGGCGAAGCATGCCGCTTCGCTGCGTTTTCAGGCTGCTTTGCCGGCCGGCGCAGTTGGGCGGTGCGGGGAATTCGAGTACAATGCCCGCCGTTTTGCCGCAAGGCTTGGTAACGAGAGGAATTGGGATGGACGGATCGGTTTGGCAGCAGAAATGGGTAATCGGCAACTGGAAAATGAACGGCCGGCTGCAGGACAATAATGCTTTGGTGCACAATTTGCGGACGCTGCCGGAAATGCCGCGCGTCTGCATCGGCATCGCGCCGCCTACGGTTTATCTGCTGCAGGCTTTCAATGCGGTGCAGATTGTTCTCGACAATCCCATCCGCACTTGCGCCCAAGACGTCAGCCGCTTTGCCGGCAAGGGCGCCTATACCGGTGAAGTGTCCGCCGAAATGCTTGCTGATGTGGGCGTGGACATCGTGCTGATCGGCCATTCCGAACGCAGCCTGTATTTCAATGAAAAAAACGATACCCAGCGCCACAAAATCGAAAACGTGCTGAAAGCCGGCATTACGCCGCTGCTGTGCGTGGGCGAAAGCTTGGAAGAGCGCGAAGACGGGCGCGAAAAAGAAGCTGTGGCTTACCAGTTGTCGGTATTGAAAGGGCTGCCGACCAAGAATTTTGTTGTCGCATACGAGCCGGTTTGGGCGATCGGCACCGGAAAAGTTGCCACAAAAGAGCAGATTGCCGATATGCACGAATTTATTTACCGCGAAGTCTTGTTATTGTGTGGTGAAGGTGTTAATATCCGCGTCCTTTACGGCGGCAGCGTTAATGAAAAGAACGCCGCCGAAATTTTTAGCGTGCCGCATGTCGATGGCGCACTTGTCGGAGGCGCATCGCTGAAATACGAATCTTTCAGCGCTATTATTCGCGCCGCACAAGAAGCTTGAAAACATTATGGTAGCGTTTAAGACCCTGATTTGGATTATTAATATTTTCTCCTCTTTGTCGATTATCGTGCTGGTTTTGATGCAGCAGGGCAAAGGGGCAGATGCCGGAGCCGGTTTAAGCGGTACCGGCAGCGCGCAGGGCGTATTCGGTTCGGGCGGTAACGCCACATTCCTAACCCGGATGACTGCCATCGCCGCCGCAGTATTCTTTGCTTCCGCACTCGCTTTGAGCTACATCCACTCCAATGCCGCCGGCACCACACTGGATTTCAGCAGCGTGAAGCAGAAAAAACAACCGGCCGCAGGCCATACCACTCCCAGCCAGCAGCAGCCGGCATCCGGAGTAAACAACTGAGTTAAAGTCTATTGCCGACATGGTGGAATTGGTAGACACGCTATCTTGAGGGGGTAGTGACCGTAGGTCGTATGAGTTCAAGTCTCATTGTCGGCACCACATTAGAAAAGCCTGCTAAATCAGCAGGCTTTTTCTTGCTTTTCATTTGCGACACATTGTGATAGACGGAAATAAAAAAGACCGCGGTTTGCGGTCTTTTTCTAATTTGGTGCCCGGGGTCGGACTCGAACCGACACGCCTTGCGGCGGGGGATTTTGAGTCCCCTGCGTCTACCAGTTTCGCCACCCGGGCGGCAGCAAAGCGGGCATTATAGTTTTTTTTCGGCGTTTGTCAAAAGAATGTGCGTGAAAACGGGATGGTTTCCGAATAAATATTTGTTGAAATATCGTTTTTAGTTTTATTTTTGGGTCTTTTCAGGCAGCCTGAAAAGGCAAATTAAAGATATTTGCCCGCTTTTCTTTTTGTGATTAAACGGTTATAATCCGCAAAATTTTTCATGTTTACTTTTAACTGAGAAATGGCCCCCGCAGGCCATTTTTTGTTTTTTATAGCAGATGTAAATGGATATTCAGCAAATTTTAGACAAAACCCTGCCGGGTTTGGGTTACGAGCTGGTGGATTCCGAATTGGATGCCCACGGCACCCTGCGCGTATTTATCGACAAAGAAGGCGGCATTACCGTGGAAGACTGCGCTACCGTCAGCAACCACCTGAGCCGTTTGTTTGCGGTGGAAGACATCGACTACCGCAATCTGGAAGTGTCCAGCCCCGGCTTGGACCGCCCTTTGAAGAAAGCAGCCGACTTCGTGCGTTTTTCAGGCAGCCTGATCAAGTTGAAAACCCGCTTGCCGGTGGACGGGCAGAAAAACTTTATCGGCCGCATCGAGGGTTTTGACAACGATGTATTGGCCTTGTCTTTCGACGGCAAGACCGTTGCCATCGAACTTTCCAATATCGACCGCGCCCGAATCAAGCCGGAATTTAAATTTTAACCGCATGGCGGATAAACAGGAGACAACATGAGCCGCGAGATTTTGCAGTTGGCCGAAGCCTTGGCCAGTGAGAAGAACGTTGATGCCGAAATCGTATTCGGTGCTTTGGAATTTGCTTTGGGCATCGCCGCCAAGAAAAAGGCCGAGCGCGAGCATATGGACGTGCGCGTGGAGATCGACCGCGATACCGGCAGCTACCAGACTTTCCGCCGGTGGCTGATTGTGGAAGACGAAGCCTATACCTATCCCGAACTGGAAAAAACCATCGAGCAGATTCAGGAAGAAATTCCCGGCATCGACATTGCCGTGGGCGATTACTACGAAGAAGAGTTGCCCAACGAAAGTTTTGGTCGCCAAGCCGCGCAAACTGCCAAACAAATCATCCTGCAGCGCATCCGCGATGCCGAGCGCGAGCAGATTCTGTCCACTTTCCTGGCAAACCGCTCTGATATCGTGGTCGGTACGGTCAAGCGAGTTGAGCGTCAGGGCATTATCGTCGAGCTGGCACCGAAACTTGATGCGCTGCTGCCGCGTCAGGAAATGCTGCCGCGCGAAAACTACCGCAATGGCGATCGCATCCGCGCCCTGTTTTTGCGGGTGGAAGAATTTAACGGCGGTCGCAAACAAGTCATTCTGAGCCGTACGCAGCCTGAATTTCTGCGCCATCTCTTTGAGCAGGAAGTGCCGGAAATCGGCGACGGCCTGCTCGATATCCGCGAAGTGGCGCGCGATCCTGGCCAGCGTGCCAAAATCGCCGTTAAGGCCAACGACCAGCGCATCGATCCGCAGGGCACCTGCATCGGCGTGCGCGGCGCCCGCGTCAATGCCGTTTCCAACGAATTGGGCGGCGAGCGCATCGATATCGTGCTGTGGTCGATGGATACCGCGCAATTTGTGATTAACGCCCTGTCGCCTGCCCAAGTCAGCCGCATCGTGATTAACGAAAGCGACGACGGCCGCGAATCGGTGGACGTAATCGTTGCCGAAGACCAGCTCGCGCTGGCTATCGGCCGCAGCGGCCAGAACGTGCGTTTGGCCGCCGAGCTGACCGGCAAAGAGCTGAACATTATGACCGTGGAAGAGGCCGAAGAGCGCCATGCCGCGGAAGACGCACAAATCCGCGCCCTGTTTGTCGAGCACCTGAATGCCGACGAAGACACCGCCAATATTCTGGTGCAGGAAGGCTTCACTTCCTTGGAAGAAGTGGCTTATGTGCCGGCTGAAGAGTTGCTGGAAATCGAAGGCTTCGATCAGGAAACCGTCGATACCCTGCGCAGCCGTGCCCGCGATGCGATTCTCACGCTGGCCATTGCTTCCGAGGAAAAACTCGACAATATCGCCGAAGATCTGCGCACCTTGGAAGGGGTTGACCAAGACATGCTGCGCGATTTGGCCGATGCCGAAATCACTACCCGCGACGATTTGGCCGAGCTGTCGATTGACGAGCTGATTGAAATCACCGGCATCGAAGAAGAAGAAGCCAAAACCGTCATTATGGCCGCCCGCGCCCACTGGTTTGAAGAAGACAGCGGCAACGGGCAGGCGGAACAACAACAATAAAGGGGGCCGAACACAATGAGTAATACCGTAGAACAATTTGCCGCCGAGCTGAAAAAAAACGTTGCCGATTTGTTGGAGCAGTTGAATAACGCCGGCGTGGCCAAACAGTCCGGCAGCGACAGCATCACAGCAGACGACAAAGCCGCACTGCTGGCTTATCTGCGCCGCACCAACGATACCCAAAGCAGCACCATCCGCGTTGCGCGCACCAAAACCGAAGTGAAAACCATCGGTTCCGTCGAAGTGGCCACCAAGCGCCGCAGCCGCAAGGTGGTGGTGCCGTCCAGCGAGGAGATTCTGGCGCAGGCGCGTGCTGAGCAGGCGCTTCAGGCTGCCGAACCGCAGCCCGATGCCGCCGAAGAAGCCGCCCGCGCCGAAGCACGCGCCAAAGCAGAAGCTGAAGCCGCCCGTCTGAAAGCGGCCGTCGACAGCAAACGCAGCGCCGGCAAAGAGCAAAGCGAAGCGGCTGCTGAAGCAAACGCTGCGCCTGAAACGCCTGCCGAAACCGTTGCCCCCGAGCAGCCTGAAACTGATGTAAGCGAGCCTGCTACTGCCGTGGCAGCCGATAAGCAGCCTGAAAAAACCGCAGCTGCAGGTGACGAAGGCGAAGCCAAAGGCCGCCGCAAGAAAAAGGCCAAGGCTGCCGAAGAGCCGCAGCAGCCGGTTGAAGTCGTCAGCGCTGCCGAAGCAGAGCGCCGTGCCGAAGAAGAGCGCCGTGCCGTCGCCCTGCGTGAGCATCAGGAAAAACTGCAGCGCGAAAAACTCGAACGCGCCGAGCGTCAGGCCCGCCGCGAAGCCGCGAAAAAACAGGCGCAGGAAGAAGCCCGTGCCGCGCAGGCCGGCGCCCAGCGCAGCGCCAAGCCCAGTCAGGAAAAACCTGCTGTGGCCGCGTCTGCCCAAAGCGCTCCGTCTGCCGCCAAACTGGTTTCAGGCAGCCTGAATGATTCCGGCAGCGGCAACAGCCGTAAAAAAGACGAACGTCGCAACAGCCGCGACGACGAAGGCCAAGGCCGCAACGCCAAAGGCAAAGGCGGCAAGGGCGGCCGCGACCGCAACGCCGGCCGCGACGACGAGCGCGTGCGCGGCGGCAAAAAAGGTAAGAAACTCAAACTTGAGCCCAATCAGCACAGCTTCCAAGCACCGACCGAGCCGGTGGTGCACGAAGTGCTGGTGCCCGAAACCATCACCGTGGCCGATTTGGCACACAAAATGGCGGTGAAAGGCGTGGAAGTGGTCAAAGCCCTGATGAAGATGGGCATGATGGTCACCATCAACCAATCGCTCGATCAGGACACCGCGCTGATTGTAGTGGAAGAACTCGGCCACATCGGCAAACCGGCCGCCGCCGACGATCCGGAAGCCTTCTTGGAAGACGGAGCAGTACAGAACGATGCCGAAGCCCTGCCGCGTCCGCCCGTCGTTACCGTGATGGGTCACGTCGACCACGGTAAAACCTCGCTGCTCGACTACATCCGCCGCGCCAAAGTGGTGCAGGGCGAAGCGGGCGGCATCACCCAGCACATCGGCGCCTACCACGTGGACACCCCGCGCGGCGTCGTTACCTTCCTCGATACTCCCGGCCACGAAGCCTTTACCGCCATGCGTGCGCGCGGTGCGAAAGCCACCGACATCGTAATTTTGGTGGTGGCCGCCGACGACGGCGTAATGCCGCAAACCATCGAAGCCATCGCCCACGCCAAAGCGGCGGGCGTGCCGATTGTCGTTGCCGTCAACAAAATCGATAAGGACGCCGCCAATCCCGAGCGCATCCGCCAAGAGCTGACCGCGCACGAAGTGATCGACCAGGCTTGGGGCGGCGACGTGCAGTTTGTCGACGTATCTGCCAAAAAAGGCACCAACATCGACGCCCTGCTCGAAGCCGTGCTGCTCGAAGCCGAAGTGCTCGAACTCAAAGCCCCCGTCGCCGCGCCCGCCAAAGGCATCATCGTCGAAGCGCGTCTGGACAAAGGACGCGGCGCCGTCGCCACGCTGCTGGTGCAGAGCGGTACGCTGAAAAAAGGCGATATGCTCTTGGCCGGTACGGCGTTTGGCAAAATCCGCGCCATGACCGACGAAAACGGCAAAGCCATCAGCGAAGCCGGTCCGTCGATTCCCGTGGAAATCCTCGGTTTGTCTGACGTGCCCAACGCAGGCGAAGATGCCATGGTGTTGGCCGACGAGAAAAAAGCCCGCGAAATCGCCCTGTTCCGCCAAGGCAAATACCGCGACGTGCGTCTGGCCAAACAGCAGGCCGCCAAGCTGGAAAACATGTTCAACAACATGGGCGAAAGCCAGGCGCAATCGCTGTCGGTCATCATCAAAGCCGACGTGCAGGGTTCTTACGAAGCGCTTTCGGGCAGCCTGAAAAAACTGTCCACCGACGAAGTGAAAGTCAACGTGCTGCACAGCGGCGTCGGCGGCATCACCGAATCCGACGTCAATCTGGCAATTGCCTCCGGCGCCTTCATCATCGGCTTCAACGTGCGCGCAGACTCCTCCGCCCGCAAGCTGGCCGAAAACGAAGACGTGGAAATCCGCTACTACAACATCATCTACGACGCCATCGACGATGTAAAAGCCGCCATGAGCGGCATGCTGGCGCCGGAAGAGAAAGAGCAGATTACCGGCACGGTGGAAATCCGCCAGGTCATCAGCGTGTCCAAAGTGGGCAACATCGCCGGCTGTATGGTTACCGATGGCGTGGTCAAACGCGATTCGCACATCCGCCTAATCCGCAACAACGTCGTTATCCACACCGGCGAACTCTCCTCGCTCAAACGCTTCAAAGACGACGTCAAAGAAGTACGCATGGGCTTCGAGTGCGGCCTGATGATCAAGGGCTACAACGAAATCATGGAAGGCGACCAGCTCGAATGCTTCGACATCGTCGAAGTGGCGCGTTCGCTGTAAATAAAGCCAAACAAAAGCAGCCTGAAAACCGGAATAAGGTTTTCAGGCTGCTTTTTTGCGTTTGATTCGGCGTTTGGGAAGCAATTGTTGCAGTTGGTTTTCAGGCTGCCTGAAAACACGTTGCGGGTGGGCGGCACGGATAATCAGACCGAGATTCGTATCAGCCTTTTGTAGAGATGGGAAGCTTTTTCAGGCTGCTTTGGATTCGGATAAAACAAACAGGCAGCCTGAAAAAGTTTCAGGCTGCCTGTTGGGTAGGCCGCGTGCGGGCTTATTGGCAGTATTTGGCGATATCGGAGTCGTAACGCTGAACCAAGTCGCCGCGGGATTTGGAGCTGCGGGCGGCGTTGTCGCGGTTCATGCGCGCCATTTTGCAGTTCTCGGCCTTGGTTTCTTGTTCGCGTTTGGCGTTTTCTTCTTCAATTTTTTTGTTTTGCTCAGTGATTTCCTGATTCAGCTGCGCCTGGCGCTCGGCCAGGGTTTGCGGTGCGGCGGCCGGTTTGGTGGGCGGAATCACGGTGTTGGTGCGCACGTTGAGTACGTTGGTACGACCCATCAGCATGTTGCGGGGCGTGTCGGCGTAGGAGTTGCCGCTTTTTCCTTTCCAGTAGAACACTTCGTTGTCGGCGGCGGTGCCGGCGGCGGATACGGCCAGAAGTACGGCGGCGGCGAGCAGTTTTTTCATCATGATAATGTTTCCCTTTGCTGTTTTCAGTAGGATGCAGATAATTCGGGATTGTACTGGGTTGTGCCGTGCCTGTCATGGGAAACCCTTTTCAGGCTGCCTTTAGCGGGGCAAATATGCTACAATCACGTGCATTTTAAGCAAAACCGCCAAAGGTAGATAAAATGCGTATCGTAGAAAAAGCCTACACTTTTGATGATGTTCTTCTGGTGCCGGCACACTCTCAAGTTCTTCCCCGCGATGTCTCGCTCAAAACTCCCCTTACCCGCGAAATTACTTTGAATCTGCCGCTGCTCTCTGCGGCGATGGATACCGTTACCGAAGCGCGTCTGGCCATTTCGATGGCGCAGGAAGGCGGCATCGGCATCATCCATAAAAACATGACGATCGAACAGCAGGCGCTGGCGGTGCGCAAAGTGAAGCGCCACGAAAGCGGCGTGGTTAAAGATCCGGTAACTGTGGCGCCCGATATGCTGATCGGCGATTTGCTGGCGATGCGCGCCGAGCGCAAACGCAAAATGTCCGGCCTGCCGGTGGTGAAAGACGGCAAAGTGGTCGGCTTGGTTACCAACCGTGATTTGCGGTTTGAAACCCGATTTGACCAGCCGGTTTCCGCGATTATGACTGTTCGTGCCGATTTGGTTACCGTGCCGGAAGGCATCGGCATCGACGAAGCGCGCGAGCTGATGCACCGCCACAAGGTTGAGCGCGTGCTGGTGCTGAACGAGCGCGACGAGTTGCGTGGTCTGATTACCGTGAAAGACATCATTAAAAACACCGAATTTCCCAATGCCAATAAAGACAGCGAAGGCCGCTTGCGCGTCGGCGCAGCCGTCGGCACCGGCGGCGAAACCGAAGAGCGCGTGCGCGCGCTGGTAGAAGCGGGTGTGGACGTGATTGTCGTCGATACCGCCCACGGCCACAGCCAGGGCGTGATCGACCGCGTGCGCTGGGTCAAACAGAATTTCCCGCAGGTTCAGGTAATCGGCGGCAACATCGCCACCGCCGCCGCCGCGCTTGATTTGGCCAAAGCCGGTGCCGACGCGGTGAAAGTGGGCATCGGCCCGGGTTCGATCTGCACCACCCGCATCGTCGCCGGTGTCGGCGTGCCGCAGCTGACTGCGGTGCACAATGTGTCCGAAGCGCTCAAAGGCACCGGTATTTCAGTAATTGCCGACGGCGGCATCCGTTTTTCCGGCGACATTGCCAAAGCGCTGGCGGCCGGCGCCCATTGCGTGATGCTCGGCGGCATGTTTGCCGGTACCGAAGAAGCCCCGGGCGAAATCGAGCTCTATCAAGGCCGCTCGTACAAATCCTATCGCGGCATGGGTTCGCTCGGTGCCATGAGCCAGGGTTCGAGCGACCGCTATTTCCAAGACAAACAGGAAAGCGCCGACAAATACGTTCCCGAAGGCATCGAAGGCCGCGTGCCTTATAAAGGGCCGATTGTGCAGATTATCCACCAGCTCGTCGGCGGCCTGCGCTCCAGCATGGGCTATCTCGGCTGCGCCAGCATTGCCGAAATGCACGAAAAAGCCCAGTTCGTCGAAATCACTTCGGCAGGCATGAGCGAATCGCATGTTCACGACGTGCAGATTACCAAAGAAGCGCCGAACTACCAGCTGCGTTAAGCGGTTGGGCATCGTCTAAAAGCAGCCTGAAAACTTTTCAGGCTGCTTTTTCGTTTGGTTTTTGCATTCAGGCAGCCTGAAAGGGCATATCGTATAGAAGCGATTGCTCCTAAGCGCGCTTGCGCAAGCTGTTAGAATGCCCCGCGGTATCGGTTGCCGGCCAAACGGCAGACCGAACCGCCCAAACCGGCGCGGCAGAATTTTTCAGGCTGCCTGAAACGCCGCACATCACGATTATTATCCGACGGAGTAGAAACCATGTACCTGAATCCCAGTTTGAAAAGCATATTGGCTGCCGTAGCGCTCAGCTTCGGGCTAGCCGCCTGCGACGGACAAGGCGGCAAATCGGCCAGCCAACCGCAGCAGGCTGCCGGCGGCGACACGCTGGCCACCATCCGTGCCAACGACAAAATCCGCATCGGCGTTTTCGGCGACAAGCCGCCCTTCGGCTATGTGGACGCCAACGGCCAAAACCAGGGCTTTGATGTCGAAATCGCCAAAGAAATGGCCACCGATCTGCTCGGCAGTCCCGACAAGGTTGAATTCGTGCTGACCGAAGCGGCCAACCGCGTCGAATACCTGAAATCCGGCAAAGTGGATTTGATTCTCGCCAACTTCACGCAAACGCCCGAGCGCTCGGAAGTGGTTGATTTTGCCAGCCCGTATATGAAAGTGGCGCTCGGCGTGGTGTCGCCGGAAAAAGCGAAAATCACCGATGTCGCGCAGTTGAAAGACAAAACACTGCTGGTAAACAAAGGTACGACTGCCGATGCGTTCTTCAGCAAAAACCATCCTGAAGTCAAACTGCTGAAATACGACCAAAATACCGAAACTTTCGACGCGCTGAAAGACGGCCGCGGCGTGGCGCTGGCGCACGACAATGCGCTGCTGTGGGCATGGGCGAAAGAAAACCCCGGCTTTGAAGTGGCCATCGGCAACATCGGCCCGGCCGAGAACATCGCCCCCGCGGTACGCAAAGGCGATAAAGCGCTGCTGGACTGGGTGAACCAAGAAGTGGCAGAATTGAAGAAAAACGGCAAGCTCAAAGCGGCCTACGAGAAAACCCTGAAGCCGGTTTACGGCGACAAGGTCAAACCCGAAGAGCTGCTGGCGGAATAAACGTCCCGCCTTCGGCCTCAAGGCAGCCTGAAAACCGTTTTCAGGCTGCCTATTTTGTTTTCCAACGCTTGAAACCGCAGCATCCAACCTTTATATAGGCGTGCATATGAAATTCACCAATCCGTTCAAAAAAGGCAAAACCATGACCGAACAAAACCAGAATCCCGAAACTGTCGAAACCGCCGAGCAGCAGGCTGCCGAACTCAGCCATGAAGAGCTGCAGGCGCGCGTGGCCGAATTGGAAGGCATGCTGAAAGACGAACAGCTGCGGGGCTTGGCCAACGAGCAAAATCTGCGCCGCCGCCATCAGGAAGAGCTGCAGGCCGCGCATAAATTCGCTGCCCAGCGCTTTGCCGCCGAAATGCTGACGGTTAAAGATTATCTGGAAATGGCTTTGCTCGATCAGAGCGGTAATTTCGATGCTTTGAAAATGGGTGTGAGCATGACTTTGAACGAGCTGAACAAGGCGTTTGAAGCTACCAATATTCAGGAAATCCAAGTAGCGGCAGGCGACAAACTCGACCCGCACCGCCATCAGGCGATGCAGGAAGTGCCGAGCGAACAGGAAGCCGGCACCGTGGTCGGCGTGCTGAAAAAAGGTTATGCGATGAACGACCGCGTACTGCGCCCGACTTTGGTTACCGTGGCCAAAGCGGCCGCGGGAGCGGAGCAGTAGGGTGGTTGCCCAAAAACATTTTCAGGCTGCCTTTTTCGTTTCAGGCAGCCTGAAAAAACCAAACAGCCGAATGCGCTTGGGCATTCGGCTGTTGTTTTTTGCGTGGAAAGCCTGCTTACTTATTGGGCAGCCTGTTCTTCGCTTTGTTGGTACATGGCTTCAAAGTTTACCGGAGCCAGCAGAACCGGCGGGAAACCGGCGCGGCTGATGGTGGAAGAAACCACTTCGCGGGCGTAAGGGTAGAGAATATTCGGGCAGGCTACGCCGAGCAGCAGTTTGATGTCGTCTTCCGGAATGTTGGATAGACGGAAGATGCCGGATTGGGTAACTTCGTTCAGGAAAACCACGCGGCCGTCGGAGAGTTTGGCGGTAACGGTGGCGGTTACGCTGCACTCGTAGAAGCCGTCTTCAACCGGTTTGCTGTCGGTGCTGATGCGCAGATCTACTTCGGGCGTTTCCTGTTCCAAAAAGATTTGCGGTGCGTGCGGCACTTCCAAAGACAAATCTTTTACATACAGTTTTTCAATGGTAAAAACCGATTGTTGTTGCTCTTGGTCTTGTTCGCTCATAAGTCTCTTTCTTTCAAAAATTGGGCTGTTGGCAACAGCGCGGGAGGGAAAAGCGGCATCGGTATTTCCGAGACGGAAAACTGTCGGACATCCGGTTGAACGCGGGCAGATTCTAACATTATTGCCGGCGCTTGGCAGCAAAATAAAAACCGGACTCCTTTGGGAGTCCGGCCGTTTAATCGCGCTTGGAAACGGATTATTGTACTTCGCGGGTAATCAGAGAGCGGATGCGTACGTCTACGCGGCGATCCGGCTCGATACATGCGATAAGGGCAGAGCGTTTTTTCGCTTTGGATACTTTTTTGCCCAGTTTCGCAACTTCGGCTTGGCAGCTCTCGGTCATGCGGGCTTGGCTTTCGCCCAGACCAACTGCAGACACTTTGCCGGCAGGTACGCCGTGGCTGGTCAGGTAGTTGGCCACAACATTAGCACGGCGCTCAGACAGAGCTTGGTTGTACTGCTCGGTACCCATGAAGTCGGTGTTGCCTTCTACGCGTACGGATTCTACGCGGGTGTCAGACAGGCGTTGAACCAGGTTGTCCAGAGTTTGAACGGCTTCAGTGCGCAGAGTGTCTTTGTCAAAGCCGAACAGGAAGTTGCTGGACAGGTTAACCACTTCCTCTTTGTATTGCGGTTCGGGTTGCGGTTCGGGTTGGGGCGGAGCTTCGGGCTGACGGTCGCCACATTCAACCAGGCCGTTTTCGGCTTTGTTCAGGAAGCTGTTTTCCCAGCATTCGTTGTAGCTGTTGCGAACCACTTCGCCTGATTCTTGGCTGGTGGTGTAACCGTAGGCGTTTTGTTCGTGAGCCATAGCGCCTGAAGAAGCCAGCAGGGCAACGATCATTGCGCTTAATTTCAACTGTTTAGTCATTGTTATTCCCTCATCAAAAATGATTTGTGGGGCGGAGGATACAGAACTTCCGCCTAGTATAGGAGGTCTGAGTGCCGTGTTGGCGGCGCTTTGCAAACCTGAATTTAACCGCGTCTACTATAAGAACCTGCATGCGTTCTGTCAATAGAAATGCGGTTTGCCAAAGGGGTTTGGCTGACTTTAATAATGCACAACTGGCTGTTCTTTGTCATATATTTTATGGTGCCGCGGTGGGTTTTGCGGCAAATTGCGTTGCAATAATGCAACAGAAAAGCAGGCGAATTCGAGTTTTTGATTTATTGCGGTGCGCATGCTACATTTGCGCGCTTTATTTACATTTTTGCCAAAATTCAAACCACTATGAAATTACAGCAATTGCGCTATGCGGTGGAGGTTTTCCGCCGCAATCTGAACGTTTCGGAAGCGGCCGAGGCGCTGTTTACTTCCCAGCCCGGTGTGTCCAAGCAGATACGGCTTTTGGAGGAGGAGCTGGGCACGCAGATTTTTATCCGCAGCGGCAAGCGCATTGTATCGGTTACCCAGCCGGGGCAGGCGATTTTGGAAACTGCCGAGCAGATTTTGCGCGAAGTTCAAAACATTAAAAACATCAGCGGCGAATTCACCGGTACGCGCAGCGGCAGCCTGACTTTGGCGGCCAGCGGCACATTGGCGCGTTTCAGGCTGCCTGAAACCGTTGCCCGCTTTACCGCGGATTATCCCGACGTTCATTTAAACATCAAATGCGGCAGTCCGCAGGAAGTGGCCGATATGGTGTACCGCGGCGAAGCCGATTTGGCGCTTTCCGGCGATTTGCCCGACTTGCCGGCCGATGTCGGCAGCCTGCCGTGCGGGCAATGGCATTATGCAGTGTTTGTGCCGCCGTCGCACCGTTTGGCCACGCTGCCTGAAATCACGCTGCGCGATTTGGCCGACGAGCCGCTGCTGGCTTACGGGTTCAGCTTTGACGCCGGTACCGTGCTGGCGCGCGCCTTTGGCCGTGGTCGGGTGGCGGATTATCGCGTGGCGCTGGCGGCGGACGATGACGATTTGCTGAAAACCTATGTCCGTCTCGGTTTGGGCGTCGGCCTGCTCAACCGCGATGCCCACGACGATGCTGATGCCGGTATTGTGATGCGCGACGCCGGCCGCCTGTTCGAGCCGGTGCCGGTGCAGATTCTGCTGCGCGGCGACGCCCTGATCCGCAACTACGTTTACGATTTCATCGCCATGCTGGATGCCGGCCTGACCCGCGATCGCGTCAACCAGCTGCTTTACACTCCCGCCCAAGAAGACTTTTCCATCTGATGATGAACGAGCTGCTGCACCGCATTTCCCGTTTGCCGCCTTTCGGATTCGCCGCCTTTGTTTGGCGGCGTTTTCAAAAAGTGCGGCTGATGCAGGTCGCGTCCAGTCTGACCTTTACCACGCTGCTGGCGCTGGTGCCCCTGCTGACCGTTACGTTGGTGGTGCTGACCGCGCTGCCCGACTTCAGCGGTTTTCAGGCTGCCTTAAACGGTTTTATCACCAGCCTTATCGTTCCCAGCGGCGCAGCGGCGGTGGCCGACTATCTGCAGGGTTTTCGCGAGCAGGCCGGGCAGCTTACCGCCGTGGGCGTGGCGTTTATGGCGTTTTCGTCGCTGCTGCTGGTGCAGACCATCGACGAAACCTTCAACCGCATCTGGAACATCCAAAAGCCGCGCCCGCTGCTGATCGCCCTGCCGATTTATGTGCTGCTGCTGACTTTCGGGCCGGTGCTGGTTGCCGTGAGTTTGTCGGCATCGGCGTATGTGTTCAGTCCCGAATATCTCGATGCCCATCTGCCGTGGCTGGCAGGCAGCCTGAAACAGCTCGGCGCATCCCAGATCCCCGGCCGCTTTTTGCTCGACACGCTGACCCTGTGGCTGCTCTACCGTGTGGTGCCCAACTGCCTGGTTCCCGCCGCCAACGCCCTGATCGGCGCCGCGCTCACTGCCGCGCTGCTGGAAGCCGCCAAATGGGGCTTTGCTTTTTATATCGCCAATTTCAACAGCTACCGGCTGATTTACGGCGCGTTTTCAGTGGTGCCGGTGTTTTTGGTGTGGCTGCATCTGTTGTGGCTGATTGTGCTGTTCGGCGCTCTGATTACCGCCTGCCTGCCCTACTGCCGCCGCCGCGCCTATCTCAAGGCCGACGGCGCGCAGGTTTTGTTTGACGACGCCGTTTACGTGCTGCTGGTGCTGTGGCGCGCGCAAGAGCAGGGCGGTTTGCGCCAACGCGATTTCAGGCTGTATATCGCCATCGGCTACGACGCGCTGGCCAATCTGCTGGACGCCTTAAAACGCCTGGGCTACATTAAAACCGTCCGCGGCCGCTGGCAGCTGAAGCCCGATGCCGGCGAAATCATGCTCGACAGGCTGTTTGCCCAGTTTGTGTACGACCCCAAACACCATCCCGACGGCCGCATCGCCGCCGAAATGGCCGGCCTGCTCGAACCCGCTATCCGCGCCCTGAATATCAGCCTGCGCGAATGGGGTGAGCGCAATCCGCCGCAATAAACTGCCGGCGAACCAGTTTTCAGGCAGCCTGAAACGGCTGCCACCCGTTTGTTCACCCCCAACCATAAAGGAAGTGCTATGAAACCCGTTTTATACCGTCCGCTTGCTGCGTTTACCCTGCTGGCGCTTGCCGCCTGCGGCAACCAGCGCGCCCCCGAATCCCAAGTTGCCGAAGTATCCGGCGTGCCGGCCGAAGCGATGGACAGAGCGGAAGTGATGTACAAAGCCGAACCCTCAAGCGCCAGCAGCAAACGCTCGGGCGGCGTAACCCTGTATGGCCAAATCATGCCCTTCGCCATGATGGTCAACCAACGCAGCCGCACCGCCGCCGAAGCCCGCCCCCTGCGCACCGACACCGAACGCTACCAAAAGCAGCCTGAAAACCCCGTCAAAGCCGTTGCCCAAGAGCCCGTTTCCACCTTCAGCATCGACGTCGATACCGGCAGTTACGCCAACGTGCGCCGCTTTCTCAACAACGGCCGCCTGCCGCCCAAAGACGCCGTGCGCATCGAAGAAATCGTCAACTACTTCCCCTATTCCTACCCCTTGCCGCAAGACGGCCGCCCTTTCGCCGTCCACACCCAAACCGTCGATTCCCCGTGGCAGCCTGAAGCCAAACTCGTCAAAATCGGCATCCAGGCGCAGGACACCGCCAAGAAAAACCTGCCGCCTGCCAACCTTGTCTTTTTGGTGGACGTCTCCGGCAGCATGAATTCGCCCGACAAACTGCCGCTGGTGAAAAAAGCCCTGCGCCTGCTCACCCAGCAGCTTCGAGCGCAGGACAAAGTTACCATCATCACCTACGCATCCGGCGAAAAACTCGTGCTGCCGCCCACTTCCGGCAAAGACAAAGACACCATCCTACGCGCCGTCAACAGCCTGGAAGCCGGCGGCGCAACATCGGGCGAGCGCGCCCTACGCATGGCCTATGACGAAGCGCAAAAAGCCTTCGTTAAAAACGGCATCAACCGCATCCTGCTAGCCACCGACGGCGACTTCAACGTCGGCGTTGCCGACACCGAAACCCTCAAATCCATGGTCGCCGAAAAACGCAAAAGCGGCATCTCGCTCAGTACCCTCGGTTTCGGTACCGACAACTACAACGAAGAGATGATGGAACAAATCGCCGACGCGGGCGACGGCAACTACAGCTACATCGACAGCGAAAAAGAAGCGAAAAAAGTGCTGCAACACCAGCTCACTTCCACCCTCGCCACCGTTGCCCAAGACGTCAAAATCCAAGTCGAATTCAACCCCGCCACCGTTAAAGAATACCGCCTGGTCGGCTACACCAACCGCACCCTACGCAACGAAGACTTCAACAACGACAAAGTCGATGCCGGCGACATCGGCTCCGGCCACAGCGTCACCGCCCTTTACGAAATCATCCCGCAGGGCAAAACCGGCTGGCTGGACAGCTCCCGCTACCAAAAAGCCCCCACCGCAGACGGCAGCAAAAACGAATACGCCTACGTCAAAGTGCGCTACAAACTGCCCGGCCAAAGCGCGAGCAAACTCATCGAACAGCCCGTACCCGCCCGCAGCATTCCGCTGGCGCAGGCCGACGCCGACACCCGTCTCGCCCTCGCTGCCGCCTCCTACGCCCAACAACTGCGCGGCGGCGAATACAACGGCAAGCTCGACTGGAGTGCCATCGAAAAAATGGCCGCCGCCACCCGCGCCAAAGATCCCTACGGCTTCATCGCCGAGTTCCAAGAACTCATCGGCATCGCCAAAAGCCTGAGCAGCAAGCAGCCTGAAAAACAGGGCGAGTAACGCGGCCAAAGGCAGCCTGAAAAACGGAAAACCGGTTTTCAGGCTGCCTGTCCTTTCAGACGACCTCAAAGTACCCGCACTCTCTTACCGCCTGCGCGGGAATGACGGCGCTTATAATCGGTTACAATCGTTTTTCAGGCTGCCCGAAACCGTTTCATGCGTCCTTAAAAGCAGCCTGAAACCCATCCCCAACAACGGAGCCATTCCATCCATGAAGAAAATCCTAAGCGCAGTTTTTGTTTTGACCTTTTCTCTCGCAGCGACAGCCGGTGGCGGACAGCCGCAGCCAACGGTTCAGGGGCTGCTGCGTACCGTTTTGCAAGAGTGTGACGGCGCAACCGATGCCGCGCAGTTGACGCCCGGCTGCCGCGCCGCGATTGCCGAATACAAAGCGCGGATACCTGCCGAAACCGCCAAAATCAGGCAAATGGATCTGGCGCAGATCGACCGCGCGCAGCCTGTGTACTGCGGCGGCGACCCTTGGGGCACCAGCCCGCTGTGCCGCGAGCTGATCTGGCGTTACCAAACGCTCGAAGAAGCCGAAGTGGGCAGCCTGCTGAAGGACAAAACCCGTCTGCGGCGCGAATACCAGGCCTGCACCGACAAAATCCTGCCACTGCGCGCCCAAGCCGAAGCCGCGCGAAAGCGTTATTTCGAACAAGGGGAAAAAGATGCGGATCAGCAGGAATGGTTTGCCCGCAGCGATCAAGCCCGGCAAATCGCCGCCACCTATCCCTGCCGCGAAGTGAAAAAAGCCCGCCAGCATGCGGGCGGCAGCGAAAATGCCGGCAGCGAATGGTAGAGTCTTGCCAAGCTGCCGGTAAAAAAGCAGCCTGAAAAGCCTTCAGGCTGCTTTTTCTGTTGCCAAACTGCTGCGGCGCGCCGGCTTTTTGCATGCGGCGGCGCATGGCGTGGGCGGGGCGCGGTTATAATGCGCCGTCTGTTTTTTCCGTCGGATTCCGTCTGCCCAAGCCCTTATGAATACCAACGACCGCAACCAACAGTACCTGCTCGAGTGCCTGCTCAAAAGCCGCCTGCCTACCGGCGGCATGGCGTTTACCGGGCTGTGGAAAATCCGCCCCGACTTCACGCCGGTGAGCCTGACGCTGCTCTCGTCGCTGCTGCGCCATATCCACCAGAACGCCGGCACCGATTACGACACGCTGGCGCAAAGTCACGAGGGGCGCAATTTTCTGCGGACGGTTGCCGCCTATCTGGCCGAATATGTAGCGCGCCACAGCGGCGCGTCTTATTCGTGGGACGAAGAGGGCGGGGCGCGTTTCGGCCGCTGGACGTTCCGGCCGTTGGCGATGGTCAAGGCGCGGCTGGAGGGCGACGAGCGTCCGGTAGCGCTGGACGGGGCGCTGTGGCAGGCTTTCCGCATGAGCGACGATGCCGACTGCGGGCGGATGTCTGCTTTTGCGCTGGAATGTTACGCCCAGCGCCGCAACCTGCCGGGCGGCCTGGCCTATGGCGAAGATCTGGCGGCGCTGGAACTGCCGGGCGGCGAAGGCAGCCTGAAAAATATCGACGAATTGGTTATCCTGATCCGCGAGCGCGAAAACATCGGCGAAGACAATTACACCCGGCATTTCAGCGGCGTGGAAGCCGGCAATTTTCTCTATCTGCTGGCGTTTTTCACCGTCCGTGCTTTGGGCGAAACGCAGAATGCGGCGCCCGAATGGTTCAACCGCAGCCAGCTGGCGCGCATGGGCGGGCGCCGCATCCGCGCCGAAGGTTTGGAAGACAGCATGTTCGCCCGCATCGCCCGCCGGCCGGTGCCGGTGTTCCACCTGCTGCGCGACGCCTTCTGCGGCGGCCTGTCGCTGGCCGATTGGGCGCAGCACGGTTTTCAGGCTGCCCAGCCGGCAGCGGCGGGCGAAATCGTGCCGGACAATCCCAACCAGCTTGCCCGCCGGCTGATCGACATCGTGCTCGAAGGCGCGCCGCGCGACGGCAGCCGTTTGCCCGAGCCGGCCTATCTGGACGCGCTGCGCAGCGTGGTGCGCCCCGATTATTCGCTGCGCAGCCTGGTGCAGCTCGACAAACTGCTGGCGGAAATCCATGCCGGCGGGCCGGATATGGACGAATTTCTGGCGCGGCCGGACAACCAGGCTTTCGTGTATTTTTGCGCCTGCTATCTGGCGCGCACCGCTGCAGAGCTGTCGGCCAATACGCTGAAACTTTTAACCTACCAAGAAGCGCAGGCGCAGCTTCCCGAGCTGCCGCCCGAGTGGTACACCCGCCTGTGCGCGCAAATCGGCAGCGGCGTGTTTTTCCCGCTCGGCCGCATTATCGAGCAGCTGTTTTATCCCGCATCGTCCGCCGGCTGCGTGAATTTCGCCAAAGAGCTGCAGCGTAACCACCGCGGCACGGTCAGTATCCGCACCGCGCTGGCCGAGCCTTCCGAAGCCGTACTGCCCGACTTGTGGCGCAAACCGCTGCTGCAGGCCGGCTTTGCCGCCGCTTTCGCCCTGCACGAACGCCTGCCGCTTGCCGGCGCAGGCAGCCTGAAACTGCTGACGCCCGCGCTGTTTACCCCCGCCGGCATCCAATGGCGCATGAGTAGGCTGTCTGCCGGCAGCGTGCAAGAGAGCGTGCAAAATGGCTATCGGCAGCTGCAGGACAATCCGCAGCAGCTGCCGCATCAGGTTTTGAGCTTTGAAGGCCATGCCAACCTGCCGCGCGGCCGCTTCCATGCGGTGATGGTCGAAGTGCGCAGCTACCGCGGCCGCACGCTGAATTTAAGCGCGGTGGTGCCGTTTATCGCCGACGAAAACGGCCGCCCGTTTATCGGCAGCCTGGCCGTGAGCAGCACCGATTTCCGCACACCCGGCGAAGCCGCCGCCGCCGCCGACGTAATCTACAAAGGCATGGACGACTTCCAAGCCCCCGAATTGGGCAAACGCTGGTGGCGCGGCTTTTACCGCAAGAATCTGTGAAACGCCCTTGTCCGGTAGTTTGGCAACAATAAAAGCAGCCTGAAAAGCGGAAAAACCGTTTTCAGGCTGCTTTTTTCAGGCTGCCTTGGGCGTTTGGGATGGCTTGAATTGGTGCACGGCTTTGCCGCACGGTGGCGACGGACGGGCGGCGGACGGTGTTTGCTGTGCCGTCCGCTAGAAAAGCAGCCTGAAAACCGTCGTGGGGTTTTCAGGCTGCTTTTGTTGTGTTGTGAGAAAGAGCTTAGCGGCGGCTGTGCCGGATAAAGTCGATTTCGGCTTTGGCTTTGTCGTCGTTGGGGTTGAGTTTCAGCGCTTCGTTGTAGAAGCCGAGGGCTTTGTCCCATTGTTTGCGCTCGACGGCGATATAGCCCAAGCCGCGCAGGGCGAAGCCTTGGTAGCCGATGGCATCGGCGGGGTTGGCGGACATTTTGCCGTATTCGCGCATTTTGTTCAGGTCGACTTCGGCGGCGGCGAAGTCTTTGCGGTGCATGGAGATTTGGGCGCGCTCGCCCAGGGCGCGGGGGGTGTAGGGGGAAATGGCCAGTACGCGGTCGAGATCGGCGCGGGCGCGGTCAAGTTGGCCAAGTTCGATCAGGGCATAGGCGCGGGCGTACAGCGGGGCGATCCAGTCGGTGGAAACGACAACGGCAGACTGCTTGCGCTTGGCGGCTTCCAGCAGGGAGGCAATCACGAAGTTGCGGTCGTCGGCGGCATAGACGCGGTTTTGGGTATCGCGCTTGAGCGTGGCTTCGGCTTCGGCGACCAGTTTGTCGAGCTGCGGCAGGGCTTGGGCAGCCTGCCCGCGTTGCAGCAGCGCCATGGCGGCTTCCACCCGGCGGCGCATATCATCGGGCATGTGGTTGGGGACGGGGCTTTCCGCCTGCGCAGGCGCGTTTGATGTGGCTTGGGGCGCAGACTTGGGTGCGGCATAGACGGCGGGGACGCAAACGGCTGCTGCCAGCAGCAGGGCGGTGAGACGAGGATACATGGCTTTCCTTTAACGTTGCTTGGTTGATGGAGACAAAAAGCAGCCTGAAAACGGATTTGCTGCTTTCAGGCTGCTTTTCGGGCTTTCAGGCTGCCTATTTCATGCCGGGGAAAATCCCCTTCATGCCTTTGGCCATTTTCATCAGCTTCATCATGTTGCGGCCGCTGAACATTTTCATCATCTGCTGCGATTGCTCAAACTGCTTGAGCATTTTGTTCACTTCCTGCACGGTGGTGCCGGCGCCGGCGGCGATGCGCTTTTTGCGGCTGGCTTTGAGCAGGGCGGGATTGGCGCGCTCTTTGGGTGTCATTGAATTGATGATGGCTTCAACGTGTCCCATCGCTTTTTCCGCCGTGCCTTCGGGAATCTGCTTGGACATCTGGCCCAGCTCGCCGGGCATTTTCGAGAGCAGGTTTTCCAGTCCGCCCATATTGCGCATCTGTTGGATTTGCGCTTTGAAGTCGTTGAGATCGAAGCCTTTGCCGCGATGCAGTTTTTTCGCCATTTCGGCGGCGGTTTCTTCGTCGATGCCTTTTTGAACGTCTTCGATTAAAGTCATCACGTCGCCCATGCCGAGTATGCGGCTGGCGATGCGGTCGGGATGGAAGGGCTCAAGGCCGCTGATTTTCTCGCCGATACCGATAAACTTAATCGGCTTGCCGGTAATCTGGCGCACGGAAAGCGCTGCGCCGCCGCGCGAATCGCCGTCCATTTTGGTCAGCACCACGCCGGTGAGCGGCAGGGCTTCGTTAAACGCCTGGGCGGTATTGACGGCATCCTGGCCGAGCATGGCATCGACCACAAACAAGGTCTCAACGGGATTGACGGCGGCATGGATGGCCTGGATTTCGTCCATCATTTCCTGATCGATGGCCAGGCGGCCGGCGGTATCGACCATCAGCACGTCGTAAAAATGCTTTTTAGCGTAGTCCTGCGCGGCAAGGGCGATTTCAACGGGCTTTTGCGAAGTGTCGGACGGAAAAAAGTCGGCCTTGACCTGCTCGGACAGCAGGCGCAGCTGCTCGATGGCGGCAGGGCGGTAAACGTCGGCGGAAACCAGCAGGATTTTCTTTTTCTTGTCCTGCTCGTTGATCAAACGGGCAAGCTTGCCGACGGTGGTGGTTTTGCCCGCACCCTGCAAGCCGGCCATCAAAACCACGGCCGGCGGCTGGCTGCTGAGGTTCAGGGCACTGTTTTCTTTGCCCATCAGCTCGACCAATGCTTCGTTCACAATGCCGAAAAAGGCTTGGTCGGGCGTGAGATGGTCGGCAATTTCGCTGCCGAGGGCGCGTTCTTTTACTTGGTTGACGAAGTCTTTGACAATCGGCAGCGCTACGTCCGCTTCCAACAGCGCCAGCCGCACTTCGCGCAGGGCGTCTTTGATATTGTCTTCGCTCAGGTGCGTTTGGCCGCGGATGTTTTTGAAAATCTTGCCAAAGCGTTGGGTAAGGTTGTCTAACATATATGGATTCCTTGATTTCCAGGTTTTCAGGCTGCCTTTCAAAGCGTAAGGCAGCCTGAAAACGAAACGACGCATTCTAGCATATCCGACACCGCGCCCGCGGAGCTGCAGGTGTCGGCGGTATGCCGAAAAATGCCGCTTGGTTTGTAATTGTTGTTGAAGATTTTGCCGTATCTGTAGTATCATCGCCGACTTGGCATTCTGTGCCAAGTGTTTGTTTTTATCTAATTGATTGGCCAATCGCAGCCAATCCCTTGTTAATAAGGAAAAATCATGACTTTAGGTCTGGTTGGACGCAAGGTGGGCATGACCCGCGTGTTTACCGAGCAGGGTGTATCCGTGCCGGTAACCGTGCTGGAACTCTCTCCGAATCGCGTTACACAGGTAAAATCCAAAGATACCGACGGCTATGCGGCTGTTCAGGTTACCTTTGGTCAGAAAAAAGCCAACCATGTAAACAAAGCTGCTGCAGGACATTTTGCGAAAGCAGGTGTTGAAGCCGGCCGCGGTTTGCTGGAATTTGCTTTGACTGAAGAAAAACTGGCCGAAGTGAAAGTGGGTGACGAAATTGCCGTTTCCATTTTCGAAGCCGGCCAGTTGGTTGATGTAACCGGCACCTCTAAAGGTAAAGGTTTCTCAGGTACCATCAAGCGCCACAACTTTGGTGCGCAACGCACCTCTCACGGTAACTCCCGTTCCCACCGCGTTCCCGGTTCTATCGGTATGGCGCAGGATCCGGGTCGTGTGTTCCCTGGTAAGCGCATGGCAGGCCAATACGGCAATACCAAATCTACCGTTCAGAATTTGGAAGTTGTCCGCGTGGATGCCGAGCGTAATCTGCTGCTGGTAAAAGGTGCTGTTCCCGGTGCGGTTAACAGCGATGTGGTTGTGCGTCCCAGCGTGAAAGTAGGTGCATAATGGAATTGAAAGTAATCGACGCAAAAGGCCAGGTTTCAGGCAGCCATGCGGCTTCCGATGTTCTGTTTGCCCGCGAATACAATGAATCACTGGTTCACCAGCTGATCGTTGCCTATTTGGCAAATGCCCGCTCCGGCAATCGCGCGCAGCTGACCCGTGCTGAAGTAAAACACTCCACCAAAAAACCCTGGCGCCAAAAAGGTACCGGTCGTGCCCGCTCCGGTATGACTTCTTCTCCGTTGTGGCGCAGTGGTGGTCGTGCGTTCCCGAATAAACCCGATGAAAACTTCACTCAGAAAGTGAACCGCAAAATGTATCGTGCCGGTATGGCCACCATTTTGTCTCAGTTGGTTCGCGACGAGCGTTTGTATGTAATCGACGAGTTGTCTGCAGCTACTCCCAAAACCAAAGCCTTTGCCGAGCAGGTAAAAAATCTTGGTTTGGAACAGGTACTGTTTGTAACCAAGCAATTGGACGAAAACGTCTACCTGTCTTCACGCAACCTGCCGAATGTGCTGGTTTTGGAAGCTCAGCAGGTTGATCCGTACAGCTTGCTTCGTTACAAAAAAGTAGTCATCACTAAAGAAGCTGTTGCACAGCTTGAGGAGCAATGGGTATGAATCAACAACGTTTGATGAATGTAATTCTGGCTCCGGTTGTTTCCGAAAAAAGCAATCTGCTGGCTGAAAAACGCAACCAAATGACTTTTAAAGTTTTGCGTGATGCAACTAAGCCTGAAATTAAGGCTGCTGTTGAATTGCTGTTTGGTGTTGAAGTGGCTTCTGTTACTACCGTAACCACCAAAGGCAAAGTTAAGCGTTTTGGCCGAACTCTGGGTCGCCGCAGCGATGTGAAAAAAGCTTACGTGAACTTGGCTGCCGGACAGGAGCTGAATCTGGATGCAGCCGCTGCAGCTGCTGATAAGGAGTAATGTAATGGCTATTGTAAAAATGAAGCCTACTTCTGCAGGTCGTCGCGGCATGGTTCGCGTGGTTGCAGAAGGTCTGCACAAAGGCGCGCCTTATGCTCCTTTGGTGGAAAAAAAGAATTCGACAGCCGGTCGCAACAATAACGGTCATATCACAACCCGTCATAAAGGTGGCGGTCACAAGCATCATTATCGCGTTGTTGATTTTAAACGTGATAAAGACGGCATTCCTGCCAAAGTGGAAAGAATTGAGTACGATCCTAACCGTACTGCGTTTATTGCGCTGCTTTGCTATGCTGATGGCGAGCGTCGCTATATTATTGCCCCGCGTGGTGTTCAGGCCGGTGCTGTTTTGCTATCTGGTTCTGAAGCAGCCATTAAAGTTGGCAATACTCTGCCCATCCGCAATATTCCGGTTGGTACTACCATTCACTGTATTGAGATGAAGCCGGGTAAAGGTGCTCAGATTGCTCGCTCTGCCGGTGCTTCTGCTGTCCTGCTGGCTAAAGAAGGTATTTACGCCCAAGTACGCTTGCGCTCTGGTGAAGTTCGTAAAATCCATATTGATTGCCGAGCAACTGTTGGCGAAGTGGGTAATGAAGAGCAAAGTCTGCGAAAAATTGGTAAGGCTGGCGCCAATCGTTGGCGCGGTATTCGTCCTACCGTTCGTGGTGTGGTAATGAACCCTGTTGATCACCCGCATGGTGGTGGTGAGGGTCGTACTGGCGAAGCTCGTGAACCCGTTAGCCCATGGGGAACTCCTGCTAAAGGCTATCGCACTCGCAATAACAAACGCACGGATAATATGATTGTTCGTCGCCGCTACTCCAATAAAGGCTAATTGATATGGCTCGTTCATTAAAAAAAGGTCCGTATGTGGATCTCCATCTGCTGAAAAAAGTAGATGCTGCTCGTGCAAATAACGACAAACGCCCGATTAAAACTTGGTCGCGTCGTTCTACAATTCTCCCCGATTTTATCGGCTTGACTATTGCTGTTCATAATGGCCGTACTCACGTGCCAGTGTTTATCAGCGATAATATGGTTGGTCATAAATTGGGTGAGTTTTCTCTGACTCGTACTTTTAAAGGTCACTTGGCCGATAAAAAGGCTAAGAAGAAATAAGGTGGATCATGAGAGTAAATGCACAGCATAAAAATGCCCGTATTTCTGCGCAAAAAGCGCGATTGGTTGCTGATTTGATTCGTGGTAAAACAGTATCTCAAGCTTTAAACATCTTGGCATTCAGTCCTAAAAAAGGTGCTCTTTTGCTTAAGAAAGTTCTGGATTCTGCTATTGCGAATGCAGAGCATAATGAAGGTGCTGATATCGACGACTTGAAAGTTGTAACTGTGTTTGTTGATAAGGGTCCTAGTCTCAAACGGTTTCAGGCTCGCGCCAAAGGTCGAGGAAACCGGATTGAAAAGCAAACCTGCCATATCAATCTGACAGTCGGTAACTAAGGAATAATTATGGGACAAAAGATTAACCCGACCGGTTTTCGGTTGGCTGTAAATAAGGACTGGTCATCTAAATGGTTTGCCAAGACTTCGGATTTTTCCGCTGTTTTGAAGCAAGATATTGATGCTAGAAATTATCTGAATAAAAAATTAGCTAATGCATCTGTTAGCCGTATTGTAATTGAGCGGCCCGCAAAATCTGCGCGTATTACCATCTTTACAGCTCGCCCTGGAGTTGTAATTGGTAAAAAAGGTGAAGATATTGAGCTGTTGAAAATTGATTTGCAAAAGCTGATGGGTGTTCCGGTTCATGTGAATATTGAAGAAATTCGTAAACCTGAATTGGATGCTCAGATTATTGCGGATGGTATTGCCCAGCAGTTGGAAAAAAGGGTTCAGTTCCGTCGCGCTATGAAGCGTGCTATGCAAAATGCAATGCGTGCTGGTGCACAAGGCATTAAAATTATGACTTCTGGTCGGCTTAATGGTGCCGATATCGCGCGTAGTGAATGGTACCGAGAAGGTCGTGTTCCCTTGCATACCTTGAGAGCTGATGTAGATTACGCAACTAGTGAAGCTCATACAACGTATGGTGTAATTGGTTTGAAAGTTTGGGTGTATAAAGGCGAATTTGGCCAAGTTCAGACGGGTGCTGAAAAAGAGCATGGTAAACGTAGGAAGGTAGGGGGTAGAAATGCTTCAACCAACTAGACTGAAATATCGTAAGCAGCATAAAGGTAGAAATACCGGTTTGGCTACTCGTGGCAATACGGTTAGCTTTGGTGATTTTGGGCTTAAAGCTGTAGGTCGTGGTAGATTAACCGCTCGTCAGATTGAGTCTGCCAGGAGGGCAATGACTCGCCATATTAAACGCGGCGGTCGCATTTGGATTCGAGTTTTCCCTGATAAACCTATTACAGAAAAGCCAATCCAAGTGCGTATGGGTGGAGGAAAAGGCTCTGTTGAGTATTATGTAGCTGAAATTCAACCAGGTAAGATACTTTATGAAATGGATGGAGTTTCAGAGACTCTTGCTAGAGAGGCGTTTACTTTGGCTGCTGCCAAATTACCTATTGCCACTACATTTGTATTAAGACAGGTAGGTAAATAATGAAATTAGATGAATTAAGAAATAAGTCGGCAGTTGAGCTGGAGGCCGATCTGGTCGAGTTGCTTAAGACGCGTTTTGGTTTGCGCATGCAACACGCGGCAGGGCAGTTGGGTGATGTTAGTCAATTAAAAAAACTTCGTCGTGATATTGCCCGGATCAAGACAATCATGAGCCAGAAGGTGTAAGAGATGAGCCAGACTAAAAATGTACGAACTTTACAAGGTCGAGTAGTCAGTGATAAGTCAGATAAAACGGTCACTGTTTATGTTGAAAGAAAAGTTCGTCATCCTTTGTACGGAAAAATCATACGGAAATCTACAAAAATTCATGCGCACGATGAAAATAACCAATACAAAATTGGTGATGTTGTTGTGATAGCTGAATCTCGCCCCTTATCTAAGACTAAATCGTGGGTTGTTTTGAAGTTGGTTGAGTAGGCGGTTTCCGTTATTTAATAAGTGGTTAGTAAATTCACTTCTTGGGGGTCTTGCTTTCGGATGATTTAAAGTGTAGACTCCCTATTTTCGTCTTGCCATCTTGTGGTGGATCTTCCCTTTGGGGCCAAAACTGACCTAAGCGTATATTAGGTTAAGTTGGATATTGAAAGAGTTAAAAATGATTCAAATGCAGACTATCTTAGATGTCGCAGATAATTCTGGTGCGCGTCGAGTAATGTGTATTAAAGTGTTGGGTGGTTCGAAGCGGCGTTATGCTAGCGTTGGTGATGTTATTAAAGTTGCCATTAAGGACGCGGCTCCGCGTGGTCGAGTAAAGAAGGGTGATGTTTATAATGCGGTTGTTGTAAGAACCGCTAAGGGTATTCGCCGTGCGGATGGTGCTTTGATTAAATTTGATAACAATGCTGCTGTATTGTTGAATAATAAATTGGAGCCCATGGGGACTCGTATTTTTGGTCCGGTAACTAGGGAGTTGAGAACTGAGCAATTTATGAAAATTGTATCGTTGGCTCCGGAAGTTCTGTAAGGAGAGTAGTGTGAAAAAAATTATTAAAGGCGATTTGGTTGTCGTATTGTCTGGTAAGGATAAGGGTAAGCAAGGACGTGTCTTGAGTGTTCTCGGTGATAAAGTAACTGTGGAAGGTGTTAACGTTGTTAGGCGTCACCAAAAGCCCAGCCAGGTTAGAGGGATTGAGGGCGGTATTGTAGAGAAAAATATGCCTATTTATGTATCTAAAGTTGCTTTCTTGAATCCTGAGACCCGTAAGGTAGAGCGAATTGGTATTAAAGTTGTTGAAAAAAACGGCAAACTTACTCGGGTTCGAGTTTTGAAATCAACTGGTGTTGAAGTATAAATTGAGGTTTCCAATGTCACGGTTAAAAGAATTTTATAACGCAGTTGTTGTTCCTGAGTTGATGAAGCAATTTGCATATAAGTCAATTATGGAAGTTCCCAGGATTGAGAAAATAACTTTAAATATGGGAGTTGGCGAAGCGGTTGCAGATAAGAAGGTTATGGAGCACGCCGTTTCTGATCTTGAAAAGATATCCGGGCAAAAGGCTGTCGTTACGGTGGCAAGAAAGTCTATTGCAGGATTTAAGATTCGTGACAATTATCCAGTTGGGTGTAAGGTTACCCTGCGTAGAGATAAGATGTTTGAATTTTTGGATCGTTTAATTTCTATTGCGTTGCCTCGGGTTCGAGATTTTCGGGGTGTTAATGGCAAATCTTTTGATGGTAGCGGAAATTATAATATGGGTGTGAGAGAGCAGATTATATTTCCTGAAATTGAGTATGACAAAATAGATGCTATCCGCGGTTTGAATATAACCATCACCACGACAGCAAAGACTGATGAAGAGGCAAAAGCGTTGTTGTCATTGTTTAAATTCCCGTTTAAAGGTTGATTTATGGCTAAGAAGGCTCTTATTAATCGAGAATTGAAGCGTGTTCGCTTGGCAAAAAAATATGCAAGTAAGCGATCAGAAATTTTTTCGGTTATTAATGATTTTAGTAAGAGTGATGAGGAAAAGTTTGAGGCTCGTCTAAGATTGCAATCTATTCCTAGGAATGCTTCACCTGTTCGGCAAAGACGACGCTGCGCTTTAACTGGACGTCCCAGAGGAACTTTTAGAAAATTTGGCCTTGGTAGAATTAAAATCAGGGAGATTGCAATGCGTGGTGAAATTCCAGGTGTTGTTAAAGCTAGTTGGTAATGGAGTTATCTAATGAGTATGCATGATCCTGTTGCAGATATGTTGACCCGAATTCGTAATGCTCAACAATCTAGCAAATCTTTTGTATCCATGCCGTCATCAAAAATTAAATGCGCAATAGCAAATGTTTTAAAGGATGAAGGTTATATTGAAAGCTTTTCTGTATCTAATGAGAGTAAGCCTGAATTAAGCATAGAGTTAAAATACTATGCTGGTCAGCCAGTTATTGAGCAGATTAAGCGAGTATCTCGTCCTGGTTTGCGCGTTTATAAAGGAGTAAATGAGATTGCTCCCGTAATGAATGGTTTAGGTATTGCCATTTTGAGTACCTCTAAAGGTGTAATGACTGACATTAAAGCAAGAAAAGCCGGAATCGGTGGTGAATTGCTTTGTATCGTGGCGTAAATTTTAAAAGAGGTATTTTGAGATGTCTCGTGTAGCAAAAAATCCAGTGGTGCTTCCATCTGGTGTTGAAGTGACGGTTCAGAATGGTCAGGTTTGTGTGAAGGGTAAAAATGGCAACTTATCTCTTTCACTGCCTTCTTGTGTTTCGGTTGATATTCGTGACAATAAAGAACTAGTTTTCAAGCCAGCCAATCAAGATAAGCATTCTCTTTCTATGTCAGGAACAATTAGGGCACTATGCGCTAATATGGTAAAGGGTGTTTCTGAAGGCTTTGAGAAAAAATTGCAACTTATTGGTGTGGGATATAGGGCCCAAGCTCAGGGTTCTGTATTGAATCTCTCGCTGGGTTATTCGCATCCGATTGTTTATCAGATGCCTGAAGGTGTCTCAGTTCAGACGCCTAGTCAAACCGAAATTATAATATCTGGTGCAGATAAGCAGAAGATTGGTCAAGTTTCTGCAGAAATTCGCGCTTTCCGCGCCCCTGAGCCCTATAAAGGTAAAGGTGTTCGTTACGCTGACGAAGTTGTTGTGATGAAAGAAGCGAAGAAAAAATAAGGATAGTATTACTATGTTGAATAAACGAATTTCAAGACTTCGTCGAGCTCAGAAAACTAGAGCCAAAATAGCTGGTAAGTCTGCTGTTAGGTTATGTGTTTTTAGAAGTAATAGTCACATTTATGCTCAAATAATTTCTGCTGATTCTTCTAGTGTTTTAGCACACGCTTCAACTGTTGAGTCTGATGTGAAATTAAAGCTTGCTAATGGAGGCAATATTTCAGCAGCTAAGCTTGTTGGGGAGAGAATTGCTAGTAAAGCTAAAGAATTGGGGATTAAAAAGGTCTCATTTGACAGATCTGGATTCCAATATCATGGTCGCGTGAAAGCCTTGGCAGATGCTGCACGAGATGGTGGTCTAGAGTTTTAGTTATTGTCTTGCATATTTATACTTTGATTGGAATTTAAATAATGGCGAAGCATGAGATTGAAGAGCGCGGTGACGGCCTAATTGAAAAAATGGTGGCTGTTAACAGAGTTACAAAAGTAGTTAAAGGCGGGCGTATTATGGCCTTTTCCGCTTTAACAGTTGTCGGTGATGGCTCTGGGCGCATAGGTATGGGAAAAGGAAAGTCTAAAGAGGTTCCAGTTGCAGTTCAGAAAGCTATGGATCAAGCCCGTAAAAATATGATTTATGTCGCTTTAAAAAATGGAACTATTCATCATCGTGTAATAGGCAAACATGGTGCGACTAGAGTCCTTATGCAGCCTGCTAAAGAGGGTAATGGTATTAAGGCTGGGGGACCTATGCGTTTGGTATTTGACGCAATGGGGGTTCGGAATATTTCGGCCAAGGTTCATGGATCTACAAATCCATATAATATTGTTCGTGCGACATTGGATGGATTGTCTCGGCTCCATACTCCCTCAGATATTGCTGCTAAACGGGGGATTAATTTAGAAAGTTTGCTTGGAGAGAATAATGACTAGTCTAAAAATAAATAAGATTAAAGTTACTTTGATCAAGAGCCTTATTGGTACTGTTAGCTCTCATAGAGCTTGTGTCTATGGTTTGGGATTGAGGCGTAGAGAAAATACCGTTATTGTTGCAGATACACCTGAAAATCGTGGAATGATTAAAAAAGTGAGCTATTTATTGAAAGTGGAGTATAACTAAATGTTTATTAATTCTATTACTTCTGGTTGTGGGGCTCGACATTCGCAAAGACGAGTCGGTAGAGGTATTGGTTCAGGCTTAGGTAAGACCTGTGGCAGAGGTCATAAAGGGCAAAAAAGTAGATCTGGCGGTTTTCATAAGGTAGGCTTTGAGGGTGGGCAAATGCCTTTGCAGAGACGCTTGCCTAAAAGAGGATTTAATTCTTATCTTAAAAAAGATGCTGCTGAAATTACTGTAACCCAGCTGAATCTCATTAATACAACTGAAGTTGATGTTTTGCTTCTAAAGCAGCTGGGGGTGATTTCTAAAAAAACTAGTATTGTTAAGGTTATTGGTAATGGTGAAATTTTAAAACCTTATGTACTTAGGGGAATAAGGGTTAGTAAAAGTGTTGACGCCGCGATTCAACGTGCCGGCGGAAAAGTAGAATAACGAGAGTGATAACGTGCCTAATAATTTATCTCTATCAAATAAGCCCACCTTATGGAATAACTTGGATTTTAGGCGACGTGTCGTTTTCTTGCTGTGTGCTTTAATTGTTTTTAGGATTGGAGTGCATGTTCCTGTTCCTGGGGTAGATGCGGCTGGTCTTGCTCGATCCTATTCAAATAGTTCTGGTAGTGGGATACTTGGTCTTCTTAATATGTTCTCTGGGGGGGCATTAGAAAGATTTAGTATCTTCGCTATCGGTATAATGCCCTATATTTCAGCATCAATTATCATGCAACTTGCAGTTGAGGTTATTCCAAAACTTAAAGAGCTAAAGAAAGAGGGGGATGTTGGTAGGAAAGCTATTACGAAATATACTAGAATAGGGACAGTCATATTGGCAACAGTGCAGAGTTTGTTTGCCGCTAGCGTGGTTATCCAGCAGGGGGTTGTCGTAATAGATAGAATTGAGTTTTATATTTCTGCTATTTCTTGTTTGGTTGGTGGAACTTTGTTTCTCATGTGGCTGGGGGAGCAGATAACCGAGAGAGGTATTGGGAATGGGATATCTCTACTTATTACTGCAGGTATTGTATCAACTTTTCCTGTTAGTGCTATCCAGATTGTAGAGGCTATAAGTAGGGGAGATGTCGTTAAGTCATTGCTTATAGTTCTATCTATATTGGCATTGATAGTAGCGATAGTTTTTTTTGAAAGTGCTTTGCGTAAAATTCCCGTTAACTATGCTCGGGGGCAGAATTTAAATTATGGTAATAGTAGTACCCATATTCCGCTCAAGCTAAATATGTCTGGGGTGATTCCTCCAATTTTTGCTTCAAGTTTAATCGCCTTTCCTGCTTTAGTTTCCAGCTGGGCGGAGGGTTTTAATAGTAGGTTAATTACTAGATTTTTGTCACTTTTTCAGCATGGCACCTTAAGTTACATGCTGCTATTCTCAATATTAGTGGTATTTTTCTGTTTTTTCTATACTGCGTTGGTTTTTAGCCCAAAAGAAATGGCAGATAATTTAAAAAAAAGTGGCGCCTTTATTCCTAGTATAAGGCCTGGCGAAAAGACTGCGTATTATTTAGAGCAAGTTGTTTTAAAATTAACATTTTGGGGTGCTATATATATAACGTTAGTGTGTTTGATTCCTGAGGTTTTTACCTATTTTAGTAATATTCAGGTTTATATAGGCGGTACTTCTCTGTTAATTTTAGTGGTTGTTACAATGGACTTTATGGTGCAAATTTCGTCTTATAGGATGACGCAACAGTATGAGGTTCTGACTACTAAGAAGTAGGATTTTAAGCATGGCTAAAGAAGATACAATACAAATGCAGGGTGAAATTTTAGAAACTTTACCCAATGCTACTTTCAAAGTTAAGTTGGAAAATGAGCATGTTGTGCTTGGTTATATTTCGGGAAAGATGAGGATGCATTATATTCGTATTTCTCCCGGTGACAAGGTAACTGTAGAGCTTACTCCTTATGATTTATCACGTGCTCGTATTGTGTTCAGGGCTCGTTAATTTTGTTCAATATTTGAAGGAATTTATATGCGTGTACAACCGTCCGTAAAGAAAATTTGTCGTAATTGTAAAATTATACGACGTAATCGAGTTGTTCGTGTGATCTGCACAGACGCTCGTCATAAGCAGCGTCAAGGTTAAAACTTGGCGGTTGGTTTTTAATTTTAAGGAAATAATAGTATGGCTCGTATAGCTGGGGTAAATATCCCCAATAATGCCCATATTGTCATTGGATTGCAGGCAATCTATGGTATAGGGAGCACTCGCGCTAAACAAATCTGTGAATTGGCTAATGTTGAGATGTCAACAAAAGTTAAGGATCTCACAGAAAGTCAATTAGAAGCTTTGCGTGAACAAGTTTCTCGTTATGAGGTAGAGGGTGATCTTCGACGAGAGGTCACGATGAGTATCAAACGACTGATTGATATGGGTTGCTATAGAGGATTTAGGCATCGTAGAGGACTTCCTTGTCGCGGGCAAAGAACTCGAACTAACGCTCGCACTCGTAAGGGACCCCGCAAGGCAATTGCAGGTAAAAAATAATTTTGAAGGATTAAATTGAATGGCTAAAGCAAACACAGCTTCGCGTGTACGTAAAAAAATACGTAAGACAGTTAGTGAGGGTATCGTGCATGTTCATGCATCTTTTAACAATACCATCATAACAATCACAGACCGCCAAGGAAATGCATTATCTTGGGCTACTTCAGGCGGCGCGGGCTTTAAAGGCTCCCGTAAAAGTACACCATTTGCGGCACAAGTTGCTGCAGAGTCAGCTGGCAAAGTTGCCCAAGAATATGGCGTAAAAAATTTAGAAGTTCGTATTAAGGGTCCGGGTCCGGGTCGTGAATCTTCTGTACGTGCGTTAAATGCATTGGGATTTAAAATTACTAGTATTACTGACGTAACGCCATTGCCCCATAATGGTTGCCGTCCGCCTAAGAAACGTCGTATTTAATTTGGAAGGTTAAGAATAATGGCTCGTTATATTGGACCAAAATGTAAACTGGCTCGTCGTGAGGGGACTGACTTATTTTTAAAAAGTGCCCGTCGCTCATTGGATTCAAAGTGTAAGTTAGATTCTGTTCCTGGTCAGCATGGTAATAGACGCACTCGCCTGTCTGATTATGGATTGCAGTTGCGTGAAAAGCAGAAAATTCGTCGCATTTATGGTGTTCTTGAACGTCAGTTCCGACGTTATTTTGAAGAAGCTTCTCGTAGAAAAGGCTCTACAGGTGAGTTGTTGCTCCAATTGCTGGAATCTCGTTTGGATAACGTGGTTTATCGTATGGGGTTTGGCTCTACCCGTGCAGAGGCTCGCCAATTAGTAGCTCATAAAGCGATTACTGTTAATGGGCAAGTAGTTAATATCCCGTCTTTTTCAGTTAGGGCAGGGGATGTTGTTGCAATTCGTGAAAAGGCTAAAAAGCAGACCCGCATCCAAGAAGCTTTGAATTTAGCAACTCAGATTGGCCTGCCTAGCTGGGTATCGGTTGATGCTAATAAAATGGAAGGTACATATAAAAATGTACCTGATCGTGTAGAATTGTATAGCGATATTAATGAGCAGCTGGTAGTTGAGTTCTATTCAAAATAATATTGCGAAGGGGAAGGACAGTTAAATGCAAAACAGTGCCTTGGAGTTCTTGAAGCCCCGTCAAATCAACGTAGACACTCTTTCTTCTACTTATGCAAGAGTGTCTATGCAGCCTTTCGAACGTGGTTTTGGCTATACTTTAGGTAATGCCTTGCGTCGTATCTTATTGTCCTCTATGGATGGTTTTGCTGCTACTGAAGTAACCATCTCAGGTGTTCTTCATGAATACTCGACAATGGATGGCGTTAAAGAAGATGTTGTAGATATTCTTTTGAATATTAAAAATGTAGTGTTTAAACTTCATGGTAATCGAACAGAGGCTACAGTTTCGCTGAAAAAATCTGGTGCTGGTGCAGTTGTAGCTGGTGATTTTGAATTGCCTCATGATGTGGAAGTTGTTAATCCTGATCAGTTAATTTGCAATTTGGCAACAAATGGCAGTATTGAGATGGAAATTAAAGTAGAGCGTGGGCATGGCTATCAGTCTGCATCGAGCCGACGCAATACTAAAGATGGAAATAAGATTGGCGTTATTCAATTGGATGCCAGTTTTTCTCCCATTAGCAGAGTTAGTGTTGATGTTGAAGCTGCCCGTGTTGAACAGCGTACCGATTTGGATAGCCTGATCTTGGGAGTGGAGACCAACGGCTCTATCGATCCGGAAGAAGCTGTTCGTACTGCGGCAAAGATTTTGATTGATCAAATGTCGATTTTTGCTGATTTACAAGGTACTCCGGCTGAAGTTGAAGAAGAGAAGGCTCCTCCGGTTGATCCGGTTCTGCTGCGCCCGGTTGATGATTTGGAATTGACAGTTCGTTCGGCAAATTGTTTGAAAGCTGAAGATATTTACTACATTGGTGATTTAATTCAGCGTACCGAGACCGAATTGTTGAAAACGCCTAATTTAGGTCGTAAATCATTGAATGAGATTAAAGAGGTGCTGGCATCCAAAGGTTTGACTCTGGGTTCCAAATTAGACTCTTGGCCTCCTGCAGGTTTGGAAAAACCCTAGTTTTAAAGGATATTCGAAATGCGTCATCGTAATGGCAACCGTAAATTAAACCGCACGAGCAGCCACCGCGCTGCAATGCTGCGTAACATGGCTAATTCTTTGCTGACCCATGAAACCATCGTTACTACTCTGCCGAAAGCTAAAGAGCTGCGCCGCGTAGTAGAACCGCTGATTACTTTGGGTAAAAAGCCGTCTCTTGCTAACCGTCGTCTGGCATTCGATCGCACACGCGACCGTGATGTTGTTGTGAAACTGTTTGATGATTTGGGTAACCGTTTTGCTTCCCGCAACGGCGGCTATATCCGTATTCTGAAATATGGTTTCCGCAATGGCGACAATGCTCCGTTGGCATTGGTTGAGTTGGTGGAAAAGGTTGAAGCTGCAGAATAAATCTGTAGTTGATAAGTTTAAAGAGCCGAACCATTAAATTGGTTCGGCTCTTTCTATGGGATAACAACTAGTGTGCTTGGCCCCCCTTCTTTCTGAGTGCGTCTTTTTTGCCGTTTATCGCCTTATTTGGTAGCCTGAAACACGACAACTATTAGTGTGCAGGCTACAATTCCCAGTTTTCAAATTTTGCAGAAAGATCCCATGTCTATTCAGCCCGTAAACGAAGAGATGAAAAAATTCATCCATAATTTGCTTAACCACATGGTTCAGAATAAAGGCTCTGACCTGTTTATTACCGCCGGTTATCCGCCGGCAATGAAGCTCGACGGCAAACTTACCAAAATCACCGATAAGCCGCTTACGGCAGAGCATACTGCCCAAATCGCCCGTTCGATTATGGATGAAAAACAGGCGCAGGAATTTGCCGATACCAACGAATGCAATTTTGCCATTAGCTTGGCCGGCGTATCCCGTTTCCGTGTGAACGCCATGATTCAGCGTGGTGCGGCGGCATTGGTTTGCCGTGTGATTACCAGCGATATTCCGCAATTTGATAATCTCAACCTGCCGTCGATTTTGAAACAAGTAGTGATGGAAAAACGTGGCTTGGTGATTTTTGTCGGCGGTACCGGCTCGGGCAAGTCCACTTCATTGGCGGCAATGATTGATTACCGCAATGCAAACAGCTATGGCCATATTATTACCATTGAAGATCCCATCGAATTTGTTCATCCGCATAAAAACTGCATCATCACCCAGCGCGAAGTGGGCGTGGATACTGAAAACTGGTTTGCCGCGCTGAAAAATACTTTGCGTCAAGCGCCGGACGTTATTTTGATTGGCGAAATTCGCGACCGCGAAACCATGGATTACGCACTGGCCTTTGCCGAAACCGGCCACCTGTGTATGGCAACGCTGCATGCCAACAATTCCAACCAAGCGCTTGACCGCATTATCAACTTCTTCCCTGAAGAGCGTCGTGCCCAGCTGTTGAACGATCTTTCGCTCAATCTCAAAGGCTTTATCTCGCAGCGCCTTGTTCCCAAGGCCGGTGCGAAAGGCCGCGTGGCGGCGGTGGAAGTGCTGCTCAACTCCCCCTTGATTTCTGAATTGATTTTGCGCGGCGACATTCACGGTGTGAAAGAAATCATGGCCAAATCGCGCGATATCGGCATGCAAACATTCGACCAGTCGCTGTTTGATTTGTATGAGGCTGACTTGATTACCTATGACGACGCCCTGAAAAACGCCGATTCGGTGAACGACTTACGCCTGCAAATCCAGCTCAACAGCAAAAAAACCGGCACCGCCGGCAGCGGAGGCAGCATCGACGGCCTGGCGATTGTCGATTTTGCCGACGAAGAGCAGAAAGAAGAGCAATAACCCGTATGCTATATTTCAGGCTGCCTGAATGCAAGGCAGCCTGAAAAAACCAATCCCGTTTGTTTTCGCTTGCCCACCCCGAATCTCGATTCGGGGTTTTGTTTTGCCTGTGGCTACGGGTTTCTATTTGCGTGATGAGACGTTTTTCAGGCAGCCTGAAAGCCGCTTTGTCTTTTGGGCGCGATATTTTATCCGTTTGTCCGGCTGCTTTTGTGCTGAAGTTCTATGATGCGTATCAATTGCAAATTCTTGCAAAGAAAAAGCGCTTGTGTTGAAATGCAGACGCGCAGATGCGGTTTTCTGCGTATAACCATCAGTAAAACAATCGATTGTGCTTACAATCAGAAAAGAGGAAATCATGAACGACGCAAATTGGATCCAAGTGCTCAACGAGCTGGTCGATAAAATCAGCACCCGGGTATGGGGGCCGTATATGCTCACGCTGCTGGTCGGCACCGGCATTTTGTTTACTTTCAGGCTGGCTTTTCTCCAGTTCCGCCTGCTGCCTTATGCGCTCAAGCAGGCTTTTGTGCCGCATAAATCGTCGGCCGACCATGAGGGCGACGTTTCTCATTTTGGTGCCCTGATGACCGCGCTTTCGGCCACCATCGGCACCGGTAATATCGCCGGCGTTGCCACCGCCGTTGCACTGGGCGGGCCGGGCGCGGTGTTTTGGATGTGGATGACCGCGCTGGCGGGCATGGCCACCAAATATGCCGAAGGCGTGCTGGCGGTGAAATACCGTGAGACCAACAGCCGCGGCGAAATGTCCGGCGGGCCGATGTACTACATTGAAAAGGGCATGAGGCAAAAATGGCTGGCAGTGCTGTTTGCCCTGTTTGCCGTGCTCGCGTCTTTCGGCATCGGCAGCTCGGTGCAGTCCAACTCCGTGGCCGATGCCGTTTACCACAGCTTCAACATCGACCCGCTGTGGACGGGCGTTTTCCTAACCGTCTTTACCGGCGTCGTCGTGCTCGGCGGCATCCGCTGGATTGCCACCGCATCGTCTTTCATCGTGCCGCTGATGGCTGTCGGCTATGTGCTGGGCGGACTGGCGGTGCTGGCCTACAACGTCGAACTCTTCATTCCCGCCGTCAAAATCATCCTGAACGACGCCTTTAGCGCATCGGCCATCGGCGGCAGCGCCATCGGCACCATGATCCGTTACGGCGTGGCGCGCGGTGTGTTTTCCAACGAAGCCGGTATGGGTTCCGCGCCGATTGCCGCCGCCGCCGCCCGTACCGACCACCCCGTGCGCCAAGCACTGGTTTCGATGACCGGCACCTTTCTCGACACCATCGTCGTGTGCAGCATCACCGGCATCGTTTTGGTGATGGGTCTGATCAAAATGAAGGTTATTGCCATCAGCGGCGGCGCTTTCCTGCAGCCGATATCCGGCGGTGCATCACTCACCGTTACCACCTTCGATCAAATGCTGCCGGGGCAGGGCGGACTGCTGGTCAGCGTCGGCCTGATGTTCTTTGCCTATTCCACCATTCTCGGCTGGTGCTACTACGGCGAAAAATGCGCCGCCTACCTGCTGGGTGACCGCTTCGTGCCGGTGTACCGCATCATTTATGTCGCCACCGTTATGCTCGGCTGCATGGTGGTGCAAACCGGTAACGAAGCCGGCGATCAGGCCGGCGTGAAGCTGGTATGGAATATCGCCGACACCTTCAACGGCCTGATGGCCGCCCCCAACCTGATTGCCCTAATCTGGCTCTCCAGCGTGGTTGTGGCCGAAACCAAAGACTTTCTCGCCAAACGCAAGTCCGGCGAACTCGAATAGCTTTGCGTTTTAGCTTTTCAGGCTGTTTTCAGGCAGCCTGAAAACTTTTCCGAAGCGTGTGGCACTGAACATTGAAACCCATCCCCAAGCAGCCGCTGCATCGCGCCAACAGGCAGCCTGAAATCCTTTCAGGCTGCCTGTTGTTCCAAACGTCCCAATCCGCCCAAAGCAGCCTGAAAAGCACGGCAGCCGGCACGGGCGCGGTTTCCAAAACCGTCAAAATTTGTTATCTTGCCTCCCTGTTTTCCAACCCGTATCCGCCGCGGGGCGCCGAATTGCGGCCGCCGCGCAGCCTGAAGATTCTATGACAGAGTCCCGCTTTATTCCGCCGCCGTTTCACAACCACAGCCCGCTCACCTGGTATCAGGCCGCCGCCCAGCAGCCCGGCTTTATCAGCGATCCCGCCCAGGCGCGCGCCATCGAATATCTCGACCAGCTGTGGACGGAACTGATGATGTTCAAGCGCAAGCGCAACCGATTTCTCGGTCGCAGCCTGCGCTCGCCGCAAGTGCCCACCGGCCTGTATTTCTACGGCGGCGTCGGCCGCGGCAAAAGTTTCCTGATGGACGCCTTCTACGGCTGCCTGCCGTACCAGCGCAAACGCCGCGTCCACTTTCACGCCTTTATGCAGGAAATCCACCAGCGCATGCGCGAAAAACGCAATACGCCCGACCCGCTCAAAGCCGTTGCCCAAGACATTGCCGTCGAGCTGCGCGTACTCTGTTTCGACGAATTTCACGTCAGCGACATCGCCGATGCCATGATACTCGGCCGCCTGCTGGAAAACCTGTTTGCCGAAGGCGTGGTGCTGGTGGCCACTTCCAACTACGCACCGTCCGAACTCTATCCGCAAGGGCAGAACCGCAGCAGCTTTTTGCCCACCATCGCCCTCTTGGAAAAGAAACTCACCGTGCTCAACGTTGACAGCGGCGAAGATTACCGCATGCGCACGCTCACGCCCGCCGAAGTGTTTTACGTGCCGGACAACGCCGAAAACGAAGCCAAGCTGGCCGCCTTGTTTGAACGCTTTACCGGCGGCGAAGAAAAGCAGCCTGAAAAACTGGAAATCCACGGCCGCGAGCTGACGGCGAAAAAACGCACCGAGCGCGTCGCCTGGTTTGATTTCCGCACCCTGTGCTTCGGCCCGCGCTCGCAGGCCGACTATCTGTGGCTGGCGCAAAACTGCCACACCGTGCTGATTTCCGGCTTTGAAAAAATGACGCCCAACGAAAAAAACGAAGCCCGCCGCCTTACGCTGCTGGTGGACGTGTTTTACGACTACCGCGTCAAAATGTGCATCACCAGCGCCGTGCCGGTGGAAGAGCTTTATACCGAAGGTGATTTTGCCCACGAATTCGTGCGCACCGTCAGCCGGCTGGTGGAGATGCAGTCGCAAGACTATCTGGCGCAGCCGCATCTGACGCTGACGCTTTAGGGTCTTTTGCATTGGTGGGCGGTATCCGCCGTTTCCCGATACAAGCCCGATTCAAAAGCCGAATTACCAATAGACCCCCGAGCCCTAAATTTTCAGGCTGCCTGAAACCGCCATCCCGTGTTTCAGGCTGCCTTTTTTGCGAAAACCCCATGATCGAAATCCAATCCCTTACCCTGCAGCGCGGCAGCAAAGTGCTGCTCGAACAAGCTACCGCCACCGTCGCCCCGGGGCGGCGCGTCGGCCTGATCGGCCGCAACGGCACCGGCAAGTCCAGTCTCTTCGCCCTAATCAAAGGCGAAATTTCCGCCGACGGCGGCGAAGTGCGCATTCCCAAACATTGGAAAACCGCCGCCGTGGCGCAGGAAACGCCCGCGCTCGATATCTGCGCGCTCGACTACGTTTTGCAGGGCGATGCCAAGTTGCAGGCTTTTCAGGCTGCCTTGGCCACAGCCGAAGCGCAGAACGACGGCATCCGTATTGCCGAAATACACGCCAAGCTCGAAGAAATCGACGCCTACACCGCCCCCGCCCGCGCCGCCAAACTGCTGGGCGGACTCGGCTTCGCGCAGGAAGAACACGGCAAACCGGTTAAAGCCTTTTCCGGCGGCTGGCGGATGCGGCTCAATCTCGCCCAAGCCCTGATGTGCCGCGCCGATTTGTTGCTGCTGGACGAACCCACCAACCACTTGGATTTGGAAACCGTGCTGTGGCTGGAAAGCCATCTGGCCGCGCTGCCCTGCACCCAAATCATCATTTCGCACGACCGCGATTTTCTCAACGCCGCCACCAACCACACCATCGAACTCTCCGGCCGCAAGCTGCACAGCTACGGCGGCAACTACGATTTTTACCTGAAAGAGCGCGCCGCGCGGCTGGCCAACCAGCAGGCCGCCTATGTGAAGCAGCAGGCGCACATCAAACATTTGCAGTCCTTTATCGACCGCTTCAAAGCCAAAGCCACCAAAGCCACGCAGGCGCAGAGCCGCATCAAAGCGCTGGCCAAACTGGAAAAAATCGCCCCCGCCCATTTGGACAGCGAGTTTTCCTTTGAATTTGCCACACCCGACCATCTGCCCAATCCGCTGTTGAAACTGGACAAAGTGGATTTGGGCTACGGCGGCGAACCCGTTTTGCGCGGCGTCAGCCTGTCGCTGGAAAACGACGCCCGCTACGGCCTGCTCGGCGTAAACGGCAGCGGCAAGTCCACCTTTATCAAAGCCCTTTCAGGCAGCCTGAAACCGCTGTGCGGCGAGATTATCCGTTCCGACAAACTCAATATCGGCTATTTCGCCCAACACCAACTCGACACCCTGCGTGGCGACCAAAGCCCGCTGTGGCACATCCAAAAACTCTCGCCCGAAGCCAAAGAGCAGGACATCCGCAATTTTCTCGGCGGTTTCAATTTCGTCGGCGACGCCGCCCTGCAAGCCGTCGCCCCCTTTTCCGGCGGCGAAAAAGCGCGATTGGCACTGGCGATGCTGGTATGGCAGAAACCCAATCTGCTGCTGTTGGACGAACCGACCAACCATCTCGATTTGGACATGCGCCACGCGCTCACCCTTGCGCTGCAGAGTTTTCAAGGCGCGCTGATCCTGGTATCGCACGACCGCAGCCTGATCGAAGCCACCACCGACCAGTTTCTGCTGATCGACGCAGGCAGTCTGAAACCCTTCGACGGCGATTTGAACGACTACCGTCAATGGCGGCTCGAGCGCGAAAACGCCGCATCCACCCCCGCCGCATCCGCACAGACCCAAAGCCGTAAAGATGCCAAACGGCAGGAAGCGCAAATGCGCCAAGAGCGCGCACGGCGCAGCAAGCCGCTGTTGCAAAAAATCGAAAAAGCCGAAAAAGAAATGGCGGCGCTGCAAAGCCAACAGGCCGCCGCCGAAGCATTTTTGTCGCAAGAAAGTGCCTATTTGCCGGAAAACAAGGCAAAATTGCAGCAAACACTCGCCGATGTGGCGGAAATCAAAGTAAAATTAAGTGAACTGGAAGAAAGCTGGCTGCAATGGCAGCAGGATTTGGAAACGCTGGAAGCCGCGCTGGCGGCAGAATTCGATAATTTCTAAACACTTTCAGGCAGCCTGAAAAAATGTAAAAAAGATAAGGAAGTCAGTCTATGAACAGGAAAACAAGCAGCCTTTTAATCGCTTTGGCGCTGCTGGCCGGCGCCGCCCATGCCGATGTGCGCAGCTGCGGCCCGGGCTGTTATACCGACAGCCCCAAACGCGGCGGCGGCAAAGTCAAACTGGCCAAAATCGGCAGTTATACCGCAGTTGAAGTAAGACGCGAACGCGCGCCCGAAGCTGCTCCCGAAGTTGCCGCCGCACCGGCCGCCCAGCCGGCTACCCGCCAGGTTGCCGCCAGAGTGCCGGTAGCGCCGCGCCGCAGCGTGCCGGTGGCAGCCGCCAATCCGGTTCCGGCCGTGGCTGCCGCACCGGCAACCGTGCCTCAGCGTCTGAACCCGCAACGTGCCAATACCCGCCGCACCATTCTGGAGCAGGAATTGAACAACGAGCGCAATGCCTTGGCCGCCGCGCAAAAAGCGCTGGCTGAAGGCCGCGCGGTCAATAAGCAGTCCGATGCCGGCCATCAGGCGCGCGTACGCCAACTGCAAAGCGCGGTGTTCGACCGCGAGCAGAATATCCAGGCTTTGCAGCGCGAACTCGGCCGGATGTAGGCAGCCTGAAAAGCTCAAACAAGCTGCAAACTGCATCTTTCAGGCTGCCTGAAGATTCAGTTTGCGGCTTTTTTGCGGCAGTTTTCAGGCAGCCTGAAAAGTTTTTCGAGGCAGGATAGGCAGCAGTTGCCGCCGTTTGCGGCAGATTGTGGCAAAAAATGCCGGATTGCCGCACAAATGTCTAACGAGCGGCATCGCTAAAGCGGCGGGCGATTGTGCTTTAATTAACGTTAGATTATGATAAGAAAGCGTTATTTGCCGTTTTCAGGCTGCCTGAAATGGTCTGAAAGGTGCGATAAAAACAGCTAAATAAAGGAGGAGCAAATCATTATGGCGCAAGTCAATCTGGATAAAACCGATTTGAAAATCCTGCAGGTTTTGCAGGAAAACGGCCGCTTAAGCAATGTCGAATTATCCGAGCGGGTGGCCTTGTCGCCCTCACCGTGCCTACGGCGCTTAAAGCAGCTGGAAGACCAGGGCGTGATCCAAAGCTATGCCGCACTGCTAAAGCCCGCGCGGCTGGGGCTGAATCTGCAGGTTTTTATCCGTGTCAGCATTGAAAAAACGCAAGAAGCGCGCGAAAAATTTTCCGAAGCGATGCAGTCTTGGCAGGAAGTGCTCGGCTGCTACGCGCTCACCGGCGAGTCCGACTATATGCTGCACGCTTTTTTTACCGATATGGACGCATTTTCCCATTTTGTTTTGGATGTGCTGCTGTCTCACTCTTATGTGCAGGAAGCCCGTTCCAGCTTTGTGCTGAAAGAGATCAAAAACACCACTGCCCTGCCTTTGGGGCATCTTTAAAAAAGAGACTTGCAGTCTCTTTTTTATTTTTTCAGTCTGCCATATAAAAAACATTTCCTTTTTCGATATGGATTTGGGCTTTGTTTGGGGATTTTGTTGTTGGGTAGTAGTTGACCGGATTGGTTTGGGTGGGTATGATTGCGGTCTTTCGCTGCTTCTGTGGCGACGTTCT
>NZ_JAKOOW010000020.1:283-2206 GCF_022288825.1 Kingella pumchi | reverse complement strand
CCGCATCCGCAGCGCCCATATCGGCAACAGCGGTCAAATCGACGGCGGCCGTCTGGACATCGCCGCCCCCGTATTGGACAACAGCGGCCGCATCAGCCAAAGCGGCAGTCAGAATCTCACCGTTGAAACCGCCCGTCTGGCCAACAGCGGCCGCATCGGCCTGCCGGAAAACAATAGCAGCAACGGCGGAAACGGCAGCGGCAACAACGGCGGTAACAACGGTAACAGCGGCGGCGGTAACGGTAATTCCGGCAACAAGCGGCCCCCCGCCAATAACGGCAACGGCAATAACGGCAACGGCGGCCACACCCCGGTTCCCGCTCCTGCCGACGGCCGCATCAGCGTCTCCGGCCGTTTGGACAACAGCGGCACCATCGAAGCGGGCGGGCGCACCGATTTGAGCGTCAGCAGCGAGCTGGCCAACAGCGGCCACCTCACCCTCGGCAGCCTGAAAGCAGACGGCAGCCGTTTCGACAACCGCCAAGGCAACATTCTCGCCCGCAGCGCCGACATAAACAGCAGCCACAGCGACAACCGCGGCGGCGCCCTGGCCGCAGGCAGCCTGAAACTGGACGGCACCCGACTCGACAACCGCCAAGGCGTCATCCGCAGCAATACCCTCAGCGACATCCGCCTTTCAGACGGTCTGAACAACCAGCAAGGCGAAATCACCACTGCCGGCAGCCTGAAACTGGCCGCCGGCGATATTGCCAGCAGCGGCGGCAGCATTCTGGCCGGCCAAGATCTCGAACTGACGGCCAACCGGCTGGACGGCAGCGGCACCCTGGCCGCCGGCCGCGACGCCGCCCTCAAACTCAGCGCCGACTTTGACAGCAGCGGCGACATCGAAGCCGGCCGCACACTCAGCATCGAAAGCGGCGGCAGCATCCGCAACCGCCACCGTTTGGCCGGCGGCGCAGCCCTCGACATCCGTGCCCGGCATATCGACAACCGCGCCGAAGGCAAACTGGTTTCCGGCAGCAATACCCGTATTGGCGCCGACACTGTGGACAACCGCGGCCTGATCAACAGCAACGGCCTGACCCGCATTGATGCCGCGACTGCCCTGAACAACATCGGCAGCGGCCGCATCTACGGCAGCCGTCTCGCCCTGGGCGGCGGCAGCCTGAACAACCGCGAAGAAGCAAGCGCAGACGGCAAAAACCAAGCCCCCGTCATTGCCGCCCGCGAACGCCTGGACATCGGCATGCGCAGCATAAGCAACACCGGCAGCGGCTTTGGCCGGATAGAAAACGGCCAAGTACAAACCGGCAGCGTCTCCAGCCTGATCAGCAGCGAAGGCACACTGCATATCGGCGGCCGTTTGAACGAGAGCCATCAGGCCGAAGGCAGGGCCGAGCGCCTGGAAAACCGCGGCGGCCGCATCGAAGCGGCCGGAGACGGCGTATGGTCGGTTGCCAAAATCCATAACGGCAACAGCCGCTGGGAAGTCAATCACAAAGTTGCCGTCGGCGCGGCCGAACACCGGCACAGCTACAGCCAGCCCGGCAATCCCGAGTGGTGGCAGGTTGGCAAAGACGGCTCATGGCGGCAGACTGCCAATCATGCCAAAGGCGAGTTTACCTTTAACGACGGCCGTGCTCCGGTTCGCCAATCCAGCTGGAACGAAAAACGCGTCACCATACAACGCCACGAAGACCAAATCGCCCACTCCCAACCCGGGCAAATTGCCATCGGCGGCAACTTTACTGCTGACACCCAAGAGCTGGCCAATGAAAACGGCCAAATCCTGATCGGCGGCGTCTGGCAGGGCAGCGACAAAGACAGCACCCTGAAAAACCTCAGCGATTTGGCCGGCGTGTACGAAATCGAGTCCGGCATCTTCGAAAACAGCTATGCCCGCAAAAGCAAATCTAGACAAAGGTGGGGACGCCGCACCGGCTACAGCGCTCCCGTGTATAA
>NZ_JAKOOW010000020.1:0-208 GCF_022288825.1 Kingella pumchi | reverse complement strand
CGAAACCCTGCTTGAACGCCGCGAATTTGCCAACCACATCAGCTATCAGGATCAGGCAGGCAGCCTGAATCCCCCCGCCGGCCATGCCGCCGCAGCCGATGCCGCCACCGCCGCCGTTGCGCCACAACGCATTAAAAGTCCCGACGGCCGCTTCAGCCTGCCCGAAAGCAGCCTGTACACCGTCCGTCCCGACCGCCCCGGCTATCTG
>NZ_JAKOOW010000002.1:74480-81618 GCF_022288825.1 Kingella pumchi | reverse complement strand
ACCAATGGCGTAACCGAAGTGAAATTTGACACTCCATTGAGCTATGCTGATGCCACAGGCAACAACACCGGTACGCCCAGCAATGCGGTGAATCTGGTTGGCGATACCGCCGGTTCTCCTGTTACTTTGGGCAATGTTGCCGATGGTGTGAAAGACACCGATGCAGTTAACGTCAAACAGCTCAAAGACTCGCAGACCAAAGTGGTTAAAGGCACCAACATTGCATCAGTTGACCACGATGCTGCCACCAACACCTACACCGTCAATGCCAAAGGCAGCGAGACCAGCGGTGTGGATGACGAGACCGTGGTAACGGCTACTCCCGATGCCACCACCAACGTTACCAGCTACAAAGTCGGACTGGCAGACAAAGTTAAAGACGACATCAAAAAAGGCGTTGATGCCAAAGATGCAGTGGACAACAAAGGTCTGACCTTTACCGCCGACAGCGGCGACACCGGTGTGAAAAAACTGGGCGACAGCGTAGCCATTAAAGGCGACAGAAACATCGTTACCAGCGCCGATGCCAGCGGCATCAACATGCGTCTGGCCGATGTGCTGAATATCGGCCCGAGCACTGGCGGCAACCCCGTTACCATCAACGGCAACACCGGCACCATTGGCGGACTGACCAACAAAACCTGGGATCCGAACAGCATCACCAGCGGTCAGGCAGCGACCGAAGACCAGCTGAAACTGGTAGCCGATCAGGCAAGCCAAAAAGGCAGCTTCACGCTGACCGCCCAAGGAGCCAACGGTTCTACCGTGGGAGACGGTTCCACTGTTGACCTGAACAACACCGACGGCAACATTGTGGTTAGCAAAGAGTCCAGCAATAACAACGTTACCTTCAACCTGGCCAAAGACCTGAAGGCCGACAGCCTGACCATCAACAACGGCGGTCCGGTAATCAACGGCGACGGCATCAACATGGGTGGTAAGAAAATCACCAATGTAGCTGATGGCGATGTTACTGCCACCAGCAAAGATGCGGTTAACGGCAGCCAGTTGTACGCTGTTCAGCAGGAAGCGCAAAAACGCAATACTGTGAAAGCCGGCAATAACGTTACCGTTACCGAGGCTCCCAATGCCAACGGCGGCACCGAATACACCATCAATGCTGAAAAATCAGTGGTAGGCGGTGTGAACGATGAAACCGTGGTAACCGCGACCAACGATCCCACAACCAACACTACTACCTACAATGTTGGTTTGGCAGACAAAGTTAAAGACGACATCAAAAAAGGCGCTGATGCTGCCGATGCCGTTAATAACAAAGGTCTGACCTTCAAGGGTGATAGCGGCGATACCGGTGTGAAAAAACTGGGCGACGAGGTCAGCATTACCGGCGACAGCAACATCACCACCAAAGCCGACGGTAACGGCGTTCAAGTCAGCCTGAACCGCGATGTGGATGTTGACAGCGTGAAAGCCGGCGACAGCACGCTCAATAACGACGGCCTGACCATCAACGGCGGCCCGAGCGTAACCAAGACCGGTATCGATGCGGCTGATAAGAAGGTAACCAACGTTGCCAATGGCGATGTTACCGCCACCAGCAAAGACGCGGTTAACGGCAGTCAGCTGCATCAGCACGGTGACGGTGTGAAAAACATCATTGGCGGCAATACCACCTATGATCCGAATACCGGCAGCTACACCAACAACGATATCGGCGGCACCGGCCAGTCCACCATTGACGATGCCATCCGTCACATCAACAGCACCGCCAATGCCGGCTGGAACCTCCAGACCAACGGCGGCGCTACCGAAAAAGTCGGTTCCGGTGAAACTGTGAACTTCAAAAACGGTAACAACATCAGCATTACCAACACCGGCAAAGAAATCACCATCGCCACCAACCCCGACCTGACGGCCGACAGCCTGACCATCAACAACGGCGGCCCGGTAATCAACGGTAACGGCATCAACATGGGCGATAAGAAAATCACCAATGTTGCCGACGGCGATATTTCCGATACCAGCAAAGACGCGGTGAACGGCAGCCAGTTGCACGCTACCAACCAAAACGTAGCCAACAACACCGCCAACATCGCCAAAGGCTTCAATTTCGGTGACGGCAATACCGCCAACAACTACCAGCTTGGCGACACCATCAGCGTGAAAGGCGACAACAACGTTACCAGCACCACCGTTAACGGCGGCGTACAGCTTGGTCTGAACCAGAATCTGAGCCTGACCAGCGTTACCACCGGCAATACCAAAATGGACAACAACGGCCTGACCATCAACGGCGGCCCGAGCGTAACCACCAATGGTGTTGATGCAGGCGGTAAGAAAATCACCAACGTTGCCGCAGGTGAAGCCGATACCGATGCCGTAAACGTCGGCCAGCTGAACCAGAAACTGGGTGCGATTGCCGGTGCCAACACCGCCCACGTTGCCGCGCTGGAGCAGAAGATCAACAATGTTGAAGACGAAGCCGATGCCGGTACCGCCAGCGCCATGGCTACCGCCGGCCTGCCCCAGGCCTACCTGCCCGGTAAGAGCATGATTGCCGTCGGCGCCAGCAACTACCGCGGTAAAACCGGTTACGCCGTAGGCTTCTCCGCCATTACCGACGGCGGCAACTGGATCATCAAAGGTACCGCCAGCGGCAACAGCAAAGGCCGTTTCGGTGCGTCCATCGGTGCCGGTTACCAGTGGTAAAAACCGTTTTTCAGGCTGCCTTGCCACGGCAGGCAGCCTGAAACCCCGCAATATTTTTTAAGGAACAATTATGATCAAAAAAACCTCCCGTCTTGCCCTAATGATTGCTTCTGCCGCCCTGTTGGCCGCCTGTGCTTCCGGCAGCAAAAGCGAAGACGGCCTCAAATGGCCGCGCCCCTACAGCGTGACCTTCAACAAAAACCGCGGCACTTTCCCCGACTTGGGCAGCCTGAAACAAATCCGCCAAGGCGACACCAAAGACCAGCTCTACTACCTGATCGGCCGTCCGCACTATGACGAAGGCTTCCGCGTGTCCGAATGGAACTACCTGTTCCACTTCAATACCCCCGGCCAGGGCACCGACAACATCACCACCTGCCAGTACAAAGTGAAGTTCGACAAACACCGCCGCGCCCAAAGTTTCCACTGGCGCGCCGTTGATCCCGAAAATGCCGTCTGCCCGCCCGCCCAAGAGCAGCCCGCTCCCGCCATGATGGCGCAGCCGCAGATGCAGATGCAGCGTATCGTGCTTTCTGCCGACGCCCTGTTTGCCTTCGACAAAGGCGATCTGGCCCACATGAACGCCCAAGGCAAAGCCGAACTGGATGATGTAGCCGCCAAACTCGGCCGTCTCGAGCGCCTGGATCAGGTTCGCATCATCGGCCACACCGACTATCTGGGCAGCGACAGCTACAATATGCGCCTGTCGCAGCAGCGCGCCGAAACCGTGCGCAACTACCTGATCAGCCGCGGCGTACCCGCCAACGTGCTGTATGCCTACGGTGCCGGCGAAACCCAGCCGGTTAAGCAGTGCGACAACCGCGGCAACCGCGCCGAACTGATTGCCTGCCTGCAGCCCAACCGCCGCGTTGAGCTGGAAGTAAACGGCATGTCCATCAGCAACAACCGCTGATTTCAGGCTGCTTTGCCAAACTGCACCCCGCCGGCGGGGTGCAGTTTTTCCGCTTTCAGGCAGCCTGAAAAAACAGCCGCCGCAGCCGTAATATTGAAACCTGCTGCCGTCAGACCTATTTGGGCAGACAGCCCAAGGCAGCCTGAAAGCCTTATTTCTTCAAACCATCCGATTGCGCTACAGCAGCTTTGCCATGATTTCGCCAAGACTCCGCACCCCGCTCAATCCGCGCCGGCTGCGCGCCCACCTGCGGCGCGGCGGGCTGGTGGCTTACCCCACCGAATCCTGCTACGGCCTGGGCGCCGCGCCGGACAACCGCCGCGCGCTCAACAAAATCCTGCGCCTGAAAAAACGGCCGCAGGGCAAAGGGCTGATTGTCGCCGCCGACAGCCTGCAGCGCTTGCGTTCCCTGCTGCGTCCCCTGTCCGCTGCCGACAGCCGCGAGCTTGAAAGCGTGTGGCCGGCGGCCAAAACCTTTGTGCTGCCGGCCGCGCGGCGCGTGCTGCTCGAATTGCGCGGCCGCGGCCGCAGCAAGCTGGCGGTGCGTGTGCCCGATCACGCTCTGGTGCGCCGCCTGTGCGCGCTGGCCGGCATGCCGCTGGTTTCGACATCGTGCAACCGCTCCGGCGGCCGCCCCTGCAAGAGCGAACGCGAAGCCCGCCGCCTGTTCGGCCGGCAGGTGTGGGTAATCGGCGGGCGCACCGGCGGCCGGCGCGCGCCGAGCGAAATCATCGATTGGGACAGCCGCCGCCGCCTGCGTTAAAGCGCGCTATCAGAAAAACCGCCCCTTATCGTCTAAGCGCTTGTCCGCATGTTGCCGTGCAAGCCGTTTTGCCTTTTCAGGCAGCCTGAAAGCAGCCTGAAAACCGAACCGGTGCCGATAAACGGGTTTGCCGAGAAGCATCCCGCCGCAGGCAGCCTGAAAGTACCGCGCGCTTCGGCGCTATAATCGCCCCGCCGCATTTTGCCCGCAGGCAGCCTGAAACGGCCTGCCCTTGGGTTTTCAGGCTGCTTTTGCCGGCCGCACAAGGATTTTTTCATGCTCAAACACCATCAGAAGGCGCAGCAGAGTGTGCGCGCCGGCACGCTGTATATCGTCGCCACGCCCATCGGCAATCTGGCCGACATCACCCTGCGCGCGCTGGCGGTGCTCGCCGCCGCCGACTGGGTGTGCGCCGAAGACACCCGCGTTTCCGCCCAGCTTTTGAGCGCCTACGGCATACAGGCCAAACTCGTCAGCCTGCGCGAGCACAACGAGCGGCAGATGGCCGACAAAGTCATCGCTGCGCTGGCCGAAGGCAAAACCGTCGCCCAGATTTCCGATGCCGGCACACCGGCGGTGTGCGACCCCGGAGCCAAACTGGTGTCGCAGGTGCGCGAAGCCGGCTTTCCGGTGGTGCCGGTGCCCGGCGCATCGGCGGTGATGGCGGTGCTCAGCGCTGCGGGCGTGGAAGCGCCGGATTTTTATTTCCATGGTTTTCTGCCGCCCAAATCCGCCGCCCGCCGCAAGCTATTTGAAGGCTGGCAGCGCCAAACCTGCGCGGTGCTGGCCTTTGAAACCCCGCACCGCATCGCCGACACGCTGGCGGATATGGCCGCACTGTTTCCCCAGCGCCGCCTGCTGCTGGCGCGCGAAGTCAGCAAAACTTTTGAAACCTTTTTAAGCGGCAGTGTGGCCGACATCCAAGCCGCGCTCACGGCCGACAGCAACCAGTCGCGCGGCGAAATGGTGCTGGTGCTGTACCCAGCCGCAGTTGAAAAGTACGACACGCTGCCCGAAGAAGCCGCCCGCGTGATGGGCATACTCGCCGCCGCGCTGCCCACCAAGCAGGCGGCCGAGCTGGCAGCGCAGATTAGCGGCGAGAGCAAAAAAGCGCTCTACGACTACGCCCTGTCGCAAAAACGCGGCTGAACTTTTTTCAGGCTGCCTGAAACCGGCGCGGCGCCTGCCGTGCGGAGAAAACCATGACCGAACACATCCGAGACTATCTGCAAACGCAAAACCTGAAACTCGATGCCGACGCCGTGCGCGTGGCCGAGTTGGCCGCCCAAGCCGTGATGGCGCAGGGGCAGGCGCTTATCGAGCACGACGTATTGTGGTACGAGCAGCCCGAAGCGCGGCTGGCCGAGCATATCGAAGAAAACGATCAGCATAGCGGTTTGCTCAAACAGCTCTTTATGGCGCTCGATTCCGCCTACGCCCGCCATCCCGTGCAAAGCGCCGTGCTTTACGGCCTGCTGCCCGACGACAGCGCGCTGGTGCGGCTGGTGCAGCAGGGCCAGCCTATCGAGCAGCGGCTGGCCACCGACGATACCACCGCCGCGCAATACCTTGCCGCCCACAGCAGCCGCACCGGCTGGCTGAATCTGGCCGACGACGTTTCACGCTGGCTGGAAATCGGCGAGCTGTCCGGCGAGCACAACCGCCGCAGCGCCGCCCAGATGAGTCTGCCGGTATACAGTGCCGACGGCCGCGTGTTCGGCGTGCTGCACATTGAGCAGGCCGAAGGCACGTTTGCCGCCGAAGCGCAAACCGAATGGCTCGGCCTGGCGCTGGCCTGTCTCGCCCCGCTACAAACCCTGCTGCCGCGCCCGCAGGCAGACGAAGAAGACCAAGCGCTTTAATTAAGCGCGCCCAAAGCAGCCTGAAAAGCGTTTTCAGGCTGCCTGAAAGATCTTTGCGGACAATAAACACACACCACCCAAGCAAACAGAAAGGCCTTATGGATAACCCCATCCGATACCTTACTTCCTGCCGCCTGCCCACCGAATACGGCGTGTTCACCATGCACGGTTTTGAAGACAGCCGCAGCGGCCAGGAACACATCGCCCTGACCATGGGCGACTGGCGCGACGGCGCCCCCGTGCTCTCGCGCATCCACTCCGAATGCCTGACCGGCGACGCGCTGGCATCGCAAAAATGCGACTGCGGCCCCCAGCTTCAGGCTGCCATGCGCGCGGTGCAGGCCGAAGGGCGCGGCGTCATCGTCTATCTGCGCCAAGAAGGCCGCGGCATCGGCCTGATCAACAAAATCCGCGCCTACGCCCTGCAGGATCAGGGCATGGACACCGTTGAAGCCAATCTCGCGCTTGGCCTGCCGGTCGATGCCCGCGATTTTTCCATCGCCAAACACATTTACGATCATCTCGGCGTCGCTTCCGTGCGCCTGCTGACCAACAATCCGGAAAAACTGCAAACCATGCGCGACAGCGGTATCAACATCGCCGAGCGCCTGCCGCTGCTGGTGGGCCGTAACCCCGAAAACCAAAACTATCTCGACACCAAAGCCGGCAAACTCAAACACATGATGGAGCGTTGATATGGCTTTTGCCTTCGCCCTGCTGGCCGCGCCGCCGCCGTGCAGGGCGTGCCCGCCGCACTCTCGCTGCTCGCGCTGATGTGTTTGTAAGCCCGCTCGTACAAGGCAGCCTGAAAATAAAATTCCTGCCACATCATTTTGTTAATCGTAAAGCCTTAAAAATTTCCTGAAGCGCTCTTGCGTGTTTCCGTTAAATTTGGTTTAATGCCGTCTTTCGCTGCCCTGCAGCGGATAC
>NZ_JAKOOW010000002.1:22937-74393 GCF_022288825.1 Kingella pumchi | reverse complement strand
TAGCTCAGTTGGTAGAGCGTCTGCCTTACAAGCAGAATGTCGGCGGTTCGACTCCGTCATCACCCACCACCAAACGCGCGGTGGTAGCTCAGTTGGTTAGAGTACCGGCCTGTCACGCCGGGGGTCGCGGGTTCGAGCCCCGTCCGCCGCGCCAGAATTTGAAAAACCGTATCCTGCCGGATGCGGTTTTTTGCTATGCGCCTGCCGCGGCCTTTTTCAGGCTGCCTGCGGCAGGTTCGCCAAGGAAGGATTATGGACGACCGCTGGTTTATCCACCGCCATCTGGCCGCCGAAATGGACGGCCGCCTGCAGATTCTGACCCGCACGCCGCAGCGCATCGTGCTGGCCGGTGCCGACGGCGACCACAGCCGGCGCCTGCTGGCGGCGCGTTATCCGCAGGCCGTGTTCGGCGAATACGACCCGCGGTCGGAGTTTCTCGCTGAAGCCGCCGCCGGCCGCAAAAGCGGCTGGCTGTCGCGCTTGGCAGGCAAAACGGCGCCGGCACAGCACTGCCAGAGCCTGCGCGACCCGCTGCCGCCGATGCAGGCCGATATGCTGTGGTCGAATCTGGCGCTGGCCACCGAAAGCGACCCGCTGCCGGTATTCGATGCCTGGGCGGGCGGTTTGAAAACCGACGGCCTGCTGTTTTTCAGCCATTTCGGTATCGACAGCCTGCCCGAAGTGCGCGCGCTGCTGGCCGAAAACGGCATTGCCTGCGCCGCGAGCGCGCTGATTGATATGCACGATTTGGGCGACATGCTCGCCGATCACGGTTTTTACGATCCGGTAATGGATTCGGCCAAGCTGGTGCTGGAATACCAAAGCGCCGAGAGTTTCCGCCGCGATATGGATACGCTCGCGCTGTGGCAGGCATTGCAGCCTGAAAACGAAAGCGCCGCCCGCCGTTTGGCCGAGCAGGCGGTGGCCGACGGCCGTTTGGCGCGGATTACGCTGGAAACGGTGTTCGGCCACGCCGTGAAAAAACTGGTGCTGCCGCAGGGCGAAAACCTGGTGCAGTTTTTCCCAAAAGGCGGCAAAGCCTGAGCCGTTTCAGGCTGCCTGGGGGCAGAATAGTGAAAGGCAGCCTGAAACCCCGTTTCCGCCTTTCAGGATGCCTGATTGGTCTTGTTGTTTATAATTTCCCGTTTTTACCGCCGCTGCGTTTTCAGGCTGCCTGAAAGCGCGTCGGGCAAAGGATTCGCACATGAAACTGTTGGATTCGATTTTCAGCTGGTTTGAAAACCGCATCGACCCCTATCCCGAACATGTTCCGCCCACGCCCGATGCCGGGCTGTTCCGCTTTATTTGGAGCTGCATCGACGGCGTGCGCGGCTGGATACTGGTGCTGGCGGTGTGTTCCGCCGTTATCGGCATACTCGAAGCCGTGCTGTTCCAATTCGTTGGCGAAGTGGTGGACTGGCTGGGCAAATACAGCCCAGAGACCCTGCTGGCGGAGAAAGGCGCGGCGCTCACCGCCATGGGCTTGCTGCTGGCGTTTTTCATCGTTTGGCGCTTTTTCGCGTCCAACGTGCGCCTGCAAACCCTGCAGGGCGTGTTCCCGATGCGTTTGCGCTGGAATTTCCACCGCCAGATGCTCAACCAGTCGCTCGGTTTTTATCAGGACGAATTTGCCGGCCGCGTGTCCGCCAAAGTGATGCAGACCGCGCTGGCGGTGCGCGAAACGGTAATGACCATCGCCGATATGGTGGTGTATGTGCTGGTGTATTTCCTGACCAGCGGCGTGATTCTCGCCACGCTCGACCGTTGGCTGCTGGCGCCCTTTATCGGCTGGACGGTGCTGTTTTTCCTGCTGATGAAACTCCTGATTCCGCGCCTGGCCAAAACCGCCCAGCGACAGGCCGACGCCCGCAGCATAATGACCGGCCGCATCACCGACGCCTATTCCAATATCGCCACCGTCAAACTCTTTTCCCACGGCGCGCGCGAAGCCCGCTACGCCAAAGAGTCGATGGAAGAATTCATGCAGACCGTTCACGCCCAGATGCGGCTGGCCAGCCTGCTGAGCACCTTGTCTTTCGCCGTAAACGCACTGTTGATTTTCAGCACCACCGCGCTGGGCATCTGGCTGTGGATACGCGGCGAAGTCGGCGTCGGCGCGGTGGCCGTCGCCACCACCATGGCACTGCGCGTAAACGGTTTGTCGCAGTACATCATGTGGGAATCGGCGATGCTGTTTGAAAACATCGGCACGGTAACCGACGGCATGGGCACGCTCTCCAAGCCGCAAACCATTTTGGACAAACCCAAGGCCCGCGCCCTGGAAGTCAAGCACGGCGACATCCGCTTCGAGCATCTCGATTTCTCCTACGAATCCGGCAAGCCCCTGCTCAACGGCTTCAACCTGCACATCAAAGCCGGCGAAAAAGTCGGGCTGATCGGCCGCAGCGGCGCGGGTAAATCCACCATCGTCAACCTGCTGTTGCGCTTTTACGAGCCGCAAAGCGGCGACATTCTGATCGACGGCCAAAACATCAACGACATCACCCAGGAATCGCTGCGCGCGCAAATCGGCCTGGTTACCCAAGACACCAGCCTGCTGCACCGCTCCGTGCGCGACAACATCCTGTACGGCCGCCCCGACGCCGGCGACGAAGAAATGTTTCAGGCTGCCGAGCGCGCCGAAGCCGCCGACTTCATCCCCAATTTGTCCGACGCCAAAGGCCGGCGCGGCTACGATGCCCACGTCGGCGAGCGCGGCGTCAAACTCTCCGGCGGCCAGCGCCAGCGCATCGCCATCGCCCGCGTGATGCTCAAAGACGCGCCGATTCTGCTTTTGGACGAAGCCACCAGCGCGCTCGATTCCGAAGTCGAAGCCGCCATCCAAGAGAGCCTGGACAAAATGATGGACGGCAAAACCGTGATCGCCATCGCCCACCGCCTGTCCACCATCGCCGCTATGGACCGGCTGATCGTGCTCGACAAAGGCCGCATCGTCGAAGAAGGCAAGCACGAAGAGCTGCTGGCCAAAGGCGGGCTCTACGCCAAACTGTGGGCGCACCAGAGCGGCGGCTTCCTGCCGCAGCACGTCGAGCATTAAGCACAGGCAGCCTGAAAAAAGCCAAACGGTTTTTCAGGCTGCCTTTTTCTACGCTTTCAGGCAGCCTGAAAGCAAAAAACGGCACCGCAGGCGCTGTGCGGTGCCGCTGTATTTAAGCCGCGCGGCGGCTGTTTACAGATAGAATTTTTCCAGTACTTTCAGGCTGCCGTCCAAGCGGTAAACCAAAGGCTGGCCGGTGGGGATTTCCAGCTTCATGATTTCGTCGTCGCCGATGCCTTCGATGTGCTTGGCCAGCGCGCGCAGCGAATTGCCGTGCGCCGCCACCAAAACGCGCTTGCCGGCGAGAATGGCGGGGGCGATTTCGTCCTGCCACAGCGGCAGCACCCGCTCCAGCGTGATTTTCAGGTTTTCGCCGTCGGGCACGGTGTCGGCGGCCAGATGGGCGTAGCGGCGGTCTTTGCGCGCGGAAAACTCGTCGTCTTCAGGCAAGAGCGGCGGCAGGGTGTCGTAGCTGCGGCGCCAGATGTGCACCTGGTCGGCGCCGTATTTTTCCGCGGTCTGCTGCTTGTCCAAACCCTGCAGCGCGCCGTAGTGGCGCTCGTTCAGGCGCCAGCTTTTGGTTTGCGGCACCCACAGCTGGCCGCTTTCTTCCAGCACGATGTTGCAGGTTTTGATGGCGCGGGTCAGCACCGACGTGAACGCCTGGTCGAATTCGTAGCCGGCAGCGGCGAGCTTCTGCCCCGCCGCCTGCGCTTCGGCAACGCCTTTTTCGCTCAGATTGACGTCGCGCCAGCCGGTAAACAGGTTTTTGGCGTTCCATTCGCTTTGGCCGTGGCGGATAAATACAAGTTCCATCATTGTTCCTAGGGTTGGGGGAAAACGCGGCGGTTTATAGCAAAAAACGCCCGTTTTTGCCAGCGCGGCAGGGTTTCAGGCAGCCTGAAAGGAAGGCATGAACACGACAGACACGGTTTCGGGCTGCGGCCGCTGGTTTCTCTACCTGCTTGCCTGCGGCGACGGCTCGCTCTACTGCGGCATCTGCACCGACCCCGCACGGCGGCTGGGCGAACACCGCAGCGGCCGCGGCGCGCGCTACACCCGCAGCCGCGGTGCCGGCGAAATGCGCCTGATCGGCTGCTGCTTCGACCGCTCCGCCGCGCTGCGTGCCGAAGCGCGGGTAAAAAAACTGCCGCGCCAAGCCAAGCTGGCCTTGTGGGCGGCGGCAGAGAGTAGGGCGGTGGCGGCAGCCTGAAAGCCGTTTTCTGTGTTTTTGCATCCGTCCGGCGCTTCGCCGTTAAAAGCAGCCCGAAAACCGGATTGGGGTTTTCAGGCTGCTTTCGGCGTTTTGCCAAGTGGACATTTTTAGATAAAACCAGGCGGCGATGGCGCCGCTGTCGAAACAGGTTTTCCGAACTGTTGCACAAAGCCTACAGTATGCCGCCGCAGCGCTTTGCCCACGTTTTTCAGGCTGCCGCCTGCCGGCGGCGCGTTGCGCGCGGCTGCCTTGCCGTTTGGCCGTTTTCAGGCTGCTTTCCGCCACCCGGCGCTGCCGGCGGGGCGCGTACAAATGCGCTGGCGGGCGGCGGTTTTACGGTATGATGCGCGTCTTTTATTTTTGTAGTACGAGTACCCCAAGCAAGATGAACAAACTGCTTATCGGCCTGTTGGCGCTGGCTGCCGGCCAGGCCGCGCTGGCCGCCCAGACCACCCCCGTTCCCGACGTTTCGCCGTCCGCCCAGGGCTGGCACGTTGTTATCAACATCCCGCAGCAGCGGCTGTTTCTGTATTCCAACGGCAAGCTGCAGAAGGCTTATCCGGTGGCGGTGGGCAAGGCGCACACCCAAACCGTGCTCGGCGAGCACCGCATCGGCGCCAAGGCTTTTAATCCGACCTGGCACATTCCCAAATCCATCCAGCGCGAGCGCGGCGACGGCGTAACCAGCGTTCCGCCCGGCCCGAGCAATCCGCTGGGGCCGGTGTTCGTGCGTTTGGGCGAGCCCAAACTCGGTCTCGGCATCCACGGCACCAGCAATCCTTCCAGCGTGCCCGGTGTGCGCAGCCACGGCTGCGTGCGCATGAAGTCGCCCGACGCGCTGCAGTTTGCCAAAACCATCACTTCCGGCTCGCCGGCATCGGTGGTGTACGAAATGGCGGCGCTGAACGTGGACGACGGCGGCAATCTGTGGCTGGCGGCCTTTGGCGACCCCTACCGCAAAAACAATCTGAAAACCGCCGCGCTGAAGCAAAGCATCGCCGCTTGGGCGCAGAGTAACGGCCGCAACGTCAGCAGCGCCAAAGTCGATCAGGTGCTCAAAGCCCGCCGCGGCACGCCGGTGTGCATCAGCTGCAGCGGCGCCGCCAAAATCCAGGGCAATCTGCACTCGCTGGCCTGGCACAGCGGTTCGGCAAAACTGACCGCCGCCAAAGCCAACGTTTCGCCGCGTCCGACCCAAGACCAGGTACTGCCCGAAGGCAGCAGCATCGAAGTCGATACCGGCGAAAACGAAATCCCGTTGAAACCGCAGCGCAGCGGCGGCAAACACGGCAGCGCCTACAAAGCGACTTCGGTATTCGACGACGAACAGCCGATCAGCGTATTCGAGCCCGGCGAAAAACCGCTCACGCCGGTGAACAAACCATAAACTGCCCTTTCAGGCTGCCCGAACACGGTTTCAGGCAGCCTGAAAAAATATCTGCGGCTGTTGCGCGCCGTCGCGCATACGCTGTCGGCGGTATGGTGTTTCAGGCTGCTTTTTTCTATTTTCGTTTTCTGTTTTTTCTTTTCCCATGAGTATCTACGCCCTTAAACCCAAATTCCAAAACCTGCTGCGGCCGCTGGTGGTGCGTCTTTACCGCCGCGGCATCAGCGCCAACCAGGTTACGCTGGCGGCCTGTGGATTGTCGCTGCTGCTGGGCGCGCTGCTGACGGCTTGTGCCGATGTACCGGCGCTGTTTTGGCTGCTGCCGCTGTGGCTGTTTGTGCGCATGGCGATGAACGCGGCCGACGGCATGCTGGCGCGCGAGTTTGGCCAGCAGTCGGCACTTGGCGGCTGCCTGAACGAGCTGACCGACGTTGCCGCCGATGCCGCGCTGTATCTGCCCTTGGCCTTTGTTGCGCCGTTTTCCGGCTTTCAGGCTGCCTGCTTTATCTGGCTCTCGGCCTTGAGCGAATTGTGCGGCGTGCTGGCGCAGGTGTACGGCAGCGGCCGCCGTTACGACGGGCCGATGGGCAAGAGCGACCGCGCGTTTTTTATCGGCCTGGCCGCCGTCTGCTATGCGTGGAACGGCTCGCTGCACGGCGCGTGGTACTGGCTGATGTGGCTTGCCTGCGCGGCGCTGGCGTTTACCTGTTGGCGGCGCATCCGCAACGGTTTGCAGGCAGCCTGAAAGCGGGAAAAAATCGCCGCCGCGCTTGCCTTTGCCGCGTAAAAGCCGTAAAACCGCAGCTTTGTTTTCGCGCGTTTGCACGGCATCTTCAGCCAAACCCTTAAGCCCAAACGGTTTTCAGGCTGCCTGATCGCCGCTGCGGCCGCAAAGGGAAACGCCACCCACGGAGAGACTATGCATATTTCGCAAAAAACTGCCGACAAACTGCCGCTGCTGCTGGCTGCGGTTTTTTCCGCGGTATCGCTGTGGTCGGGTATCGCGCCGGTTGACCGCGCGGTGTGGTACGCCGAAACGGTGCCGATTTTCGCTGTTTTCATCGTGCTGGTAGCGATCTACCGCCGCTTTCGTTTCAGCAACACCGCCTATGTGCTGATGAGCATGTGGATGCTGCTGCATATGGTCGGCGCCCACTACACGTTTGCCAACGTGCCCTTTGAAGCCGGCAACCGCCTGCTGGCGCCGCTGTTGGGCGAGGGGCGCAACCATTACGACCGGCTGGGGCATTTCATCATCGGTTTTTACAGCTTCCCGATGGCCGAATGGCTGCTGCGCCGGCGTTTGTGCGGCACGGTGCTGGCGCTGTGTTTCTCGCTGTTTTTCGTGATGTCGGTGGCCGCGGCCTACGAAATCATTGAATGGCAGTACGCGGTGCGCGAAGGCGGCAGCGCCGGCATCGAGTTTCTCGGCTCGCAGGGCGATGTGTGGGACGCGCAAAAAGACATGCTGGCCGACACCCTGGGCGCGCTGGCGGCGCTGGCGCTGTTTGTGCTGGTGCGCCCCGACCGCAGCGGCCGCTATGCCAGCAAACGGGTTAACTGATTTTTCCAATATGTAATAAGGAGTTACCAATAAATGTCTGCAACCCTGGTATCCGCCGTTGTCGGCGGCATAATCGGCGGCGGTATTTCGATACTGGTGCTGAAAGTGATGTCGCAAAAAATGGCGGCCAGCCATCCGGTGCTTACCATCACCGTGCCGCAAAACGCCGAATCGTCGCCCGAGTGGCAGGCATGGGCGCAGAAAAACGGTTTCAAAGCCAAAGACGGGCAATGGGTCAAAGGCACCGGCATGCTGACCAGCTTTAGCGAAATCCGTTTTGACGGCGGCCGGATGGAAGTGCGCGAGTGCGTGAACTTTTTATTCGGAATCAACCGTTTCGCCCTGAATGCGCCCGGCCTGTTTGCCAAGCCGGTACGTGCGCGCAAGCTCAAAAAATTAAATGAACTGCTCGCCCAATGGCAGCTGCCGCCGGTAGCAATGCAATAGCCTGCCCAAAGGCAGCCTGAAAGGCCAAAACCGCTTTTCAGGCTGCCTTGAAATGTTCAGGCAGCCTGAAAACACCGTTCGCACCAACACAAAGGATTCCCCATGCAGGAGCAGCAAAAAACCTTCCGCGCCGACGACGGCACCGAATTGTTTTACCGCTACCGCCCCGCTGCCGACGGCAGCAGCGGCAAAGCGCTGGTTTTGTTTCACCGCGGCCACGAGCATTCCGGCCGCATGATGTTTGTGGCCGACGAGCTGGGCTTGGACGATTTTGCCTGCTTCGCTTGGGACGCACGCGGCCACGGCATGAGCCCGGGCGCGCGCGGCGACAGCCCGAGCATCGGCACTTCGGTGGCCGATGTCGATGCCTTTATCCGCCACATCGGCAGCGCCTACGGCATCGCGCCGCAAAACATCTGCGTGGTGGCGCAAAGCGTGGGCGCGGTGTTGGTGTCGGCCTGGCTGCACGATTACGCGCCGGATATCCGCTGCGCCGTGCTCGCGTCGCCGGCCTTCAAAGTCAAACTCTACGTGCCCTTTGCCCGCAGCGGCCTGCGCCTGCTTTACAAATGGCGCGGCAATTTTTTCGTCAACAGCTACGTCAAATCGCACTATCTGAGCCACAACCGCGAGCGCCAGCAAAGTTACGACAGCGACCCGCTGATTGCCCGCGCCATTTCTGTGCGCATTCTGCTCGGTCTGTACGATACCGCCGAGCGCGTGGTGGCCGACGCGCAGGCGATCGGCGTGCCGGTGCAGCTGTTCATATCCGGCAGCGACTGGGTGGTGCACCACGCGCCGCAGCACGCGTTTTACAACCGGCTGGGCAGCCGCATCAAAGAGCGCCATGTGCTGCCCGGTTTTTATCACGACACCTTCGGCGAAAGCGGCCGCGAAGCCGTGTTTGATCAAATGCGCCGCTTTATCCGCGAGCGTTTCGCCGCCACGCCCGAGCGATCTGAGCTGCTGGATGCCCATCTGCACGGCGAGAGCCGCCGCGAAGCCGACGAGCTGGCAACGCCGCTGCCGGCATTTGGCGCGCGCGGCCTGTTTTGGCGCGGCTACCGCGCCCTGCTCAAACTCGGCGCCCGCTGGAGCGCGGGGCTGAAACTCGGGCAGGAAACCGGCTTCGATTCCGGCAGCACGCTCGATTATGTTTACCGCAACCAGGCGCAGGGCAGCAACGCCTTCGGCCGCTGGGCTGACCGCCAGTATCTGAATGCCGTCGGCTGGCGCGGCATCCGCCAGCGCAAAATCCACATCGCCCATGCCGTTCAGGCTGCCTGCGAAAAGCTGCGCGCCGAAGGGCGGCCGGTGCATGTGCTCGACATCGCTTCCGGCCACGGCCGCTATGTGCTTGATGCCTTTGCCGGTATCGACGCTCCCGATTCCGTGCGCCTGCGCGACTACAGCCCGCTCAACGTCGCCGCCGGCCGCCGCCTGATCGCCGAGCGCGGTCTGGGTGAAATCGCCACTTTCGACGAAGTCGATGCCTTCAAACGCGCCAACTACCAAAACCTTGAGCCGCGCCCCACGCTGGCCATCGTTTCCGGCCTGCACGAATTGTTTGCCGACAATGATTTGGTGCTCGAATCGCTGCGCGGCATCGGCGATGCGCTCGAAGCGGGCAGCCTGCTGGTTTACACCGGCCAGCCCTGGCATCCGCAGCTGGAAATGATCGCCCGCGCGCTCACCAGCCACAAAGCCGGCAGCCCCAACTGGGTGATGCGCCGCCGCAGCCAGGCCGAAAGCGACCAGCTTGCCGCGGCCGCCGGTTTCCGCAAAATCCGCCAGTGGATAGACGAAGACGGCATTTTCACCGTCAGCCTGGCGGTTAAAGAATAAGGCAGCCTGAAAAGTTTTCAGGCTGCCTGCCCGCCCCAAACCCCCGCAACCGTTTCAGGAATCCCCCTATGCACGAATGGCAGCAAGGCCGCTGGCAGGGCGCCGAACAGCTTGATTCGCCCAATTTTTCCCCGCGCGAAGCCGGCAGCGAAGTGAGCCTGGTGGTGCTGCACAACATCTCGCTGCCGCCTTTCGAATACGGCAGCGACGCGGTGCAAAGGCTGTTTACCAACCGCATCGACCCGGCTGCCCATCCCTTTTTCGCCCAGATTTCCGGCCTGCGCGTGTCCAGCCATTTTTTCATCGCCCGCAGCGGCCGCGTGCAGCAGTTCGTATCCTGCGATGATGCCGCCTACCATGCCGGCGTGTCGTCCTTTCGCGGCCGCGACAAATGCAACGGCTTTTCGGTCGGCATCGAAATCGAAGGCTGCGATTTCGAACCTTTTACCGAAGCGCAGTACGCCGCGCTGGAAACCCTGCTCGCCGCCCTAATGCGCGCCTATCCCATCCGCGCCGTTACCGGCCATCAGGACATCGCCCCGCAGCGCAAAACCGACCCCGGCCATTTTTTCGACTGGCCGCGCCTGATCCGCACCGGCTTTCCCGTCGATCGCAACGGCGCCGACGGCGTTTATGCCGATCCGGCAGCCTGAAAACGCTGCCGTACGGGCTTTTGGCCTTTTCAGGCTGCCTGCAAGAAGTCCGTTGTCCAAACCCGTTTTGTTCACACACACAATACATTCGGAGACCCGCCCCATGAAACCCATGTTTCCCCGTTTGGCCGCGCTGTTTGCCGCCACCCTGTTTACCGCCGCCTGTCTGGCCGAGCCGGCCGCCGGCGCCGAAGAAGCGGGCTATGCCGCCACGGTAACCGCCGTTGCAGACGGCGACACCGTGCGCGTGAGCGACAGCCATGGCCGCAGCCGCCGCGTGCGGCTTGCCTATATCGACGCGCCTGAGATGAGCCAGGCCGGCGGCATCGCCAGCCGCGACGCCCTGCGCCAAGCCGTGCTCGGGCAGAAAGTGCGCGTCGAAGTGTTCGATACCGACCAATACCGCCGCGAAGTCGCCCGCATCAGCCTGTCCGGCCGCGATGTCAATCTCGCCCAGTTGGCAAACGGCCACGCCTGGCACTACCGCAGCATCGCCCGCCGCCGGCAGGATAAAGCCGACTACGCGCGCTACGCCGAAGCCGAGCAAAACGCCCGCAAAACCCGCAGCGGCCTGTGGCGCAATAGCGGCGCCGAAGCCCCGTGGGACTACCGCCGCCGTGAACGGCATCACGACAACCATGCCGAATAAACCGTTTGCCGCTACCGCTTTCAGGCTGCCTGAAAGCGGTTTTTTTGCGCCCGATTGCCGCGTACAGGCAGCCTGAAACAATCTTGCGGGCGGCTGCTTGGCCGCCTGTGGAAAACGGCGGCCAAAAGTGAGAAAAAGTTGATGCCGGCCAAATCAAGTTGAAAAATTTTAATAATGCTCGCAGCCCTTTGCCCATCGGAGCTGCAGCAAAATTGTGGATAAATCTGTGGATTTCATGTTTATAATTTTAAAGGAATTTATTTTTTGTTGATAATTTATCTGATTTGCCAAGCGGCGCAAGGCGGGCTAGTATCGCCACAGTTTTACGTTTCCAATCAGTAACATTGCTGATTGGAAATTGTGTCTTTACGCTGCTTTTTAACGCGAAAATCCAAGGATAGCCCCGATGCAGACCCTGAAATTCACCATCGAGCAGATTGTCTGGCAGGAAGTGCCGGGCGAAGTGTCGCTGGCGTTTTTGTTTTCAGGCTGCCAGCTGCGCTGCAAGGGCTGCCACAGCGCGGATACTTGGAAAGTGGGTTTGGGGCAGGAATTGACCCTTGAATATCTCGAAGGCCGTCTGCAGCGCTATGCGGGCTTGATCAGCTGCGTATTGTTTATGGGCGGCGAATGGGTGCCCGATGAGCTGGAAAAAATGCTGCGCGCCGTGGCGGCGGCAGGCTTGAAAACGTGTTTGTACACCGGCTTGGAGCGCGATGAATTGGAAGCGGTATCCGAGTGCATCATCCCGCTTTTGACTTATCTGAAAACCGGCCGCTGGGTGATGGAACTGGGCGGGCTCGACAGCCCGACGACCAACCAGAAATTTACCGATTTGCGCACGGGTGAGGTGCTCAACCATTTGTTCGTCAAAGACAAACCCGCGCCCAAAGTGATTCCGATTGCCGCCCCCGCGGCGGCAGCGGCAGGCTTGGCGGAGAACCGCGAAGCCCTTCTTCAGACGGCCTGAATCGTCTGTTTTCCCCCGTTTTCAGGCTGCCGTCTGAAACCCGCAAAGGCAGCCTGAAACCATTCCAACCCAACTTTAGGAGGATTTAACATGATTCGGCTGCATCCCGAACAGTTAAACGGCAAACTGCAATTCATGCACGACTATATTTCCGCGCACAACGCGGCCGACGGCTCGAAGATGGACGCCAACGCCAACGTCACGCAGAAAAACATCGCCACGATGGAAGCGGAAATCATGAAAGACTTTTTCGTGCAGATGAACCGCGCCCAAGTGTCGCGCAAAATCGCCGAGATTTTCGACGAAGACACCGCACGCGAATACATCCGCCAAATCGAGGCGCACGAAATCTATGTGCACGACGAAACCAGCCTGAAACCCTATTGCGTGTCGGTAACGCTGTATCCGTTTTTGCTCGACGGCTTAACCAAGCTCGGCGGCGAATCGAAAGCGCCCAAGCATCTGGCGTCGTTCTGCGGCTCGTTTATCAATCTGGTGTTTGCCATCAGCGCCCAGTTTGCCGGCGCGGTGGCCACCGTGGAATTTCTCACTTATTTCGACTACTTCGCCCGCAAAGACTACGGCGACAACTATCTCGAAACCCACGCCGCCGAAGTCGCCAACCATCTGCAGCAAGTGGTGTACAGCATCAACCAGCCTGCCGCCGCACGCGGCTATCAGAGCGTGTTTTGGAATATTTCGGTTTACGACCAATACTATTTTGAAGCCATGTTCGGTGATTTCGTCTTCCCCGATTTTGAAAAACCGGTGTGGGAAAGCGTTGCCAAGCTGCAAAACTTTTTCCTGAAATGGTTTAACCAAGAGCGCACCAAAGCTGTATTGACCTTCCCCGTGGTAACCGCCGCCATGCTCACCGACGGCGGCAAGTGCAAAGACGGCGTGTTTGCCGACCAAATGGCTAAGGAATTGTCCGAGGGCAACTCGTTTTTCGTGTATTTGTCGGACAACCCCGATTCGCTCGCGTCCTGCTGCCGCCTGCGCAACGCCATCGAAGACCGCACCTTCAGCTACACGCTCGGCGCGGGCGGCGTGGCCACCGGTTCGATTAACGTGATTACCATCAATATGAACCGCTTGGAACAAGACGGCCGCGATTTGGCCGCCGAAGTTGCCAAAATCCACAAATATCAATACGCCTACCGCAAGCTGATGGAAGAGTACCAAGCCGCCGGTATGCTGCCCGTGTACGACGCCGGCTTTATCACGCTGGACAAACAATTCCTGACCATCGGCATCAACGGCATGGCCGAAGCCGCCGAAGCCAACGGCATCACCGTCGGCTACAACGACGACTACATCCAGTTTGTCCAAAGCCGTCTGAAAGTGATTTTCGACGCCAACCAGGCCGCCAGCCGCCACTACGGCGTGAAATTCAACACCGAATTCGTGCCCGCCGAAAATCTCGGCGTGAAAAACGCCAAATGGGACAAAGCCGACGGCTACAAAGTCAGCCGCGACTGCTACAACTCCTATTTCTACGTGGTGGAAGACGAGCAAATCAACGCGCTCGACAAATTCCTGCTGCACGGCAAAGAGCTGGTGGACTGGCTCGACGGCGGCTCGGCGCTGCACCTGAATCTCGACGAAGCCCTGCCCGAAGCCGGCTACCGCTCGTTGCTCGACATTGCCGCACGCACCGGCTGCAACTACTTCTGCGTCAACGTGCGCATCACCATCTGCAACGACTGCGGCCATATCGACAAACGCACCCTGCAAGCCTGCAGCGGCTGTGGCTCGCACGACATCGACTACGGCACCCGCGTCATCGGTTATCTCAAACGCGTTTCCGCTTTCAGCAGCGGCCGGCGCAAAGAGCACGCGCTCAGGCATTACCACCGCCAAAATGCTGAGCAAGAGCGCGAAGCAGCCTGATTTAGGCAATGGAAAAAGCAGCCTGAAAACCGGAAAACCGGTTTTCAGGCTGCTTTTTTGTGGCGCTATGCCGTTGCCGTATGGTTTCAGGCTGCCTACACGCTCTCGTCTATCTCTTCTTCGCCCCGCAGCAGCGCCTGTACGGCTTCGGCGATAAGGCGGTCTTGGCGCAGGCCTTCTTCCAACATCGCCTGGTTTTCAAAGGTATGCAGCTCGGGGTTGTACAGCACCGCCATTTTGCCCATGCCGTTTCTATCCATGCGGAAGAACAAATCGCCCGCTTTTTCGGCGGTTTCCTGCGGCTGGCCGAGCATTTCGAGGGCGCGTTTGCCGGCGCGGATGCCGGAATCGAAGGTCTCGCGCACGATTTGGTCGGCACCGGCCTGGAAGAGCTTGAAGGTATGGATGCGGTCGTAGGCGCGGGCGAGGATTTTGATGTTGGGACTGGTTTCGCGGGCGAAGCGGACAATCTGTTCGGCCTGCTCGGGATTGTCGATCGCCACCACTAGCAGGCTGGCCTTTTCAATGCCGGCGGTGCGCAGCAGCTCGGGGCGCGAGGCGTCGCCGAAATAGGTTTTCACGCCGTATTTGTTCATGCCCGCCACGGTTTTTTCGTCTTTGTCGATGATGGTCATCGGATAGCCGGCCGAGCTGAGGATGTAATAGACAATCTGCCCGAAGCGGCCGAGGCCGACCTGCAAAACCGAATGCTGCTCGTCAATGGCATCATCCGCACGGGCGGCGGCGGCTTTTTTCGGCAGCTTGCCGTGCAGAATCATAAACAGCGGCGTGAGCACCATCGACAGCACCACAATCGCGGTCATATTGGCGTTGATGGTGTCGCTGATTACCTTTTTCGAGAAGGCAGAAGAAAACAGCACAAAGGCAAACTCGCCGCCCTGCGCCATCAGCACCGCCCGCTCCAAGGCTTCATCGTGGCTGCTTTTGGCCAGCCGCGCCACGGCGTAAATGCAGACGGCCTTCGCCGCCATCAGCGCGAACACGCCCGAAAGAATCAGCTTCCAGTTTTGCGCCACCACGTGCAAATCCAGCGACATGCCCACGGCAAGGAAAAACAAGCCCAGAAGCAGCCCGCGGAAGGGTTCCACATCAGCTTCGAGCTGGTAGCGGAAGCTGGATTCGGACAGCATCACGCCCGCCAAAAACGCGCCCATCGCCATCGACAGCCCGCCTTTTTCCATTAACACGCCTGCGCCCAGCACCACCAACAGCGCGGCGGCGGTCATCACTTCGCGGGCTTTGCTGCGCGCCAGCAGCCTGAAAAGCGGGTTCAGCAGCCAGCGCCCCGCCGCCACCAGCGCGACCACGCAGCCCAGCGCAATGCCGATGCTCTGCCACAGCGGCTGCCCGCTTTCGGTGTGCGTGGGCGAAAGAAAAGCAACAATCGCCAACAGCGGCACAATCAGCAGGTCTTCAAACAACAGAATCGACACCATTTTCTGCCCGCCCGGGCTGTCGATTTCGCCCCGCTCGCCCAGCACCGACATCACAATCGCGGTGGAGGTGAGCACGAAGCCCGATGCGCTGATAAAGGAAATCTGCCACGAAAAGCCGAACAGCATCCCCACAATGGTCAGCAAAATGGCGGCCACCACCACCTGCATGCTGCCCAGCCCGAAAATCTGCTTGCGCAAATGCCACAGGTGCGACGGTTTCATTTCCAAGCCAATCACAAACAGGAAAATGACCACGCCCAATTCGGCGACGTGCAAAATGGTATGCCCGTCCGAAAACAGCCCCAAGCCGAACGGCCCGATCACCAGCCCCGCCGCCAGATAGCCCAGCACCGAGCCCAAGCCCAGCCGTTTGAACAATGGCACGCCCACCACCGCCGCGCCCAATAGCGCGACAACGTGGGGGATGTCCATGCCGTGTTGTGTTGCAGACATGATGTGTTGCTCCTGATGATTGTTGTTTTGTGTAAGGGATAGGCAGCCTGAAAACGGTTTCTTGCTTTCAGGCTGCCTGAAAAAAGGCGCGATTATACCGTAAGGCAGCCTGAAAACTTTTGCCCAGTCCGCTCAGGCAAAAGCCACGCCTGCCTGCGCGCAAAATAGGGGTGCGCTATCTTTCAGGCTGCCTGGCGCTATTTGTCTGCCGGCTGATCCTGCTCCGAGCGCTTGCGCCATTTTTCCGCTTTTTTCATGTCCCGTTTGACGCCGATGCCCTGGGCGTACATCTGCGAGAGCATCGCCGCCGCACGGCTGTCGCCGGCTTCGGCGGCTTTTTCGTACCATTTGGCCGCTGCCGCCATATCCTGCGGCAGGCCGTCTGCGCCTTCCTGATACAGCAGCGCCAGCTCTGCCGCCGCTTTTTCGTGCCCCTGCCGTGCCGACTGCTCAAACCATTTTGCCGCTTGCCGCGCATCGCGGCGGATGCCCAAATCCTTGTATCCCCACAGATAAAGCGTGCCCAGATAATATTGCGTGCTCATATCGCCGTCTTCGGCCGCCCTGTGCATCCAGTACGCGGCTTCGCGCAGGTTTTTCACGCCCTCCGGACCGATGGCGTAAATCCGTGCGACATAAGGCTCGGCCACCGAGCGCACGGCGTAATTGCTGCTCTGAGCCAGCGGCAGCAATAGTTCCAGCGCGCGGCGGTAGTCGCGGTCGGTATAGGCGTTTACGCCTTGGTTGAACTGATTCCAAGGCGGGTCTTCAAATACCACATCGGCCTGCGCCTGCGTCAGGCTGAGTGCGAGCAGCAGGGTGGCAGCGGTTTGGGCAAGTTTGGTTTTCATCGCGGTTTTCCTGTTGTTTGGTTTGACTGCTTGGTGCGGCACAGGCAGCCTGAAAACGGCAAAAACGGCTTTCATGCTGCCTTATGTGCCTGCGGGGCATCGTTGCTTGGCCGTGCGTTCAATCCTGCAACAGGGTTTTCGGGCCCGGTTCGCATTCTTCCGCCGTGCCGCCCGTTTTCAAGCGGATGAGATCCAACATCATGCACGCTTCGGATTGTCCCTGCTTGGCCGACTGCCGATACCATTTTTCCGCTTGGCGCAAATCCTTGGGCACGCCCTTGCCGTCCCGATACATATCGGCGAGAAAAAGCTGCGCTTTGGCATCGCCCGCTTCTGCCGCCTTGCGGTACCACTTGGCCGCCTCGGCATAGTCTTGCGGCACGTCTTTTCCTTCGGCATACAGCAGCGCCAAGCCCATTTGGGCATCAGCCAAGCCTTGCTGTGCGGCTTTGCGCCACCAATCGACAGCCTGCACGCTGTCTTTTTCCACGCTGCTTCCGCCCCAATACAGCAGCCCCAGATAATATTGGGCGCGGGCGTCACCCTGTTCTGCCGCGCGGCGCAGCCATTTGATCGATTCGGCCATATCCTGCACCACGCCCTCACCTTTGCCGTACATCGTTGCCATCAGCGCCTGCGCTCGGGCATCGCCGGCTTCGGCCAGCGGCCGCAATACCGCCAGCGCCTGACGGTAATCCTGCTTCATATAGGCGGCCAGCCCTGCGGCCAGCTGCCGGCCGTTATCCGGACTGTTGTCCGGCGCGGCCTGCGCCACAGGCAGGCAGAGAGCCAACAGCACGGCTGCGGCTGTTTTAAAAAGATGGGGTTTGCTCATGGGTTTCCTTTGGGTAGTTTCTTAAACAATTCATCGTCAAGGCAGCCTGAAAACGGCAAAAACGGCTTTCAGGCTGCCTTATGTGCCGTCGTTAAAGGCTAAATCCTGCTGCCGTCCGGCGGGCTGAAGTTGGGCGACGCCGATGCCGATCAGGCGGAAGGCGGTGTCTTGCGGCGGGATGCGGCCAGCAAGGGCGCGGGCGGCGGCCAGCAGCGCGGTTTCGTCGGGCAGGGCGGCGGAATAGGTGAGCGAGCGGGTGATGATGCGGAAATCGGCGGTTTTCAGTTTTAGCGTCAGGCTGCGTGCCTGCACGTTTTTGCGTGCCATCTGCCGCCACAAATCGGCGACCAGCTGCGGCAGCAGGGCGGCGGCCTGCTCCAGCGGCAGATCGTTTGCTAGCGTGGTTTCGGTGGAAATCTGCAGGCGCTCGCGGTTGGGGCGCACCGGCCGGCTGTCGTGGCCGCGCGCCAGATCGTAAAGGCGGTGGCCGTAGCGGCCGAACAGGTTGGCCAGTTCGCCGCGCGCCAGGCGCCGCAAATCGCCGCAGGTGTAAAGGTTGAGTGCGTGCAGTTTGTTGAGGGTTACGCGGCCGACGCCGGGGATTTTGCCCAAAGGCAGCACGGCGAGAAAGGCATCGACTTTGTGCGGCGGCAGCACAAACTGGCCGTTCGGCTTGCGCCAGTCGGAGGCGATTTTGGCCAGGAATTTGTTGGGAGCGACGCCGGCCGAAGCGGTCAGGCCGGTGGCATCGAGAATGTCGGCGCGGATTTGGCGGGCGGTGGCGCCGGCGGTGGCTAGGCCGAGTTTGTTGGCGCTGACGTCAAGATAGGCTTCATCCAGCGACAGCGGTTCGACCACATCGCTGTAGCGGGCGAACACTTCATGAATCTGCTGCGACACGCTGCGGTACAAATCAAAGCGCGGCGGCACAAACACCGCCTGCGGGCAGCGGCGGCGGGCGGTGGCAGACGACATCGCCGAATGCAGCCCCCAGCGGCGCGCTTCGTAGGACGCGGCGCACACCACCGAGCGCGCGCCTTCCCACGCCACCACCAGCGGCCGGCCGCGCAGCTCGGGGCGCTCGCGCAGTTCGACCGAAGCGTAGAAGGCGTCCATGTCGATGTGGATGATTTTGCGAGTGGTGGGGTCGGTCATAAGCGGCAAAAGCAGCCTGAAAGCCGGAAAAACCGTTTTCAGGCTGCCTGAAAATGGGTGGGACGGTTTGGGTTCAGAAACGGCGGTGCGCCAGCGCGGGCAGGCGGCGGCGTACCGATTGCAGTTTTTCAAAATCGAGATCGGCGCACAGCACGCCTTCGCCTTCGGGCAGGCAGGCGATGATGTCGCCCCAGGGGTCGATAATCATGCTGTGGCCGTAGGTGCGCCGGCCGTTGTCGTGGCGGCCGCCCTGCGCGGCGGCGAGCAGATAGCATTGGTTTTCGACGGCGCGGGCGCGCAGCAGCAATTGCCAATGGGCGCTGCCGGTGGTGTAGGTGAAGGCGGCCGGCAGCATCAGCACGTCAAAAGGCGCTTGGGCGCGGAACAATTCGGGAAAGCGCAAATCGTAGCAGATGCCCTGGCCGATGCCGTGCCCGCCGATTTCCAAGCGCGGCACGCCGCTGCCGGCGGAGATGGTATCGGCTTCGGCGTAGTGTTCGCGGCCGTTGTCGAAACCGAACAGATGGGCTTTGTCGTAGCGGCTCAGGCAGCGGCCGTTTTCGTCGTACACCAGCAGGCTGTTGAACACTTTTTCAGGCTGCCCGCTCGCAAGCGGAATGCTGCCGCCAAACAGCACCACGCCGCATTCGGCGGCGGTTTCGCCCAAAGCAGCCTGAAAACGGCCGCTGCCGAAAGGCTCGGCAAGGGCGAGCTTGTCGCGCTCCTGCCCCATCTGCGGCCAGTATTCGGGCAGCAGCACCCATTGCGCGCCCTGATCGGCAGCTTGGCGCACCAGGCGGCGCATGGTTTGGATATTGGCGGCGGGGTCGCTGCCGGACACCATCTGCACCACGGCGGCTTTCAGGCTGCCTGTATTCATGTTGTCTCTCCCGTATCGGGCGGCGCGGCGGCCGTGGTTTCTTGTCCGCTGTCGTTGTTGCCGTCATCGTCCGGCAGCGGGTCGGCAACCGGGCAGCCGGCTTCGGCCAGCACCGCTTCGGCGGCTATCCGGCCGCTGTCGCGGCGCAGCAGCTGGTGCAGCTCGGTAAACGCCTGCGCCAGCTCGGCGCTTTTTTCAGGCTGCCGGTACCAGTCGAGCATTGCTTCGGCCAGCAGCTTGGGCTTGGCGCGGCGCTGCAGCAACTCCGGCACCGCTTCGCGGCCGAGCAGAATATTGGGCAGGCCGACGTGCGGCACTTTGATGCGGTGGCGCACCAGCGCGTAAGTCAAAGGAGAAATGCGGTAGCTGATTACCATCGGCCGCTTGCACAGCGCCACTTCCAGCGTGGCGGTGCCGCTGGCCACCAGCACCGCATCGGCGGCGGTGCAGGCCAGATCGGTTTTCGCCGCCTGCAGGCGGATCGGCAGTTTTTCAAACTCTTTCTGCTTCAGATAGTGCTGCAGGCGCTCGCGGGCGGCAGCGGTGGGATAGGGCAGCAGAAAGCGCGCTTCGGGCAGCTCGCGCAGCATCAGCGCGGCGGCGCGGAAAAACAGCGGCGCCATATAGTCGATTTCGCTGACGCGGCTGCCGGGCAGCAGGGCAAACACCGGAATGTCCTGCGCCAGCTTCAGCCGTTCGCGCGCCGCGTTTTTGTCCGCTTCCAGCGGCAGCGACTGCGCCAGCGGATGGCCGACAAAGCGCGCCCGCCCGCCGGCTTCGCGGTAGAGCGGCGGCTCCATCGGAAACAGGCACAGCACTTCGTTTACCTGGCGGACGATTTTCTTTACCCGCCCGCGCTTCCATGCCCACACCGACGGGCTGACGTAATGCATGGTGGCGATGCCCGCGGCTTTGAGCTGTTCGGCCACCCACAGATTAAAGTCCGGCGCGTCGATGCCGACGAAGACATCGGGGCGCCGCTGCTTCAGCTCTTCGGCCAGGCCGCGGCGGATACGCAGGATTTCCGGCAGTTTTTTCAGCACTTCGGCATAGCCGCGCACCGCCAGTTTTTCCTGGTCAAACAGGCTCTCGAAGCCTTCGGCCGCCATGCGCGGCCCGCCGATGCCGGTAAAACGCGCTTGGGGGCAGCGCTCGCGGATGGCGCGGATCAGGTGCGCGCCGAGCAGATCGCCGGACGCTTCGCCGGCACACAGGGCAATTAAGGGGGACGGGTTGTTCATGGCGGGGATTTCGCAGGAAAAAGGCTGGCGGGACAAGGCGGCGATTATAGCGGACGGCCTGCTTTTCAGGCAGCCTGAAAAGCGCGGCGGCGGCAATAAAAACAGGCAGCCTGAAACTTTTCAGGCTGCCTGTATCGCTGCGGGCGGCTTGCTTGGACGGCACGGCGCTCGGCAGGCTGTGCCGCACCCGCGCCCGCAGTCGGCCGGACAAAACAAAAGCAGCCTGAAAGCCGCAATCACGGTTTTCAGGCTGCTTTGTGCCGTATCAGAATTTGTAGCTGTACTGCACGCCGAAGATGTTGGCGTAGTTGTTGAACTTGGCGCGGGCTTCGCCTTTGCTGTCCACATCGCTGCCGCTGGCGCGCGCGCCTTTGAACTCGGTGTCGTTGATGTGGACGTGGGTGTAGGCCACATCAAGCACGTGGTTTTTATTGAAGGCGTATTTGACGCCGGCGGAGAACCAGATGCGGTTGCCGTCGGGCAGGGTGTTGAGCCGCGAATCGGCGCCGCGCACCGGACTTTGGTCGAAGGCGATGCCGGCGCGCAGCTGCAGCGGTTCGCTCAGCTGGTAGGCGCCGCCGAGCCCTACTTTAAAGGTATTGCGCCAGTTGGGGCTGATGGTGGTGGAATCGGAGCGGCGGCCGGTGGCGGGCGTGGTGGCGGTGGCTTTGGCGTGCTCGAATTTCAGCTCGGCGGTTTTGAAGCGGCTGTGGCGCGTCCAGCTCACGTCGGCAAACAGTTTCAGCCTGCTGTTGGCTTTAAACATGCCGTGCACCGACAGCATTTCGGGGGTAACGATTTTGACTTGCGCGTCTTCGCTGGCGACATAGCCGTTGGCGGCGAAAGCGGCGCGCTGGGCTTTGGCGACGGCACCGTCGGCCGTCCATTCGGCGGTGCCGCGCAGGGTGTGGCTGACGTGCGAGCGGTAATTGACGCCGATGCGGGCGCGCTCGTTGATGTCGTACAGCCAGGAAAGCTGGAAGCCTGCCGCCCAGTCTTTGCCTTTCACGTCGGCATGGGCTTCAAAGGCGGGGCGGCCGCCGAGTGCGGGCGGCACGGCGGGCATGCTCGAACTCCAGTCGGCCGATTTGCGCAGCTTGGCTTCGGCGTATTGGGCGATGACGCCGACGCCGACGGCGTGTTTGTCGTTAATCTTAAACGCCACCGCCGGCTCGACGGCGATGGTTTTCAGACCCAGTTTGTTCAGATGAAAGCGCAGCACCGAGTCTTCGCGGTAGGTGGTGGACGAGCCGAAGGGCACGTACACGCCCAAGCCCAGCGTGGTGCGCTCGTTCAGGCGGTAGGCGCCGTAAACGTGGGGGGCGAACACCGTGCTGTCGGTGATTTTGCCGCTGTTGCTGCCGGCCACCTGGGTGCTGCCGTCGTAGTATTTGGCGGCGGCGTCGCTGTATTTGATGGTGGGCAGCACCATATTGGCGGCGACACTGATTTCGTGGTTTTCCAGTTTAGTAAGGCCGGCGGTGTTGTAAAACAGGGTGGAAGCGTCGTCGGCTTCGGCGGCGGCGGCATTGGCGGTGCCCTGCGCGGTAACCGACTGGGTGCCGAAATGGTAGCCCGAAGCGGCGGCCTGCTGTGCCAGCGCGGCCAGGGTTAAGAGTGCAAGCGGTTTGAGTAGTCGTGCAGACATGGTGTTTCCTTATTCAAAGCGGGCAAACCGTTTTTCAGGCTGCCTGAGACAATAGGCAGCCTGAAAAGCGTTTTCGCGGCGGTTTGCCAAAACGCTGCCGCCGGACAATCCGGCGGCAGCAAATTCGGGTATCTATTCTAAAGTAAATTTTTGTAAGCAGCCAGCGTCTTTACCTGCGCGGTGGGCAGGCAAGGCAGCCTGAAAAAGCAGCCTGAAAAGCCGGTGGGCGCTTTTCAGGCTGCTTGGGCTTTGGGTTTATTTTTGTTTGAAAGTCCAGTCTTTCACCTGCCAGTTGGCCAGCGGGTCTTTTGTGGAGAAGCCGCTGACGCCGGGTTTCACCAGCTGCAGGCGCACGCTGTAAAACAGCGGGATCAGCGCGGAGTCTTTATCCAACTCGGCTTCGGCCTGCCGGTAGAGCTCGGCGCGCTTGGCGGCTGTGGCATCGGCCGACAGGGTCTCATTGAGCAGCTTGTCGTAGCTGTGGCTGCGGTAGCGGAAGGTGTTGTTGCCGTTGTTGGACTTGAGCATGTTCAAAAAGGCCGAAGGCTCGTTGTAGTCGGCGCACCAGCCGGCGTAGGCGATTTGGAAGTTGCCGCTGTTGCGGGTGTCTTGGAAGGTTTTGAATTCCTGGTTGATCGGCTCGACCTGGATAAAGCCCACGGCCTGGCGCCACAGGGCGGCGGTGGCGGTGGCGATGCGTTTGGCCGCAGGGCTGGTGGGGTACAGCAGCTCGAATTTCAGCGGTTTTTCTTCGTTGTAACCGGCTTCGCGCAGCAGTTTTTCCGCTTCTTTGGCGCGGTGTTCCTGCGTCCAGTCGTGCCAGTCGGGCATGTTGTTTTTCATGCCCTGGGTATTGGTGGGCGTGAGCTGGTAGGCCGGCTGCTCGCCTTTGGCCTGCACTTTGTAGGCAAGGATTTCACGGTCGAGCGCCAAGCTTAGGGCGCGGCGCACTTTGGGATTGTTAAACGGCGCTTTGTCGTGGTTGGGCTCGTAATACCACGAGCACAGGGTGTCGGAATTTCTCAGCTGATCGGCCAGCGTGCGTTTGATTTGTTTGTACTCGTCGACCGGGATGCCGTAGGTAATGTCGATTTCGCCGGCTTTGTAGCGGTTCAGCTCAGCGGTGGCATCGCTTATCGGCAGGAAGGTGATGCGCTCGATGGCGGTGCGCTCGTTGTCGTAATAGCCGGGGTTGCGCTCGAGTTTGACGTGGCTGTTTACCACCCAGTCTTTGAGCAGGTAGGCGCCGCTGGAAATGTAGTGGCCCGGTAGCGTCCATTTGTCGCCGTATTGCTCGATGGCCTTGCGGTTGACCGGATAGGTGGCCGACAGCGTCAGCATGTCGGGGAAATAGGGCACCGGCGCGGTAAGGGTAATCTGCACGGTTTTGGCATCCAGCGCTTTGACGCCCAGCGTTTCGGGCTTGCCGTTGCCGGTGGCGATGGCTTCGGCGTTTTCCACTTTGGCATCGGCCAGATAGGTGCCGTAGGGCGCGGCGGTGGCGGGGTCGGTCAGACGGCGAAGGCTGTACACCACGTCGTCGGCGGTAATCGGGTCGCCGTTGCTCCATTTGGCTTCGCGCAGGTGGAAGGTCCAGATTTTCTGGTCTTTGTGCTCCCAGCTCTCGGCCAGCGCCGGCACGGTGTTGCCTTCGGCATCGGTGGCGACCAGGCCGATTAGGAGCTGGCGGATGATGGCGGAACCGCCGGTGTCGGCGTTTCGTTGCGGGTCTAGGGTGGTCGGCTCGGCGGCATTGTTGATGGTCAGGCCGTCTTTGGGCTGTTTGGGTGCGGCATCGCCGTGGTTTTCTTGGCTGCCGCTACAAGCGCAAACGCCCAGCGCCAGGGCGAAAACGGTCAGAAGGGCGGCGGTTTTGCGCGCGGATTTCGGGGTGTGCATAGGCGGTTCCTAATCTATCGAAAGCAAGGCCGGCGGACGGCAAAAAAGGGCGCTATATTAAGAAAGTTTCGGTTTCTGTCAAGCAGTTTGCGGCAAGGGCGGGGCAGGCAGCCTGAAAGCGCTTCAGGCGAAATGGTCAAAGCCCTGCGCGGCATAGGGGCGAAGGTGGCCGTTTTCGCGCAGCCACAGCCTATCGGCGCCGTTTTCAGGCTGCGTGCGGCCGATGCGGCTGAGCGGGACTGCGCAGTCGCGCCCGATTTGCTCGATGCGCAACCGCGCGGCGGGCGGGGCGGTGAACAGCAGTTCGTAATCGTCGCCGCCGTCGAGCACGCAGGATAGCCAGTCGGCATAGGGCAGCAGCCGTTTGAGTTCGGGCGAACTTGGCAGCGCGGCGGCGTCGATTTCGGCGGCAAGCTTGGAAGCGCGCAGGATGTGGCACAAATCCTGCGCCAGCCCGTCGGATATGTCCTGCGCGGCGTGGGCGGTGCCCAGCAGGCGGGATCCGAGTTTGGGGCGCGGCTCGGGGCGCAGCAGCCGCTCTTGGCACGCGGCAAGCAGGCTTTCAGGCAGCCTGAAAGCGCCGAGACGGTGGCGCAGCGCGGCGGCGGCCAGGCCGATGCGGCCGGACACCCAGATGTCGTCGCCATCCTGCGCGCCGCTGCGGCGCAGCGCCTGGTTGCGCGGGGTTTCGCCGGCGATGGTCAGGCTGAAGCACAAATCGCCGCGGGTGGTGTCGCCGCCGATCAGGCTGATGCCGTAGCGCCGCGCCTGGGCAAACAGGCTGTCGCAAAAGGCGGCCAGCCAGTTTTCGTCCAATTCGGGTAGCGCGGCGGCCAGCAGCATCCAGCGCGGCTTTGCGCCCATCGCCGCCATGTCGGACACGTTTACCGCCACGATTTTGTGCGCCAGCGCGTCAGGCGGGTGGTCGGCGAAAAAATGGCGGCCGCACACCAGCATGTCGCAGCTGATGTGCAGATCGCAGCCTGCGCCGGGGCGGACAATCGCGGCATCGTCGCCAATGCCGAGCGCCACGCCGTTTTCAGGCTGCTTGTGGGCGGCCAGATAGCGGCGGATAAAGTCAAATTCATTCATGGCAGGCAGCCTGAAAAGCGGGAAAACGGCGCGGATTATAGGCGATAAACGCCGGCTATCCGCGCCATCGCTGCCGCTTCGGTGCTTGCGGTTATAATCGCCGGCTCTTGGAAAACGGCAACAGCGCGCCATATCCCGTCCGTCTGCCCGTTTCAGGCTGCCTGTGCAAGCAGCTTTCAGGCAGCCTGAAAACCGCCGGCCGTTTACGAAAACCTGTTTATTTACGAAAGACCGATTATGGAAAACGCCCTTCTTCACCTTGGCAGCGAGCCGCGTTTCGACCGCATCCGCGCCGAAGACGTCCGCCCCGCTATGCAAAGCGCCATTGCCGATGCCCGCGCTGCGATTGCCGCCGTTAAGGCGCAGCCTGAAACCACCTGGCTCAACACCGTCGAGCGCCTGACCGACGCCACCGAGCGCGTCGGCCGCATCTGGGGCGTGGTTTCCCATCTGAACGCGGTGGCCGACACCCTCGAATTGCGCGCGGTTTACAACGAGCTGATGCCGGAAGTAACCGTGTTCTTCACCGAAATCGGCCAGGACATCGAACTTTACGCGCGCTTCAAAGCGATTAAAAACTCGCCCGAATACGCCGTCTTGTCGCCGGCGCAGCAAACCAAACTCGCCCACGATTTGCGCGATTTCGTCTTGAGCGGCGCCGAACTGCCGCCAGAGCAACAGGCCGAGTTTGCCGCGCTGCAAACCGAAGGCGCCCAGCTGGCCGCCCAGTTTTCGCAAAACGTACTCGATGCCACCGATGCCTTCGCCCTGTATTTCGACAGCGCCGAGCCGCTCGCCGGCATTCCTGAAGACGCGCTGGCGATGTTTCAGGCTGCCGCCCAGGCCGAAGGCAAAAGCGGCTACAAAGTCGGCCTGCAGATGCCGCACTACATCGCCGTGATGCAGTATGCCGAGCGCCGCGAGCTGCGCGAACAGATTTACCGCGCCTACCTTACCCGCGCCAGCGAATTGGACAACGACGGCAAATTCGACAACAGCGCCAACATCACCCGCCGCCTGGAAATCGCCCTGAAAGAAGCGCGGCTGCTGGGCTATGCCAACTACGCCGAACTTTCGCTCGCCACCAAAATGGCCGACACCCCCGCCCAAGTGCTCGAGTTTCTCAACGGCCTTGCCCGCCGCGCCAAGCCCTTTGCCGAGCGCGACCTGGCCGAAGTGCGCGCCTTTGCCGCGTCTGAGCTGGGCATTGCCGACGCCCAGCCCTGGGATCTGACCTACGCTTCGGAAAAACTGCGCCAGGCCAAGTATTCCTTCAGCGAAACCGAAGTCAAAAAATACTTCCCCATCGATAAAGTGCTCGCCGGCCTGTTTGCCCAAATCAGCCGGCTCTACGGCGTCAGCCTTGCCGAAAAACCCGTGCCGGTGTGGCATGCCGACGTGCGCCATTTCGAGCTGCAAAAAGACGGCGCAACCATCGGCAGCGTCTATATGGACCTGTACGCCCGCGAAGGCAAACGCGGCGGCGCGTGGATGAACGACTACAAAGGCCGCCGCCGCTTTGCCGACGGCGACAAAGCCGGCACGCTGCAGCTGCCCACCGCCTATCTGGTGTGCAACTTCACCCCGCCCGTCGGCGGCAAACAGGCGCGCTTAAGCCACAACGAAATCATCACCCTGTTCCACGAAACCGGCCACTGCCTGCACCACCTGCTCACCCAAGTGGACGAATTGGCTGTTTCCGGCATCAACGGCGTCGAGTGGGACGCAGTCGAATTGCCCAGCCAGTTTATGGAAAACTTCGTGTGGGAGTACGACGTGCTGGCGGCGATGTCCAGCCACGAAGACAACGGCGAGCCGCTGCCGCGCGAATTGTTCGACAAAATGACCGCCGCCAAAAACTTCCAGCGCGGCATGTTTATGGTGCGGCAGATGGAATTTGCCCTGTTTGATATGCGCATTTACAGCGAAACCGACGAAGGCAGCCTGAAAAACTGGCCGCAGGTGCTCGATGCCGTGCGCCGCGAAGTAGCCGTGGTGCCGCCCGCGCCCTACAACCGCTTTGCCAACAGCTTCGGCCACATCTTCGCCGGCGGCTACTCGGCCGGCTACTACAGCTACGCCTGGGCCGAAGTATTGAGCGCCGACGCCTACGCCGCCTTTGAAGAAAGCAGCGACGTTGCCGCCACCGGCCAACGCTTCTGGCAGGAAGTGCTCGCCGTCGGCGGCTCGCGCCCCGCCGCCGAGTCCTTCAAAGCCTTCCGCGGCCGCGAACCGAGCATCGACGCACTCCTGCGCCACAGCGGCTTTGCCGAAGCAGCCTGAAACCATCCGGCAGCCTGAAAACGAAAAAGTAGCCTGAAAACCCGTGCCGAGGGTTTTCAGGCTGCTTTGTTTGGGCTTTCAGGCTGCCTTTGCAGCAAAACCGCAAGCCGTTGCGGGTTTATTCGCCCAACTCTGCCGCCGCCTGCTGCGCCCAGGCCATGGTTTCGGCGAAGGCAGGACGGGCGGTGTGGCGCTCGATATAAGCGGAGAAAATGGGGTCGGCGGCATCGAGCACCTGCATGTTGCGGGAAAAGTGCAGCAGGAGGGCGGCATAGTACAAATCGAGTGCGCTAAAGCGGCCGCCGACGATATAGTCGTGTTCGGACAAATGCTTGCGCAGCACGCCGAAGGCTTCCTCGAAGCTGCCGTAGCCGATGCCGCTGTGGAATCTCGGGTGGTCCGACGGGCGGTCGAAGAATTTGTCCATGCAGGCGTATTCGAGCTGGATGCTGAAGCACAGCCAGCGGTAGTATTCGCCGCGCTCGATGCTTCCGGCGGCGGGAATCAGGTTTTTTTCGGGAAACTGCTCGGCCAGATAGGTGATGATGGCAATGGTTTCGGTGAGTATGGTGCCGCCGGCTTTGAGTGCGGGCACTTTGCCCAAGGGATTGACGGCCAGATAGTCCGCTTCATGCAGCTTGGCGGAGGACAGCGCCACAATATTGCACGGCGCGGCGCATTCTTTGAGCATCCACACGGCATAGGTGCCGCGCGAAAAGGGAGTGGTGTAAAGGGTGAGTTCGGGGGTAGGCATCATGCGCTCCTGTGTGTGGTGGGAAAGCGGCGATGATAGCACGGCGCTGCGACAGTTTCTGTCAGCAGCGTTTGGCGGCAAAGGCAGCCTGAAAGCGCCAAATTGCCTGCAAACGGCACTCCCTCTCCCGTCAAAACGGGGGAGGGAGCAAGGGGCGCGGCAGGAATGACGGCGGGCGGGCGTCAGCCATGCTAAAAGCAGCCTGAAAACCGCTAACAAGGTTTTCAGGCTGCTTTGTTTGGGTTTCAGGCTGCCTTTTGCCCGTCTGCGGGCGGCGTTTAAAACATTGAGCGGCCGCTGGCGGTTTTGTCGGGTACGGCTTGGATCACGTCCCAGTGTTCGACGATTTTGCCGGCTTTGTCAAAGCGGAAAATATCGACCACGGCTTCGCCTTTGTCTTGCGGCGAGGTGCGGCTGAGGACGTGCAGCATCACCAAATCGCCGTCGGCCATCACGCGCTTGATCTCAGCGCGGGATTGGGGGTTTTCTTTTAAAAACGGCACAAACGCATCGACAAAAGCCTGTGCGCCGTCGGCGACGCCGGGGTTGTGCTGGATATAGGTTTTGCCGATGTAACGATCGGCGGCTTCCTGCACGCGGTGTTTGTTGAAGGCCATTTCGTAAAACGCCAGCGCGTTGGCTTTGGCGGGGGTAGCTTTGGCTTTGGGCGCGGCGTGGACGGCGGTGGTGCCGAGCGCGGCGGCGGTGAGCAGCAGGGCGATGGTTTTTTTCATGGGTTTTCCTTTCGATGGCGTGAAATGGAGTTTGCCGGTGGCGGCAGTGGATTTATTGCTTTCAGGCTGCCTGCGCTTACGCTTCGGCCACGGTAAAGCGCTCAAACAGGTGGGCGCGGTTTTCGGCATCGTCGGCAATCGCGGCAGCCAGGTCGGGCAGGGCGATGTCGGCGGGGCTGCCGTCGGCGTTGAGCAGCACGTCGTCGGCGCCGGTGCGGTAGCGGCCGGTTTTTTCAAACTTTACCGGATTGACGGCGAACATGGCGGCGGGTGAGAGGAAAGCCCAGTTGACGTCGCGGCGTTCGCGCAGGCGGTTAAGCAATTCGCGGGCGGCGTTGGCGCCGGGATAGACGTCGGCGGGAAAATCGGGCGTGTCCACCAGTTGCAGACCGGGCGCGACGTTCAGGCTGCCCGCGCCGCCGATTACCAGCAGATAGGGCACTTCGGCGGCCTGCGCGGCGGCAATGATGTTGTCGGCGCCGCGCGTGAAATCGGCGGCCAGATTGGGGTTGTCCCAGCCGGGGTTGAAGGCGCTGACTACGGCGTCGAAGCCTTTAAGCTGCGCGGCAAAATCCGGCGCATTGACGTCGGCGGACACGGCACGGACATTGGCAGCCTGAAACACTTTGGCGCTGTTGCGGGCAAAGGCGGTAACGTCGTGGCCGCGTGAAGCCAATTCCTGTACCACGGCATTGCCGACCAGGCCTGTTGCGCCGATTACTGCGATTTTCATGGGATTTCCTTTCGTGAAGTTTGTGAAAACAGGCGCAGTATAGGCCGCCGCCGGCCGCTTGATAATCCGCCGCCGGCTGTTTATATTGTGAAGCCGAACTTAACAAAAGCAGCCTGAAATGCAAGACACCAAACCGCTTTTGGTCTTCGCCGCCGTACTCGAACACGGCAGCATGAACGCCGCCGCCGCCGCGCTGGGGATGACGCCTTCGGCGGTCAGCCAGCATATTTCGCGGCTGGAGGCGCTGCACGGGGTGAAGCTGCTCCACCGCAGTACGCGCCGCCTGTCGCCCACCGATGCCGGCCGCAGTCTCGGCATCCATTGCGCGCGCCTGCTGCACACGCTGGCCGATGCGCATCAGGCGCTGGAAAACCTGAAAACCGAAGCTGCGGGCGAAGTGCATATCGCGCTGGCATCGGTATTGGCCGACGCGCCGCCGTTTCAGGTTGCCCTGCAGCGGCTGCGGCAGGAATATCCCAATATCCTGCCGGTGCTGCACGCCGAAGACGCACTGGCCGACTTGCAGCGCGAGCCGATCGACATCGCCCTGCGCGGCGGCCTTACCGCGCTGGAAGCGCCCGATCTGATCGCCCGCCCGCTGGCTTCGTGGCGCTGGCAGATTTGCGCCGCGCCCGATTATCTGGCGCGGCACGGCACGCCGCAGCAGCCGGACGATCTGCACCGCCACCGCTGGATTTACTGCCTGCCGCTGCGCTTTGAAATGACGCGCGGCAGCGAGCGTTATCTGTTCGACGGCGCCGGCCACACCGCCTGCCGCCAGCTGGCCACGGTGCGTAGCCTGACTTTGGGCGGCCTGGGGCTGTCGCTGCAGCTCGAAGGCGAAGTGCGCGAACTGACCGACCGCGGCCTGCTGCAGCCGCTGCTGGCCGATTGGACGCTGGGCGCGGTCGATTTGTACGCGGTAACGTCGGTGCGCGTGCAGTCGGCCAAAACCGAAGCGGTGCTGCGTATCCTGCAGGAGTGCTTCGCCGCCGACGCCCAAAATTTTCAGGCTGCCTGAAAGATCAGGCAGCCTGAAAACGCAGAATGCTGTGGTATAAAGCACCAGGCGGCCGCTTTCAGGCAGCCTGAAAAACAACAAACATAAGGAGAAACCATTATGGCAGAGGGCAGCAAACGCATCGTTTTCAAAGTAGGCACCAGCTCGCTGACCCATCCAGACGGCAGTCTCAACCGCAGCAAGCTGCACAACATCACGCGCCAGCTGGCGGTGTTGCACGCGGCGGGGCATGAGTTGGTGTTGGTGTCCTCGGGCGCGATTGCGGCGGGCTTCGGCTCGCTCGGTTTTAAAAAACGGCCGACCCAAATCGCCGACAAACAGGCCGCAGCGGCGGTGGGGCAGAGCCTGCTGATGGAAGAATACACATCGAATCTGCTGCTTAAAAATATCGTTTCGGCGCAAATCCTGCTCACGCGCGGCGACTTTGCCGACAAGCGCCGCTATCAAAACGCCTTTCAGGCCATGAGCGTACTGCTCGCCCGCCGCGCCATTCCCATCATCAATGAAAACGACGCGGTGGCCGTGGCCGAAATCAAAGTAGGCGACAACGACACCCTAAGCGCCCAAGTGGCGGGCATGATGCAGGCCGATTTGCTGGTATTGCTCACCGATGTGGACGGCCTCTATACCGGCCATCCGCAGCGCGACCCCGCCGCCCGCCGCATCGAAAAAGTGGCGCAAATCAGCCCCGATTTGATTGCGATGGCAGGCGGCGCGGGCAGCGCCAACGGCACAGGCGGCATGCTCACCAAAATCAAAGCTGCCACGCTCGCCACCCACGCCGGCGTGCCGGTGTACATCTGCTCGTCGCTGCAAGGCGAAGCGCTGCTTCAGGCTGCCGCCGCGCAGGACAAAGGCACGCTGTTTGCCGCGCAAAAAACCATGAAAACGCAAAAGCAATGGCTGGCCTTTTACGCTGTAAGCCGTGGTACTTTGCGCGTGGACGCGGGCGCAGAAAATGCGTTGGTAAACGAGGGAAAAAGCCTGCTCGCTTCGGGCATCACAGCGGCGCAGGGGCAGTTTGCCGAGGGCGAGGTGGTTACGGTGTGCAACGCCGACGGCACGCGCATCATCGGCAAAGGGCGGGTAAAAACCGATGCAGGCCGTCTGAACACGCTGCTTGCCGCGCCCAAACCCAAAGGCGTGGTCATCCACCGCGACGACTGGATTACCGTTACCCCCGAATTGGAATTGTTTTTGCATGAGATTTGAGCCGTAGGTCGGATACTCGTATCCGACAACCCCGCTTTTCAGGCTGCCTTTCCCTATCCCCAAAACAAACACAAAGGAGAAAAAAATGACCCCCACCCAAACCCTGTTCGAGCAAGTCAAACGCGCGAAAAAATCGGTGAACACCGCCGATACCGCCGCCAAAAACCGCGCTTTGGCGGCGATGGCCGATGCGCTGCTGGCGGCTACGGACGATATTTTGACGGCCAACCGCGCCGATATGGAAGCCGCCGCCGCGCATCTTTCCCCCGCCATGCTTGACCGTTTGCGCCTGGACGAAGCGCGGATTGCGGCGATGGCCGAGGGCATCCGCGCGCTGGTGCCGTTGCCCGACCCCGTGGGCGCAACGCTCGATACGCGCACGCTGGAAAACGGCTTGGCCATCCGCAAAATCCGCGTGCCGCTGGGCGTGGTCGGCATTATTTACGAGAGCCGGCCGAATGTTACGTCCGATGCCGCCGCGCTGGCGCTCAAAAGCGGCAATGCGGTGGTGTTGCGCAGCGGCAAAGAAGCCTACCACTCCTCCGCCGCGATTGTCGCCGCGCTCAAAAGCGCGCTGGCCGGTTCAGACGGCATTTCGCCCGAGTGCATCCAGCTTGTGGAAGACACCAGCCGCGACAGCGCCCACGCGATGATGAAAGCCGTGGGCTACTTGGATTTGCTGATTCCGCGCGGCGGCGCGGGGCTGATTCGTGCGGTAGTGGAAAACGCGCATGTGCCGGTTATCGAAACCGGCACCGGCATCTGCCATGTGTACATCGACCGCGACGCCGATTTGGACATGGCCTTAAACATCATCGACAACGCCAAAACCAGCCGCCCTTCGGTGTGCAATTCGGCCGAAGTGTGTTTGGTACACCGCGACACCGCCGCCGTTTTACTGCCGCGCTTGCAGCAGCGTTTGGTAGCCGAACGGCAGGCGCAGGGTTTGACACCGGTGGCATTGCGTTTGGACGATGCTGCGCGGCAATGGATTAGCGGGCAGGCTGCAACCGATGCGGATTTCGATACCGAGTTTTCCGACTATATTTTGGCGGTGAAAATCGTGGATTCGGTTGAAGCGGCCGTTGCCCATATCGACGCACACAGCACCCGCCACTCCGATGCCATCGTTACCGCCAATGCCGACACCGCCCGCTATTTCGCCGCCCAAGTGGACAGCGCCGCCGTGTACATTAACGCGTCCACCCGCTTCACCGACGGCGGCGAGTTCGGACTCGGCTGCGAAATGGGCATTTCCACGCAAAAACTCCACGCCCGCGGCCCGATGGGGCTCGAAGAGATGACGACTTACAAATACATCGTCGAAGGCAGCGGCCAGATACGTTAAAGCCGCCCGCAGGCAGCCTGAAAGGTTTTCAGGCTGCTTTTTTGCTTTCAGGCTGCCTGCGCCAAAGCAGCCTGAAAGCCTGCTGCCGCGCTATAATCTGCCTGTTAGACACGCCAAACGCAAAGGAAACGACTATGCCCGAATCCAACCGCATTCTGTGCCGCGAAACCAGCCTGCTGGCCTTTAACCGCCGCGTTTTGGCGCAGGCGTGGGACGAGAGCCTGCCGCTTTTGGAGCGGCTGCGTTTTCTGTGCATCGTGTCGTCCAATCTCGACGAATTTTTTGAAGTACGCATGGCGCGGCTCAAGCGCCAAGAGCGCGAGCAGCCGGATATCCTGTTTGATTCCGGCCTGACGCCGGCACAGACCATCGCCGCAGTGGGCGAAGAAGCGAAAAAGCTGATCGGCGAGCAGTACCGCCTGTTTAACGACGTGCTGGTGCCGGCGCTGGAGCGCGAAAACATCCGCTTTGTGCGCCGCAAAGACTGGACGCCGGAGCAGCGCGCCTGGATCGAAGGCTATTTCAACCGCGAGCTGCTGCCCATTCTCACGCCCATCGGTCTGGACGCTTCCCACCCTTTCCCGCGCCCGCTCAACAAATCGCTCAATTTTCTGGTCGAACTCAGCGGCAAAGACGCTTTCGGCCGCGCTTCGGGCATGGCGGTGGTGCAGGCGCCGCGCATTTTGCCGCGCGTGGTGCGGCTGCCTGAAGACATCAGCGGCGGCAGCGAAGCCTTTGTGTTTTTGTCGTCGATACTGCACGAATATGTGTACAAACTCTTTCGCGGCATGGCGGTTGAAGGCTGCCACCAGTTCCGCCTGACCCGCGACAGCGCGCTGATGGTGGACGAAGAAGACCTGCGCAACCTGCGCACCGCCATCAAAAACGAGTTACACGACCGCGAATTCGGCGACGGCGTGCGGCTGGAAGTGGCCGAAGGCTGCCCCGAGCATCTTTCCGATTTTCTGCTGGCGCATTTCGGGCTGGCGCGCAGCGACCTTTACCGCGTGGACGGGCCGGTGAATCTGGTGCGGCTGATGGCGGTGCCCGATATGATCGACCGCCCCGATCTGCGCTTTGCCCCTTATACGCCGCAGTTTCCCGCCGATCTGAATCCCAACGAATCAATGTTCGACCAAATCGCCGCGCGCGATATTCTGCTGCACCACCCCTACCAGTCTTTCGATCCCGTGATCCAGTTTGTGCACGACGCCGTGCGCGATCCCGACGTTGTCGCCATCAAAATGACCATCTACCGCACCAGCACCCATTCCGAGCTGGCGCGCGCGCTGATGGCCGCCGCGCTTGCCGGCAAGCAGGTAACGGTGGTGGTGGAGCTGATGGCGCGTTTTGACGAAGCCAATAATGTGAACTGGGCGGGCAGGCTGGAAGAAGCCGGCGCCCACGTGGTGTACGGCGTGTTCGGCTACAAAGTCCACGCCAAAATGGCGCTGGTCATCCGCCGCGAAAACGGCAGCCTGAAAAGCTACGCCCACCTGGGCACCGGCAACTACCACCAGGGCACGTCGCGCATCTACACCGATTTCGGCCTGTTCACCGCCGACACCGCCATCACCCGTGATGTCAACGCACTTTTTATGGAAATCACCGGCTTAGGCCAGGCCACCAAGCTGAAAAAAGTGTACCAAAGCCCGTTTACCCTGCACAAAATGGTGATGGACGCCATCGAGCGCGAAACCGCCAACGCCGCAGCCGGCCGCCCCGCCCGCATCATCGCCAAAATGAATTCGCTGATCGAGCCGCAGGTTATCGAAGCGCTCTACCGCGCCAGCGCCGCCGGCGTCGAAATCGACCTGATCGTGCGCGGCATGTGCGCCCTGCGCCCCGGCGTGCCCGGCCTGTCCGACAACATCCGCGTGCGCTCGGTAATCGGCCGCCTGCTCGAACACGCCCGCGTCTATTACTTTTACAACGGCGGCGCCGAAGACGTGTACATCGCCAGCGCCGACTGGATGGGGCGCAACTTCTTCAACCGCATCGAAACCGCCACCCCCGTGCTCGACCCCGCGCTCAAAGCGCGTGTCATCCGCGAAGGCCTGCAACTGGCGCTCGCCGACACCGCCAAAGCCTGGCAGATGGACGGCAGCGGCCACTACGAACGCATCCGCCCCGCCGCCGGCGAAGCCCCCGCCGGCGTACAGGAAACCCTGCTGGCCGAATACGCCTGCTGACGCCCCCAGCCGTTTTCAGGCTGCCCGACGATACGCAGGGCAGCCTGAAAAAGCAAAAGCAGCCTGAAACCCCCCTTTCAGGCTGCCTGATTCCCCCGTTTTTACCGAACCGAAAGGAAACCCATGAAACCCCGTCTAACCGCCCTTGCCGCCGCGCTGCTGCTGGCCGGTACCGCCCACGCCGGCAGCCTGAAAAGCCTGCCGCTGGACGATGCCGGCTGCGCGAAAAATCTGGAACTGCAGCGCGGCGAGCGCTACCGCATCAACGGCCGCGCCAAGGACGTCCTGCTGGTCATCTCCGAGAAGGTCGGTTTCAGCGTGCACACTTTGGGCGGTAAACCGCTGCCCGTCGAAACCCGCCATGTGATGGACAACGGCCCGCCCTTTGATTCCGTCCGCGCCGCGCGCCTGAAAAAAGGGCGTTTTGTCTTAAACATCACCCAAAGCGGCACCGCTTCGCTTATCTGCGTTCATGCCGACGGCTGAACGCGGGTTTTGCCGCCGCCAAAAGGCAGCCTGAAAGCCTTTCAGGCTGCTTTCTCCCTCCCTTAACAGAAAGGAAATCCCATGAAATCCCGTTTCGCCCTTCTCACCGCCTTGCTGCTGCTGGCTGGCGCTGCCCACGCCGGCAGCCTGAAGAGCCTGCCGCTGGACGATACCGGCTGCGCCGAAAACCTGAAACTGAAAAGCGGCCAGCGCTACCGCATCGACAGCCGCTCCGACGATGCCCTGCTCACCGTGGACGGCGATGCCGGCTTTGCCGTACGCAACGCCAAAGGCCGCCGCCTGCCCTCCGAGCTCGGCCACGACGGCGACAGCGGCGCCGCATTCCGGTTTGTCGAACTGAACAAAGGCCGCTACACCTTCAGCGTAAGTAAAAGCGGTACCGTCAAACGCATCTGCGTCAACGCCGCCAACTAAGCCCTGCCGTTTGGCAGGGAGCGGGCAGGCCGTCCCCAAAAAAAGCAGCCTGAAAACCGAAATCCGGCTTTCAGGCTGCTTTTTTGCCAATGGGAAACCGGCTGCTTACAGCCCCAAATCCCAGTTGCCGACGTCGGGTTCGACGCAGAAGTCGTCGTGGCAGTTTTCGTAGTAGCGGAAGACCGCGTCGATCACTTCGTCTTCGCTGTCGCACAGGCGGATAAGCTGCATGTCGTCTTTGCCGATCAGGCCGCGCTCGGCGAGCTGCTGCTGCATCCACTCGAGCAGGCCGCGCCAGAATGCGCTGCCGACGAGAATAATCGGCCGCTGCGGGATTTTGCCGGTTTGCACCAGCGTCAGGCTTTCAAAAAATTCGTCGAGCGTGCCGAAGCCGCCGGGCATCACGATATAGGCCAGCGCGTGTTTGACAAACATCACTTTGCGCGGGAAAAAATGCTGGAAGGTTACCGACAAATCCTGATAGGGATTGGCGTGCTGCTCGTGCGGCAGCACGATGTTGAGGCCGACGGCGGGGCTGCGGCCGGCGTGCGCGCCTTTGTTGGCGGCTTCCATAATGCCGGGACCGCCGCCGGAAATCACGGCGAAACCGGCGTCGGACAACTTGCGCGCCAGGCTTTCGGCAAACAGGCAGTCGGGATGGTCGGCGGCAAGGCGGGCGCTGCCGTAGATGCTCACCGCCGGCTGCACCGCGCGCAATTCTTCGCCGGCCTGGACGAATTCGGACAGGATTTTCAGCAGGTGGTAGCTTTCGCGCGCGCCGATTTCGCGGCGCTGGGTTTCCGGCAGCATCGGCTGCGGCAGTTTGTGTTGCAGGGTCATGCTTGGCTCCGATGGTTTTTTCAGGCTGCCTGCGGGGCAAAGGCAGCCTGAAAGACGGGAAAAACGGCTAGCCGCGCGCGCCGATGGTCAGCTCTGCGGGCAGCGACAGATGGCTTAAGCCGGGCAGGCTGGCAAAGCCTTCTTCGCGCACGATGCGGCAGAAGTCGCGCAGATAAACACGCTTGGCGTCTTCGCTGCGGATGGCGGCATACAGTTCGCTCTGCAGCGGCGTATCGCCGATTTGGCGGGTAACGATATAGTTTTTCTCCACATAGGGCATCACCGACCAATACGGCAGCGCGGCAATCCCGCGGCGGCTGGCCACCAGCTGCACGATGGCGATGGTCAGCTCGCTGTGGCGGCGCGCCGGATTGACGCCCTGCGGCAGCAGCACTTTGCGCAGCAAATCGAGCATATCGTCGGGCACCGGATAGCTGATCAGGGTTTCGTCGGCAAAGTCCTGCGCCTGCCACACTTCTTTGCCGGCCAGCGGATGGTCGGGCGCGCAGATGCCGACCATTTCGTAGGCAAACAGCGGCTCGTAGGCGATGTCTGCCTGCGGCACCGCTTCGGACACAATCGCCACGTCGGCGCGGCGGCTCAGCAGCAGGCCGACCGGATCGGCCTGGAAGCCGGACACAATGTCCAATTCCACCTGCGGCCATTGCGGGCGGAACACGCCCATCGCCGGCATCAGCCAGTCGAAGCAGGTATGGCATTCCACCGCCAGCCGCAACTCGCCCGCTTCGCCGTGGACAATCTGGATCAGGTCGCGCTCGGCGTCGGCCACGCGCGGCAGCAGCTCGCGTGCCAGCTTCAGCAGCCGCTCGCCGGCCGGCGTAAAGCGCAGCGGAGCCGACTTGCGCTCAAACAGCGGCGTTTCAAAATGGTTTTCCAGTAGCCGGATCTGGTGCGAGAGCGCCGACTGGGTGAGAAACACCCGCTGGGCGGCCAGCGACACGCTGCCGGTTTCCTGCAGGGCGACTAGGGTGCGCAGATGGCGCAGTTCGACTATCGATTCCATAAGGCGGATTTTTTCAGGCTGCCTGTGCGGCATTAAACGAAGCAAAGCGCAAAACAAACGCGGGCGGATGCCCTGCGGCCGCATTCTACACGTTTCAGGCTGCCTTTTGCTTTTACACCGCCGAAGGCAGCCTGAAAGTGCGGTATCATCGCGCGTTTGTTTTTCAGGCTGCCCCATTCAGAAAGGAAACCCCCATGACCCGCAACGAACAACTTTTCACCCGCGCCAAAAACATCATTCCCGGCGGCGTCAATTCGCCCGTGCGCGCCTTCGGCAGTGTCGGCGGCGTGCCGCGTTTCATCCAAAAGGCCGAGGGCGCCTATGTGTGGGATGCCGACGGCACGCGCTATATTGACTACGTCGGCTCGTGGGGGCCGGCGATTGTCGGCCACGCCCATCCCGAAGTGATTGAAGCCGTGCGCGAAGCGGCCTTGGGCGGGCTGTCGTTTGGCGCGCCCACCGAGGGCGAAATCGTGATTGCCGAAGAAATCGCCAAACTCGTGCCCAGCGTCGAACAAGTGCGCCTGGTCAGCTCGGGCACAGAAGCCACCATGTCGGCCATCCGCCTGGCACGCGGCTTTACCGGCCGCGACAAAATCATCAAATTCGAGGGCTGCTACCACGGCCATTCCGACAGCCTGCTGGTGAAAGCGGGCAGCGGCCTGCTCACCTTCGGCAACCCGTCGTCCGCCGGCGTGCCTGCCGATTTCACCAAGCACACGCTGGTGCTGGAATACAACAACGTTGCCCAGCTTGAAGAAACCTTCGCGCAAATCGGCGGCGAAATCGCCTGCGTCATCGTTGAGCCGTTTGCGGGCAATATGAACTTGGTAAGGCCGTCTGAAAGCTTTGTCCAAGCCTTGCGCGAACTCACCGCCAAACATGGCGCGGTATTGATTTACGACGAAGTGATGACCGGATTTCGTGTCGCGCTCGGCGGCGCGCAGTCGCTGCACGGCATCACGCCCGATTTGACCACCATGGGCAAAGTGATCGGCGGCGGTATGCCGCTGGCGGCGTTTGGTGGGCGCAAAGACATTATGGCCGCCATCTCCCCGCTCGGCGGCGTGTATCAGGCCGGCACTTTGTCGGGCAACCCCGTCGCCGTCGCCGCCGGTTTGAAAACGCTGGAAATCATCCAGCGCCCCGGGTTCTACGAAAACCTGGCCGCGCGTACCGAACAGCTGGTGCAAGGCTTTCAGGCTGCCGCCGCAGCCGCAGGCGTCGCATTCTGTGCCGACAGCGTGGGCGGCATGTTCGGCCTGTATTTTGCCGACGGCCTGCCGCGCAACTACGCCGACATGGCACGCTCCAACGTGGACGGCTTCAAAACCTTCTTCCACGGCATGCTGGATAAACAAGTCGCCTTCGGCCCCTCAGCCTACGAAGCCGGTTTCGTCTCCGCCGCGCATACGACTGAATTAATCGACGAAACCATCGCCGCCGCGAAAGAAGTGTTTAAGGCGATGGCCGTCTGAAAAAACAATCTGCCAAAAAAGTAGCCTGAAAGCGGGAAACCGGCTTTCAGGCTGCTTTTGTATGTTTTACATCGAAGTATCCCCGAACCAGGCTTTACGAAACATGATCGGATACACCGTGACCGTGGCAACAGCATCGGCAGCCAGAGCCAATGGGGTGAGCAGGGCGGCGGCGACTTTATTGCCGGCGGGGGCGGATTTGCCGTAAGAGCGGCCTAATTGCACCGGCAGACGGCTCTCGAAACGGTATTCGGCAGGAACTTTCAAATTGCCGACGGCGTACATTTTTCCGGTAACCGCGCTGCAGGTTTCGTAGCCGTCCGGTTTTTTGTCAAAGCCCAAAGCGGCCAATTGCTTGGCTTCGGCGGGATTGTCGGTTTGGTAGCCCAGGCAGTATTCGCTGCGGAACGAGCCTTTCTCTTCTTCGCGGCGTTCTAAAACAAAGGTGTTGTTTTTGTAGCGCTTGTTTGCTTCAAGATTGCCTTTGCTTTTAAAAGAAAAGGCTTTGGGAAATTGCGCGCGCAGTTGTGCCAAACGCCGCGTGTTTTCCTCTCCTTGGTCTAAAACGTACCAGTATTTTTCGCCCACCAGTATCAGGCTGCCTTTTTTTAACTGGCTGCTGTCGGCAGTGGCAACGGCAAAGGCGGTGATGTTGTCGCTCTCGTCTGCGGCAAATTCGTACTGGTCGCCGGCCATGCGCTCCCACATGATGCCGGTCATGCAGCCGCCCAGCAGCAGGCAGGCGGCAAGGGTGGGGATAAGGGCTTTTTTCATGGGGGGGTTCCTTTGTGTGTTAGGGTCTGCAGAATGTAGCACACGATGCCCGATTGGGCAGCCTGAAAGCGGTTTTGCCGTTTTCAGGCTGCTTTTTGTGTGTCTTTTGCGCCGTGTTTTTGTGTGCGGCGGCGCAAAACGGGGCGGATTGTCGTTTGGATTTCGCATCTTCGGCTACAAACTGCCGCTGTTTGGGGCAGCCTGAAACTTTTCAGGCTGCCTTTACGCTTTTTAGTATTGTGTAGGTTTGTGTTATCTTAATGCCGGTGCCGCAGCATGGCGGTGCCGTGTTACCAAGAAAAACCATTAGGAGAGATTTATGAATCATCCCACTTCGTCCGCGCCGGACAAGCGCCAGCCGGACAATGTCGAGCTTTTGAGCGCGCAGGCACCGATTACCAATTTCCGCGGCCTGCTGATTGCGCTGGTGGCGGCAGCGGTAAGCGCGGCGCTCTATCAGATCCTGCCTTACGAGAGCAATGTCAATAAAGGGCTGTGCATTTTGGCCTTTGTGGCGATTATGTGGTTTACCGAAGCGGTGCACATCACCGTAACCGCGCTGATCGTGCCGCTGTTTGCTATCTTGTTTCAGATTCCCGAAATGGGCACCAAGCAGGCGCTGGCGGGCTTTGCCGACCCGATTATCTATGTGTTTTTCGGCGGCTTCGCGCTGGCGACGGCGCTGCATATGCAAAAGCTCGACCGCAAAATCGCCGTGTGGCTGATTTCGCTTTCGCGCGGCAATACTTTTGTCGCAGTGCATCTTTTGTTTTTGGTTACGGCGGTGCTGTCGATGTGGATCAGCAATACGGCAACGGCGGCGATGATGCTGCCGCTGGCAATGGGGCTGATGAGCCATCTGGACAAGGAAAAAGACCGCAATACTTTCGTATTCGTACTGTTGGGCATCGCCTACTGCGCCAGCATCGGCGGCTTGGGTACGGTGGTCGGCTCGCCGCCGAACGCGATTGCCGCCAAGGCGCTGGGCTTGGATTTTGCCGGCTGGATGAAGTTCGGCCTGCCGATGATGCTGGCGCTCTTGCCGCTGATGCTGTTTTCGCTGTTTATCGTGCTCAAACCCAATCTGTCGGCCAAAGTGCAGGTGGAACACGAAGACATTCCGTGGACGCTGCACCGCGTGATTGCGCTGCTGATTTTTCTGGCCGCTGCGGTGGCGTGGGTGCTGGGCAAGCAGATTGAAGAGCGTTTCGGCATCAAAAACCCCGATACTTTCGTGGCATTGACTGCGGCGGTGGCGGTGGTGGTGTTCGGCGTGGTGCGCTGGCGCGAAGTGGCGCGCAATACCGACTGGGGCGTGCTGCTGCTCTTTGGCGGCGGCATCACGCTGAGCACGCTGCTGCAAAAATCGGGCGCTTCCGCCGCGCTGGGGCAGGAAATGGCCAGCACTTTCGTACTCGCCCATCCGTTTATTGTGATTTTGGCGGTATCGACCTTTATCATTTTCCTTACCGAGTTCACCAGCAACACCGCTTCCGCCGCGCTATTGGTGCCGGTGTTTGCCAGCGTTGCCGAGCAGATGGGCATGCCCAAGGAAGTGCTGGTGATGGTCATCGGCATCGGCGCGTCTTGTGCCTTTATGCTGCCGGTGGCGACGCCGCCGAATGCGATTGTGTTCGGCACCGGCATCGTTACCCAGCGCGATATGCTTAAAGTGGGCATGGTGCTGAACCTGCTTTCAATCGCGCTGGTGGCGGCGTGGGCGTATTTCTTTTTGATGTAGCTTGCCAAGCGCAAAAAAGCAGCCTGAAACGGGAAAAACCGTTTCAGGCTGCTTTTTTCAGGCTGCCTGCCGTGCCGCAGGCAGCCTGAAAACGTTTATTCCGCTTCCGCTTCTTCCGCTTCGGCGAGCAGCGCCAGCAGTTCGGCGCCGTAGCGTTCGCTTTTTTCTTCATTGATGCCGTGCACGGTTTGCAGCTCGGGCAGGGTTTGCGGGCGGCGGGCGGCGAGGGCGCGCAGGGTGATTTTGCTGAGTATTTGGTGTTCGGCCAGCTCTTGGGCGCGGGCGGTGTCGGCGCACCAGCGGTTCAGGCGGCGCATGGTGGCGCGCTCGCGCTTGGCTTCGGGCGGCAGGCTGCGGGCGTAGGGTTGGCAGACTTCGAGTATGGCGGCGCCGTATTTGGCGATGCGCACGGCGCCGAGACCGTAAACGGCGGCCAGGTCGGCGTCGGTTTCGGGGGTGAAGGCAACCATGTCGCGCAGGCTGTCGTCGGGGCAGATGCTGTGCTCGGGGCAGCCTTCGGCATCGGCGGTTTCGCCGCGCCATTGGGTGAGCGCCTGCCACAGGGCGCGGTCGCGGCTGCTGTGGAGAAATTCGTCTTCGGGGTTTTCAGACTGCTTGGCGGGGCTTTCAGGCAGCCTGAAAGCGCTGCCGCCGCTATCGGTTTCGCTGCCGATACTGCGGCAGATTTCGAGAATTTCGCTGCCGAATTTGTCGATTTTGGCGTCGCCCAAGCCATAGACCTGATGCAGGGCATCGCTGGTTTCAGGCTGCGTTTGGACGATGCTTTGCAGGGTTTTGTCGCCGCAGATGATGTAGGCGGGGACGTTGTCGGCGCGGGCGCGTTCGCTGCGCCATTGTTTGAGCGCCTGCCACAGCCGCTCTTCGCGCTCGGTGCGCAGCCATTCGCTTTTTTGCGGTACTTGGGTGGCGGATTTTTCGCGTTTGAGCGTGCGCAGCATCACGTGCTGTTCGCCTTTGAGTACGGCGCGGGCGGCGGGGGTGAGCAGCAGTGCCTGGTGGTTGGCGGTGTCGTTGTCGAGCAGCCCCAGGCCGATGCACTGGCGGACGATGGCGCGCCAGTCTTTGTCGCTGCGTTTGGCGCCGATGGCGAAGGTGGAGAGTGTGTGGTGGCCGTTGCGGCGGATCCAGTCGTCGTCTTTGCCGCGCAGCACGTTGATCACATAGCCGGCGGCAAAGCTCTGGCCGACGCGGTACACGCAGCTCAGCAGCTTTTGCACGTCTTCGGTGGCGTCGAAGCGCTCGGGCGGGTGCAGGCAGTTGTCGCAGTTGCCGCAGGGTTCGGACGTTTCGCCGAAGTGGCGCAGCAAGAGCTGGCGGCGGCAGCCGGCGGTTTCGCAGACGTCGAACATGGCGTTGAGCTTTTGGATTTCGATTTGCTTTTGCCAGTCGTCGGCGCCGCTTTCCTGAATGCGCTCTTTCAGGAGTACGAGATTGTTCATGCCGTAGCACAGCCAGCTGGCGGCGGGCAGGCCGTCGCGGCCGGCGCGGCCGCTTTCCTGATAGAAGTGTTCGATGCTCTGCGGCATGTCGAGATGGCAGACAAAGCGCACGTCGGGTTTGTCGATGCCCATGCCGAAGGCGACGGTGGCGACGATGATGATGCTGTCTTCGCGGATAAAGCGGCTTTGGTTGGCGCTGCGGGTGTCCATGCTCAGGCCGGCGTGGTAGGGCAGGGCGTTGAAGCCGTTTTCGCAGAGAAAGGCGGCCACGTCTTCCACGCTTTTGCGGCTTAAGCAGTACACGATGCCGCTGTCGCCGGCGGGACGGCGCTTGAGAAAGTCCAAAAGCTGCTTTTTGCCGTTGTTTTTTTCGATGATTTGGTAGTAGATGTTCGGCCGATCGAAGCTCGAGACGAACTCGGGGGCGGACTGCAGGTGCAGATAGTGTTTGATGTCGGCGCGGGTTTCGGCGTCGGCGGTGGCGGTGAGTGCGATGCGCGGCACGGCCGGATAACGCTCGGCCAGTAGCCCCAATGCGCGGTATTCGGGGCGAAAGTCGTGCCCCCACTGGCTCACGCAGTGGGCTTCGTCGATGGCAAACAGGCTGACGGCGGTATGGTCGAGAAAACGCAGAAAACGCTCGGAAACCAGCCGCTCGGGGGCAACGTACAGCAGTTTCAGGCTGCCTTCGCGGATGTCGTCGGCCAGATCGCGCACCGTTTGCGGCGGCGTGCCGCTGTGCACCGCCGCCGCATGCACGCCGGCCGCACGCAGCGCGGCTACTTGGTCGTCCATCAGCGCAATCAGCGGCGACACCACCACCGCCGTGCCTTCGCGCAGCAGCGCCGGAATCTGATAGCACAGAGACTTGCCGCCGCCGGTGGGCATCAGCACCAGCGCGCTGCCGCCGCCGGCAAGCGTATCGACAATCTCGGCCTGGCGGCCGCGGAATTCGGGATAGCCGAAAACGTCGCGCAGGATCTGCAGGGCGCTGGAATGGGGCATGGCGGGCTTACCTTCGGGGCAGGTTCGTGGCAAAATCGCGATTTTAACATTTCAGGCAGCCTGAAGAAGCTGTTTTCAGGCTGCCTGAAAGCGCAACCGCTGGAGAGCGCCCATGAAGCCACTACTGCCCGCCATTCTCGCCACCGCCCTGCTGCTGTCCGCCTGCGCGGGCGACGGGCCGGTACAGTCCAAACTGCCCGACGACCCCGCCGCCAAAGCGCTCGGCATCTGGAAAGACCTGGGCGACATCCGCGACGGAAACATCCGCGCCGCCTACGACACCGGCAGCATCAAACGCAGCGGCGACACCGTGCGCCTGCGCGACCGCAAAATCGTGCTCAAGCCGGAAAAAGAGAGCTACCACAACACGCCGCGTTTCCAAACCGCCATCGGCGAATGGGAATTGGACTGCAAAAAACGCACCTTCCGCCTGCTGGAAATCCACCTGTGGGACGAAAACAAAAAACTGGTATCGCACCGCAAATACACCGCCGCCCAAGCGCCTGCCCGCCCGGTAGTGCCCAACAGCCCGGCACTCAAACAGCTCGAGCTGGCCTGCGGCTCTTAAATGTCCGTCTGAAAAAGGCAAAAGCAGCCTGAAAACCGTATTGGCGGTTTTCAGGCTGCTTTTTGGGGTTTGGATAGGGTGGAAACGGTACAGTATTGTAGCTTGGGTCGAGACCCAACATGGTAGAACACCCTTGCGGATGTTGGGTTTGGCAACCCAAGCTACATCCTGCTGAAAACAGCATAAAGGTAGCCTGAAAACTTTGTTATCGGTTTTCAGGCTGCTTTTTGGATTTGGGACGGGGTGGAATCGGCGCTGGTTTTTGGTGCGCGGGGCGCACCCTACTTGTGCCATCCCGCCGCAATCCTGCTGTAGGGTGCGCCCCGCGCACCGTTTTGCGTTTGGCGGCGGTTTTCAGGCTGCCGGCGTTTCGTCTTCGTCTTCCAGCGCTGCCTGCAGGGCGGCTTCGATGCGGTCGGCGTCGAAGGATTTGGCGATCAGCTCGAAGCGGCTGTCGCGGCGCCAGGCGACTTGGTTGGCGCCCCATTGGCCGTCGGTCCAGTTGAGCCAGACCCAGGTGCCGAGCACTTGGAATACGCCTTTGGCGCGCACCAGGCCGTCGGCGAGCGCGGGCAGTTCGTCGAAAAAGCGGGTGAGCCGCTCGCCGTCGAAATTGCGGCCAGCGGGGAAGGTGTAGCCTTGCGACTGGAAGCCGAGGGTGTTTTCCGGCAGCACTTTGACGCGGTAGCGCGATTTTTCCGCCACCGGCAGATCGAGCCAGGCGATGTCGATTTCGGCGTTTTGCACTTCGGCCACCAGCGTTTTCGGCGGAAACAGCGCGGCGGCCTGCTTGCGGAAGGTCTCGAGCGTGGCGGCATCGCACAGGTCGGTTTTGTTGGCGACCAAAACGTCGCACACGCCGACTTGGTCTTTGTAGAGCGGGTTGGCGGCGTAGTCGGGATTGGTGAACTGGCGCGGATCGACAAGGGTGAAGACGGCGGCGATTTCCAGCGCGTCGGCAAACTCGGGAGATTTGAGTTCGTCGATTACGCCGGCGGCATGCGCCAGCCCGCTGGCTTCGATCAGGATGCGCTCGGGGCGGCGCTTGGCGAGCATTTTGCGCACGGTGTCGCCCATCTGGCCGCCGGCGGTGCAGCACAGGCAGCCGCCGGAGATTTCGGCCACCGGAATGCCGTTGTCGGCCAGTACCGCGCCGTCGATGCCGATTTCGCCGAATTCGTTGACGATCAGCAGCCATTGTTCGGCGGGGCTTTTTTGCTGCAGCAGGCGGCGCAGGGCGGTGGTTTTGCCGGTGCCGAGAAAGCCGGAAAACAGGTGGACTTTGGTTTTTAATGACATTTGGCGCAGATTCCGGTGAGAACGACGTGTTCTTCGTTGAGATTGAAGCCGCCGGCGGCAACGGCCGAGCGCAGCGCCGCCCATTCGGCGGTCAGGCTTTGCTCGTCCACCGCGCCGCATTCGGTGCAGACCAAAATGAAGCTGCTGTTGTGTTCTTGGGCGCCGGCGTGGCAGTGGCTGTCGCAGTCGTGGCGGGCGTGGGTGCACAGCACATAGCCGTTGACGGCGGGGATTTTGTGCAGCACGCCGTGTTCCGCCCAAAAGTCGAGCGCGCGGTAGGCGGTGGGCGGGGCGACTACCGAGGCGCTGCTGCGCTGCATCTGCGCCAGCACGGTATAGGCTTTGATCACGCCGTCGAACTCAAGCACGATGTCGAGCACCTGCTCGCGCAGGGGGGTAATCTGCAGGCCGCTTTTGCGGCATTGGTCGAGGATTTTTTGTTTGGTTTCCATAATGTGCTGCCTGAAAAAGATGCACCATTATATAGGGAAACGCGCGGCTTTTCAGGCTGCCGCGGCCGCGGCAGCGTTTTGCCGCTATACTGCGTGCCGCCGGCAGCCTGAAAGCCTTTCAGGCTGCCTTAAAGCCGGAACAACACACGATGAACCAGCCCTTTTCTTCGCTTTTGATGATGTGCGGCGGCGGCATGCGCTTCGGTGCCTATTTGGGCGCTTATGCCGCTTTGTGCGAGCGCGGCCGCCGCCCCGACGCGCTGCTGGCATCCTGCGGCGGCGGTTTTGCCGCGCTCACGGTGGCGCTGGCGCCGCAGCCGGAAGATGCCCGCCGCCTGCTGTGTTCGCCGGCGATGCACCGCGTGCTGATGCTGGCGCGCGCATCGTCGGCGCCGCGCCGGCAGACGCTTTTTCAGGCTGCTTATCGCTGGTATCTGTACCGTTCGCCGCAGCGGCTGGCGCGTTATCTGGCGGCGGAGGGCTTCGATCATCTGACGGACGAACTGGCGCGGCTGGCGCTGTTTGCGCTGGCCGACGGCGAAAACGCGCACAACTGGCTCGATCCGCTGTTTCAGGCTGCCGGCGGCATTCGGGCGGATGCGCCCGCGCTGCTGATCTCTGCCGCGCGGCTGGAAAACGAAAACGGCCGGCCGCGGCTGCGCCAGTTGCTGTTCGCCCCGAGCGCTCAGGCGCCGCTGCCGGCGGTGCCGGACTGCGCCACCGCCGCGCTGTCGCCGCGGATTGCCGCTGCCGTCGAAATACGGCCGCTTCAGGATTGGCAGGCGGCGCTGTATGCCACCATCAGCGATATGTATTATCTGGCGCCGCTGCCCGCGCCCGAGGGCGGCGTGTATCTGGGCGGTGTGGTCGATCTGCTGCCTATCGAGCAGGCGGCGGCGCTGGCCGGCACCGTGTACGCCGAGCACAAACCGCCCTACGGCCGCGCCCTTGCCCTGCCCGCCATCGCCCGCGTGCTGGGTTTCGACGCCGAAGCGCGCCGCCTTCAGGCTGCCGCTTTTGCCGCCCCCGCCGGCCGCATCCTGCGCCTGCCGTTTGCCGACATCCGCACCGCGCTGCGCGGGCACTGCCCGAGCCGCCGCTTCAGCCTGCGCAGCGGCCGCATCGAACCGCAGGCCGTGCCGTATGCCGCTTTCGCCGCGCAAATGGCCGCGCAGTGGGACTACGGCTACCGGCGGGCGCAGCAGATGCTGGAGTAGGCAGCCTGAAAGGCTTGGCAAAGCCAGAACCTTATCCGAATGGCGGCATTGATTGCTTTCAGGCTGCTTTGGGCATTTTGCAAAGCAGCCTGAAAACGGCAGATGGCACTTCAAACGCAAAAAAACAGCCTGGAACGGCTTTCAGGCTGCTTTTAGGGGTAGGGCAGCCTGAAACGCCTTTGCGCTTTCCGCTACAATGCCACTGTTTTTACCGCGGGCGCCGCGTTTTCAGGCTGTCTTGCCCGTTCAACCGTTCCCAGCAAAGGAGCCGATATGGAATCCCAACCCGCCATTCTGATTATCGGCGGCAGCAGCGGCATCGGGCTGGCGCTGGCACGGCGGCACGCGGCCGAAGGCTGGCGGGTGGCGGTGGCCGGCAGCAGCGCCGCCAAGCTCGAGAGCATACGCGCCGAGTTTCCGGCGTGGCAGACTTTCGCTGCCGACTTGCGCGATGCGGAAGCAAGGCAGCGGCTGCTTGCCGACATCGACGCCGCCGGCCTGCGCTACCGGCGGGTGGTGTATGCCGCCGGCCGCTATCTCAACGAGCGGGTGTTTACATTAAACCGCGACGACAGCGCGGCGCTGCTGGCGGTCAATCTGCAGGCTTTTGCCGAGAGCTTTGCCTGGGCGGCAGCGCATCTGCAAAACGGCGGCGCCGGCGGCGAAATGGTGTGCATCGCTTCGTCGGCCGGCCTGCTCGATTATCCCTATGCCAGCCTGTACGCCCAATGCAAGCGGGCGATGCTGGCCTGCGCCGATGCCTACCGCACCGCGCTTGCGCCTTTCAGCATACGGGTGCTGGCCGTCGCCCCCGGCTATGTCGATACCGCCGCCCTGCGCGCGCTCAATGGCGGCGACGCCCGCCACAAGCCGTTTCTGGTCAGCGAAGAGCGGGCGGTTGCCGAGATTCTCGCCGCACTCTCCGCCGGCCGCGACACGCTGGTCTTCCCCCGCCGCATGCGCCTGCTGCTGGCGCTATGCGCGCTGCTGCCCAAACCGCTGCTGGCATGGGCGATGCGCCGCAAGCTCGATAAAAAAGTGCTGCACCGCCCGCCCGCCGGCGGCAAACAATAGCGGCGCAAAAAAAGCAGCCTGAAAACCATTATTCGGTTTTCAGGCTGCTTTTGCGTTTGTCATGCTGTTCGCCGTTTTCAGGCTGCCTGTTGCCGCCGTCTGGGTAGCGAGCGGGCAGGCAGCCTGAAAAAAAAACCGGATGCGCGGGCATCCGGTTTTTGCGGGCGGTTTAGCGTTTTTTACCGGTTACGGTAGCGATCGCCAGGTTGCTGTCGCGTTTGAGCGCCACGCTCTGCACGCCTTCGGGGTATTGGATGTCGGACAAGTGCAGGATGTCGCCGGCTTGGACGTTGGCGCAGTCCAGAATCAGTGCTTCGGGGATGTTTTTCGGATCCAGAATCACGTCAACGGTGTTGCTCAGCAGCGATACGCGGCCGCTTTGCAGCTTCACGGCCTGTGAGTTTTCGGCGTTGACGATGTGAACCGGCAGGCGCATGCGCAGGGGTTCGTTGCTGTTTACCGCTTGGAAGTCGATGTGCAGCACTTGGCGTTTGAAGGGGTGCATCTGGTAGTCGCGCACGATAACGTCTTGGCTTTTGCCGTCGATGTTCAGGGTGAGAATGCGGTTGAAGAAGGACTCTTTTTCCAGCGCGTAGAACATTTCTTTGTGGTCTACGGCGATGGCTTGGGCTTCTTGTTTGTCGCCGTAAACAACGGCGGGAACTTGTCCGCTTTTGCGCAGGCGGCGGCTCGCACCAGTACCTTGTTCGCTGCGGATCGTTGCTTGGATTTCGTTAGACATGGTTTTTCCTTAAAGTGGGAAATGAAAATACCGCTTCCGGGCTGCGACCAACCCTGCGGCAGGCTGTTCAGGCAGCCTGAAAAGGGCAAAAACGCTTTTCAGGCTGCCTGTTCGGTTCGGCTAGGGCAGAAACAGCGCGCCGGGCTGAACCAAATCTTCGTTAAACAAATAGGACACCGATTCTTCGTTGCTGATGCGGCGCACGGTTTCGGCCAGCAGGCCGGCAATGGTTACCTGGCGGATGCGGCCGCAGTTTTTGGCGGCATCGGAGAGCGGGATGGTGTCGGTTACCACTACTTGGTCGATATCAGATTCGCCCAGCCGGCTGATGGCTTCGCCGGAGAAAACCGGATGGGTGGCGTAGGCCAGGACGCGCTCGGCGCCGCGCTCTTTCAGGGCGGATGCGGCTTTGCACAGGGTGTTGGCGGTGTCGATCATGTCGTCCACCAGAATACAGGTGCGGCCTTGGATGTCGCCGATGACGTTCATTACTTCGGCAACGTTGGCTTTGGGGCGGCGCTTGTCGATAATCGCCAGATCGGCGTTGAGCACTTTGGCAACGGCGCGGGCGCGGACGACGCCGCCGATGTCGGGGCTGACCACGGTCAGGTTTTCCAGACGCTGCTGCTGGATGTCGTGAATCAGGATCGGCGTGGCGTAGATATTGTCCACCGGAATATCGAAAAAGCCCTGGATTTGGTCGGCGTGCAGATCGACGGTGAGAATGCGGTCAACGCCGGCGGAAACCAGCATATTGGCCACCAGCTTGGCGGAAATCGGCACGCGGGCGGAACGCGGGCGGCGGTCTTGGCGGGCGTAGCCGAAGTAGGGGATGGCGGCGGTGATGCGGCCGGCGGAAGCACGTTTGAGCGCATCGACCATGGTCAGCACTTCCATCAGGTTGTCGTTGGTGGGCGCGCAGGTGGGCTGCAGGATGAAGACGTCGCGGCCGCGCACGTTTTCCAGAAGCTCGATTGCGATTTCGCCGTCGGAAAATTTGTTTACCGAAGCGTTGCCCAGCGTGGTGTCCAGATGTTTGACCACGCGGTAGGCCAGTTCGGGATTGGCGTTGCCGGTAAACACCATCAGATTGTCGTGTGCTGCCATGTCTTCGTCACTTGAAAAGGATTTTACTCGGGGAAACATACCGCTTCCTTGCCTTATGCGGGCCACTCGCCCAAAAGCCGCGGATTATACGCCGATAGCGGCGGCGCATCAAAGCAAAGTTTCAGGCTGCCTGAAAAGGGATTTTGCCGGTTTTGCTTCAATAAAACAAGCGCGTATGGCTTGCATACGCGCTTAGGTTTGGCTGGGGATGTAGGATTCGAACCTACGAATGTCGGAGTCAGAGTCCGATGCCTTAACCAGCTTGGCGAATCCCCAAGAAACGC
>NZ_JAKOOW010000002.1:22781-22861 GCF_022288825.1 Kingella pumchi | reverse complement strand
TGTAGGATTCGAACCTACGAATGCCGGAATCAAAATCCGGTGCCTTAACCAACTTGGCGAATCCCCAACACTTGAAAGGA
>NZ_JAKOOW010000002.1:0-22685 GCF_022288825.1 Kingella pumchi | reverse complement strand
TGTAGGATTCGAACCTACGAATGCCGGAATCAAAATCCGGTGCCTTAACCAACTTGGCGAATCCCCAACTTCGCGCCTGCAAAAAGCAGACCCGTTAAAGGGGGCGGATTATGTTTGCTTTTGGCCGGGCTGTCAAGGCTGCTTTGCCGTTTGGCCGCCGCTTTTTTCAGGCAGCCTGAAAACGCAGCGGGTGTTCGGCCAAGCCCGCCACGCACCAGCTTTCCAGCGTTTCGGGCAGGCGGCTGAGCACCGCTTCAGCTTCGGCCGCATTGTCGAAAGCTAAAAACAGGCAGGCGCCCGAGCCGGTCATGCGCGGGTTGCCGTAATCCTGCAGCAGCCTGAAGGCGGCAGCCACCGGCGGATATTCGGCCAGCACCACCGCCTGCATATCGTTGCGAAACGGCTGCAGCGCGGCAAAAGACGGCGCGGCGCAAGGGGTGCTGTCGCGCGGCAGGTCGGGATGGGCGAACACTTTGGGCGTGGCAACGTGCACGTTCGGCCGCACCAGCACATACCACTGCGGCGGCAGCGCCAGCGGCGTGAGGATTTCGCCGATGCCGCGGGCAAAAGCGCTTTGGCCGAACAGGAAAAACGGCACGTCCGCGCCCAGCGTCAGGCCGATTTTTTGCAGCGTGTTTGACGGCAGGTTCAAATCCCACAGGCGGTTGAGCACCATCAGCACGGTGGCCGCATCGGAGCTGCCGCCGCCGAGGCCGCCGCCGGTCGGGATGCGTTTTTCAACACGGATGTCCGCGCCCTTAAGGCAGCCTGAAAAGTTTTGCAGCGCCCGCGCCGCGCGTACGCACAAATCCTGCTCGGGCGGCACGTCGGAGAGCGGCGTGTGCAGCACGATGCGGCCATCATCGCGCGGCTCGATGTCAAGCGTGTCTTGCAAATCGATCAGGGTGAAGATGCTTTCCAACTCGTGATAGCCGTCGGCGCGGCGGCCGGTGATGCGTAAATCGAGATTGAGTTTGGCGGGGGCGGGATAGCTGGGCATAGCGTTCGGGATGGGTGTTTGGCCGGTTTCAGGCTGCCTGCGGTTTGGGGCAGCCTGAAAGGCTGTTGGAGATTAAACGGACGGCGATCGGGTTTTCAGGCTGCCTTGTTGCGACTGCAGGCAGCCTAAAAACCTGATCAGCTGCTGCGGGCGCGGCAGCGGCCTTGTGTGTCGGCGCGGCCGTGTTCGCGGCTGCTGTCGCTGAATACCAGCCGCAGGTTGAGCTGGCCGTTGTCCAGCACCAGCACGCGCGGGCTGCCGTCTTCGTTCAGGCTGCGGCGGATGCGCCAGCCGGCCTGCACCAGCGTGCCGTCGGTTTCGATGCGGTGCGGCAGGCCGTTTGCCCATTCGCCGTTCGCCCACACCGCCAGATGGGCGATGGGCAGACGGTAGCCTAACAGCTGCTCGCTCAATTCGTCGGGCGTGGCTGCTTCAAACTTTTGGCCTTTGCTGTCCACCGCCAGCACGCCCAAGTCGTCGCGGCACAGCTGGCCGACGGTACTGCCCAGCGGGGTGTTGACATCGACGGTTTCAACGCCGTTTTCCAGCGTCCAGTCAAAATGGGCGTAGCTGCCTTTTTCTTTCACTTTCACGCCCATGCGGCCGCTGGCGGCAAAGGTTTTCAGGCTGCGTTCGGCCTGCCATTCGGACGGTTTTTGTGCTTGCGGCACGCTACAGGCGGCCAGCAGGACAAGGCAGCCTGAAAGCAGCAGATAACGGTAGTTCATGCGGTTCTCCAAACAAATTCCCGAGCCGTTGCGCGGCATAAAGGGCAAAAAACGGCGGGCATTGTAACCGATGCCGCCGCCGGCCAAGGGTAAAGCCGTGTTAAGCCCGCCGCCTTTGCCCGCCCTTATGCGCTGCGGTTTTCAGGCTGCCTGCGCCGAAAAAGCAGCCTGAAAGTGCCTGCCGCCTGCGGCTGGCGGCCGCCATTCGCTATATAATGGCGGCCTTTGCCGATTTTTACCGACCACCCCGTTTTTCAGAAACCACCCCGTTTTTCAGAAAGCAGAACGCAGCATGAGCCGCATCCAAACCGTTTTCCAAGCCCTTAACGGCCGCAAGGCGCTGATTCCCTACGTTACCGCCGGCGATCCCGATCCCGACACCACGCTGGCGCTGATGCACGGCATGGCCAAGGCCGGTGCCGACATCATCGAGCTGGGCGTGCCCTTTTCCGACCCGATGGCCGACGGCCCCACCATCCAGCGCGCCGCCGAACGCGCGCTTGCGCAGGGCGTGTCGCTGAACGACGTGCTCGCCATCGTGCGCCGCTTCCGCGAAACGAACCAAAACACGCCGGTGGTGCTGATGGGCTATCTCAATCCCGTGCACAAAATGGGTTACGAAACCTTTGCCCGCGTCGCCGCCGAAGCCGGCGTGGACGGCGTGCTGACCGTGGACAGCCCGGTGGAAACTATCGAGCCGCTGCAGCAGGCATTGCAGGCGGCGGGTCTGGACTGCATTTTTCTGGTCGCTCCCACCACCGGCGAAGAGCGCATCGCCCAAATCGCCCAGCGCGCCGGCGGTTTTGTCTATTACGTTTCGCTCAAAGGCGTAACCGGCTCGGCCGAGCTCGATACCGCCGCCGTTGCCGAAAAACTCGCCGTGCTGCGCCGCCACATCCGCATCCCCATCGGCGTCGGCTTCGGCATCAGCGACGCCGCGTCTGCCGCGAAAATCGCCGCCGTGGCCGATGCCGTGATTGTCGGCAGCCGCATCGTGCGCGAAATCGAAGCCAATCCCGGCCGCGAAGCCGAGGCCGTTGCCGCCTTGGTCGGCGAACTGAAAGCGGCTGTTTGACGGCGCAGGCAGCCTGAAAGCCGAAAACACCTGCCCATACGGCAAAAGCAGCCTGAAAACCGCCCATCCGGTTTTCAGGCTGCTTTTTTGCGCGCCGGCGTTTTCAGGCTGCCTTAACGCGGCGGCCGCGCATCGGCCACCGCCGTGCCCGCCAGCATATCCTGCAGCGTGCGACGGCTGCCGACGCACAGCATCAGCAGGCACAGCGCCAGCAGCAGCGGCCGCACATAGCGCGTTTGGTCAAGCTCAGATTCCCAGGACGAGAAAAACAGCAGCGGCAGGCGGGAAGCCAGCAGCAGGCAGAGATAAAAGCCCGCTTCGCGCACCACCACCAGCCGCCAGAAGCCCGCGCGCTCGCCGTTGGCACCGACGATTTTCAGGCCGAACAGCATTTTGCCCAGCGACTGCCCGCGCACCGCCAGCAGCGCTACCTGCACCACCAGCAGCAGCGCCAGCAACACCATACTCAGGACGGCGGTGGTGCCTTCTTCCGCATAGTATGCCAGACTGAGCACCGGCGGCGGGGTGTAGGGATTCCACACCAGCATGGCCAGCGTCAGCGAGCGCCACTTCGGTTCCAGCGTAATCAGCACCGGCAGCCATACCAGCATAAACAGCGCGTAATTGAAAAGACAGGCGCCGATGCGCCGCAGACGCGGTGCCGGCGGGGGCGGCGCGGTTTCCGGCAGGTCGGTATTCGGCGGCGGGGCGTAGGGGCTGGGGGCAGCGGTATTCATGGCAAGTCTCGGTGAATGGCGGAAAACGGTTTCAGGCTGCCTGGGCGGCCGGCAGTCTGAAAAGGCGGGGGCGAATGTAGCAAGATTTGTCGCAGTCGGGCAGCCTGAAAGGCAAAAAAAGACGGCAAAAGCAGCCTGAAAACCACAATGGTGCTTTCAGGCTGCTTTTGCCGTCGGTTCACGCGTTCAACTGCTTCAAACTGCGGGCAACATATTCCCGTGCCGCGTCAACGGTATCGGGCATGGTTTTTTTCTCGCCGTGGTGGTCGGTTTTGGGCAGCGCGGCGAGAAAGCGTTCGACGTCTTCGGCAGCGAGCAGGCGGCCGTGCAGGTCGTAGCCGACGTTGAGCGCGCGGCCGGGGATGGCGGCGAGACGGTCGTGCAGGTGGCCGTAGAGATGGTACCAGCCTTTGTGGCAGCCTTCCCATTCGCTGATCGGGTAGTGGAACAGCACGGCGGTTTGGCCGCTCTCGGGCAGTCTGACTTTGAGATAGTCCTGCGCCGAGGCAAGCAGCGGACGGCCGTCGTATTTGGGGGTGTTGAGAAAATGATCGAGATGGGCGCGGATGATGCCGTCGTGGTTGCCGAAAACCAGATGGTGCTCGCCGTTGAGCCGCTCGAGATGGCGGCTGACGGTCTGTACGTCGCGGGCGAAACTCAAATCGCCGAGGTTATACACAATGTCGTCGGGCGACACGGTGTCGTTCCACACGCGGATGATTTGTTCGTTGAGCGCGTCGGTGCCGTCCTGGGCGCGAAACTGCGGGCAGAAGCGGGCGATATTGGCGTGGGAAAAATGCAAATCGGATGTGAAGTAGATATTGGGCATTTTGCTTGGTCTTTCTTGGTGTTCGGGTTTGCGGGGCAGCCTGAAAAGGCTTTCAGGCTGCTTTTGGATGGGACGAAACGGTAGGATTGTCTGTTTTGCCGTTCCACCTTACGATGATGTGGCTGGCGGCAGTAGTTGCCAGGCGTTTCGGGTATTCGGTTTTATTCGTTTGTTTTAAAGGAGTCATTATGTCCGCCAAATTCTTATTGCTGCTGGGTTTGCTGGCCGCTGCCGGTGTTCAGGCTGCCCCGTTGTCCTATAAGAACACAATGCTTACGGTAACGGCCGATTGCAACAAAAGTAAAAATCCGACCTGCCACCAGCTGACGGTTTCCTATCCCAAAACCGGCGACAAGGCGCTGGATGCGTGGGCATTGCAGGCGGTGAAAAAATCCGTCGGTACCCATAATCTGTCGGCACCGGCGCTCAAAGCTTTTTTGGCAAAAGACGAAGTGCTGCGCGAAACCAATAAAATGAATCGGGAGCGGCGCAAGAGCCCCTGCTATTTAAGCTATGTCCGGAGCATGGAGCTGGAAGGGCAGACGCCCAACTATGCCGTATTCGGCGAAGAAGTTTGGGAATACACCTGCGGCGTGCACGGCAACGGCACGCATACTTTGTCGGTGCTCAAACGCGGTACCGCCAATCCCCAGCCTGTGCCGCTGCAAGATATTCTGCTGCCCGGTAAAAAGGACAAACTGGTACAGTTGCAGAAAAACGGTTATGTAAAATATCTGATGAAAAAGTATTTTCCATCTGCCAAAGAAGCCCTTGACTATGCAAACGGATACAATAAGGAAGGTTTCAAAGGAACAGACAACTGGCGTTTTGCCAAAGGCGGCCTGGTTTTCTTCTTCCAAAGCTACGAAATCGGCGCCTACGTCATCGGCACGCCTGAAATCTATATTCCGGCTAAGGATTTGAACGGTATTGTCAAACCCGAAATCCTGCGCGAAGCGGCGCGCTACCAAATCAATCCCCGCATCTTGAAAGAGAATAAAAACGCCCGCTAACAGGATTCGATCCGTTTCCGAAGGCAGCCTGAAAAGTTTTCAGGCTGCTTGACGCTTGTTGTCCGGAATATTTTGCCTTACGCTGGCGCAGCTTGGCGGCACGCGCGTCGGCGTTTTGTTATCCGTTTTGTTTTAAAGGAAAATCATGTCTGCCAAATCCCTGTTTTTGCTAAGCCTGCTGGCTGCCGCCGGCGTTCAGGCCGCCCCTTTGTCGTTTAAAACCGTCTCCACCACGGTAAAGGCCAACTGCGTCAAAAGCAGCTTGCCCGATCGGACGGACTGCCACGAGCTGGAAGTTGCCTACCCGCAAACCGGCGACAAGGCGCTCGATGTGTGGGCGCGGCGCCAGATGCAGAAGGCCGTAGGCACCGATAATCTCTCGCCCAAAGCGCTTAAAGCCTTTTGGCTGAAAAACGAAGAAGTAGCGGAAGTCAACAAGGACAACAAAGAGCGGGAAAAAGACGACTCCGCTTGCCATCTGAGCGTTATCCACGCGCTCCAATTGGAAGGGCAGACACCGAATTACGCCGTCTTCGGTGAGGAAGACTGGGGCTACCACTGCGGCCCGCACGGCAACGGCACGCACACTTGGTCGGTGGTCAAACGCGGCACGGCCAAGCCCAAAGCGCTGGCACTCAAAGACATCCTGCTGCCCGGCGGCCACGCCAAGCTCGTCAAGCTGCAAAAAACGGCGACTGCCGAAGGTTTGCTGAAAGGACACAGCGACGATTTCTCATCACTTCAGGATGCCATCCGCTCGCTTGACGATTACAACGGCAAAAACTTCAAAGGCACCGACAACTGGCGCTTTGCCAAAGGCGGGCTGATGTTTGAGTTCCAAAGCTACGAAATCGGCCCCTACCTGCTCGGCCGCCCCGCCGCCTATATCCCGCTTGCCAAGCTCAAAGGCATCGTCAAACCCGAAATCCTGCGCGAAGCGGCGCACTACCAAATCAGCCCCGACATTCTGAAAGAAGACAAGAACGCCCGTTAGTTAAAAGATTTTTGTCCGCTTCCGAAGGCAGCCTGAAAACCCGATTTGCGGTTTCAGGCTGCTTTTGCCTTTTCAGGCTGCCTACAACTCCCGCAAAAACGCCTGCACAAAGGCGATTTTCTGCTGCTCGTCCAGCGCATTGAATTCGTCCTGCCGCTCGCGGATATGGTCGATCAGCGGGTAGAACTCTTCGTCGATGCGGCGTTTGTCGAGCTTGGCGGCGAGGTTGGTTTCGTTGCTGCGGCCGAGCAGTTTGGACACCAGATAATAGGGCGATTTGAGCTTGAACAGCATTTGCTGCGTGGCGGCGTCGAACACCATAAAGCCTTCGTGTTCCACCGTTTGCAGCAGGGTTTTCAGCTCGCCGAAACTCAGGCCGCGCAGGGTGGCGGGGCGGCGGATGTTGTGGGCGGCGGCCAGGCGGTCGAGTTCGGCTTCGGCAAACTGGCGGCCGGTGGCCACGTCAATCACGCCAATCAGGGTTTCGCCAAGCAGCTCGCGGATAATGTGCGGGTCGCTTTCGTCTGTGATTTCAAACAGAAAAGTGTGGTTTGGGTGGGCGGTAAACAGGTCTTCGTACTGCGCGCAATGGCTTTGCACCATATCGGCAAAGGCGCTGTCGAGCGAGCCGGTGGTGGAATAAAGCGTGGTGTTGTCGAAGGCCGCGCCGCGGCTGGGATGGCCTTCAGGCAGGCGCACGTGGGTGCAGCAGCCGAGAAAACCGTTGATTTTGACCACGGCATCCACGCGTTGCGCGTCGTCCATTTTCAGCGGGTATTTGCTGTTTTTTGCCGTGCGTTCGGAGTAGTTGAACACTTTTTTAAACGGGCGAACGATGATGTGGTTGTGCTCGTCGATCACCATGCCGCGCATTTCCAAGAGCGCGTCGTCGAAGCGGTTGTCGTAGAACACGCTGCGGGCGTATTTGAGCACGCGCAATCCGGGGTGGCGGCGCGAGGTTTTGGCGGTGAAGTTGCGCCGGCCGAGGGCGAGATACTCGGCGGTAACGAAGGTTTGCCGCGCTTCGTCAAAGGGCAGCGCATCGCAGGTAAAGCGTTCCATCTGCGCCAACAGCGCGGCCTGCGCGGCGGACATCGGCTGCACGGCGGGGATGTGGACTTCTTCGCGCAGGCGGTTTTGGTTCAGCTTCAGATAGGCGGCCAGCGTGTCGGTTTCGCCCACACCGTGTGCGTTGTCAAAGAAATTGTGCAGGCGGCACACTTCTACGGCAAAGCCGTGTTTCTTTGCCATCTGCATCATGGCGATGCAGGCGGACGATTTCTGGTTGGTGTTGGAATTGAGCACCAGCATCGGCCGCGCTCGCTCGGACTGGCCGCGCCTAAAGGCATCGCGCATCGCCGCCTGGCCGCGCCGCTGCGCTTTGTCCAAGGCTTCGGGCGACCAGCGGTACACGCCGTTTTCGTCGGTAAGCAGCAAATCGTTTTCGATGCGCACGACTTCGCCGTCGGGATACTGCGCGAGAAACTCGGCGGTTTTCTGCGCGGCAAAAGTCGATTTGCCCGAGCCTTGATGGCCGCGTAACAACAGGAAAGTTTGGGTTTGCATTTTTAGTCCTTTTGAATTGGGTTTGGGTTTGTGGGGTTTCAGGCTGCTTTGAAAGCAGCCTGAAAGGTATCGGCTGCCGTGTTCCCTCTCCCGCCAAAGCGGGGGGGCTAGGGTGGGGGCGGTGGCTGCTGCGGAAACTTTTCAGGGTAACGGTAGCGGCAAACGCAGTTCTGCGAACTGCCACCCCCACCCCAACCCTCCCCCGCGCTTGGGGCGCAGGGGAGGGAGCAAGGTTGCGCTGGGATGGGTGTTTCAGGCTGCTTTTGGGCTTTCAGGCGGCCTAAAAACAATCAATACCGTCATTAAATACCGTCACTCCCGCGCAGGCGGGAATCTTGTTTAATGTTCAAAAATTTTTGAAAAAACAACCTACTGTTTAAGTTCAACCAAGATTCCCGCCTACGCGGGAGTGACGATGATTTAACTATTTCTTGTTTTATTTTAGGTTTCGCAAAGGTTTCAGGTAGCCTTGCGCCCCAAATCGTCGTAACAGCATTCCCACAGCGGCACTTCGTCGGCGGAAACGTTTCCTGCCAGCAGCGCGGTTTCAAGGGCCGCATGGAAGGCGGTGCGGGTGGCGGGGTTTTCAAACCATTGCGCAAAGGCTTGGTTGAAAACGGCGGGGTCTTGGCGGCGGCTGGCGGACAGGTAGAAATCCTGCCGCCATTTTTTGCTGCCGACGGGCAGCGCCGTCCACGTTTCGACAAAGTCGGCCAGCGCGGGCAGGCGGTCGGCGTGCTGCGTCCAGATGTCGAGCAGTTCGGCGGTAATGTCCAAACCGGCGTGGTGGAACATGACGAGTGCGGCGGCGGGGTTGCCGTAGTCGGGTGCGGCGGTGAGTTGTCGCACAAACCAGGCGCAGGCGAAGCGGTGCATAAAGTCCAATTCGGCAGCCGACCAAACTTCGGGCAGGTCGCAGCGGAGTTTGTCGAGCTGCATTTCTTCCAAGCTGCGGATGTCTTCGCCGCGCACGATGGCTTCGAGAATGCGTGGCAGAAAGTGTTTCATGTCGCGGGCAGTAGCTGCTTCGTCGTCCAATGGGACGCTGCCGAGGTAGGCCTGCAGATAGTCTTCGGGAATGTCGCGCAGGGGAAAGCGCAGTAGTTCGCGCTGGAAGTCTGCGGGTGAGCAGCAGTCGCAGGTGCAGACGGCCAGTGGGAAATCGGCGCGGCAGGGGGCGAACAGACGGTAGGCTTCTTCGATTAGGGCGGTGAGTTGGTTGGTGTCGGTCATGGCGGGCTTTCGGGGTTTGTGGTTTTCAGGCTGCTTTTCCATCTGTACCAAAGCAGCCTGAAAAAATGGTGGACGCGACGGGATTCGAACCCGCATCAATAGGGCAACTTGGGCATTACCCCAAGCCAAGCCTGCCGTTGGAAACGCGCGCCAGTTGCAACCCGTCATCGGAGCTGCGAACCTGCATCCTCAACCGTGCCGACAGACCTACTTCAAACCAAGCGGTTCTATCCGCCCTACCTGCTGTTACACAGACTGCCTAGCTGTACTTAAACATTTTTGGCAGCGGCGCTCCCTTCAGTGCCAGCGCGCCCGTGTATCGGATTATTTGCAAGCGGTACGAATGCACCTGCTTTTATTTAATATATTAAAAATCAATAAAATAACTTATGCCGGTGTTGTTTCCAAAATATAGCGCACGCTGCCTTGACGTACAAAAGCGCGGCGTTTGTTGGCAAGGCGCAGCACGAATAAGCCGTCCCAGCCGCCGAAGGGGTTATCTTCGCCGCGGATTTGGCCGATGATGAAAACGTTGTCAAACACTTGCCCGTCCGACATTTTGATTTGGTAACGCATCTTGGGATAAATCCTAACGGCATCCTGCGCGGCGGGCAGCGCTTGGATGCGGATGTGTTCTTGGCGTTTGTTTTCGCGTTTGGCGGAGATGAGAGCGTACGCCACGAGAAACAAAAACGCGGCAGCTAGGGCTTGCCAGATGATCATGATGGTTTCCTTTCTTTGCCGGATAGGCAGCCTGAAAAATAGAGACGGCAAGGCAGCAATGTTTGGTGGGATTGGCTCTTGCTCTAAGCGGCTGAGCCACCTTCGCGCCGTGGCGCAAGGGCGGGACTCGAACCCGCGACCCGGAGATTATCAATGTAATCCCACCGGCATTTGCCTGCCGTGCCTGGCATATAGGAATCCGAGTGCCAGGTGCGGATTGAGTGCGGAAGAATGGTTTTAAGTTTTTGAAAAAATAAATAAGATATTTTCAGGCTGCCTGAAAGCAGATTTTCGCTTTATGCGAAATCATAGAATGAAAACTAGAAATTTATGGTTTGGAATACATAGTCTCGATATTTTGAGATATTAGGGGAATCGCCCCTGCCTGCCGGACAGTACAGGCAGCCTGAAAAGCATGCGGCGGTACGGTGCGCCCGTTACCCGTTTCCCCGTACAATCCGCCCTTTGCCAAACCCATCACGAAAGATTGCCATGACCCGTATTCCGTCCATCGCCCTTGCCGCCCTGCTTGTCGCCTGCGCCGCACCTGATAGTGCGCCGCAAGATGCGTCTGCCAAGGCGCAAACTAGCAGTCGGCGCGAGCAGTCCCACGCCCTGTTCAAACAAGGCCTTAACCACTATCGGGGCAACAACTACCCCGCCGCGCTGCCGTTGTTTCAGCAGGCTGCCGCGCTGGGGGATGCACGGGCCGAAGGCTATCTCGGCCGCATTTATCTCAGCAACTACGCGCAGAAAAACCACGAGCAAGCCTTTATTCACTTTAAAGCCGCCGCCGAACAAGGCGACACGGCCTCCGAATTCTGGCTTGCCGCCTGCTACGACAACGGCGCCGGCACCGCGCCCGACCCCGTTCGGGCCATGCGCTGGTACCGCGCCGCCAGCCGGCACGGCGACGAAACCGCTGCCCTGGCCAAACTGGCCATCGGACGGATCTATGAGCAGGGCAGGGGCACCGCGCCCGACCGCGCCGCTGCCGCCGAGTGGTATCAAAAAGCCATGGAAGCGACGGACGATAATAGCATCAAAGCCCAAGCGCAGGCCGCGTTGGACCGCCTGAATGCCGCAGCGGCCAAGCAGCCTGAAAAATAATAGGCCGCCCGCACACGCCGTCCGTGCCGTGCAAAGGCCGTCTGAAAAGTCTTTTTGCTTTTCAGACGGCCTTTTGGGGGCTTTCAGGCTGCTTTGGGGCTTTCAGGCTGCCTGAAACCGTTGCGCGCCTTGCTCCCTCCCCTGCGCCCCAGTGCGGGGTAGGGTTGGGGAGGGGGTGGCAGTTTGCAAAACTGCGTTTACCGCTGCCGTTGTCCCGTAAAAATTTCCCCAGCGGCAACCGCCCCACCCTAGCCCTCCCCCGCAAGCGGGAGAGGGGATGCGCTGGCTGATATGTTTCAGGCTGCCTTATGCGAGCGCAGTTTCGCGGCGAAAAACACCAGTGTCGCCGCTACGGCCAGGGCGCAGCCCATGGCCAGGTGGATGCCGTCGAGCATTTTGGCCTGCGGCGTGGCGGCGGATGAGAGCTGTTCGCCAATATTGGTGGCGCCGACGAAAAACGCTGCGCCCACCGCGCCCGCAATCGGGTTGATGGTGGTCATAATCGCCGCGCCGTGCGGGTTGAGCTGCTTGGGCAGGGCGTTCAGGCCGAGAGTTTCGCCGGTAACGCAGCCGGACACGGACACCGCCATCAGGGCAAACATCGCCGAGAGCACGGCGGTTTGCGTGTCGAGCCGCAAAAACAGCCACATCACCGAGAGCGACACCACCATCATCACGGTGGCGGGCAATACGACAAAACGCCCGCCTTTTTTGTCGAGCAGACGGCCAAACAGCGGCGCGGCGGCGGCCTGCGCGATGCTGGCGGGCAGCAGAATCAGGCCGGTGGCGGTGCCGGTGAGCAGCAGCACCTGCTGGGTGTACATCGGCATCATCAGTTCCAGCCCCAAAAACAAAAACACCGCGCCCGCCAGTATCACCACGCTGTAACGAAACTGCGCATAGCCGAAAGCGCGCAGGTTCAACAGCGGCGTGGCCAGATGAAACTGGCGGCGGGCAAACCAGGCAATCAGCACCAGCGAAGCGGCAGAAAGCAGCACAAAACGCTCCCACGGCAGCGCGGCGAAATTGCTGCTGGCGTACACCAGCGCGCCGAAGCCCGTTATCGACAATACCGCCGAGAGCGCGTCGATTTTCGGGCGGGTAATCCGGCTCAGGTTCACCGTTAAAAACTTCGCCACCAGCGCCATCGCCGCCAGCATAAACGGCGCGGTAAAGCCAAACAGCACGCGCCAATGGGTGTGGTCGATGATGATGCCCGAGAGCGTCGGTCCCATCGCCGGCGCGGCGGTGAACATCATGGTAATCATGCCCATCGCCGTGCCGCGCCGCTCGGGCGGGTAAATCGACAAAATACCGTTAAACAACAGCGGCACGAAAAACGCCGCCGACACCGCCTGCACCATCCGCCCGGCCACCAGTACGCCGAAAGTCCGCGCAAAGGCGCATACCAGCGAGCCGGTTAAAAACACCGCCTGCGTCAAAAGCACCATGCGGCGCGTGTCCAGCCATTGGATCACCCCCGCCGTAATCGGCGTAAACGCACCCATCACCAGCAAAAAACCGGTGGTCAGCCACTGCACCGTGGTTTTGTTCACGCCGAAGTCGCGCATAAATCGCCCCCATCGCTTTCAGCAAGCGCAGCCGGCACAGGCAGGATGGGCGCGGAACGCACGCGCTTTTCAGGTAGCCCATCCCCCTTTTCAGGCTGCCCAATCCCCTAATTTTCAAAGAGATGAACATGACACCGAACAACCCAACGGGCGCATCTTGGTATGCCGACCCATCGCAGGGCAGCCTGCCCGATTCGTTCAACCTGTTTCAGGAACAATTCTTAAAGCCTTTGGGCAAAACCACTGCAAACATCGAACGGGAAAAAGAAAGCGCCGAATACGGCGCGGTTCGTTTTGAAATGGACGGACAAACCTGTTTGTTTCGTCAGGCCAAACACACGCCCAAAAAAATCGGCCAATTTGTCGTGCTTTGGAAACGCCCGGCAATGTCCGGCGAAATCGCGCCGTTTGACCGCGACGACGGCATTGATAAGGTGATTGTCCTGGCAGACGAACATCCGCGCTTCGGCGTGTTCGTTTTCCCATGCCGGCTGCTGGCCGAAAAAGATATTTTTTCTGAGAAATCCATAGGGGGAAAACGCGCGTTTCGGGTTTACGCACCTTGGGTGATGCCGTCGGTGGCACAGGCCAAGCGGGCCAAAATTTGGCAATGCGCCCACTTTGCAGAACTTACGGAAGCAACCCAAGGGCTGGCGCAATTAGCCAAGCTGCTTTAAGCCGAAAGGCAGCCTGAGAACGTGTTCATTATCTCAGCCTCTGCTGTAAACTATCGGTATGAACAGAAAAACCTACCCAAGCGATATCAGTCGCGAGCAATTTGCGCCTCTCCTTCCCCTGCTGGAAAGTGCCCGTAAACGTATAGCACCGCGCCACGCCAGGTGGACTTGTACGATGTCTCGTGCCATTCTCTACCTGCAACGCACTGGCTGCTCCTTCGGCGTGAGCGCGACATTGAGCAGCGTGTCGTTGAGATAACCGAAAAACGCGCCGATAAATAATGTGGCAACGATGGTTTTGGCGGGGAAGTCGGGGTGGTCGGCGTGGTATTCGTGTTCGGCAGGGGAATCGTTTTGGGCTGTGTGCATGGGAAAGGGTTGGGCTGAGGTGGATAAAGGGGCGGATTCTAACATTGCGCAACCCAAGCAGCCTGAAAACGGTTTTCAGGCTGCTTGGCGATACGGCAAGGGGCAGGCAGCCTGAAAGGCGCCGATGCGGTTTCAGGCTGCTTTCGGGTGTGGTTTGCTGCCGCAAAATGTGGCGGGATTGGATTTTCAGGCTGCCTGATACGGAATCGGGCAGCCTGAAAATATTTGCTATCGGGTTGGCCAACGGTAAGGGCGCAAGGCTTACACAAAGCCCATCGCGCTCTGGCTGCCTTCTTTCAGGCTGCATTCGCGGCGGATAGCTTCGAGCAGCGCGGCGGCATCGGCAAAGGGAATGATGCGCGCCTGGCGGGCGGCGGTGGCAAAATCGCCCGGGGCGAGCTGGCGGATGCGCGACAGCTCGGCTTTCAGGCTGTCGGGGCAGTCCAGCCCCAGCGCGGCGCAGTGGGCTTCAAAGAGCTGCCAGGCTTGGTCGTGGCGCAGGTGGGAAAACTCGATTTTGAAATCGAAGCGGCGCAGCGCGGCTTGGTCGAGATTGGCCATCAGATTGGTGGTGGCGACAAAAATGCCGGGGTAGTTTTCCATCTGGGTGAGCATTTCGTTTACCTGGGTCACTTCCCAGTTTTGCCGCGCCGAGCGGCGGTCCTGCAAAAAGCCGTCCACTTCGTCGAACAGCAGCACCGCTTCTTCGCTGCGGGCTTCGTCGAAGGCTTGGGCGATCAGCGCTTCGGTTTCGCCGACGTATTTGGACAGCAGATCGGAGCCGCGCTTGTAAATCATGCGGCGGCCGGACTGCTCGGCCAGCCAGGCGGCGTAGGCGCTTTTGCCGGTGCCGGGCGGGCCGTACAGGCACAGGGTGCCGCGGCCGGCGCGGGCGATGCCGGCGCCGAGGGCATCGACGTCCTGGCGGCTGTTGATCCAGCGGATGTCGTAAAGGTCGGGCAGGCGGGCGCCGCTGTCGAGGGCGTGGATGTTGCCCTGCGCTTTGAGGGTGTTGTGCAGCAGTTTTTGAAACAGCTCGCCTTTTTGTTCCTTGTCCCAGCTGGCGGCGGCGTGCTCGGTAACCTTGTGGGCTTTTTTCAGCAGCGCCGGCACCAGCGCTTCGTGCTCGGCCAGGCTGCGGATTTTGGACTTGGGCAAAAAAGACTCGGCATAGCCGGCGATCATGTCGGCGCGGCGGGTGGCGGGCGGCGCTTTCATTTCGATGACGATATCGAAGCGGCGCACGGCGGACGGGTCCATCAGCGAAACGTTGTTGCACACCCACACCATCGGCACGGCGTTGTTTTCGAGCATGCGGTTGAGCCAGGCTTTGTTGAGGCTGAAATGGCTCTGGCCGCGGTCAAACAAGTCTTCGATTTCGTCGAACATCAGCATGGTGCGCTGACCGGCGAGAATGTTTTGCGCCATGCGCAGGGCGTTCATGCGGTCGAAGCGGTCGGCGGGGCGGTCGTCGTTGTTGCCCGTCCACGAGATTTCGTAGAGTTCGACGTCCAGCGCTTTGGACAGGGAGCGGGTGAACTCGGTTTTGCCGGTGCCGGCCACGCCGTGAATCAGGATGTTGCAGCCGCGCGCCTGATGCTCGAAAGCGTGCGCCAGATGGTTTTTTGCCGCCGGCACCAGCACGCCCAGATGGGCAAAATCATCCAACGCCAGCTCGGTTTGCGGCGCGACTTGAATGTGCTGCTTGAGAATTTCGGCGGGGGTAACCGGCAGCGACACCATCAGTTCGGCAAAACGGTGGGAGAGCAGGTCGATTTTGCTGCGCAGGTAGAACTCGTCGTCGTGGTCGAGACTGACCAGCCCGATGGACGCCAGCCGGCCGCGCGGCGCCAGCGCATCGGCGATGTCGCTTTCCGGCAGGCGCAGCAGCGCGGCGAGCGCGGCATAGACGGCGGAGTCGTTCATCTCGCCCAGCAGCGTGCAGGCGCGCGCCAGATCGGCACGGGTGTGCAGCAAAATGGAAAAAGCCAGCACGCGGCAATCGGTGTCGGAAAAGCCGAAGCGCTGTTCCCACTGCGCCAGATTGCCGCGCAGCGTGTCCGAAATGCCCTGCTGCCACACGTCTTCAAAACGGTGGTTTTCCTGCCATTGGCGGTAGCTTTCCTTCAGGCGGCGGCGGGCAGCCACTGGGTCGAATTCGTCCTGCTCTTCGTCGAACCAGTCTTCCGCCCCGATCAGCTTGGCGGTGCCGGCGTGCTCGAAACCGTGCTGGCCGACAAACTGCTTCTGCCCGTTGAGCGGATAAAGAATGTCCCACGCCCAATGCACAATCAGGGTGTCGAGCGGGGTGGTTTGGGTGGTGGTGTTCATATTTCACTCGCGGCAAAGGGTAATGGGAAAGAGACGGCGCAGGTAGCCTGAAAAACGGTGTGCGGCTTTGAGCGGGAAGACCGGATGCGGGAATCCGGCCTATGGCTGCTGCTTTGGGCTTTCAGGCTGCCTTTGTAGGGTGAGCACCGCGCACCTTTAACCGTGTCGGCAGCCGTTTGGTGCGCGGTGCGCACCCTACGCATCCCTTGAAAGCAGGTTGCTTTTAGGTTTTCAGGCTGCCCGCGTATCCGTGGCAAACGGTCTGTTTTGGGTTTTCAGGCTGCTTTGGGGTTTTCGGCGGCGGCAAATGCAAAGCGGGCGGCACGCCGCCCGCTGTCCGGCAGCCGTTTTCAGGCTGCCAGCGTTTCCACCTGTATCATTTCGCCCTGCGGCACCACCGGCGCGGCCGGCGGCAGATCGCTGCGGCGCAGACGGGGAGCGGGCGGCGGTTCGAGACGGGCGGCAGCGGCAATCAACGCGCCGACCTGGGTTTCGACCAGCTGCAGTCCGCCCAAATCCAGCGTGGCGGCCAGACGGGCAATGCTCTGGCGGTCGTAACTGCTGTCGTTGCTGCCGGCGGCGGCTTTGGCAGCGGGCACGGCGGCAGCGGCAGACGGCGCTTGCACGGCGGCGGTTACGGCGCTTACGCTTGCTGCGGCAGGCTCGGAAGCGGCTGCGGGCGTTGGTGCATCGGCGTTTGCCGCATTCAGGCTGCCTGCGTTTTCAGGCTGCTTTTCGCTATCGGCGGCAGCCTGAACGGCAGCGTCGCCGTCCAATACCGCGGCTACGGCCTGCTGCACGCGCTCGGCGCTGTCGGCAATCCACACGTTTTCGTCGTTGGCGGCATTATCGGCGGCGGACGTTTCAGGCTGCGCTGCCGGCGGCGGGGTCAGGCCGAGCACATGGGCGGCAGCCTGCTGTACCAGCAGCGCGGCTTCGGCGACATCGAAATACTGCTCGACTTTGGCGGCCGACGGAATGTGGCGGCGCTTGTCGTTGCGTTCTTTGCGCTGGCGCGGGGCTTCGGCGTTTTCCTGGCCGCCCAGATGCACCACCAGCGGTTTTTGTTTGCCGCCGCGGTTTTTGTTGCGGTTTTTGCCTTCCTTGCCGCCGGTTTTGCCGTTGTCTGCAGCGGCGGTTTCCGCTGCAGCATTTTCAGGCTGCTTGGTGGCCGGCGGCGCGGCTTGGACGTCGGCTTTGGGCGCACGCTCGTTCTGCTGGCGCTCGTTTTGGCGTTCGGCCTTGGGCTGGCGCTCTTGGCGCGGCGCTTTGGGCTGCTGGCTGCGTGCGTTGTCGCGGCTGTCGGCTTTGGCGGTGTCGCGTTTGTTGTCGGCACGCTCGTCGCCTTTAGCTTCGGCTTTTTCAACTTTTTGCTTGGGGTTTTCGCTTTCGGCGCTGCGTGGTTTGCTGCGGCGGTTGGGACGCTGGCGCGCGGCCTGAGGCTTGTCGCTCTTGGCGGCGGGTTTGTCTGCTTTGGCGCTGCCGCCGAACAGGCTGCCCAGCCAGTTTTTCAGGCTGCCCAGCAGCGAGGGCTTGGCCACCGGTGCCGGCGAGGCGTGCTTGAGGCCTTTGACGGCGGGTTCGGGGCGGGCGGCTTTTTCGCTTTTCTTGCCGGCAAAGGGCACGCTGTCGCCGTTTTCAGGCTGGCTGACACGCTTGTAGCTGGGTTCGGCATCGTCGTCCACGTCGTCAGTGCGCACGCGGGCGATTTCGTAGTGCGGGTTTTCCAGGCCGGTGTTGGGAATCAGGAAAACGGAAACGTCCAGCCGCTCTTCCATGCCGAAGAGTTCGGCGCGTTTTTCGTTGAGCAGGAAGGTGGCGACATCAACCGGCACCTGCACGTGCACTTCGCCGGTGTTGTCTTTCATGGCGGCATCCTGAATCAGGCGCAAAACGTGCAGGGCGGTGGATTCGATGCTGCGGATGACGCCGGTGCCGGCGCAGCGCGGGCAGGCGACGTGGCTGGACTCGCCGAGCGCGGGTTTGAGCCGCTGGCGGGAAAGTTCGAGCAGGCCGAATTTGGAAAGTTTGCCCATCTGCACGCGGGCGCGGTCTTTTTTCAGGGCGTCGCGCAGGGTGTTTTCGACTTCGCGCTGGTGCTTGGGGTCTTCCATGTCGATAAAGTCAATGACCACCAGTCCGCCCAAGTCGCGCAGGCGCATCTGGCGGGCGACTTCTTCGGCGGCTTCCATATTGGTTTTGAAGGCGGTCTCTTCGATGTCGGCACCGCGGGTGGCGCGGGCGGAGTTGACGTCGATGGACACCAGCGCTTCGGTGTGGTCGATAACGATGGCGCCGCCGCCGGGCAGGTTTACCGAGCGGGAAAAGGCGGTTTCGATCTGCTGCTCGATCTGCAGGCGGGAAAACAGCGGGGTGTGGTCTTCGTAGAGCTTGAGTCGGCCGAGATTGGCGGGCATCACGTAGCTCATAAACTCGAATACCTGCTCGTAAACTTCGCGGTTGTCGACCAGGATTTCGCCGATGTCGGGGCGGTAGTAGTCGCGGATGGCGCGGATCAGCAGCGAGCTTTCCATAAACAGCAGATAGGGCTTGCTGTGGGCGGCGGCGGCTTCTTCGATGGCCTGCCACAGTTGCAGCAGGTAGTTGAAATCCCACTGTAATTCTTCCACGCTGCGGCCGATGCCGGCGGTGCGGGCAATCAGGCTCATGCCGCGCGGCACTTCGAGTTCGGCCATTGCGGCTTTGAGTTCGGCGCGCTCGTCGCCTTCGATGCGGCGGGAGACGCCGCCGCCGCGCGGGTTGTTGGGCATCAGCACCAGATAGCGGCCGGCCAGCGAGATAAAGGTGGTGAGCGCCGCGCCTTTGTTGCCGCGTTCGTCTTTTTCCACCTGCACGATGACCTGCATGCCCTCTTTGAGCACGTCTTGGATGCGGGCTTTGCCGCCTTCGTAGTCTTGGAAATAGGCGCGGGAGACTTCTTTGAAGGGCAGAAAGCCGTGGCGGTCGGTACCGTAATCGACGAAGCAGGCTTCCAGCGAGGGTTCGATGCGGGTGATGACACCCTTGTAGATATTGCCTTTGCGCTGCTCTTTGCCCAGGGTTTCAATGTCCAGGTCGAGCAGGGTTTGGCCGTCAACGATGGCCACGCGCAATTCTTCCGAATGGCGGGCGTTAAACAGCATGCGTTTCATGGGTTTGCACCTTTTTGCGAGTGCGGCGCCCGAAAGAATGTCGCAGTAATCAGTTTTTAAACGCAATACCCCGCGCTGCACGCGGCAGCCGGGGAACAAGAGAGAGAAATAAAGATCGATTTTGCAATGGGGCTGTGCCGGATGGGTCTGGCAGGCAGCCTGAAAATAAGAAACTGTGTCTGCCGGCCGCATTCGGGGCGGCAACAGATTCTGAGACAGCCGTCGTCTTTCTTGTATTTGGGATGGGCAGCGGGGATGCAGGCTGCGCGGCGGTGTCGGCGCCGCGTCTGACGCGCTGTTTTGCGGCCGCTGCCGTTTAAACTTAATTACGGTTTCATCCGGCAAGGCTGTGTGGTGCCGGACGAAGGAATTGCTTTGCGGGGTGCCGTTTTCAATTAAAATAGACTGCCGCCCGCCGTTTCGATTAAGGTTTTCCGGCTTGTCCGAACAGGATTTTCTCTTTTCGACAATGCATTTTCGGCGGGAAGGCAGCCTGAAAAACCGCGCGCCGCCGCTCATTGCAGATTGCGGCGGGCACAGCCAGCGATTATAGAGAAAATGCCTACGATTAGCAAAGATTCGGTCAGCCATCTGACCGTCGGCAGCGAAGAAGCCGGCCAGCGGCTCGACAACTATCTGGTCAAAATCCTAAAAGGCGTACCCAAAAGCCACATCCACCGCATCATCCGCGCCGGCGAAGTGCGCGTAAACAAAAAACGCGCCAAGCCCGAGCAGCGCACCGCCGAACACGACATCATCCGCGTCCCCCCCATCCGCACCGCCGCCCCCGCAGGCAGCCTGAAAAACGGTTTTCAGGCTGCCCCGCCGCCGCGCGAATTCGAGATTGTTTTTGAAGACGACGCCCTGTTGGTTATCGACAAACCCGCAGGCGTCGCCGTGCACGGCGGCAGCGGCGTCAGCTTCGGCGTGATCGAACAAATCCGCCGCGCCCGCCCCGAAGCGCGCTATCTCGAACTCGTCCACCGGCTCGACAAAGACACCAGCGGCCTGTTGATGATTGCCAAAAAACGCAGCGCCCTGGTCAAACTGCACGAAGCCATCCGCGCCGGCGAACCGGAAAAAAGCTATCTGGCGCTGGGCGTCGGCACTTGGCAGCCTGAAAACCGCCATGTGCGCGAGCCGCTGCTCAAATACACCGGCGCGCAGGGCGAAAAAATGGTGCGCGTCTCGGCAGACGGCCAAAGCGCCCACACCGTTTTCAGGCTGCTCGAACACTACGGCGGCAGCGTGCTGCACCAAATCGGCATCTCGCAGCTGAGTTTGGTCGAAGCCACGCTGAAAACCGGCCGCACCCATCAGATCCGCGTCCACATGCAGTCGCAAAACTGCCCGATTGCCGGCGACGAGCGCTACGGCGACTACCGGGCCAACCGCCGCCTGCCCAAAATCGGCCTGCGGCGGATGTTCCTTCACGCCGCCCGCCTGAAGCTGCGCCACCCCTTAAGCGGCGAGCCGCTCGCGCTCGAAGCGCCGCTGCCGGACGATTTGCAGAATTTTCTGGTAATGCTCAAAGCAGCCTGAAAGCTGCCGTTTCTGTTTTTCAGGCTGCCTGAAAGCCGTTTTTTGAAAGAGACCCATGTCCGAAATCGTTACCCTTACCGCCGGCAACGGCCAAACCGTGCGCTTTTACAACGAAATCAAAGCGCAGGGAGGCATGAAAGACGTTTATTTCTCGCCCGACGGCGGCTATGTCGTCGCCTTTTACCGCCGCGAAGCCGATGCCGACACCCGCGAGCGGCTGGAAATGATTACCGGCGCCTACCGCGAGCGCATTTTCGGCCAGGAAGGCGGCAGCTACCTGCAAAACCTTTACTGCTGGCCGACGGCGGTGGTCGAATGGCAGGGGCGGCTGGGCGTGGTCGCGCCGTTTTACCGCCCGTGCTTTTTCTTTGAACACGGCAGCCGCAACAACGATATGCTCGGCATCAAAGGCAAGGAAAAAGACGGCAAATGGTTCGCCAGCGCCGCCAACCGCAGCAAGTTTCTCGACCCGCGCGAATTGGGCAACTGGATGATGCACCTGAAAGTCTGCATCATGCTCGCCCGCGCTGTGCGCCGCATGCACATGGCCGGGCTTTCGCACAGCGATTTGGGCTACAAAAACTGCCTGATCGACCCCACCACCGGCCAGGCCAGCCTAATCGACATCGACGGCCTGGTGGTACCCGGCAAACATCCGCCCACCGTCGTCGGCACGCCCGACTTTATCGCCCCCGAAGTCGTCGAAACCGCCCATCTTGACAAAAACGACCCTGCCCGCAAGCTGCCCTCGCGCAGCACCGATTTGCACGCGCTGGCCGTTTTAATCTATATGTATCTGCTCTACCGCCACCCGCTGCGCGGCGACAAAGTCCACGATGCCGACGACAGCCAGCGCGACGAAGAACTGATGATGGGCGCCGCCGCGCTGTTTGTCGAACACCCCACCGATGCGTCCAACCGCATCCGTAGCGAGCATCTCAAGCCGCACGAACTGCCGTGGAAAGACACCGATGCCGTGCCCTATACCGTTTGCGGCCCCTATCTGGCCGCCCTGTTCGAGCGCGCCTTTATCGACGGCCTGCACCGCCCCGCCGAGCGCCCGTCGGCCGACGAATGGGAGCAGGCGCTGGTCAAAACCGTCGATCTGCTGCAGCCCTGCGCCAATGCCGAATGCGGCCAGAAATACTATCCCTTCGACAACCGCGTCCAGCCCCAATGCCCGTTTTGCGGCACGCCCCACCGCGGCAGCCTGCCGGTACTGAACCTTTATTCGCAAGACCCCGACGGCAAATACCGCCCCGACAACCACCGCATCATGGTCTATAGCGGCCAGTCGCTGTTTGCCTGGCACGCCGACCGCAACATCTTCCCCAACGAACGGCTCAAACCCGAAGACGCCCGCCGCGTCGCCTATTTCGTCGAACACCAGGGGCAGTGGTGGCTGGTAAACGAGCGGCTCGATACCCTGTATGATGCCGTCGCCAAAACCCCCGTCCCGCCCGGTGAAAAAGTCCTGCTGACCGAAGGCGCGCAACTGCTGCTCCAGTCCGGCCCCGGCGGCCGCCTTGCTGCCGTACAGATGGCCGGAGCAGCCTGAAAACGGGTTTTCGCAGTAAAAGCAGCCTGAAAAACCGAGCGCACGGTTTTTCAGGCTGCTTTTTTGGTTTCAACAGGCAGCCGATGTTGTCAAAACCAACATTGGCGAGAGTTGGGGGCAGTTTACAGATCTACGCGTGCTGCACCGTAGGTAAAAGAAAACACGACAGCCAGCCGGTATCTGCAAACCGCCCCCAAAATAAAGTGTCTAAGGAGATTTTTTAGTCCACTCCTTGGCACATTTTTTGCTTGTTTTTACCCAAGTAATTCTTTCATGCAATAGCAATATAGTTGCTTTTTTAATTCATGGAGCCCTACCATGAACAAACACTGCCATAAAATTGTTTTCAACCGTCGCCGCGGCATTCTGATGGCCGTAGCCGAGACCGCCATCGGGCAGGGCAAAAGCCCCGGCGAGCGCTCAGGCGGAGAAACCGGTGGCGGTAACGGCAGTCTAAAAACCCATTCAGGCTGTCGT
>NZ_JAKOOW010000019.1:1496-3419 GCF_022288825.1 Kingella pumchi | reverse complement strand
CCGCATCCGCAGCGCCCATATCGGCAACAGCGGTCAAATCGACGGCGGCCGTCTGGACATCGCCGCCCCCGTATTGGACAACAGCGGCCGCATCAGCCAAAGCGGCAGTCAGAATCTCACCGTTGAAACCGCCCGTCTGGCCAACAGCGGCCGCATCGGCCTGCCGGAAAACAATAGCAGCAACGGCGGAAACGGCAGCGGCAACAACGGCGGTAACAACGGTAACAGCGGCGGCGGTAACGGTAATTCCGGCAACAAGCGGCCCCCCGCCAATAACGGCAACGGCAATAACGGCAACGGCGGCCACACCCCGGTTCCCGCTCCTGCCGACGGCCGCATCAGCGTCTCCGGCCGTTTGGACAACAGCGGCACCATCGAAGCGGGCGGGCGCACCGATTTGAGCGTCAGCAGCGAGCTGGCCAACAGCGGCCACCTCACCCTCGGCAGCCTGAAAGCAGACGGCAGCCGTTTCGACAACCGCCAAGGCAACATTCTCGCCCGCAGCGCCGACATAAACAGCAGCCACAGCGACAACCGCGGCGGCGCCCTGGCCGCAGGCAGCCTGAAACTGGACGGCACCCGACTCGACAACCGCCAAGGCGTCATCCGCAGCAATACCCTCAGCGACATCCGCCTTTCAGACGGTCTGAACAACCAGCAAGGCGAAATCACCACTGCCGGCAGCCTGAAACTGGCCGCCGGCGATATTGCCAGCAGCGGCGGCAGCATTCTGGCCGGCCAAGATCTCGAACTGACGGCCAACCGGCTGGACGGCAGCGGCACCCTGGCCGCCGGCCGCGACGCCGCCCTCAAACTCAGCGCCGACTTTGACAGCAGCGGCGACATCGAAGCCGGCCGCACACTCAGCATCGAAAGCGGCGGCAGCATCCGCAACCGCCACCGTTTGGCCGGCGGCGCAGCCCTCGACATCCGTGCCCGGCATATCGACAACCGCGCCGAAGGCAAACTGGTTTCCGGCAGCAATACCCGTATTGGCGCCGACACTGTGGACAACCGCGGCCTGATCAACAGCAACGGCCTGACCCGCATTGATGCCGCGACTGCCCTGAACAACATCGGCAGCGGCCGCATCTACGGCAGCCGTCTCGCCCTGGGCGGCGGCAGCCTGAACAACCGCGAAGAAGCAAGCGCAGACGGCAAAAACCAAGCCCCCGTCATTGCCGCCCGCGAACGCCTGGACATCGGCATGCGCAGCATAAGCAACACCGGCAGCGGCTTTGGCCGGATAGAAAACGGCCAAGTACAAACCGGCAGCGTCTCCAGCCTGATCAGCAGCGAAGGCACACTGCATATCGGCGGCCGTTTGAACGAGAGCCATCAGGCCGAAGGCAGGGCCGAGCGCCTGGAAAACCGCGGCGGCCGCATCGAAGCGGCCGGAGACGGCGTATGGTCGGTTGCCAAAATCCATAACGGCAACAGCCGCTGGGAAGTCAATCACAAAGTTGCCGTCGGCGCGGCCGAACACCGGCACAGCTACAGCCAGCCCGGCAATCCCGAGTGGTGGCAGGTTGGCAAAGACGGCTCATGGCGGCAGACTGCCAATCATGCCAAAGGCGAGTTTACCTTTAACGACGGCCGTGCTCCGGTTCGCCAATCCAGCTGGAACGAAAAACGCGTCACCATACAACGCCACGAAGACCAAATCGCCCACTCCCAACCCGGGCAAATTGCCATCGGCGGCAACTTTACTGCTGACACCCAAGAGCTGGCCAATGAAAACGGCCAAATCCTGATCGGCGGCGTCTGGCAGGGCAGCGACAAAGACAGCACCCTGAAAAACCTCAGCGATTTGGCCGGCGTGTACGAAATCGAGTCCGGCATCTTCGAAAACAGCTATGCCCGCAAAAGCAAATCTAGACAAAGGTGGGGACGCCGCACCGGCTACAGCGCTCCCGTGTATAA
>NZ_JAKOOW010000019.1:1279-1418 GCF_022288825.1 Kingella pumchi | reverse complement strand
CGAAACCCTGCTTGAACGCCGCGAATTTGCCAACCACATCAGCTATCAGGATCAGGCAGGCAGCCTGAACCCTCCTGCCGCCCAAGCCGCCGCGGCCGACGCCGCCACCGCCGCCGTTGCGCCACAACGCATTAAAAGC
>NZ_JAKOOW010000019.1:0-1195 GCF_022288825.1 Kingella pumchi | reverse complement strand
CCCGACGGCCGCTTCAGCCTGCCCGAAAGCAGCCTGTACACCGTCCGTCCCGACCGCCCCGGCTATCTGGTCGAAACCGATCCCGCCTATGCCGACTACCGCACCTGGCTGGGCAGCGACTACATGCTCAAAGCCCTGCAAACCGATCCCAACCGCACCCACAAACGGCTGGGCGACGGCTATTACGAGCAACGCCTGATCAACGAACAGATTGCCCGCCTGACCGGCTACCGCCGTCTGGACGGCTACCCCAACGACGAAGCCCAATTCCAAGCCCTGATGGACGCCGGCATCAGCTTCGCCCGCGCCCAGCAGCTCACCCCCGGCATCGCCCTGTCCCCCGAGCAGGTTGCCCGTCTCACCAGCGACATCGTCTGGCTTGAAAGCCAGACCGTTACCCTGGCCGACGGCAGCAGCCAAAGCGTACTCGTACCCAAAGTCTACGTCCTCGCCCGCCCCGGCGATCTCAACAGCGCCGGCGGACTCATCAGCGCCGACGCCCTGCAGCTGAATGCCGGCCGCATCGACAACCGCGGTACCCTTGCCGGCCGGCGCATCGTCGATCTGGCCGCCGGCGACATCAGCAACAGCGGCCGCATCGGCGGCAAAAACGTCATACTCGACGCCCAACAACAAATCGACATCACCGGCGGCAGCATTGAAGCCGAACGGCTGCTCAGCCTCAAAGCCGACAACATCACCCTCCAAAGCAGCACCGCCCAAAGCGGCGACTCGCACAACGGCCGCACCACCGTTGACCGTGTGGCCGGACTGTATGTCAGCGGCACAGAAGACGGCCAAGGCCTGCTCAGCCTCGAAGCAGGACACGACATCAAACTGAACGGCGCCCGCCTGGCCAACCGCGCCCGCGAAGGCCATACCCAAGTCGTTTCCCGCCAAGGCAGCGTCACACTCGGCACCGTCCGCACCGAAAGCCACGAAAGCTACGGCGCGGCAAACGACAAAAACCACCGCCACGTTCACCAAAGCGCCGAAGAAGGCAGCCGCATCGAAGCGCTTGGCAACATCACCGTATCCGCCGGTAAAGACCTCAGCATCCGCCAAGGCCAAATCGACAGCCAAAACGGCCGCACCACCCTGGCCGCCCGCGGCAATATCGACATCAGCGAAGGCCGCCGCACCCTGGATCTGGACGAATCGACCTACAGCAAAGAGCGCGGTTTGGTCGGCAGCA
>NZ_JAKOOW010000018.1:2836-49817 GCF_022288825.1 Kingella pumchi | reverse complement strand
AGTAGGTCACCGCCAAACCCTTATTCATACCCCCTGCCTAATAAATCATAGGCAGGGGGTTTCTGCTTGGGGAAGCGTAAGGAGCGTATAAAGGCAGCCTGAAACCCGGATTTCAGGCTGCCTTTTGCTATTGTTCGGACTTCTGAAGCAAATATTCAGCTCAACAACTTCAAGCAGTAGCGAAGAAGAACCGCCGAAATAAGAAAGTTACGCCACAGCATAAGCTTTATAACGACAATCTCTTTTGTCCTGCAAACGAGTATTCTACAATCCGCAGTTTTTTATTCGCGCCTGCGCGCGGGACGGGGTTTCCCGAATGAACTGGTCTTATTTTTGGCAGGCGGTACCGCGTTTTGCCGATGCGGCATGGGTTACGCTGGAGCTTTCCGTGTGGGGCGTGGCCTTGTCGCTGCTGCTGGGTTTGGGTGTGGCGGTGGTAACGGCCTACCGTGTGCGGCCGCTGTATCGGGCGGCGCGCGCGTATGTCGAGCTGTCGCGCAATACGCCGCTGCTGATCCAATTGTTTTTCCTGTATTACGGCCTACCGAAGCTCGGTATCAAATTAGACGGCTTTACCTGTGGCGTGATTGCCCTGGTGTTTCTCGGCGGCAGCTATATGGCCGAAGCGCTGCGTGCCGGGCTGCTGGCGGTGCCCAAAGGGCAGAGCGAAGCGGCCAAAGCCATTGGGCTGACGCCGCTGCAGATATTCCGCCATGTGGTGCTGCCGCAGGCGTGGGCGGTGGCGCTGCCGGCGGTGGGTGCAAATGTGCTGTTTCTGATGAAAGAAACATCGGTAATCGGTGCGGTTTCGGTGATGGAACTGATGTTCGTCACCAAAGACATTATCGGCATGGACTACAAAACCAATGAAGCGCTGCTCTTGCTGCTGCTCAGCTATCTGATTATCCTGCTGCCGGTGTCGCTGGCGGCGCGTTACGCCGAAAACCGCGTGCGGAGGGCGAAATATGGTGTTTGACTGGCTGATGCAGGGGCAGAATCTGGCGCGTTTGGGTCACGGGCTGTGGCTGACGGCGCAGATTTCGCTGGTTTCGGTAGCGCTTTCCTGCCTGCTGGGCACGCTGTTTGGCGTGCTGATGCGGGTGCGAAACCGCGCCCTTCAGGCTGCCTGCCGCCTGTATTTGGAAACCATCCGCATTGTGCCGATACTGGTATGGCTGTTTGCGCTGCATTTCAGCCTGTCGGCCTGGACGGGCGTGCATTTGAGCGGCCTGTGGGTGTGCATCTGGGTATTCGTACTGTGGGGCACCGCCGAAATGGGCGATTTGGTGCGCGGCGCGCTCGGTTCGATTGAAAAACACCAGATCGAATCCGCGCTGGCACTCGGCCTGAAACGGCGGCAGGTATTCTTTTACATCGAACTGCCGCAGGGGCTGCGCCGCGTGCTGCCCGGCGCCATCAACCTGTTTACCCGCATGGTCAAAACCAGCTCGCTGGCCGCCCTGATCGGCGTAGTCGAGCTGGTCAAAGTCGGCCAGCAGATTATCGAAAACTCGCTGCTCACCCACCCCGACGCCCCGCTGTGGATTTACGGCCTGATTTTCGTGCTGTATTTTCTGATCTGCTACCCACTCTCGCTCTTGTCCGCCCGACTCGAGCGCAAATGGGAAAGCTGACTTTCAGGCTGCCTTTTATCACCAATCAGCCAAAGGCAGCCTGAAATTCCACAAAACACTTTTCAGGCTGCCCCTAAGCTGAAAACAACATTCAGGCAGCCTGAAAACCACCCGCAGCCCCTTTCAGGCTGCCCCAAACTGCCATCCGAAACGGAAACCCGATATGCACACCGACGGCAAACTCCTGCTCAGCATCCGCCAGCTCACCAAACGCTACGGCGACAAAACCATACTCGAATCCCTTAATCTCGACCTGCACAAAGGCGAAGTCGTCGTCATCCTCGGCCCTTCCGGCAGCGGCAAATCTACCCTGCTGCGCTGCGTGAACGGACTCGAAGAAAAGCAGGGCGGCAGCATCGTCATGGACGGCGCCGGCGAATTCGGCAAAGACCTGCCCTGGGAAGCCGCGCGGCAGAAAGTCGGCATGGTGTTCCAAAGTTACGAACTCTTCGCCCACATGAACGTGATCGACAACATCCTGCTCGGCCCCCTTAAAGCCCAAGGACGCAGCAGAGCCGAAGCCGAAGCGCAGGCCGACAAACTGCTCAAACGCGTCGGCCTGTACGAGCGCAAAACCGCCTACCCGCGCGAACTCTCCGGCGGCCAGAAGCAGCGCATCGCCATCGTCCGCGCCCTGTGCATGAACCCCGAAGTCATCCTGCTTGACGAAATCACCGCCGCGCTCGACCCCGAAATGGTGCGCGAAGTGCTCGACGTCGTACTCGAACTCGCCCGCGACGGCATGAGCATGCTCATCGTTACCCACGAAATGGGCTTTGCCGAAAAAGTCGCCGACCGCATCGTCTTTATGGACAACGGCTGCATCATTGAAGAAACCACGCCCGACATCTTCTTCCACCGCCCCGAAAGCCAGCGTGCCCAGCAGTTTCTGCAGGGCATGGACTATTCGATTTGAGTTTCAGGCTGCCCCGCTTCAGGCAGCCTGAAAGCACTTTGGCAACATAAAAAGCAGCCTGCGTAGCGAAGCGGAGTTGCGAAGCGAAAACCACCAACGGAGAAACAACATGAATATTTTGCTCATCGACGGCGCCCAAGTATTCGGCCACTCGCAAGGCCGCCTAAACCGCACCCTGCACCAACTGGCGCGCGAAGAACTCACGGCGCTCGGCCACAGCGTGCGCGAAACTTCGGTTGAAAACGGCTACGACCCCAAGGCCGAAGTGGAAAAATTCCTGTGGATGGACGCCGTTATCTGGCAGATGCCCGGCTGGTGGATGGGACTGCCGTGGAAAGTGAAAGAATACGTCGATCTCGTATTCACCGCCGGCGCCAACATTCTGGTGGCCAACGACGGCCGCCACCGCGCCACTCCCACCGAAGGCTACGGCACCGGCGGCCTGCTGCACGGCAAACGCCACATGCTCTCGCTCACCTGGAACGCCCCCATCGAAGCCTTTACCCGCCCCGGTGATTTCTTCGAAGGCGTCGGCGTGGACGGCGTCTATCTGCATTTTCACAAAGCCAACGAATTTCTCGGCCTGCGCCGCCTGCCCACCTTTATCTGCAACGACGTAATGAAAAACCCGCAAGTCGAGCGCTATCTGGCCGACTACCGCCAGCACCTGCAGACCGTATTCGGCCGCACCGACGCGTAGCCGCGCTTCGGCAGCGCAGCAATAAAAAGCAGCCTGAAAAGCAATCCGATGCTTTTCAGGCTGCTTTGTGTTTCACCCTAGCCCAACCAGCGAAACGCCCGCTCCAATTCGGCGACGGCATCGCGCCCGTAACACCGCCCGTGCGCCAGAATGATTTTTTCAGGCTGCCATGCCAGCATCTGCGCGAGGCCGGCGCGGGCGGCGGCTTTGTCGGTGAAGGTGGCGCGCCAGTCGGCGGGGGTTTTGCCGTCGGGGTCGGCGATGCCCGTCAGCTTCATCACGCCCGCCCAGAAGCGGCTGGGGAAATGTGCGGTTTCAAAGTTTTCAATCAGGTCGGTGAGAATCAGTGTGCGGCTGGGGCGGTGGAAAAACACGGTTTCGGTCATCACGCGGCTGCCTGAAAACGGCATCTGCGCCAAATCGTTTGCCCATGCGCTTGGTGCGGTATCGCCCAAATCGTCGTCAAACGCAACGGCGATGCCCTGCGCCGCTGCCCGTTCGCGCACGCCCTTGCTTGCCCACGCCACCGCCTGCGGATAGCGCGCCTGCCATGCGCTAATGTGGGCGTAGTGGATTTTGTTGGGCGAGACCAAATGCCTTACTTCGCCCAACGCGTCGATTTGCGCGAACAACTCGGGCGTGGGGGCGATGGGCGAGTGGCGCCACAAACCGCCGTCCGCGAGCCGCACCACAGTCATGCGCGTGCTGAACGGGATTTTGACGCCGAGCGGAAACGCCATGCGGATTTCGCCGCCGTCGGTAATCCAGATGTTTTGACCGAAGGGTTTGAGCGTGTTCAGCGGGTGGTAGAGATGGATGGATGGCATAGGGCGTTCCTTTCAGGCTGCCTTTGGGGCTTGTGCGTGTGATTTGTTTCGCCCAGGCGCGCCGATCAGGCAGCCTGAAAACGGCTTGTGCTGTCAAACATGTTCGGCGATAAACGCTTGCATCAGGTTTGCCAATGCGGTGTCGTCCGTGTTGACGGCAAAGATTTCCGAGATGTGGCTGTGCCCTGCCAGCAGATAGTGCGGCACGCCGAGACCGGCGGCTTGTTGGTGGAACTCGGGCGAATCCAACTCGGCGCAGACAATCAGCAGCGGTACGCCGCATTGCAACAGCCCTGTTTGCGCGGAGCGGGCGGCGATTTGGGCGCTGTCGCTTCCGAAGTAGGCGCGGCGGGCGGGGTTGTCGCCAAATGCAACGGTGTCGTAGATGCCCGAAACCAGTATCGCGCCGCGCACGCCGTCGTTGCCCAACCGCAGCGTGGGGTGGGCGAGATATTGGGCGATGTGCGCCGCGCCTGCGGAGTGCCCGCACAGGATGATGCGCTGCGGGTCACCGCCATATTCGGCAGCGTAATGCCGCACCCACAGCAGGGCGGCGGCGATGTCTTGTTGCGCGGCAGGCCACGGATATTCGGGGGCGAGACGATAATTGATGTTGATGCCGAGCAGCCCGCTGCCTGCCGCCCACAGCATGATGTTGTCGTAAAACGGGCTGTCTGCGCTGCGCTTGTCGCCACGGATAAAGCCGCCGCCGTGCACAAACAGCAGGATGGGGCGCGGCGCGGGGGCGGGTGTTGCAGGGGTAAAAACGTCCAAGCGTTGCAGCGGGTGGCTGCCGAAAGACTGGTCGCGGGTAACGGCTGCGGCGGCGTATGGCTCGTGCGCTTGCAGCGGGGCGTACAACGGCGCGGTGGCGGATGGGTCGATGACTGCGCCGAGTTGGCGCAGCGATGCGGCAATGGCGGCGGGGATTTGGGCGGGGAGAATGGTGGGTTGCATGCTGGCACTCCGGATGAAGGGGTGGAGAGATTATGGCAGCCTGAAAACGGCGTTTTCCTGTTTTCAGGCTGCCTTTAAGGCATTCAAATGAAGGAATCAAAATGAACGAAACGGCAATGGTTTGGCTGTTCCAAGGCGACGGCGCAAACGCGGTTTCAGGCTGCTTTGCCACGCAGGAAGCGGCGGAGCAATGGATTGCCGAACACAAGCTCAGCGGCGTGCTGACCGCCTATCCGCTGGGCGTGCCGATATACGACTGGGTGCAGGCGCAAGGTTATTGGCAACCGACGCGCGCGTACCAAACCGAAGCGCACTTTATCCAAACATTTTCCAGCGCCTATTTGCCGCATTGCCATTATTGCGAGGGCAAAAAGGCAGCCTGAAAGGCGGATTTTACGCTTTAACTTCGCCACTCTGCTGCGCTTCGCCGTAGGTTGGGTATTGATGCCCGATAAGTTTCGTTTACACAACGTCGGGCATGAATACCCGACCTGCGCGGGAATGACGCCGTTTAGAAAAGCAGAGTTTTCAGGCTGCCTATTGCCCTTGCGCTTTGTCGTCCGCCGTCTCTTCCAACCACAGCCGCACGGTTTTGCCTTTGACAAAATCGGCGTTGCCTTCAAATATGCGTTTTTCGCAGACTACGCGGTAGTCTCGCTCTTGGATGTCGCCGTTGTTTTGGTGGCGGGTGGGCAGAGCTTGGCACTTGCCTGCGTCGGCGAATTTGGCGTGCAGGTCTTTCAGACGACCTTTGGGCACGGCGGGGTGCGGTTTGCCTTGTTTGACGAGCAGCAGGACGCGCTCGAAGTCGCGGGTGAGGGCGGGGTGTTGGTCGGCGATGGGGGCGTGGTTTTTTTGGTAGCGCGGGTTGGTGCGCGCGGCGATGCCTTCGATGATGGTTTCGGTATCGACGCCGGCAAGGTTGGTGAGGACGACGATGGCGGTGTTATCGCCTTCGTAGCGGCGCAGCTCGGTGCTGAAGCCCTGCCATGCGCCGGGGTGGCCGCTCATGGGGCTGCCGTCGGGGGCGGGCACGAGCGACCAGCCGAAGCCGTAGGGGTAGGTATCGCCGTTGTTCAGGCGGGCGGGGGTGAAGATTTCGCGCCAGCTTTCGGGCTTGAGGATTTGGCGGGCTTCTACGGCGGCGAGCCAGCGGCGGTAGTCGTTGAGCGAGAGGTAGAGCGAGCCGTCGGCGGTTTGGTTGTGATAGGGGGCGACCCATTCTTGGTTTTTCAGGCTGCCGTCGGCGTCGTCCAGTTCGTAGCCTGCGGCGCGGTGGGGGACGATGTCGCGCTCGCTGATGACGCGGGCGGAAGTCATGCCCAGCGGGGCAAACACGCGCTCTTGCAGGATTTCGCCGTAGTGTTTGCCGGAAACGCGGGTGATGACGGCGCCGAGTAGGGCGTAGCCGTTGTTGCTGTATGCCCAGCGGCTGCCGGGTTTGAATTGCAGCGGGGCGGCGTAGATGCGGCGCAGCATGTGTTTTTCGCTGCTGTTTTGCTGCCAGTCGGTTTCGGTGTTGCCGATGCCGCCGGTGTGGTTGAGCAGGTGGCGGATGGTGATGGGCTGCCAGCTTTTGGGGGCTTCGGGCAGGTAGGCGCGCACGGATTGGTCGAGGCGGATTTTGCCGTCTTCCACGAGCAGCATCACGGCGGCGGCGGCGAACATTTTGCCGATGGAGGCCGTCTGAAACACGGTGTCGGCGGACACGGGGATTTGGTGTTCGACATTCGCCAGCCCGTAGCCTTGTTGTTTGACGATTTCGCCGTTGCGGTAGATGCCGACGGCGATGCCGGGGATTTTTTGCCGCTCACGCTCGGCTTGGGCGAAGTCGTCGATAGGGTCGGCGGGGGCGGGGAGGGATAGGGCGAGCAGGAGGGGGAGGATGAGGTTTTTTTTCATGGGATTGCCTTTTGGGGTGGGACGTGGTGGGGTTTCAGGCTGCCTTTTGGGTTTCAGACGGCATCAAGGCAGCCTGAAACGGGGTTTGGCGGGGCGGGCATGATGCCTAGGTTGCGCGGCTGCCTGCGTTATTTGCGCGGTGGTCGGGCGCGCCGGGCCAGCAGTTGCAAGGTGGCGACGAGTGCTTCGGGGAACGGGCAGTCGATTGGTTTGGCGCGGGCGGTGTGTTCAAGCAAACCGGCAAGCCGCGCGGGCAGGCGGCGGGTTTTGTCCAGCCGCAGCAGGCAGCAGATTTCCAATTGGCGCCGTTCCAAATCGCGCCAGCGTTGGCGGTGTTTGGCGAAGTGGTTTTTGGGGATTCGGCGCAGGGCTTTCAGGCTGCTTTTGAACCTGCTCAAGTCGTACAGCGTGTAGGCAAGGTAAATCTGTGCGAAACCGTTTTCAGGCTGCCTGCGTGCGACGCGGGAAAAGCAGCGCAATGCCAGTTTGAGCCGTTTGCGCCGTTTTTTGCCCGACAGCGCGGCGAGTGCGTAGGCGGTGTGTGCGAGCAGTTCGTCGTGGTGCACGGTCTGCTTGTTGAGACGGCGCAACAGGGCTTTGAGCAGCCGTTTGCGCACAGGCGGTGCAGACAGTTCCGCCACGTCAAAAATCAGCGCGGGGTCGGGCTGGCGGAGCGCATCCAGCGGTCGGTCGATGAAATCAAGCGGTGTCATGGTTTTTTCCTGATTACTAGGGCGTGTTGACAATCGGCGTTTTGGCAGCTTTTCCGTCAGAAAACGGCATCTGCCGCGTTAAAAATACTCGCCTATGGGCGGCATAGGCTCGCATTTTTACCTTGCATCTGCCGTTTTCTGACGGAAAATCCGCTTCAAAAGCCGAATGTCAACACCCCCTAAGGCAGCCTGAAAGATGCTTTTCAGGCTGCCTATTTTGCCTGTATTTCTTGGGCGCGTTTTTGCCAGTATTCGGCTTTGGCTTCGCGTTCGTCTTCGGGCAGGTCGGGCAAGCCGTGGGCGGCAAATTGGTAATACTCGGCAAGGCGGGCGGCGGCTTTGCGGCTGCCTTGCTCGGCTTGGGCGGTTACGGTGGCAAGGTCTTGCGGTGAAAGGTCAAAATACTGCGGCGTGACGGTGGGGGCGTCGGGTTGGTAGTTTTTTGCCAGCTCGGCCAGATGCGGCGGCAGGGTTTCGCCCGCCTGCGCGGCTTGGTAGGCAAGATAAGCGGCTTGGTATTTGTAGTAATCGTCGTATTGCTGCCGGGCTTGTTGCAGCAGGGTTTTGCCGTTGGGCTGTTCGGTTTGGTTGGGGGCTTGGCTGGGGCTGGCGGTCATGGCGGGCGGCTCGTGGATGTTTGGATTGGAATCGGTGCAGGCGGCGAGCAGGATAAGGGCAATGATTAGGGGGCGCATGGGGTTTCCTTTCGGGCAGGGCGGGCTTGATGCCGTCTGAAAAGGCAGCCTGAAAATAGGCAAATGCAGCTTTCAGGCTGCCTGAGACTGTTGCTTGCCAACGCGCCTTATTCGTCCGCCAAATCGCGGCACAGCTGCACCGTTTCGTCCAGCCGATCGACGCCGTAGATTTGCAGCTTGGGAAACTCTTTGGCGTTGCGCGGCAGGTTGGCTTTGGGGACGATGGCGCGTTTGAAGCCGAGTTTTTCCGCTTCTTTCAGCCGCTCCTGCCCGCGCGAGACGGGGCGCACTTCGCCGCTCAAACCAATCTCGCCGAACACCACCATTTTCTCGGGCAGCGGCTTGTTGCGGAAGCTGGACACCATCGCCAGTATTACCGCCAAGTCCGATGCGGGTTCGCCGATTTTCACGCCGCCGACGGCGTTCAGAAACACGTCTTGGTCAAAACAGGCGATGCCCGCGTGGCGGTTGAGCACCGCCAGCAGCATGGCAAGGCGGTTTTGCTCCAAGCCAACGCTGAGCCGCTTGGGCGTAAAGCCGTGCGCGTCGTCCACCAGCGCCTGAATTTCCACCAACAGCGGGCGGCTGCCTTCCTGCGTTACCAGCACGCAGGAGCCCGCCACGTCGTCGCGCCAGCTCGCCAAAAAAATCGCCGATGGGTTGGACACGCCTTTCAAGCCCTGCTCGGTCATGGCGAACACGCCCAATTCGTTTGCCGCGCCAAAGCGGTTTTTGATGGCGCGGATCATGCGGTAATTGGAATGCTGGTCGCCTTCAAAATAGAGCACGGTGTCCACCATGTGTTCCAGCACGCGCGGGCCGGCGATTGCGCCGTCTTTGGTAACGTGGCCCACGAAAATCATGGCGATGCCCATCTGCTTGGCGATGCGGGTGAACTGCGCGGCGCACTCGCGCACTTGCGACACGCTGCCGGGGGCGGATGTGATTTGGTCGGAATACATGGTTTGGATGGAATCGATGACCACCAGCTTGGGCTGATGCTGCTTTAAGGCAGCCTGAACGGCTTCCAAGCGGATTTCCGCCAGCAGATGGATGCCCTCGCTTTGCACGCCCAACCGCTGCGCACGCAGGGCAACTTGTTGCGCCGATTCCTCGCCCGACACATACAACACCTTGCGGCTTTGCGCCATTTTGGCGACGGTTTGCAGCAGCAGGGTGGATTTGCCGATGCCCGGGTCGCCGCCGAGCAAAATCACCGCGCCGTCCACCAAGCCGCCGCCGAGCACGCGGTCCAGCTCGCCCATGCCCGTGGGCTGGCGCGGCACTTCCACCGCGCTCACTTGCGACAAATCCACCACTTGCGCGCTGTCTGCCGCCCACGATTGGAAACGCGCGTTTTTCGGCTCGGGCGCGGCGATGTCTTCTTGCAGGGTGTTCCATTCGCCGCAATGCGGGCATTTGCCCTGCCATTTGGGTACGGTGCCGCCGCATTCGGTGCAGCGGTAGATGGTTTTGGGGGCTTTTGCCATTTGATTGTTCCTTGTGTGGTGGGGTTTTCAGACTGCTTTTTGGGGGGGGAGCAGCCTGAAACAGGAGGGACGGATTTTAAAGCAATGCAGGGCGGGTCTCGACCCGTCGTGTTGTGATTGGCATCGGTTATGGTGGGTCAAGACCCACCCTACGCTTTCAGGCTGCTTTGAGGCCGTCTGAAAGTGCGTTTACGGGCTTCTGCGAAGCTAAAAGCAGCCTGAAGCTATTTCTGTACAAACGTCTGCCCGATAATGTATTCAAACCCGATAATGTGTTGAAACATATTGTCCTGCTGCGCCGCATGGTCGGCAAAAACCAAGCGGCTGCCTTGCTGTTCGGCGGTGATTTTGCAATCCAGGCTGCTGATATGCCATTGCCTGCCCGTCCGTTCCCAATGCCACAGGCGGCTGCCGCGCCGGTCAGATTCTTGGTAAAGCAGCACCGCATCGCCGTTGCGGTAGAAAGACAGGCAGTAATGCGTGCCGCCATCATCGCGCACAAACTGCGCCACACGGCGGAAAGACGAATGCTGCCATGCGTTGTCCAAGTGCGCCCAAACCATTGCGGGCAGCAGCCAGATGCCGATGTCCAGCAAGGCTGCGGCATACCAATAATCGGAAATATCGTGCTGCTTCTGGATGCCGCTTATGCCGGCGCACCATAAAAGCGCACCAAAGAAAGGGACGAACGAAGTGCCTTTGCCGCGCCGCAAAGCCAGCAGGATATAAAAATTGGCCAGAATAAACAGTGCACCCGTCAGACACATCAGGGCGGAGAAAAGATGGGGCGACATGGGGGTTTCCTTGCTGGATTGGTTTTTGGGAACTTGTTTTCAGGCTGCCTTTGAGGCCGTCTGAAAAACAGGTTTCCGCATCCCCGTGCAGGGTGTGCGGCTTGCCGCGCACGCGGATAACGGGTTCGGGCGGCCGTGGCTGTTAACCCGTCAACCGCGTGCGTGCCTGCAGGCGCACACCCTGCGCGGCTGTTTGCAAAATGTCGGGCATCAATGCCCGACCTGTCGGTTGCGGTCTTCAGACGGCCTTTTGCGTTTCAGGCTGCCTGAAAGTCTTTTTCCCAATCAAAGGGATAAACGCGCTCGGGCGGCAGCAGGGCTTGCGCGGCGGCGAGGTTGTTTTGGGCGACAAGCGCGTGGATTTCCTGCGCCAAATCGGTGATTTCGCTGATGTTTTGTATCCATTCGTTTACATAGCGCGGCACGGCTTCGCCGGTCAGCCCGATTTGGATGCTACGGTGCGGCAGGGGGTCTAGTTTCAGGCTGCGTTCGGGGTCCCATTGGATGCGGACGGGGTGGGCGGCTTTCATTTGCTGCCATGTTTCGTTGTCCATGCCTGCGGGCGGATGGCTCAGGCAGGCGTGGCGCAATGCCCATTCAAAGCCGCTGCGGCTGATGTCTATCGCCAAAATGCGTTTTTGGTTGTCGTCTTTGCCGCCCCAGCCCGCGCGGTACATCATCCATAAAAAAGACGGCTTGATCCACGTCATGCGCTCCATTTTAAACGGCGGCGATACAAACCGCCCCGCCGCCAGCGCGGAATCGGCAATGGCATCGCTGTATGCCTGATACACGCGGATGGTGGTGTCGGTGTAAACGGCGCGGATTTGTCTGAGTGGGGTGGCCATAGTTTTTCTCCTGATGGATTAGCGAGCGGCAGCCTGAAAGCAAAGTTGCAAAGCCAAAACCAGACTGTGCAAATATGTTTTAGGCAGCCTGAAAACGAAAAAACCGCTTTTCAGGCTGCCTTTTAGCGACGGGAAAGCAGCCTGAAAAACAGCCGGATGGTAGCAGATGCGGCCGGCGGGCGCTTAAGCGTTTTCCGGCGGCTGCGCGGGCTTGGGGTATGCGGCCAGTTCTCAGAAGAAAGTCAGGCCGTCTGAATAGTTTTCAGACGGCCTGCGCCGTTTGCGGCTAAGGCTGTTTCTTGCCCTCGGTGGCCACGCGGTTGATCATCCAGTCGAGAAACGCGCCGAAGTTTTTGCTGCGCTCGGCAACGGCGGCGGCTTCGGGCGGAAGCGGTGCGGAGGTGGCGGCAGACAGCAGTTTTTTCTCATCCTGCCACGGGTGGAATTGTCCGTTTGCCGGATCGATCACACCTTGGGGCAGGATGGTGGCTTCGCTGTTGTAACCGTATCCGCACCATGGGTTATCGGACGGGTTTTCGCCCAGCAGATTGCAGCCGGTGCGGAAATACGGCCGCTGCGACAGGCTCAGTGTGTACAGGGTGGGCATGATGTCTTTATGCGAACCGACGCGCTGCGGGTCATAGCGGGTGTGGCCGCGGTAGGCCGGCGGTGCGTACAGGTAAAGCGGCACGGCATGGCCCAAAGCCAGTTCGCCTGCATCGGGATAGCCGACGCCGCGTATATTGTGGTCGCCGCTGGCGGCTATGATGGTATTCCCTTCGGCTTTGGCGCGGCTGATAAAGGCACCCAGCTCGTCGTTGGCATAGCGGTAGGTATTGAATACTTCGCGGATTTGTTCTTCACCGCCCAGCTGGGCAAAGCGGGCAAGCTCGGTTTGGCTGAACGCGAAGTTTTGCCGCTGTATGCCGGCGGGCAGGTGGTAGGGCGGATGGTTGGTTACCGACATCATAAAGATAAATACCGGTTGTTTGTCGCGTGCGGCCTGTTCCAGCCTTTCGGCGGCGTAGCGGAACATATATCCGTCGGCCACGCCCCACGCGCCCGATTCGGCTTCGGGATAGCGGTGTTTCAGCGCGGTTTCATCGACAAATTCGTGTACACCCAGGTGTTTGGTGAAATTATCGAAATCGCGCCAGCCGCCGTTGCCGGCGGTGATATACACCACGCGGTAGCCTGCTTTGATGTACGGCTCGAACATATTGCCGGGGAAGGTTTTGTTTTTGGCGGCGGTTTGGCTGACATTATTGAGCGGGCTGCGGACAAACAGGCGGTGCAGGCTGTCGCTGGTGCCGTTGCCCTCGGATACGAAACGGTAAAACACCCAGTCTTCGGCAAAATGAGGCCGCAGCCGTCCGAGCAGGTCGCGTTGCGGGTTGTCCAGCTGCATCATATGCGTACTCATGCTTTCCATCAGGGCGAACACCACATTCGGCCGCCCCGCAGCCGCAGCCGGATTGTCAGGCGTTACCGCTTCCAATTCGCGCCACTGCGGGGCGGCAACGGCATGGCCGAGCATGGCGGAAAACAGCTCCCTGCCTTTCTCATCGCTAACCGGCCGGAATTGGCTGCCGGCGCGGTATTCCGACCACGCCCAAGAAAGGGCGGTAACGGGATTGGGCACCAGTTTGTTCAGCGTGGCCGAGGGCGATACCTGCGCGGAAGACTTGCGCAGCGGAAACTTGCCGAACGAGCCGCGTCCTCCCGCCGTTAAGGCAGCCAGAAGCAGCAGCACGATTAGGGTATTGCCCGCCCAAGTGCGGTATGACGGGGATGAGGCTGGCGTTGCGGACGGTTTTAAGCGCTCATGCAGGCGGTCGAACAGCCATGCCGGCACCAGCATCGCCGCCGCCAGTGCCGCTACGGCACGCAGCACCGGAAAATCCGACCAGACGGTTTTCAGCACTGCCGCCGTATCTTCTTCGACCAGCCCGAACACAAACACATCAAACGGCTTGTCGTACACGCCGTAATAAAACACATTGCCCACCGTCAGCGCGGCAAACAGCGCCAGCACCGCCAGCAGGCCGTAGCGGTTGGCCCGGTAAACGGCTGCGGTCAGTTTGCGGCTGAACAAAGCCAGCAGGCCGACTAACACAAAAGCCGCCACGGTCAGCGAAACCATTTTGATGTCGAACAGCAGCCCTTTGAGCCACATCGGAGCCAAATCGGCGCCAAACTGCTGCCGCAACGCCTCGTCGGTATGGCGGTAAAACAATACCAAACGCCCGCCGCCAAATACTGCCACGGCCAGCAGCCAAAACAACAGCCATTCGGCTATCAGTTTCTTAAACAAGGTAAATTTCATTTTTTCGGATGGTGGTTCAAAAAATAATATCGGGTATTTACAGGGTTTCAGGCTGCTTTTAGGGAACGGAAAGCAGCCTGAAAAACAGCCGGATGGTAGCAGATGCGGCCGGCGGGCGCCTAAGCGTTTTCGGGCGGCCAGATGATTTCGGCGTCCAGCCAGCCGCGCAGGGCGTTACCGGCGCGTACGGCTTGGGCGCGGCGTAGCATGTCGCGGCTGATGGGGGTTTCGCTTACGCCGGCGGCGAGCGCTTGGCGGCGGGCGATGCCGTTGAGAATGTCGGCGGCCAGCGGCGGGGTCAGCCAGCGGCCGTCGGTTTTGACCAGGATGCTGCTGCGCCCGCCTTCCAACAGTTCGCCGCGCCGGTTGAAAAACAGCATGTCAAACGCGCCTGCCGCTTCGGCCTGCCGCCAGCCGGTATCGAATGCCGTGCGGCGGGTGGTTTTGTGGCGGCGCAGCGGGTCGCGCTCGGGCAGCGGCTGCGGCGACAGCAGCAGTTTGACGGTGTTGCCGGTAGGCGGCGTATCGGCGGTGGGCGGGTTTAAAGCAGCCTGAAAAGCGTCCAGCGGCGCGGCGGCGGCTTTCAGGCTGCCTTGCGGCGAGAGTTCCAGTTTGACGCGGCAAACGCCGCCGGCGTGCGCCGCCAGCGTTTCATCGAGCAGGCGGGCGGCAGCCTGAATGTCAAAGGGGATGTTCAACTCTTGCGCCGAAGCGGCAAGCCGCGCCAGATGCTCGGGCAGCAGGGCGATGCGGCCGTGCTTGGCGCGCATGGTTTCAAACAGGCCGAACTCGGGCGGCAGCGCGGAGACGAAACGCGCTTTCCAGCCGCATTCGGCATATTCGTTATCGGCGGCGCTGTCGGCAACGATGCCGCTGCCCACGCCGTAGCGAGCGCGCCACGGCCATGCCGATTGCGGCTCGGCGGACAGTTCCAGGCTGCGGATCAGCACGTTCAGGCAGCCTGAAAAGCCCAAAGCGCTGCCCGGCTCGGGTTGCAAATAGCCCAGTGTGCCGGTGTACAGGCCGCGCGGGCGCTCTTCCAGCGTGCCGATGATTTCCATGCTTTTGCGTTTGGGCGCGCCGGTGATGCTGCCGCAGGGGAAGGCGGCGCGGACGATGTCGGCGGCGCGGGTGGCGGCGGGCAGCTCGGCGCGCACGGTGCTGGTCATCTGCCACACGCTGCCGAAGGCGGAGACTTTGAACGCGTCGCGCACCGACACGCCGCCGATGCGGGCGATTTTGCCCAAATCGTTGCGCAGCAGATCGACAATCATGGTGTTTTCGGCGCGGTTTTTCGCATCGGCGGCCAGTGCGGCGGCGCGTTCGGCATCGCGGCCGTCGCCGACAATCGGCGCAGTGCCTTTCATCGGCTCGGTGGCGACGGTGCCGTCGGCGGCGATGCGCAGAAACAGCTCGGGCGAGAAACACAGCAGCCAGTCGGGCAGGCCGGCCGCAGCGGGCAGGCGGGCGAGCGCGGCATAGGGCACCGGCTGGCGCAGGCGGCGGTAGAGTGCGGCGGGCGAGCCGTAGGCGGCCAGTTTCAGGCGCAGGGTGTGGTTGATTTGGTAGCAGTCGCCGCGCTCGATGGCAGCCTGAATGGCGGCGATGTCTTGGCGGTACTGCGCTGTCGTGCGGTTGAGTTCGGGCGAAACAATGCCGGCCGGCTCGCTGCCGCCCTGTTGCGCCAGCCAGTTGTCGGCATCGGCGATTTCGTCGCGGTGGGCGAACCACAGCAGTTTCAGGCTGCCGGCAACACCGGCGCGCTCGGGCAGGCGCTGCAGCGGCAGGCCGAATTCATAGTCCGCCAGCACCGCGACGTGCAGGCCGTCGCACCAGCCACGCTGCAGCAAACCGTCTAGCGTGTCGAGCGCGGCGGGGGCGAGGGTGTCGCAACGGACAAAGCCGTGCAGCAGAAAAGCGGTGTGGTCGCGGGCGTTGTCGAAAAGGATAAAGGGGGCGGGCATGGTTGGGCGGGTGGTTTGGGGAAGGGGATTTCAGGCTGCTTTTGGGTTTCCAGGAGCGTAGGTTGGGTCGAGACCCAACAAAATCTTTGGACGTTGAAAATGTTGGGTTTAGCAACCCAAGCTACCTGCTTCAGGCTGCCTTTGGGACGGGGCAAACGGATGTTTAGTGGCTGTTTTCCCAGGCGGAGGGGCGCTCGAGGGCGGTTTTGCTGTCGATGGGCTTGTCGCTTTCAAAAAGCTGCACGCCGGCTTTGCAGCGGACGGCGGTGCATTGGTCGGCGGTGGTTTCGATGGTGTAGCGGCCGCTGCTCTCGGCCTGCCATTCCAAAAACGGCATGGCGCGCGAAAGGCCGTTGCTGCTTTGTGCGGCGGTGCTGCCGTCGGCGCGTTTGATGGCGACGGTCAGGGCGCTGCAAAAGCGGGTGCAGCTGCCCAAAACGGTGTAGAACTTGCCGGCGCTCAGCGAAACCGTGATGCCGTGGCTTTGGTCTTGCGCCAGTCTGAACACTTCGCGCAGCTTTTCGCTCGCGCCGGTGGCTTCGACCAGGCGGTTGCGGTAAAAGGCCTGCCCCCATTCTTGGGTATAGTCGCGGGAATTTTCTTCGGGATACAGCTCGGCGCGGGCGGCGGTGGCGGCAAGCAGGATGATGGCGCGTACGGCGGCTTTGTTCATGGGCTTTCCTTATGGCAGGCGGGGTGGGCGGCTGCAAGAAAGGCGCCTGAAAACGATAAGGCAGCCTGAAAACGGGCGGGGCGCTGTTTAACCGGCGGTGCGGCTGCGCTGGGCGTCGGCCAGAAGGGCGAGCAGCGCTTCGGTGGTGTCCCAGCCGATGCAGGCGTCGGTGATGCTTTGGCCGTAGGTTTCGGGTTTGTCCTGGCGGCCTTCGACCAGGTGGCTTTCGACCATCACACCCATAATGGCGTCTTCGCCGTTTTTGAGCTGATCGGCGATGTCTTGGGCGACGATCATCTGGCGGGTGTAGTCTTTATTGCTGTTGGCGTGGCTGCAGTCGATCATCAGCTTGGCATCGAGTCCGGCTTTGGCTAGCTGCTCGCGGGCGGCTTGGACGTGGCTGCTGCTGTAGTTGGGCTCTTTGCCGCCGCGCAGGATCACATGGCAGTCGGGGTTGCCGTTGGTGTGGACGATGGCGGAGTGGCCGGTTTTGGTTACGGATAAAAAGTGGTGCGGGTGGCTGGCGGCGCCGATGGCGTCGATGGCGATTTTCAGGTTGCCGTCGGTGCCGTTTTTAAAGCCGACGGGGCAGGACAGGCCGCTGGCCAGTTCGCGGTGCACCTGGCTTTCGGTGGTGCGCGCGCCGATGGCACCCCAGGAAATCAGGTCGGCGTAATACTGCGGGGTAATCATGTCGAGAAATTCGGTGGAGGCGGGCATGCCCATGTCGTTGAGCGTGAGCAAAAGCTGGCGCGCCTGGCGCAGGCCGAAGTTGATGTCGAAGGTGCCATCGAGATGGGGGTCGTTGATCAGGCCTTTCCAGCCGACGGTGGTGCGCGGTTTTTCAAAATATACGCGCATCACGATCAGCAGCTCTTTTTCGTACTGCTTTTTCAGCGGCAGCAGTTTTTGCGCGTATTCGAGGGCGGCAGCGGGATCATGGATGGAGCAGGGGCCGATGATGACGAGCAGGCGTTTGTCGCCGTGGTGCAGGATGTCGGCAATCGCTTTGCGGGTGGAAACCACCAGCTCGGCGGCGGCTTCGCTGATGGGCAGATCGTACAGGTGGGCAATGGGGGGCAAGAGCTCGGTCAGGGAGTTGATGCGGACGTCGTCGGTCAGGTGGTTTTGGCTCATGGTCGGTGGTTCGGGTAGTGGTTTTCAGGCTGCCTTGGGGCAGGGTTGGTGTGGGATTTTATTGCGTTTTGCCGGTGTTTTTTCTGATGTGGGGCAATTTTATCGCGCAAACGGCTTTTCAGGCTGCCTGTAGTTTTAAGGCAGCCTGAAAAATTCAGTCTTGGTCTTCGTTGCGGATGAAGCGCACGCCGGAGAGCTGGGAGCGCAGCACGGCGTCGCGGATGGCGGTCAGGGCTTTGGGGCGGACGAAGTTGCGCCGGTAGGCCAGCATCACGCGCCGCATCGGTGCGGGGGCGTCGAAGGGGACGATGGAAAACAGCATGTGGTCGTTTTCGGTGAGCGCGGTGGAGGGTAGGACGCTGATGCCTAAGCCGCTGCCGACCATGTGGCGGATGGTGTTCAGCGAGCTGCCCTGCAGGGTGTTGGTCAGGCCGGCCACGCGCTGGCGGGAGGCCAGCTCGCTGCAGCTTCCCAGCACTTGGTCGCGCATGCAGTTGCCTTCGGTGAGCAGCAGCACGTTTTCTTCGGCCAGCGCGGCGGTGCTCACCGAATCCAGTTCTTCAAAGGGATGGCCTTTGGGCACGATCACGAAAAACGGCTCATCGTACAGCGGCACGGTTTCGACGCCGGGTTCCTGATAGGGATCGGCGATCACCAACGCGTCCAGTTCGCCGCGCTTGAGCATTTCGGTAAGCGCGGCGGTGTGGTTCTCTTCCAACATCAGCGGCATATTGGGCGCGGTGTCGCGCAGGGCGAGTATCAGCTTGGGCAGCAGGTAGGGGGCGACGGTGAAAATCAGCCCCAGCTTAAACGGGCCGGCCAATTCGTTCTGCTCTTCGGTGGCGAGCATGCGGATGACGTCGGCTTCTTCCAGTACGCGCCGCGCCTGGGCAATGATGCGCTCGCCGGCGTCGGTGGTGAGGACTTCGTTGCTGCTGCGGTCAAACAGCGACACCGCCAGCTCTTCTTCCAGCTTTTTGATGGCGATGGAGAGGGTGGGCTGGCTGACGTGGCAGCGCTGGGCGGCGCGGCCGAAGTGTTTTTCCTGCGCCACGGCGACGATGTAGCGCAACTCGGTCAGGGTCATGCGGGGTTCTCGGTTTTTTCGGTTTTTTTGTTTTCAGGCAGCGTGATGTTCAAAGCCAGCATGTCCACGCCGTCTTGCTTTTCGTGGGAGATGTTGATGTCTTCCAGCTTGATTTCGACGTATTTGGACAGGACTTCCAACAGCTCTTTCTGCAGAGTGGGCAGGTAGTCGGGCGTGGTGTTTTCGCTGCTGCGGTCGCTGCGCTGCTGGGCGATGATGATCTGCAGGCGGTCGCGCGCAACCTGCGCCGACTTGGGCTTTTTGCCAAACAGCATATTGATCAGGGACATGGCTTATCCTCCGAACAGCTTTTTGAAAAAGCCTTTTTTCTCTGCATCGAGAAAGCGGATTTCGCGGTTTTCGCCCAACAGGCGCGCCACCACGTCTTTATAGGCTTCGGCGGCTACGGCATCCTGCTGGTGGATAACCGGTGTGCCGGCATTGGATGCCTGCAGCACGTTTTGCGATTCGGGAATCACGCCCAACAGCGGGATGCGCAGGATGTCCTGAATATCCTGCACCGACAGCATTTCGCCTTTTTCCACGCGCTCGGGCGAGTAGCGGGTAATCAAAAGATGCTCTTTGACGGTGGCGCCCTGTTCGGCTTTGCGCGATTTGCTCTGCAAAATGCCCAAGATGCGGTCGGAGTCGCGCACGCTGGAGACTTCGGGGTTGGTGGTAACGATGGCTTCGTCGGCGAAGTAGAGCGCCATCAGCGCGCCCTGCTCGATGCCGGCGGGCGAGTCGCACACCACATATTCGAAGCCGAGCTCGCCGGTGAGTTCGTTGAGCACGCGCTCGACGCCTTCTTTGTTGAGCGCGTCTTTGTCGCGGGTTTGCGATGCGGGTAGGATGAAGAGTTGGTCGCAGTGCTTGTCTTTGATCAGCGCCTGGTTGAGCGTGGCTTCTTTTTGGATAACGTTTACCAAGTCGTACACCACGCGGCGCTCGCAGCCCATAATCAGGTCGAGATTGCGCAGGCCGACGTCAAAATCGATGACGCAGGTTTTGTGGCCGCGCAGCGCCAGACCGCTGGCGATGCTGGCGGAAGTGGTGGTTTTGCCCACGCCGCCTTTTCCTGAAGTTACTACGATGATTTTCGACACTTGCTTTACCTTCTTTCTGTTTCAGATGGGATGGATGAATGGCTCGGGCAGCCTGAAAAGGCAGCCTGAAAACTATTGCGCGTCGATGGCGCGTACCGCCAGGCGTTCGCCGCCTTCGAGCTCGACGCACACCGCCCGGCGGTGCAGGTGCGGCGGCAGTTTTTGCTCGAAAACGCGGTAGATGCCGGCCACCGATACCAGCTCGGCCTGCATCGACTGCACGAAAATGCGCGCGCTTTTGTCGCCAGACTGGCCGGCTTGGGCGCGGCCGCGCAGGGGGGCGTAAATATGGATGTTGCCGTCGGCAATCACTTCCGCGCCTTCGCTGACCATGCCCAGCACAATCAGATCCGCCCCTTCGGCATACACCTGCTGGCCGGTGCGCACCGGCGCGGAAACGACAACGGTTTTGCGCGGCGCGGGTGCGGCGGTTTTTTCAGGCTGCTTTGGTTTGGGCTGATCTTGTTCAGGCTGCTCGGGGGCATCTTGCGCTGCGCTTTCAGGCTGCCCTTGGGCAGCGGCTGCGTTTTGGCTTTCGTTTGCGCCTTCGCTGTTTTCAGGCTGCTGTGCCTGCTCTTTGGCTTTCGCTTTGTCTGCCGCCACAAACAGCAGATGGTTTGCCGCGGCGGTTTTTTCCCAGTCGCGCTTGCTGTGGCGCAGCGCCACCGGCGTGAAGCCGTGCTGTTTAAACAGCGCGCAGACGGCGGCGATATCGAGTTTTTCCGCATCGGCCAGCGCGTCGAGATCGAGCACCAGCGGCATGGCGGCGAAAGTGCGGTATTTGTCGGCCTGCTGCTGCCATTGTGCCGCCAGGGCGGCGGCATCGTTGCTTTGCGGCTGCACCAAAAGGGCATCTAGCCGGGTTGATTTAAAGTTGAAAGCAGCTTGCATGGTTCGATTGCTTTATTCAATTAAGTGCGCAGTTTACCGTTTTCAGGCTGCCGCTTCAAGCCGCACGGGCTTTGCGGCGGCATAGTCGGCGGAAAAAATAGCGCGCAGCGTATTGATTATGAAAAACCAAAACCTTACAATGCGCGCCCCGTCAACCCTACTTCAATGAGAAGATAAATGAAAAAAGTCCTGATTAGCACCCTGGTGCTGCTTTCGCTGGCCGCCTGCGGCGAACAATCGCAACAGCAGGCCGCCGATACCGCCGCTCCTGCCGCTTCCGGCAGCGCCGCTTCCGGCGCCGCGAGCAATCTGCCCGCCACCAACGATCTGAATATTTACAACTGGTCGAACTATGTGGACGAAAGTACGGTTGAAGACTTCGAAGAGAAAAACGAACTCAACCTGACCTACACCACCTACGAAAACAACGAAGAGCTCGAAGCCAAAATGCTGACCGGCAAATCCGGTTACGACTTGGGCGTGCCCGGCGTTGCCTTTTTGCCGCGCCAGATTAAAGCCGGTGCTTATCAGAAGATCGACAAAAGCCTGATCCCGAACTACAAAAACATCGACCCCGCCATGCTCAAGCTGCTGGAAGAGGCCGACCCGCAGGCCACCGAATACGCCGTGCCCTATTTCTCCGGCGTCAATACGCTGGCGATTACCGCCAAAGGCCGCGAAATTCTCGGCAACAAGCTGCCGGAAAACGAATGGGATCTGATGTTCAAACCCGAATATACCAACAAGCTCAAGCAGTGCGGCATCGCCCTGTGGGACACCCCCAGCGAAATGTTCCCGATTGTGCTCAAGTATCTGGGTAAAGACCCCAAAGGCAGCAATCCCGAAGACATCAAAGCCGCAGCCGAAGTGATCAAAGCCATCCGTCCCGACATCAAACGCTACAGCCCGTCCATCATCGACGAGCTGGCGCGCGGCGATATCTGTTTGGCAGCCGGCAACGGCGGCGATCTGAACATGGCCAAAGCCCGCTCCGAAGAAGCCGGCAGCAAAGTCGGCATCGAAGTGCTGACCCCCAAAGGCATGGGCTTCTGGGTTGAGTCCTGGGTGATTCCGAAAGACGCCAAAAACGTTGCCAACGCCCACAAATACATCAACTACACGCTGGATCCCGAAGTAGCGGCGAAAAACGCTGCCGCCGTAACCTTCGCCCCCGCCAGCCTGCCCGCCCGCGACAAACTCGATCCCAAGCTGGTCGCCACCCGTTCGATTTTCCCGAACGCCGAAGACGTGGCCAACGGTTTCGTGATGCCGCAGATGGACAACGAAGCGAAAAAACTGACCACCAATCTGTGGCAGAAAATCAAAGTCGGCAAATAAGCATCCGCGCCGCGCCGGCATGTCAAACTGCCCTTTCCGCCAGCAGGAAAGGGCGGTTTTTTGCTTGCAGGCAGCCTGAAAAAAGGGCGCAAGGTTTTCAGGCTGCCTGCCGGTCGCTCTGTTATAATCCGCCGCCGTACAGGCAGGACAGACAGTCGCCGCGTATCGCGTAAGGCATACGGGGAGGAAAGTCCGGGCTGCACAGGGCAGGATGCCGGCTAACGGCCGGGCGCGGCAACGCGACGGAAAGTGGAACAGAAAGCAAAACCGCCGATGGCAGCCTGAAAAGGCGGCACAGGCAAGGGTGAAAAGGTGCGGTAAGAGCGCACCGTGCACTTGGCAACAAGGCGCAGCAGGCCAAACCCCATCCGCAGCAAGACCAAACAGAACGCACAGACGCGGCCCGCCGAGCGTTCGGGTAGGTTGCTCGAGCACACCGGCAACGGTGCGCCTAGATGAATGACTGTCCGACGACAGAACCCGGCTTACCGTCCGGCCTGTACCCCCGATTCAAACGCAAAACCAAAGGCAGCCTGAAAACGTGAATTACCGTTTTCAGGCTGCCTTTGTTTGGGTTTTCTGCCTTTGTTTGGGTTTTCTGCCTTTGTTTGGGCTTTCAGGCTGCTTTGGCGAAACCACTACCACCGTCATTAGTTTGCGCAAGTCCGCTACGCTCCCCCCGCGTAGGCGGGAATCTTACCGGGACTTTAACAAGATTTTGTTTCTTAAAACATTGTTGGGTACCAAACAAGATTCCCGCCTGCGCGGGAATGACGGCATTTATTGACAAGGGCAAAAGCAGCTTAACAAGGCAAAAGCAGCCTGAAAACCTTTTGCTGGGGTTTTCAGGCTGCTTTTGTCCAATCGTCCAGACGGGTTTTCAGGCTGCTTTTTTGGTTTGGGCAGGCAGCCTGAAAGCGGCGGTTTTATTTGGTTTCGGTCAGATCCACATCTTTGGTCTCGTGGGTGCTGATCAGCGCAACCAGCGTCAGCACGCAGTTGATGGCCAGATAGATGCCGACGCCGGCGATGCCGTAGTGTTCGTTCAGCTTGATGGCAACCAGGGTGGCGATCGAGGCGCCGATGATGGCGGAGAAGTTGTAGGCCAGCGAGGCGCCGGAGTAGCGCACTTCGGTAGGGAAGAGTTCGGGCAGCAGGGCGGCCATCGGGCCGAAGGTCAGCCCCATCAGCAGCATGCCGATCATCAGGAAGGCGAAAACGCTGGCAGGCGTGCCGTTGGTGAGAAACAGCGGCATCGCCAGCCCGAGCACGAGAATGGCGGCGGTTACCCAAATCAAAAAGCGGCGGCGGCCGATTTTGTCGGCGCGCACGCCGGAAAAGCTGATGGCGGCGCCGAACACTACGGCGGAAATCATCAGAAAGCCGGTAAAGGTGTTGGCCGGCAGCCCCAGCCCCTTCGGATGGCCGAAGGCGGAAAGTGTGGCGGGGGTTTTGAAATAGACTTGGGCGAAGGTGGTCATAATGTAAAACAGCACATAAGTCGCCACCATGATAAAGGTGCCCTGCAACACCGGCTTCCAATGGCGGGCGAACACTTCGCGCACCGGCGCGGCCTTGGTTTTGCCTTCGGCTTCGGCTTCGCGGTAAACATGGCTCTCGTGCATGCTCAGCCGCATCCACAGGCCGACGAACACCAGCACCAGCGAGGCGATAAAGGGAATGCGCCAGCCCCAGGCAACCATCTGCTCGTGGCCGATGGCGGCGCTGATGGCGAAGAACACGCCGTTGGCCATCAAAAGGCCGATGGGCGCGCCCAGCTGCGGGAAGGTGCCGAACCAGGCGCGTTTGCCTTCGGGCGCGTTTTCGGTGGCGACCAGCGCCGCGCCGCCCCATTCGCCGCCCAGCCCGATGCCCTGGCCGACGCGGCACAGGCACAGCAGCAGCGGTGCGGCGATGCCGATGTCGTTATAGTTGGGCAAGAGGCCGATGCCGACGGTGGACAGCCCCATGGTCAGCAGTGAGGCGACCAGGGTTTTTTTGCGCCCGATTTTGTCGCCGAAGTGGCCGAACAGCGCCGAGCCGATGGGGCGGGCGAAAAAGGCCAGTGCCAGCGTCGAAAGCGACAGGATGGTGGCGACTTGGGGATCGCTTTCGTCGAAAAACTGGGTGTTGAACACCAGCACCGCAGCGGCGGCGTAGATGTAGTAGTCGTAAAACTCGATGGCGGTGCCGACCATCGCGGCGATGGCGACTTTATAGGGATTGTTGCGTAAATGGTGTTCGCTCATGGCGGGTGTCCTGTGTGTGGGAGGAAAAAGCGGGTGGAAAGTGCGTTTGGCGTTTTCAGGCTGCCTGAAAACGCCAGCAGCGGTGGATTTTGCGGTTGCGGAAATCTTCGGGAACCGACTGGTGCGACAAATCGCTGATGCGGTAGCGCGCCGCCAGTGCATCGTCTAGGCGGAAGCTGTGCAGGTTGTTGGAAAAATACAGGGTGCCGCCGGCATCGAGCAGGCTCATGGCGCCGTCGATTAGGGCGGTATGGTCGCGCTGCACGTCGAGCACGCCGGCCATTTTTTTGCTGTTGGAAAAACTCGGCGGGTCGAGCACGATCAGATCGAAGCGCTTGTTTTGCGTTTGCGCGTCGCGCAGGTATTGGAAAACATCGGCGCGCACGGTGCGGTGGCGCTCGGCGTCGATGCCGTTGAGAGCGAAATTGCGCTGCGCCCATTCGAGATAGGTGTTGGATAAATCAACACTCTCGCTGGAAACCGCGCCGCCGGTGGCGGCATACACGGTAAAGCTGCCGGTATAGGCAAACAGGTTGAGAAAGCGCTTGCCTTCGGCTTCGGCGCCGACGCGGGCGCGGGTGTTGCGGTGGTCGAGAAACAGGCCGGTATCGAGATATTTGCCGAGATTAACCCAGAAGCGACGGCCGTTTTCCGCCACCGTGAAGTCTTCGCCGTCGCTGCCGGTTTTCTGGTACTGCTGCGTCCCTTTCTGGCGGGCGCGCTGTTTGAGAAACACCGCTTCGCGGTCAAAACCGCTGACAAAGGCAACGGCGTCAATCACATCGTCGAGCCAGCGGCGGTAGTCTGCCGGCGGCAGCTTCCAGCCGGTGTCGTATTCCTGCAGGTGGATGCGCTCGCCGTACACATCGACGGCAAACGGAAACTGCGGGATGTCGCGGTCATAAAGCCGCCAGGCTTCGATTTGGTTGCGGCGCGCCCATTTGATGAGGTGGCGGGCGTTTTTGCCCAAACGGTTGGCGAAGGCTTCGATATCGGTCATGTCGGGTTTCGGGAACGGGGTTTCAGGCAGCCTGAAAGGCGTTTTTCAGGCTGCCGCAGGGGTTTCAGGCTGCCGCCAGCAGGGTTTGCACATAGCGCGACACGCCTTCTTCCACGCTGTAGAAGCTGTCTTGGTAGCCGGCATCGCGCAGGCGCGAGATGTCGGCTTTGGTGTAGCTTTGGTATTTGCCTTTGAGCGCGTCGGGGAAGGGGGAGTAGCGGATCAGTTCTTCTTTGACCAGCTCGTCCAAACTCAAAGGCGGCTTGCCTTCGGCGGCGCGGCAGGCATTGACGGTGGCGGCGGCCAAATCGTTAAACGGCTGGCTGCGGCCGGTGCCGAGATTGAAAATGCCGGACTTTTCCGGATGGTCGAAGAAAAACAGATTCACTTTGACCACGTCTTCCACGCTGACGAAATCGCGGCTCTGCGCGCCGTCGGCATAGCCGTCCCAGCCGCCGAACAGGGTAACGTGGCCGAGTTTGCGGTACTGGTGGAAATGGTGGAAGGCTACCGAAGCCATGCGCTCTTTGTGCTGCTCGCGCGCGCCGTACACGTTGAAATAGCGAAAACCCGCCACCTGCGCGCTCAGGCCGGCGGCGCTGCGGCGGCGCACCACCTGGTCGAACAGGAATTTGGAGTAGCCGTACACATTGAGCGGGCTTTCGTATTCTCGCGCTTCGCTGAACACACCGCCGCCGCCGTACACCGCCGCGCTGGAGGCATAGAGAAACGGGATGCGCTCGTCCTGGCACCAGTCCAAGAGATCGAGGCTGTACTGGTAGTTGTTGTCCATCATATAGAGGCCGTCGTGGTTCATGGTGTCGGAGCAGGCGCCCTGATGGAAAACGGCGCGGATGTCGCGGTAGGGCAGGATGTGTTCGCGCACCTGGCGGATAAACTCGTGCTTGTCGAGATAATGCAGGATGTCGCAGTCGGCCAGATTGCGGAATTTTTCGGCGCGGCTGAGATTGTCCACCGCCACGATGTCGGTAATGCCGCGCTCATTCAGCGCTTTGACGATATTGCTGCCGATAAAGCCGGCGGCGCCGGTTACGATAATGGTCATGGCTTGCTTCCTTTTTACAGGGGGATGCGGATGCCGCAGGCAGCCTGAAAACGGCCGCAGCGGCTTTCAGGCTGCCGTTTAGGCGGGATGCTCGGCAAGCAGCGTCAGCGACTGCTCCTGCCATTTGGCGCCGAAGGTTTCTTGGATTTGGCGCAGCGTCGGGTCCTGCTCCAGCAGCGTGCGCGCCCGCTCGCGGTCTTCCGCCTTGCGGCGATCGGCATACATATCGGGCGTTTCCCAACCTTGGCCGTCCTGCCAGTCTTGGGTTTGGATGGCGAAATCCCGGCCGTAGGCTTGGGTGAGCGCGGCGGCGATGCGGTCGAAATACTCTTTTTTACGCACCACGGCATTGGCCTTGTCCTGCCGCAGCGACAGATGCAGCACGCCGTTTTCCAGCGCCACCCACGCCGTATGGCGCAGCAGCATCTGCGCCGCCGCCACCTGCGAGCCGATGCGCTCGGCAATCAGCGGCCAATTGGCAGCCGACAATTCGGGCATCGGCGCGGCGCTTTCAGGCTGCTTTTGTCCGGCAGTACCGGTGTTGTCGGCTTCGGGCATCCGAGCTGCATCGCCGGAAGCTGCATCAAGGCTTGGGGCAGCCTGAAAGCTGTTTTCAGGCTGCTTTGGTGCTTCGGCTTCGGTCGCGGCTTTTTTGCTGCGGCTTTTGCGTTTGGGCGGGGCTGCGGTCGCGGCGGTATCTTCGGCAGCCTGAACCGCATCGGCAGGGCTTTCAGGCTGCTTTGGAGTAGCGGCGGTCGCGGCGGGTTCGGAAATCTGCTCTTTGGGTTCGACGGATTCGGCGGCAGCCTGAACGGCGGCTTCGGCTGGTTCGACAACGGCGCTCTCGGCTTTCAGGCTGCTTTCGTCTGCCCACGGCGGGGTGTCGTCCTGATTGCCGGAAGTCTGAACGGGGTTTTCAGGTTGCTTTGCGCTTACGGCGTCCGCCTTGTGTTTTGCGGCAGCCTGAAAGTTTTGCCGCTGTTCGGCGGCTTCGGTGTTTGAAACAGCCTGCGCGGAGGTATCGGCATCAGCGGCAGCCTGAAAACCGTTTTCAGGCTGCTTAGTCTGTTCTGCGGCAGCCTGAACAGATGCTTGGGGGCTTTCAGGCTGCCCTGCGGCTGCGGCAGGCAGAGCAGGCGCGGTGCCGACGCCTTCGATACGGCTGCCGGCGGGCACGGCTTCGGCGGCGAAGGGGGCGAAGGCGAGCATGCGCAGCAGAGTCATCACGAAGCCGGCGTATTCGTCGGGCGCCAGCGGCAGGTCGCGGCGGCCGTGGAGCAGGCATTGGTAGTAAAGCTGGATTTGTTCGCCGCTGAACTGTTGGGCAAGGGCGGATAGGGTGGCGTGTTCGGGATCGCTGCTGTCGGCGGCCTGCGGTATGGTTTGCAATAGGGCGATTTGCTGCAGCAGGGCGGCCAGATCGTGCAGGGCGCCGTCGAAGCCGACGGCGTTGGCGGCCATCTGGCGGGCTTCGGCAATCATGGCGGCGCCGTCGCGCGCGGCCAGGGCATTGAGCAGGGTGTAAAGGTAGCGGCGGTCGGCGGCGCCGATCATTTGGCGCACGTCGGCTTCGCAAACGCTGCCGCTGCCCATGGCGATGGCTTGGTCGAGCAGGCTTAAGGCGTCGCGCATCGAGCCGTTGGCGGCACGGCCGATCAGGGCGAGCGAGGCTTGGTCGTAGGCGATCTGTTCGCTGTCGAGCACGCGGGCAAGGTGGCCGGACACCTGGGCGGGCGTCATATTGCGCAGCACGAACTGCAGGCAGCGGGAAAGGACGGTGATGGGGACTTTGTGCGGGTCGGTGGTGGCCAGGATGAATTTGACGTGGCCGGGCGGCTCTTCCAGCGTTTTGAGCATGGCGTTGAAGGCGCTTTTGGAGAGCATGTGCACTTCGTCGATGATATAGACTTTGTATTTGCCGGCGGTGGGGGCGTATTGGGCGTTTTCCAGCACTTCGCGGATGTTGTCGATGCCGGTGTTGGAGGCGGCGTCGATTTCGAGCAGATCGACAAAGCGGCCCTGGTCGATGGCGGTGCAGGAGGGGCATTGGCCGCAGGGTTCGCCGTGGGACGGTGTTTCGCAGTTGAGGCTTTTGGCGAGGATGCGGGCGATGGTGGTTTTGCCCACGCCGCGCGTGCCGGTGAGCAAATAGGCGTGGTGCAGGCGGCCTTTGTCGAGCGCGTTTTGCAGGGCTTTGACAACGTGTTCCTGGCCGACGAGATCGGCAAAGGTTTTCGGGCGCCACTTGCGGGCGAGAACTTGGTAGGACATGGCGGGTGCGGGTTTCAGGCAGCCTGAAAAAAGGCGCGTCGGTAAAAGGCGGGCATTTTAGCACGCCGCCGCGCTTCGCTATATAATCGGGCGCATCCGCCTTTCAGGCTGCCTGCGGCACCGCGCCGCGCAGGCAGCCTGAAAGCACAGTTCTCACCCGCAGACCAAAGGTAACGGCCATGCTCAAACAGGAAGTCGAAATCGTCAACAAACTCGGGCTGCACGCGCGCGCGTCGGCCAAGTTCACCCAAACTGCCGGCCGTTTTGCCGCCGAAGTGTGGGTCAGCCGCAAGGGCAAGCGGGTAAACGGCAAAAGCATTATGGGGCTGATGATGCTGGCGGCGGCGCAGGGCAGTACCATCGAAATCGAAACCGACGGCGCCGACGAAGCGCAGGCGATGGCCGAACTGACCGCGCTGGTGGCCGATTTCTTCGGCGAAGGAGAATAAGGTGATTGTGCTGCACGGTTATGCCGCAGGCGGCGGGATCGCCATCGGCCGCGCCCATCTGGTGCGGCGCGGGGTGGCCGAAGTGCCGCAGCTCGATTTGCCGCCCGAGGCGCTGGCGGCCGAGGCCGAGCGTTACGAAGCCGCGGTCAAAACCACCCGCCGCCAGCTCGAGCAGCTGCGCAGCGCCATTCCCGAAAACGCCCCCACCGAGCTGGGCGCCTTTATCTCGCTGCACCTGATGCTGCTGGCCGACGTTACCCTGTCGCGCGAGCCGGTGGACATTCTGTTCGAGCGCCAGATCAACGCCGAATGGGCGCTGAGCATCCAAACCGAGCGCTTAAGCCGCCAGTTTGACGACATCGGCGACGAATACCTGCGCACCCGCAAGCAGGATATGCTGCAGGTGGTCGAGCGCATCCAGAAAAACCTGGCCGGCCAGAGCACCGAAATCAATCTCGATGCCAATCTGCTGGACGACACCATTCTGATCGCCCACGACCTTTCCCCCGCCGATACCGTTTATTTCAAAGACCAGCGCATCGAAGGCTTCGTAACCGACGCCGGCGGCGCCACCAGCCACACCGCCATACTCGGCCGCAGCCTGAACATTCCGTCGGTAATCGGTTTGGGCAACGCCCGTGCGCTGATCAGCGAACACGAATGGGTGGTGGTGGACGGCATCACCGGCACCCTGATTATCGAGCCCGACGAAATCGTGCTCGCCGAATACCGCCGTCTGCTGCGCGAATACAAAAGCCGCCAGCGCCAGCTCAACAAACTCAAAAACACCGCCGCCACTACGCTCGACGGCGAAGAGATCGAACTCTTGGCCAATATCGAAAGCGCCGGCGAAGTCAAAAACCTGCTCAAGCTCGGCGCCGACGGCGTCGGCCTGCTGCGCAGCGAGTTTCTCTATCTCAACCGCGACAACCTGCCCGACGAAGACGAGCTGTTTCACGCCTACGCCGAAACCGTTAAAAAACTCAAAGGCAAAGAATGCACCATCCGCACCGTCGATTTGGGCGTGGATAAAAACCCGCGCTGGTTCGGCGGCCACGGCACGCCCAACGCCGCCGCCAACCCCGCGCTGGGGCTGACCGGTATCCGTCTGTGCCACGCCGAGCCGGTGATGTTCCGCACCCAGATGCGCGCCATTTTGCGCGCCGCCGTGTTCGGCAAAATCAAAATGATGTGGCCGATGATTTCCAGCCTGTCCGAGCTCAAACAAAGCCTGATCCACCTGGACACCGCCCGCCGCCAGCTCACCGAGCGCGGCGAAGCCTTCGGCGACATCGAAGTCGGCTGCATGATCGAAATCCCGTCCGCCGCACTCACCGTGTCCAGCCTGCTCAAATATCTCGACTTCGTATCCATCGGCACCAACGATCTGATCCAATACACCCTGTCGGTCGATCGCGGCGACGATGCCGTCGCCTATCTCTACCAGCCCGCCCACCCCGCCGTGGTGCGCCTGCTCGCCCACATCATCCGCACCGCCAACCGCATGGGCAAGCCGGTATCCGTGTGCGGCGAAATGGCCGGCGACCCGCGCTACACCCGATTGCTGCTCGGTCTCGGCCTGCGCCGTTTTTCCATGAACAGCAGCAACCTGCTGGCGGTGAAAGACGTGGTGCTGCACAGCCGCATCGCCGATCTCGAGCACGACATCCTGCGCCTGACCCGCAACGAAGACCCCGATAAAACCGACGCCCTACTGAAAAAACTCAATCTGCAGGACGAAGAAAGCTGAACATCCCGCCGGCGTTACGAAAAAGCAGCCTGAAAGCGCAAAACGGGCTTTCAGGCTGCTTTTTTCAGGCTGCAGGCAGCCTGAAAACGCCGCTTATTCCGGTTCGGACAGCGCCCAAGCATTTTTTCGGCGCAGCCGGATAACTGTGAAAGGAAACCCATGACCACCGACCGCCGCCATTTTCTGTTCGGCACCGCCGCCCTGCTGCTGGCCGCCTGCGCCCGCGGCGCCAAACACAGCGCCCTGCCGCGCGGCGCAACGGTGCTGGCGCTCGGCGACTCGCTGACCTACGGCTACGGCGCGCCGCCCGAAGCCGCCTATCCGCGCAAGCTGTCAGAACTGACCGGCTGGCAGTTGGTCAACGGCGGCGTGTCCGGCGACACTTCGCAGCAGGCGCTGGCGCGGCTGCCGGCGCTGATGAAGCAGTCGCCCAAGCTGGTGCTGCTGGGCATCGGCGGCAACGATTTTCTGCGCCGCGTTGCCGAAGCCGAAACCCGCCGCCACATCGGCAGCACCATCGCCGCCGTGCAGGCCGCCGGCGTGCCGCTGGTGCTGATTGCCGAGCCGCAGCCCAGTCTCGGTGCGCTGGTCGGCAGCCTGTCGGACCATCCGCTGTACGCCGATTTGGCCGGCGAATACCGCGTGCCGCTGTTTGCCGGCGGCTGGGCAGACATTCTCAGCGACGCCGGTTTAAGATCCGACGCCATCCACGCCAACGCGCGCGGCTACGCCCTGTTTGCCGAGCGGCTGGCGGCCTTTCTGAAAAAACAGGGTTTCTGGCGCGGCTGAGTCCGCGGCAAAAAGCAGCCTGAAAGCGGTGGTGGCGGCTTTCAGGCTGCTTTTTGCCCTGGCCGGCAGCCTGAAATATAATCCGCGCTTTGCAACCGTCCTTCAAACAGAAAGGAAACAATATGAACACACTGAAAAAACTGGCCGTACTGGCATTGGCCGCCGCTACCCTTGCCGCCTGTGCCGCGCAGGGTTCGCAGGCACAAAACGAGGTGTACGGCGAAATCAAAGGCGGCGTGGAAACTTCGGTAAACCACTAAGCCAAATACTGCGCCGGCATCGGCACGCAAAGGCAGCCTGAAAACTTTCAGGCTGCCTTTGCTTTGTGCCGCACGGCTTGGGATGCAGTTCCCGCAGATAGATTCAAACAGATGCGGTGGTGCGGATGCAAAAAAGCAGCCTGTGTAGCGTAGCGGAGTTGCGAAGCTAAAAGTTTTCAGGCTGCTTTTTTGCCGTTTAGAAGCGGTATTTGAATCCCAGCACCGCATTGCGCCCTTCGCCGTAGGCAAGGAAGGTGGAAAGGGTGCGGTAACGGGTGTTGAAGAGATTGTTGATATTGAGCGTAACTTCGGCGTTTTTGTTGATGCGGTAGGCGGCCATCAGGTCAACCAGGGTGTAGGCTTTCTGGGTGGCAGACTTGCGGGCGCGTTCGAGCGAGGGAGCGTCGTTTTCGTCGGCCAGCGCGCTTTTGTTGATGTTGCTGGTTTTGCTCTGCCAGCGCAGGCTGCCGCCGAGGGTGAGACGCTCGTTCAAATCATAGGTGGTGGCGAGTTTGATTTGGTGGCGCGGCAGGTCGGCTTCGTAGGAGTCTTCGCCGCCTTTGCGGTTTTGCACGGTGTAGCCTGCGCTGACGAACCAGTTGTCGTTAATGCGGCCGGCGGCTTCGGTTTCAAAGCCGCGTGTGCGGATGTTGTCTTCGGAAACGTAGTAGTCGCCGCTTTCCACGTATTTGGGCATGCCGTTTTTGCGGGTGTCAAAGAGGGCGGCGGAGACGTTGAGGCGTTGGTCGAAAAATTCGCCTTTGAGGCCGATTTCGATGTTGCGGCCGGTGGTGGGTTTGAGGAAGCGTCCGTCTTGGCCTTTGTCGAACACGGGCTCGAAGGAGGTGCCGTAGCTGGTGTAGGCGGAGAGTTGGTCGGTGAGGTCGTACACCGCGCCGATGTAGGGGGTGGCTTTGCTGCGGCTTACTTTTTCGTTTGTGCCTGCGACGTGTTCGGCTTTTTGCATGGTGATGCGGCTGTAGCGCGCGCCGCCGATCAGGGCGAGGCGCTCGGTGGGGCGGAAGCGGGTGGCGAAGTAGCCGCCGAACTGGCGGGCACGGATGTCGTCGTCGGCGGTGTATTCCGCGTCGGGTACGGGGTTGGCCGGGCGCAGGCTGCGGTTATTTAGAAAGTCGTGCAGGCCGAAGGCGTTGTCGTAACGGGCAAAGCGGCTGGGGGCGCGGTTTTTGGTGTTGAAGCCGCTGATGCCGAACAGGATGTCGTGTTTGCGGCCGAGAAGGTTGTATTTGCCGTCCACCGAGGCGGCGAAGCTGTGGGTGGTGCTTTTTTCGCTCGAATCGGTTTCGAGCAGGTCGATTTGGCGGGTGTCGTGGTCGGTTTTCATCGCCGCGTAGCCTTGGCGGTCGTGTATGGTGTTGCGCGTCCAGTTGTATTCGAGCTTGGTTTTCCAGTCGGGCGAAAAGCGGTGGCGTACTTCGGCGAACACGTTGCGGCTGCTGTATTTGTAGGATGTGCCTTTGGGCGAATTGTTGGCGTGGCGGCTGATTTCGTTTTTCAGCGGGTAGCCTTCGCTGTCGTAGGCGGTGGGCAGGAAGATGGGGGTGTCGGTTTCGCGGCGGTTTTGCAGCTGGGTGCCGACGGAGAGGGTGGTGGCGGGGGCGGCATCCCATTCGGCCACGGCATAGAGGCTGCTGTTGCGCATTTTTGCGTCTTCAATCATGTAGCCGCTACGCTCGTGCCCCGCCACGATGCGAGCGCGCAGGCTGCCCTCGGCGTTCAGGCTGCCTGAAACGTCGCCGTTCACGCCCCAACGGCTGTGGTTGCCGATTTCGGTGCTGATTTCGGCTTTGAAGTCTTTGGTGGGACGTTTGCGCACGAGGCTCACTTGTGCGGAGGGATCGCCCGTGCCGCCCAAGAGGGCGGACGCGCCGCGCAGCACTTCCACGCGGTCGAGCGCGCGGGTATCCACGCCGCCCCAGCCTGTCCACGAGTCTTTGCTGAAACCGGAGCTGCGGTAGGGCACGCCGTCCATCTGGAAGTTTTTCACTTCCATGCCGCGCGAGTGCAGCCCGGCATAGCGGTCGCTGCCGCCGCTGCCGCTTTTCACGGTGACGCCGTTGGTCTGCTCCATCACTTTGCGCAGGCTGTCGAGTTTCCAGTCTTCCATCTGTTTGGAGGTGGTTACGCTCACGCTTTGCGGCGTTTCGCGCAGGGTCATGCCGATGCCCAGCGGCGCATATGTGCCGTCGGTGGAATAGCCTTGGTTGAGCGATTCGGGGCGCGAGCCGGTTACCTTGACGGTTTCGAGTTCGGTCGCGTCCTGGCCGAAAGCAAACAGCGGCACCAGCGCCAGGGCAATCAGAGTAGGACGGCTGCGGGGGCGGAGGATTTTCATGGAGATTCCTTGTGTTGGGTTTGGGAAGCGGGACAATCATCCGATAATTCGGTTGATAATATAAGAAGCGATTGCGATTATACTTTTTGTGGCGGATTTTGCTAAGTTTTGTTTGGAATGTTTTGTTTTTTGCTTTTCAGGCTGCTTTTGACTGACAGGCAGCCTGAAAAAGCGGCAGACAAAAAACCGCCGGAAGCCAGGGGCTCCGGCGGCCGGATGCCGCGTTAAGCGGCGCTTTATTCCTCGACCACAATCCGCGCGTTCAGCGGCTGCACGGGGCGGTTGTTGTCGTGGCCGATCATAGCGCGCATGGCTTCAAGCTGCGCTTTGCTGGCGCTAACCGGATGTTTGAAAACAATCCAGTTCACGCCCTCGCTGCAGGGTGGGGTGGTCAGCGAACCGTTGAGCCGGTAGTGCTTCTGCCCGCGCGGGAACATCGGCATGATGTCGAGTTTGTCGGCCAGCTCGGCTTTTTCGCCGGCTTTGAGCGGCTGCGCCAGCAGCGGTTTGAGCGCGGGGTTTTCTTTGCCCTCGACAAACATCACGCCCAGCACCGCCAATTCGCCGCTGTCGGACTGGTGGACGAAATGCGCTTCCATCGGGAAGTATTTGCCGTCGAAAGTGTGCTCGCTGGGGGTGTGGAAGTGAAACTGCTTAAAGGTGAAGGTCTTGCCGCCGAGCTTCAGCGACTGGTTGGCTTCGGCGGGTGTGGCCTGGATGGTGTGGCCGTTGTTTTCCACGCTGTAGTTCATCGGACCGTAACGAAAGGCGGTGCGGTTGACCGCGGTGGCCGAACCGGCGGCCAAATCCACCGGCGACTGGTTTTTTCCGCTCTGGCAGGTGGCGTAGGCTGGGCTCAGATTGCCCCAGTGTTCGGGGCCGTCGTCGCCGGTGTAGGACCAGCCCGAATGGGCGGCAGCAGCGGTGGAAAGGGAAGCGGCGCACAGTGCGGCCAGCAGGGACAGACGCAGTTTCATTAAAGCTCCTTTGCGGTTGCGGGGTTGGAAAACGGCGATTATGCGGACGGCCGTTATGTTGCGCCACCGCTAAACCGCAGGTGGGAGCCGTTTTGTTTGATGCCGCGCAAACATCTTGCAAATAAAACGCATTTTGCTTTCGTTTTAGGCGTTTTGGGCAACAAAAACCGCAATCAAAGCGTTGCATAATGCCGACATTAACGCAGATTCTGCTGTTGAAACTGCAACGAAAAAGCAGCCTGAAAAGCGCAAGGGCTTTTCAGGCTGCTTTGGGTTGTTTGCCGTTGGCACGCGGCTGCTGCGGGCGGGTGTTTATGGCTCTTCGCCGTGGCTTAAGTCGTAGTAGATTTCGCCGTCGCGGATGTAGCCCAGCTGGAAGCGGGCCAGCTCGGTTACGGCTTCGTAGCCGTTTTTCAGGTCTTCGACTTCGGCGCGCAGGATGTTGTTGTTGATGCGCGCGCCTTCGTTGCGGCTGGCAAAATCGGCGGCTTGGGCGCTGGCTTCGGCGTATTGGGCGCGCAGGCCGCCGGGTTTCCAGATTTGAAAATGCAGGCCGCCGAGAATGGCCAGCAGGATGAAGGTAATGTATTTCACGGTGTGCCTTTCGTTTTCAGGCTGCCTGAAAAAACCGCAGGTTCAGGCAGCCTGAAAAAACAGTTACGCTTTGAGTTGGTAGAAGGCTTCGCGGCCGGGGTAGTAGGCGACATCGCCCAGCTCTTCTTCGATGCGCAGAAGCTGGTTGTATTTGGCCATGCGGTCGGAGCGCGAGAGCGAGCCGGTTTTGATCTGCATGCAGTTGGTGGCCACGGCCAGATCGGCGATGGTGGAATCTTCGGTTTCGCCCGAGCGGTGGCTCATTACGCTGGCGTAGCGGTGGCGCTTGGCCAGATCGACGGCCTGCAGGGTTTCGCTCAGGGTGCCGATTTGGTTCACTTTTACCAAGAGGGCATTGGCGATGCCGTCTTTGATGCCTTCGGCCAGGATGGCGGGGTTGGTAACGAATAAATCGTCGCCCACCAGCTGCACTTTGCCGCCGAGTTTGGCGGTGAGCAGCTTCCAGCCGTCGCGGTCGTTCTCGTCCATGCCGTCTTCGATGGAAACGATGGGGAATTTTTCCACCAAGTCGGCCAGGTAGTCGGCAAATTCTGCGCTGGAGAGCGCCAGACCTTCGGCGGACAGGTGATATTTGCCGTCGCGGTAGAACTCGCTGGAGGCGCAGTCGAGCGCGAATACCACGTCTTCGCCGACGGTGTAGCCGGCTGCGGCTACCGCTTCCTGAATCAGCTCCAGCGCTTCCTGGTGGCTGCCGAGATTGGGGGCGAAGCCGCCTTCGTCGCCGACGGTGGTGGGGAAGCCTTTACCGTCGCACAGTTTTTTCAGCGCGTGGAAGACTTCGGCGCCGCAGCGCAGCGCTTCGCGGAAGGACTGGGCGCCAACGGGCATAATCATAAATTCCTGGATGTCCAGGCTGTTGTTGGCGTGTTCGCCGCCGTTGATGACGTTCATCATCGGTACCGGCATCGCCATCGGGCCGGCGCCACCCAAGTAGCGGTAGAGCGGCAGGCCGGCGTCTTCGGCGGCGGCGCGGGCAACGGCCAGCGATACCGCCAGCGTGGCGTTGGCGCCGAGACGGCCTTTGTTGTCGGTGCCGTCCAGATCGAGCAGGATGCGGTCGATATAGCCCTGCTCGGAAGCGTCGATGCCGATCAGCGCCTGGGCGATTTCGTTATTGATGTTTTCAACGGCTTTGAGCACGCCTTTGCCCAGATAGCGGGCAGCATCACCGTCGCGCAGCTCCAGCGCTTCGCGCGAGCCGGTGGAAGCGCCGCTGGGTACGGCGGCGCGACCCATCACGCCGCTTTCCAGCAGCACGTCGCATTCTACGGTGGGGTTGCCGCGCGAATCGAGAATTTCGCGGGCGAAAATGTCGGTAATGGCACTCATCGGTAGCTCCTGAACGGGATAGGCAAAAAAACGGCGGGATTATAGCGGATACCGCCGCCGAATCATACGGCGTGGCGGGCTTTTTCAGCGGGATTCAGTTTTCCAGCCGGCTGCCGGCTTCGGCTTGGGCGCGGCCGAGCACGCGGCGGCCGTCGGTTTTCAGGCTGCCTGCCAGAAAATCGGCCACCGCCTGCGGCAAAATGCGGTGTTCGGCTGCCAGCACGCGCGCGGCAAGGGTGTCTTCGTTGTCGCCATCCAAAACCGGCACCGCCGCCTGGGCGATAATCGGGCCGCTGTCGAGCTCGGCGGTGGCGAAGTGGACAGTGCAGCCGGCCAGCCGGCAGCCTTCTTCGATGGCGCGGCGGTGGGTGTGCAGGCCGGGGAAGGACGGCAGCAGCGAGGGATGGATATTGATCAGGTGGCCGGCGTAATGCGCGCAAAATTCGGGAGTCAGGATGCGCATAAAGCCCGCCAGCAATACCAGATCGGGCCGGTGGCGGTCGATTTCGGCGATCATCGCGCGATCGAACGCGGCGCGGTCGGCATAGTCGCGGTGGTTCAGCGCGGCGGTGGCGATGCCCTGTTGCGCCGCCCACGCCAGGCCGGCGGCGTCGCTTTTGTTGGACAGCACCAGCGCAACGCGGGCATCGGGAATGCGGGCTTCAACCACCGCCTGCATATTGCTGCCGCGGCCGGAAATCAGGATAACGATGTTTTTCATGGGATTTAAAGTTTAAAAGCAGCCTGAAAAGCCAAAACGGCAAAAGGCAGCCTGAAAGCCGGATTCGGGCTTTTCAGGCTGCCTATGGTTTAGGGACTGGGCGCGCGTTCGATATCAGGGGTGAACACTTCGACATCGGCGTTTTGCGCGCGCTGGCGCAGGGCGTGGTCGATCAGCACCAGCGCCAGCATCGCTTCGGCAATCGGCGCAGCGCGCAGGCCGACGCAGGGGTCGTGGCGGCCGTGGGTGGCGATGCTTACCGGCTCGCCCTGGATGTCGATGCTGCGGCGCGGGGTGGCGATGGAGCTGGTGGGCTTGACGGCAAAATCGGCGCGGATGGTCTGGCCGGTGGAAATGCCGCCGAGTATGCCGCCGGCGTGGTTGCTGGCAAAGCCCTGCGGCGTGAGTTCGTCGCCGTGCACGCTGCCGCGCTGGGCAACGGCGTCGAAACCGTCGCCGATGGCAACGGCTTTCACGGCGTTGATGCTCATCAGCGCGTGGGCGATGTCGGCGTCCAGGCGGTCGAACACCGGCTCGCCCCAGCCCACTGGCACCTGCCGCGCTTCGATGTGCAGGCGGGCGCCGACCGAATCGAGCGATTTGCGCACGCTGTCCATATAGTCTTCCAATTCGGCGATCTGGCTGCGGTTGGCGGCGAAAAAGGGGTTCTGGCCGATAAATTCTTCGCCCTCGAAAGTGATGGCTTTTTCGCCCACCTGCGTAACCCAGCAGACGATTTCGGTGCCGAAGCGCTCGCGCAGCCATTTTTTGGCAACGGCGCCGGCGGCCACGCGGGCGGCGGTTTCGCGGGCGGAACTTCTGCCGCCGCCGCGGTAGTCGCGGATGCCGTATTTGTGCCAGTAGCTGTAGTCGGCATGGCCGGGGCGGAACTGCTCGGCGATGGCGCCGTAGTCTTTGCTGCGCTGGTCGGTGTTGCGGATCAGCAGGGCGATGGGGGTGCCGGTGGTTTTGCCCTCGAAGACGCCGGAAAGGATTTCCACGCGGTCGGCCTCGCGGCGCTGGGTAACGTGGCGGCTGGTGCCGGGTTTGCGGCGGTCGAGATCGGGCTGGATGTCGTCTGCGCTAAGCGCCAAGCCGGGCGGGCAGCCGTCGATGATGCAGCCGATGGCTTCGCCGTGGCTTTCGCCGAAAGTGGTGATGCGGAACAGTTGTCCGAAGGAATTGCCTGCCATAGGGTAAACGCCAAACAAAAAGAAAAACGGCAAAGGCAGCCTGAAAAACGTTTTCAGGCTGCCTTCGGGTTTATTTATTCAGAAATTCGCCGTAGGCCATGATGCGGCCGAATCGGCGCTCGAGCAAATCGGAGAGCGGCATCGCCTGCGCCTGCGAGAGCTGCTCGGCCACCACTTCTTTGACGCGGCGGGCGGTTTCGGCGTGGTCGCGGTGGGCGCCGCCCAGCGGCTCTTCGATGACGCGGTCGATCAGATTGAGCTTGAACAGCCGATCGGCGGTGATGCCCAGCGCGGCGGCGGCATCGGCGGCCTTTTCGGCGGTTTTCCACAGAATCGACGCGCAGCCTTCGGGCGAAATCACCGAATAGGTGGAGTATTGCAGCATGTTGACATAATCGCCGACGGCAATCGCCAGTGCGCCGCCGGAGCCGCCCTCGCCGATAATGGTGCAGATCACCGGCACTTTGAGCTTGGTCAGCTCGTACAGGTTGCGGCCGATGGCTTCGGACTGGTTGCGCTCTTCGGCGCCGATGCCGGGGTAGGCGCCGGGGGTATCGACGAAAGTGAGCACCGGCAGGCCGAATTTTTCGGCAGTCTGCATCAGACGCAGGGCTTTGCGGTAGCCCTCGGGGCGCGGCATGCCGAAGTTGCGGCGGATTTTTTCTTTGGTGTCGCGGCCTTTCTGGTGGCCGATCACAACAACGCTCTGGCCGTCAAACCGCGCCAAGCCGCCAACAATAGCGTGGTCGTCGGCAAAATGACGATCGCCGTGCAGCTCTTGGAAGTCGGTGCACAGCGCGGCGATGTAGTCGAAGGTATAGGGGCGCTGCGGGTGGCGCGAAACCTGCGAGACCTGCGCGGGCGTGAGTTTGCTGAAAATGGATTTGGCCAAATCGCGGCTTTTTTTCTGCAAACGGGCGATTTCGTCGGAAATATCGACCGCCGAATCGTCCTGCACCAGGCGCAGTTCTTCGATTTTTTTTGTCAGTTCGGCAATCGGTTGTTCAAAGTCGAGAAAAACGGGTTTCATTATGGCTCCATCGGGCGGCGCGGCGGCCGCCGGTGCGGGTGAAAATGCGGCGCGATTTTACTGCTTTTTTCATGCGGAGGGCTAAAAAACGCCGCCGCCGGGTTTTCAGGCTGCCGGATGCGGGTTTAGAGCAATCACGCAAGGGGCGCATGATACGCTATCGGCGCTGTTTTGGCACGGCATTTAGCCGCCGCGCCGCTGCCCGCAAGCAGCCTGAAAACGCCCGCGCCGCCGCTTTCAGGCTGCCTGCATGGAACAGCCCGCCGCCTTTGCGCTAGAATGGCGCCTTTCTTTTTTCAGGCTGCTTGAAGATACAAAATGGATAGCAACAGCAACCAGTCGCGCCCGATCGGCGTGTTTGATTCCGGCGTCGGCGGTTTGACCGTGGTGCGTGCGCTGATGGAGCGGCTGCCGATGGAAAACATCGTTTATTTCGGCGACACCGCCCGCGTGCCCTACGGCATGAAGTCGCGCAGCACCATCGAAACCTTTACCGCGCAAATCGTCGATTTTTTGCTCAGCCAAGACGTTAAAGCGCTGGTGATTGCCTGCAACACCATTGCCGCGGTGGCCGGCCACAAAGTGCGGCAGGCGGCGGGCAATATGCCGGTGCTCGACGTGATTGCCGCCGGCGCCGAAGCCGCGCTCGCCACCACGCGCAACGGCCACATCGGCGTGATCGCCACCGCCACCACGGTAAACAGCAACGCCTACGCCCGCGCCATCCACAGCCGCCACCCCGACGCCCGCGTGCAGTCGCAGTCCTGCCCGCTGCTGGTGCCGCTGGTGGAAGAAGGCTGGCTCGGCCACGAAGTAACGCGGCTGACGGTGCGCGAGTATCTCAAACCGCTGTTGGCCGAGCGCATCGACACGCTGGTTTTGGGCTGCACCCACTATCCGCTGCTCAAGCCGCTGCTGAGGCAGGAAGCGCAGGAAGTCGAGCTGGTCGATTCCGCGCTCACCACCGCCGAAGCCGCCGCCCGCGCACTGGCTGATGCCGGCCTGCTCAACAGCGCCAATCCCGCGCCCGACTACCGTTTTTACGTTTCCGACATCCCGCTGCGTTTCCGTACCATCGGCGAGCGCTTTCTCGGCCGCAGCATGGACCAGATCGAAATGATGCCGCTGGGCTGAACCCCGTTTCAGGCTGCCTGCAAGCTTAAGGCTGTCAGGCAGCCTGAAAACCACATGAAGGACAAAACAATGCGTATTTTGCTCGCCGAAGACGACGACATGATTGCCGAAGCGCTGACAGGCAGCCTGAAAGATGCCGGCTATGCCGCCGATCGCGTTGCCGACGGCATCGCCGCCGACAGCGCCCTGCGCGCGCAGCAATACGATCTGCTGCTGCTGGATTTGGGGCTGCCGCGCCGCGACGGGCTGGACGTGCTGGCGAAAATCCGCGGCAGCGGCAACAGCCTGCCGGTGCTGATACTCACCGCCCGCGACGATATCGGCAGCCGGCTGGCCGGACTTGACGGCGGCGCCGACGACTATCTGGTCAAACCCTTCGACACCGCCGAACTGCTGGCACGCATCCGCGCCCTGCTGCGCCGTCGCGGCGGCCACGCCAGCGCCCTGCTGAGCAACGGCGCCATCACCCTTGACCCCGCCACCCGCAGCGTGAGCGTGGCCGGGCAGCCTGAAACCATCATCCTGAGCAATAAGGAATTTGCCCTGCTGCAGGCGCTGATGCTGCGGCCGGGCATGATTTTTTCCCGCGCCGATTTGGAAGACAAACTCTACGGCTGGGGCGAAGAAGTCGAAAGCAACGCCGTTGATTTCCTGATTCACGGCCTGCGCAAGAAAATCGGCAAAGAGCACATCAAAAACGTGCGCGGCGCCGGCTGGCTGGTGCCCAAAGAGGGCGCGTGATGACGATTGTCCGCCGCTTGCTGCCGTCCGCCTTTCTGCATTCGTTGCAGTTGCGCCTGTCGGGCGCGCTGATTGTGCTGGCACTGGTAACCGCCGCCCTTGCCGGCATCGCCGCCTTTTACCGCAGCTACCGCGCCAGCTACGAAGTGCAGGACGAAACCCTGCGCCAGATTGCCGCCTACATCTCGCCCACCGCCGTGGTGCCGCACCATGCCGGCGGCGGCGATGACGATATGCGCATTTTCGTTCAAACCGAGCGCACCCCGCCCGATCTCAAGCACTATCTGCCGCTGCCGGCTGACAGCGGCGAAGGCTTTCACGATGTCCGCCACGACGGCGACAGCTACCGCGTGTATGTGAAGCACGGCATCGGCGGGCGCGTGGTAGTGTTTCAGGAAACCGAATACCGCGAAGAGCAGGCCTTTGCCGCCGCCCAAAGCAGCGCCGTGCCGCTGCTGCTGCTGGCGCTGCTGACCGGCGTGCTGGTGGTTTTCATCGTCCGCCGCACCCTACGCCCGCTGCGCGAATTGGGCGATAGCCTGCAAAAACGCCGCGACGACGACACCGCCGCGCTCGACACCCGCGATCTGCCCGCCGAAGTGCAGGGCTTCGTGCTGGCGGTAAACCGCATGCTGGAAAAAATCGACGCCGCCATGCGCCAGCAGCAGCGCTTTATCGCCGATGCCGCCCACGAAATGCGCAGCCCGCTCACCGCCCTGTCGCTGCAGGCCGAGCGCCTGGCCGCCCACGAATTGGACGATGCCGCCCGCGCTCAGCTTGAAAACGTCCAGCAGGCCATCCGCCGCCACCGCCACCTGCTCGAACAATTACTGTCGCTGGCGCGTGCCCAGTCGCTGCAAAGCGGCGATTGCGGCATCAGCGATATGCAGACCGTTTTCGCCCGCGTGCTGGCCGACGTGCTGCCGCTGGCCGAAGCCAAAGGGCAGGACATCGGCATCACCGCCGCCGCCGGCCGCATCCAAGCCGACGAAACCGATCTCTATTTACTGGTCAAAACCCTGGCCGACAACGCCGTGCGCTACACCCCCGAGGGCGGGCGCATCGACCTTGCCGCCGGCGAAGAAGCGCACGAAATCCTGATTGCCGTTGAAGACAGCGGCGCCGGCATCCCGGCCGCCGAGCGCAATCGTGTGTTCGACCCCTTCTACCGCGTGCTCGGCAGTGGCGAACAAGGCAGCGGCCTGGGGCTGGCCATCGCCCAAACCCTGACCCGCCGCTACCACGGCAGCATCCGCCTGTGCGACCGTCGCGACGGCCAAAGCGGCCTGCGCGTAGAAGTGCGGCTGCCCAAAGCAGCCTGAAAACCGTTTTTGCCACCGCTTTTGTTTTTTTTCAGGCTGCCTGAAAAAACAAAAGCACACTCCAAAGGAGCAGACTATGCCCGAAGCCACCCATTACCAAGTGCTCGGCGTCGCCCCCGATGCCGATGCCGCTGAAATCAAAAAGGCCTACCGCAAACTGGTGCGCCGCTACCACCCCGACGTCAGCAAAGAGCCCGATGCCGCCGAGAAAACCGTGGCCGTCAATCTCGCTTACGAAACCCTGTCCGATCCCGAGCGCCGCGCCGCCTACGACGAAGAACTCGCCCGCCCGCAGGGCGCGTCCCACGGCAATCCCTTCGCCGGCGGGCAGCCTGAAAACGGCTTTGCCTACCGCTACGGCGGTTTCGGCGGCGAGCCCTTTGATGCCGGCGACTTCCATTTTGAAGATTTGTTTACCGCCTTCCGCCAACAGCAGCAGGCGCAGGCGCGCGAGCCACAGCGCGGCGAAGACCAGCACGCCGAACTGGCGGTGGACATCTACGCCGCCTACACCGGCGCCGAACGCAGCCTGAAACTCAACGTACCGTCTTTCGACGACTACGGCCGCCCCGTCTATCAGGAAAAAACGCTCAACGTCAAAATCCCCAAAGGCATCGGCGAAGGCCAGCAGATCCGTTTGAGCGGCCAGGGGCTGCCCGGCCGCAACGGCGCGCCGGCGGGCGACCTTTACCTGAAAATCCGCTTTCACGAGCGCCCCGATCTGTATGTGAAAGACAAAAAAGACGTTTACCAAACCATCGACGTCATGCCCTGGCAGGCGGTGCTGGGCGGCAAAATCACCGTTGCCACCGCCGGCGGGCGGCTGCAGGTTTCGCTGCCGGAAAACTGCCAAAGCGGCAAAACCATCCGCTTAAAAGGCAAAGGCATTCCCGCCCGCGAAGCCGGCGATTTGTATCTCAAACTGCGCATCACCGTGCCCGACATCCGCAATGAGGCCGACCGCGCCGCCTGGCAGCAGCTGGCCGAACACTTTGCCGATCAGGCCTGATTGAACGAAAGGACACCCCATGAACCCGGATACCGACATCACCTTAAGTTTCGAACAGATACTCAGCGCCACCGGCCGCAGCCGCGAATGGCTGCTGGAATTGGTGGAAGAAGAAATCGTCAGCGTCGGCGGCGCGCCCGAAGAAGCGCGCTACAGCGGCTACCAGTTCGCCCGCATCCGCCGCGCCCACCGCATCTGCCGCGATTTCGACGCCGGCATGCCCGCGCTCGCCCTGATTATGCGCCTGCTCGACGAAGTGGAAGAGCTGCGCAAATCCAGCCCCGTATTGTCGCTGATCGGCGAAGAATAGCCGCTCCCCGCAGGCAGCCTGAAAGCCGCAATGCTTTTCAGGCTGCCTTTGCCGTTTTCGGCCGCCGCCGCTATATAATGGCGGCCTTTTTTTGCCGTCCGACTGCCATGCACATCCGTTTCAACCGGCCTGCCGCCTTAAGCGCGCTGCCGCCGCTGTCGCTGTATATCCATATTCCGTGGTGCATCCAAAAATGCCCCTATTGCGACTTCAATTCCCACCGCATCAAAACCACGCTCGACGAGGGTGCCTATATCGACGCGCTGCTGGCCGATCTGCAGCTCGAATTGCCCAATATTTGGGGACGGCCGGTGGAAACTGTGTTTATCGGCGGCGGCACGCCCAGCGTGTTTCAGGCTGCTTCCATCGACCGCCTGCTCAGCGGCGTGCGCTCGCTGGTGCGGCTGAACCCGCAGGCGGAAATCACGCTGGAGGCCAATCCCGGCACCTTCGAGCGCGAGAAATTCCGCGGTTTCCGCGATGCCGGCGTCAATCGGCTGTCAATCGGCGTGCAGAGTTTCGACGACGCCAAACTCAAGGCGCTCGGCCGCATCCATCAGGGCGGCGAAGCCCGTCGCGCCATCGACGAAGCGCTGCTGCTGTTTGAGCGCGTCAATGTCGATCTGATGTACGCGCTGCCCGGCCAGAGCGTTGATGAAGCGCGGCGGGACGTGCAAACCGCCATTGCCGCCGGCGTCAGCCATCTGAGCGCCTATCATCTGACCATGGAGCCGAACACCGTGTTCGGCCGCACGCCGCCGCGCGATCTGCCTGACGACGATGCCGCGCTCGATATCGAAGACGCCGTCCACGCCGAGCTGGCCGCTGCCGGCTTTGCGCGCTACGAAACCAGCGCCTTTGCCAAGCAGCCCGCCCAGCGCGCCGCGCACAATCTGAATTACTGGCAGTTTGGCGACTACGTCGGCATCGGCGCCGGCGCCCACGGCAAGATTTCCTACCACAGCCACATCGAGCGCACCGTGCGCCGCCGCCATCCCAACGACTATCTGGCCGCCATGCGCCAAAATCCGGCGGACACCGTCGAGCGCCGGCCGATTGCCGATAGCGATCTGGCCTTTGAATTTATGATGAACGCCCTGCGCCTGACCGACGGCGTCCCCGCCGCGCTGCTGCCCGAGCGCACCGGCGTGCTCACGTCTGCCGTCGCCTCCGCGGTGAAAAAAGCGCAGGATTTGGGGCTGCTCGACGCCGACCCGCTCGCTTTTCGCCCCACCGAACGCGGCCGCCGCTTTCTCAACGATTTGCTGCAATGCTTTATGTGAGCGCCCGCCGCCAGCAAAAAAGCAGCCTGAAAACCGTTCATCCGGTTTTCAGGCTGCTTTTTTAATGTTTGCCTTTCAGGCTGCCTGCATCACCCGCTCCACCGCCAGCAGCGCTTCATCGGCATCCGGGCATTGGCCGATGCCGCCGAGGCTGAGGGCGCGGGGCGAGGGCTGGACGCCGGTTTTGTGCGGGTCGCTGTCGGTATAGATGCCGACCAGCGGCCGCTCGAGAGCGTCGGCCAGATGCAGAAGGCCGGTATCGACGCCGATGACCGCTTGCGCGCCCTGCAGCATAAAGGCAGCCTGAAGCAGGTTCAAAGGCGGGCAGACAACGGCAAAGGGCAGATCGGCGGCCATCGCTTCGGCGCGCGCCTTTTCCGCAGGGCTGCCCCAGGGCAGCAGCACCGGCAGACGGTAGCGGCGGTGCAGCTCGGTGAGCAGCGCCGCCCAGTTTGGCTGCGGCCACAGTTTGCTGTCGCGGCTGGTGGCGTGCAGGGCGGCGAAATAGCGCGGCGGCAGACCGTTCAGGCTGCCGGCGGCGGGAACTTCGACGCCGAAGTCGGCCGCGCCGTCGAAGGTGTAGCCGAAGGCCTGGGCAAACAGGGTGCGGTTGCGCCACACGGCATCGCGCCCTTTTTCCACCGGATAGCGGCACCGGTAGAAGCGCGCGGCAAGCGGCTCGCGGGCGCTGGCGGCGTCCAAGCCGGTAACCGGCACGCCGGAGAGCCGCGCCGCCCACGCGCTTTTAAGCAGGCCTTGGGCATCGAGCACGCAGTCGTAGCCTTCGGCGCGCAGGCTGCTTTTCAGGCTGCCGATCTGCCGCCACACATCGGCGTCCCACCAGCGTTTGCGCCACTGCCGCAGCCGCAGGGTATGGATGCGGCGCACAAAAGGGTGCAGGCGGGCGATGTCGGCAAACGAGGCTTCGCACAGCCAATGCAGTTCGGCCTGCGGCAGATGGCGCGCCAAATCGGTAAGGGCAGGCAGGGTGTGGATCAGATCGCCCATGCTGGACAGGCGGACGAGCAGGATTTTCATGCGGTGTCTTTTCGGTTGCTTGGCGGCAAAGGGCGCGATTATATAGCGAATGCGCGTGCCGCCTGCAGCGCTTTCGGGCGCAGGTACACTA
>NZ_JAKOOW010000018.1:326-2690 GCF_022288825.1 Kingella pumchi | reverse complement strand
TTTTTCCTTGCATTCGGCCATTTTTTACTCAAAAAACCGCTTCGCAAGCCGAATGTCAACACGCCCTAGGCAGCCTGAAAGACAGAACAAACGCTTTCAGGCTGCCCGGCGGTTTGGCGATATAATGTCACCTTTTTTCAGGCTGCCTGCATTACCGTGAAACTTGCCTTTGCCGTCCTTTATCTGATCCATTTTCTGCCGCATGTCTGCATCCGCCTGCTGGCGCGCTTTTTCGGCCTGCTGTCCTATTGGCTGGTGGTGCCGCGCCGCCGCGTCGGGCTGGTTAATCTGCGGCTGTGCTATCCCGAATTGTCCGAAGCCGAGCGCCGCTGCCTGCTGCGCCGCCATTTCTACCATATGGCGCTGCTGCTCTTGGAATACGGGCTGTATTGGTACGCCCCCGCCGCGCGGCTCAAACGCATGGTGCGCTACCGCGACAAAGAAATTCTTGACAACTTGCTCGCCGCCGGCGAAAAAGTCATCCTGCTTTATCCGCACTTTACCGCCTTTGAAATGGCGGTGTACGCGCTCAACCAAGACGTGCCGCTCACCAGCGTTTATTCCCACCAGAAAAACCGCCTGCTCGACGAGCGGATTCTCAAAGGCCGCCACCGCTACGACAACGTCTTCCTAATCGGCCGCACCGAAGGCATGCGCAGTATCATCCGCCGCATCAAAAGCGACGGCGCGCCCTTTCTCTACCTGCCCGACCAGGACTTCGGCGCCAAAGATTCGGTGTTCGCCCGCTTTTTCGGCGTCAGCGCCGCCACCATCGCCGGCCTGCCGCGCATCGCCGCGCTCACCGGCGCCAAAGTGGTGCCGCTGATTCCGCAGCGGCTGGCCGACGGAACGGTGGAGCTGCGCTTTTATCCCGCTTGGGAAAACTATCCGTCCGCCGATACCGAAGCCGACATCCAGCACATGAACGACTTTATCGAAGCGCGGGTGCGCGAGATGCCCGAGCAGTATTTCTGGCTGCACAAACGCTTCAAAACCCGCCCCGCAGGCGAAGCCTCGTTTTACGGCTGATTGTCCAACCTCCGCCGCAGGCAGCCTGAAAGCGCGAAAAACCGCTTTCAGGCTGCTTTGGTATCCAAGCGATTATTGCGCGCATTTTCTTTGTCCCCGCAAACGCTGCGGGTAAAGGCCGGGCGGCACGCCATCGCTTTGCGCTACAATGCCGCCGCTGCCCCCAAGGCAGCCTGAAAGCAGCGGCCGCCGCGCCGCGATAACAATAGAAACGATAAAGGAACCCGCCATGACCGATCTTACCCTGTGGCAGAGCGCCCCGCTCGATGCCACCGTCGATCACATTCTCAGCCGCTACCACGACACCCACCGCCGCCAGTTTGACGACTTTATCCCGCTGGCCGAAAAAGTCGCTACCGTTCACGCCGACAGTTTCCCCGCCGATATCGTGCCGCTGCTGCACGCCATCGCCGACGAATTGCGCAACCACATGATGAAAGAAGAGCGCGTACTGTTTCCGATGATCAAACAAGGTGCCGGCCGCGGCGCCGCCATGCCCATCCGCATGATGATGCACGAGCACGGCGAACACGAATCGGCCATCAGCCAACTGCTCGCACTCACCCACGACCTGACCCCGCCGGAAAACGCCTGCGGCAGCTGGCGCAAGCTCTACGAAGAGCTGCGCGAGTTCGTTGATGATCTGAACGACCATATCGAGTTGGAAAACACGATCCTGTTCCAACGCGCGCTTAATTCCTAAACCGCGCCCCAAAAGCAGCCTGAAAACCGGAATTATGGTTTTCAGGCTGTTTTTTTGCAGGCTGTTATTTGGCTTTTCAGGCTGCCTGTTGCTCCGCGGCGTAGGGTGCGCCCCACGCACCGAAAAACGGCCGAGCAGTGCGAGGATGGTGCATGGTGTGCACCCTACCGCCGGCTCTGCAAATAATCGGGCTGTGCGGATAGCCGTTTGGGCTTTCAGGCTGCCGCAATACAAAAGCAGCCTGAAAGCAAAAAACACTTTCAGGCTGCTTCGATTATCGGCAAAACGGGTTTGCCGTTTTAGCGCGCGCTGCAGCCTTTGTACAGGATGCGGTTGCTAGGGTCGGTAACGGTAGAAACGCTCTGGCGGCGGTAGTTGCGGCTGTCGATGTATTCGGCGCCGAAGCGGTAGCCGCGGCCGCTGAACAGGGTTTCGACGTTGTCGGAAGCGTTCATGTCATAGGGCAGGGTGATGCGGCGGCCGTTGGCTTTGAAGCTCACGTCGGTCGGTACGCCGGCGCTGTTGAAGCGGTAGGTGGCGTCAAATCCGCTGCCGCTCTGGCAAACGTAGCGGACTTGGCCGCTGCGGCTGCCGCGTTCGTTGTGGTTGTCGGCATCGTGGCGGGCGCCCTC
>NZ_JAKOOW010000018.1:0-193 GCF_022288825.1 Kingella pumchi | reverse complement strand
GCCGTTACCCTGCATGAAGGTATCCACGTTGTCGGAGCGGTTCATATCGTAGCGCATTACCACATTGCGGCCCTGCAGGTTGGCGCGGGCGGTGGTGGGTACGCCGGCGCTGTTGAAATCGTAGCTGACGCTGACGTTTTTGCCGCCTTGGCAGCTGTAGGAAACTGTGCCGCCGGCAGCCGAAGCGTTGGCG
>NZ_JAKOOW010000017.1:63492-70725 GCF_022288825.1 Kingella pumchi | reverse complement strand
CGATGTTTTTGAGTTGACGCTCTGGGGTTTACCCGTAAAAACGTTGGACTGCAACCTTTTTGTTTGGGTTGCGGGGTTTTATTCCGGACAGTAGTGCGCCTGCGCGGGAATGACGCCGTTTGGGCGGGCTTGCGTAAGCTAATGACGGCGCGGGGAAGTTTCGTAGGTCGTATTCTCGAATCCGACAGCCGTTGGCATGCTTGGGGTTCCTTTGCGGAAAAACGTCGGATACAAGTATCCGACCTACGCATCAAAAGGCCGTCTGAAAGCAGTAGGTCGGGCATTGATGCCCGACAAATTCCCTTCGCAATATCAGGCATAGTCGGGCATGAATGCCCAACCTACGCTTATCCGCAATATGGCGGCGGGCATAAAAAGGCAGCCTGCGTAGCGAAGCGGAGTTGCGAAGCTAAAACCTTGCACACAGGTTTTAGCTTCGCAACTCCGCTTCGCTACGCAGGCTGCCTTTGGCTTGATGCTTATTTGATGTTCAGCGGAATGCGGTACAGGCGCGTGGCATCGGTTTCGCCGTTGGGCAGGCGTTTGGGCACGATGGTGTGGTTGTCTGTGGAATCGATGCCGAAATCGTCATCGTTGATAATCCACAGCGTTTTGCCGCCGTCTGCCACCCACATACCTTCAAATTTAGACGACTGAAAATCCACGTCTTTTTTTACGTCGCTTACCAGCGTTTTGCTTACGGGCTTGATGCCGGCGGCGGCGAGTTCTTCCCAAGTGTTTTCTTCAATGGCTTTGCCGTTTACTTTCAAGCCGTTTTCGCTGTCGACGGGGTCGGAAACGTCGGTGGCGCCGCGCAGGTCAATCAGGTAAACGTGCTTCACGTTTTTGCCGTTGTGTTCGTCCACCAAAAAGCGGTGTTCGTCGATGGCGCGGATTTCGGAGTTTTTCCAATAGTTGCCGCCTTGGCGGTACAGGTATTGCTTGGTTTTGCCTGTTGCCAAATCAAACGACAAGATGCGCGTTACCGATTCGTTTTTTACTTCGGCTTTGCCGGGGTTGTGCAGGGCTGATTGCATGATGCCGACCAATACGCGGTTGCTCGGCGTGGTGGTCAAGCCTTCCATGCCGCGGTTGGGGCGCAGATGGCCGAGTATGGCGGGCAAGCGGCGGCCGTTGGTTTTCACGCCGCGCGGGCTCATGCGCTCGAGCTCGAAGCCGTTGCGGTCAAAGTGCACGATGTGCGGGCCGTATTCGTCGGACACCCAGAAGGTGCCGTCTTTCATCACTGCCAGCCCTTCGCTGTCGATGCCGGTGATGTCGCGCTGCAAGAGATGTTTGTCGGTATCGACCACGGTTTCTTTGGATGTGCCGTAGCCTTTGGGGTTGGGCAGGCCGGTGAGCGGTTTGCCGTTGGCGTCTTTGAGCGGGATGTCGCGCAGTTTTTTAATCGTGCCGTTGGTTTGGATTTCAAAATGGCCAATGCTCGGCGTGAAGTCCGGCTGCAGGAAGATTTTGATGTTTTCGCCGCCGTCGGCATTGGGGCCGCGGTCGGTTAGGCCGTAGAAACGGTTGGGGTTTTGCGGGTCTGCGTCGATGGACGAGCCGTAGCCTTTGTAAAACGGCACACCCTGCACTTCGCCCAGTTTTTCCACGGGCATGGGGATGGTTTCGGCAAGAGCCGGATGGGCAGCAAGCAAACCGATAACAGCGGCAAGAATAGTGTGTTTCATGATTTCCTTTGTTAGTTTAGTGCAAGATTTGTAAAAAACGCGGTATTCTAATTTATTTTATGTTAAGAGACAAAGGGAAAATTGCGATTGCGTGCTGCTCTGCCGCATGGTGGCATGTGCAAAAAGGCAGCCTGAAAACCTTGTGTTCGGCTTTTCAGGCTGCCTTTGGCTTTCAGGCTGCTTGGTTTAGGCGCCGCCGTTGTCTTCAATCATCTTGCGGTATACCGCTTCGGGCACATAGCGGCGCACCATCTGCTGCCAGCCGTCGGGGCCGACCAGGCCTTTGACCATGGTGGACGAGATCTCGACGATTTCGCGCGGCGGCATCAGGAAGACGGTGCGGATGTCCGGCTGCAAATCGGCGTTGATGTGGCGCACGGCGCGTTCGTATTCAAAGTCCGAGGCGGTGCGGATGCCGCGCACGATAAAGCCGGCGCCTACCGAATGGGCGTAGTTCACCAGAAATTTGTTGGCAAAGGAATCGACGCGCACATTGGGAAAACCGGCGGTTACGCTCTCGAGCATGGCGCGGCGCTCGTCGATGGTGTAGGTGCTTTTTTTGTCGGCGTTGATGCCGATAGCAACGATCAGCTCGTCAAACAGCCGCTGCGCTTCGGCAATCATCCACAGATGGCCGTTGGTGGGCGGGTCGAAACTGCCGGCATAGACGGCGCGGCGCGGGGAGAGGGTGGTCATGGTCGGTGTAGGGTTTCTTGGTTTTTCGGGGTGGGGTTAGGGGCTGTTTACAATTGGTATTGTGGCGGCTTTTACGCCATAAAACAGGCTCTGCTGCGTTGCAAATCCTCGCAAGGTGTCCAACCTTGCTGCGGTTTGCGCCTTGCATAGCCTGTTTTCTGGCATCAAATCCGCTGCGCAAACCAATTGTAAACAGCCCCTAGGCTGCCTTTGAACTTTCAGGCTGCTTTCGGAGTGCTTTCGGACTGCCAAGCGGCGGGCGATTCTATCACGCCGCCGGCCGGATGCCGGACGCTGAAGCTATGGTGAGTCAAAATGAAAAAGATACAAGGCAGCGAGCCGAAGACAGTACACACGTACGGCAAGGCGAGCTAACGCCGTAGATTTTTCATTTTGGCTCACTATATCGGCGGCATTGCGCGGTGGGCAGGTACATTTTCAGGCAGCCTGAAAAGTTTTACAATCCGCCGCTTTTCCAATCAGACAAGAGTTTTGCCATGAACCTTCCCGCCGCACAAACCGCCAAATACCTGAAAGACTACCGCGCGCCCGAATATCTGGTGCCGCAGGTGCGACTTGATTTCGATATCCGCAGCGAGCACACGCTGGTTAGCGCCGATTTGTCGGTCGAGCCGCAGGCCGGTGCCGGCGCGCTGGTGCTGCAGGGTTCGGCCGAGCTGGTGTCGCTGGCGCTCAACGGCGAAACGCTGGCGCCAAGCGCCTACACGCTTGCCGGCGAAACGCTGACCATCGCCGCCGTTCCTGCCGAGCCGTTTACGCTTAGCGTGCGCACCAAGCTCTATCCGCACGAAAACAAAACGCTGATGGGGCTGTATGAAAGCGGCGGCAATCTCTATACCCAATGCGAGCCGGAAGGTTTCCGCAAAATCACCTTCCACCCCGACCGCCCCGACGTGATGGGCAAATACACCACCCGCATTGCCGCCGATGCCGCGCGTTTTCCGGTGATGCTGTCCAACGGTAACCTGACCGGCTCGGGCAAGCTGGACAACGGCCGCCATTGGGCCGAATGGGAAGACCCCTTTGCCAAGCCCAGCTATCTGTTTGCGCTGGTGGCCGGCGATTTGGTGCGCACGTCCGACAGCTTCACCACCATGAGCGGCCGCAAAGTGGCGCTGGAATTTTTCACCCGCAGGGAAGACGCCGACAAGGTGGGCTTTGCCATCCAGTCGCTCAAGCACGCGATGAAGTGGGACGAAACCCGCTTCGGCCTGGAATACGATTTGGACGTGTTTATGGTCGTGGCCGTGGGCGATTTCAATATGGGCGCGATGGAAAACAAAGGCCTGAACATCTTCAACACCTCCTGCGTGCTGGCCGACCGCTGCACCGCCACCGACGCCGATTTCGAGCGCGTCGAAAGCGTGGTCGCCCACGAATACTTCCACAACTGGACGGGTAACCGCGTAACCTGCCGCGACTGGTTCCAACTGTCGCTCAAAGAAGGCCTGACCGTATTCCGCGACCAGGAATTTTCCGCCGACCGCGCCGGCCGCGAAGTGCGGCGCATCGAAAACGTCGGCTATCTGCGCCAGTTCCAGTTTCCCGAAGACGCAGGGCCGATGGCGCATCCCGTCCGCCCCGCCAGCTACGTGGAAATGAATAATTTCTACACGCTCACCGTTTACGAAAAAGGCGCCGAAGTGGTGCGCATGTATCACACCTTCTTGGGCGAAGAAGGCTTCCAAAAAGGCATGAAACTCTATTTTCAGCGCCACGACGGCCAGGCGGTTACCTGCGACGACTTCCGCGCGGCAATGGCCGATGCCAACGGCTTCGATTTCGAACAGTTCGCCCGCTGGTACAGCCAGGCCGGCACGCCGGTTTTGGACGTTTCAGGCTGCCTGAAAGACAACGGCGACTTTGTCTTGTGCGTCAAACAGCACACCCCCGCCACCCCCGATATGGCCGACAAACAGCCGGTGGCGCTGCCGCTGAAAATCGCGCTGTTTGCTGCCGAAGGCGCCGATGCCGGCACGCAGCTCGCTTTCAGGCTGCCTGAAAGCGGCGAAACCGTCAGCGAAGCGGTGCTGCTGCTCAACCAGGCCGAGCAGGAATTGGTGCTCGCGGGCGTGAACCGCGCCGCCGTGCCGTCTTTACTGCGCGGCTTCTCCGCCCCGGTGATACTCAACTACCCCTACAGCGATGCCGAACTGGCGCTGCTGCTGTCACACGATTCCGATTCCTTTGCCCGCTGGGAAGCCGGACAAACCCTGCTGCGCCGCGCCGTTGCCGCCAACGAAGCTGCGTTGGCGGCCGGAGAACCGCTGCCCGAACACCGCGCCCTGCTCGACGCCGTCGGCTATGTGCTGCGCGCCGACATCGACCCGGCGTTTCAGGCTGCCCTGATGCACGTTCCCGCCGAGGCCGAGCTGATGGCCGGCCGCGATAATCTCGATCCGCTGCTGGTCCATCACGCCCGCGAAGCGCTGCTCGATCTGATTGCCGCCACCTTCAAAGCCGAGTTTGACGCGCTCAACCAAAAAGCCCGCGAGCAGGAAGAGCAGGCGAGCGACTGCTACAACTACGCCCCCGAACCCGCCGGCTGGCGCGCCCTGCGCAACGTCTGCCGCGCCTTTATCCTGCGCGCCGATCCCGAGCACATCGCGCAAGTGGCGCAAAACTACGACGCGATGGCGCAGAACATGACCCACGAATGGGGCATCTTGAGCGCAATCAACAGCAATCCCAGCCCGCTGCGCGACGAGCTGCTCGAGCGCTTTGCCGCCAAATTCCGCAGCGACGATCTGGTGATGGGCAAATACTTCAGCCTGATCGCTTCCAGCCGCCGCGCCGACACTCCCGCGCAGATTCAGGCTGCCTTGCAGCATCCGGCCTTCGATCTGCAAAACCCCAACAAAGCGCGCGCGCTCTTGAACACCTTTACCCGCAACATCCCGCACTTTCACGCCGCCGACGGCTCGGGCTACCGCTTTATCGCCGGGAAAATCGAAGAAATCGACCGCTTCAACCCGCAAGTCGCCTCGCGGCTGGTGCAGGCCTTCAACATCTGCCGCAGCCTCGAACCCCAACGCCGCGCACTGGTGCTCGACATCCTGCAGCAGCTGGCGAAGATTCCCGATTTGTCCAAAGACAGCGGCGAGATTGTCGAAAAAATCTTGGCCGCCAACGCAGCCTGAAAGTTTATCGGTCGGATTTTTGCCTCCGACCGATAACAGGCAGCCTGAAAGCCGGCAATGCCCGCCGCTTAACTCTCTCTCCTGCGCTTGCTCGTGGGAGGGACGGGGTGGGGGTGGCAGTTCGCAGAACTGCTTTTGTTTACTTCCTGCAGATGTCCGCAGGCATTGCCGTAGCAGCAGGCGCCTCCACCCTAGCCCTCCCCCGCAAGCGGGGGAGGGAATTAAGGGAATGGCGGAAATCAGGTACCGCAGGCAGCCTGAAAGTCCAAGGCAGCCTGAAAGTCCAAGGCAGCCTGAAAGTCCAAGGCAGCCTGAAAACCCAAGGCAGCCTGAAAAAAACACGCCGCGCCGCAGTTTCCTGCGGGCGGCGTGTTTTTTGCACCTGTGGTTTTCAGGCTGCCCGGGCGGGGCGGTATCCGCTGTCAGAAGTCGAAGCGGGCCGACAGGCTGATTTCGCGCGGGTTGCCCAGCGCAATCATCGGGTACTGGGTGGAAGAGCCGACGGTGGACGTGTAATACAGTCGGTTGGTCAGGTTTTTGCCGTTGAGCCGCAGGTTGAGTTTGCGGCCGCCGACGGTGGTGTCGTAGGAGATAAAGGCATCGGCAACGGTAGCGGCGGGGATTTTCCACAGGCGCTGGCCGCTTTCGACATTGCGGCCGATATACCAGGCGCCGTTGTATTTGGCGCCGGCGCCGGCACGCCAGCGGCCGCCCAGCGCCTGTCCGAAGTCGTAGGTCAGGTACAGGCCGAACTGGTTGCGCGGGGTGTTGTTCAGCGGCAGGCCTTGGGCTTTGGCTTCGGCTTCGAGCGTTTTGGTTTCGGTGTAGGCGTAGTTGGCGTTGACGCCGAGCTTGTCGGTAATCTGGCCGCCCAGTTCGGCTTCAAAGCCCATCGAGCGGGCGTGGCCGGCGAAGCGGTCTTCGGTGCTGCCGCCGTTATCGACTACATAGCGCACGTTCTCTTTGAGAATGTGGAAGGCGGCGAGCGTCGCGGAAAGCTGTTTGCCGGAGAATTTGGCGCCGGCTTCAAAGGAGCGGCCTTTTTCCGGTTTGGCACCGCCGGGGATGGCGTTGGCAATCGATACCTGCGGGCGGAAGGACGACGAGTAGCTGCCATAGAGCGACCATTGCGGGGTGATGCGGTAGGTTACGCCCAGCTGCGGAGTCAGGCTCCAGCCGTGGTTGTCGGTATTGGCTTTGAACACGCCGGCTTTGTTGGCGCAGCCGGCATACTGGTCGTAGTAGTCGAGACGGGCGCCGCCGGAAACAATCCATTTGTCGCCGAAATACACCGAATCGTTGGCATAGAGCGCGGCGGTTTTCAGGATTTCGGTCTGGCGGGTGTTATTGCCCTGGCCGTCGAAAGTATTGACGCCGGGGCGCGGCCACATGCCGCCGTACACCGGGTTATACATGTTGGAAAAGGTCGCGTTGTTTACACTTTTTCAGGCTGCCCGGCTTTCGTTTTTCGGCTGCATGATGATTTGGCAGGTTTTACCGCTTATCAAGAACCATGCGGCTTCGCCGTGCCTTGCGGCATTCTTGACAAGCGGCAAAACCTGCCAGTTGGGTCTGCATCCGAAATCCGAAAAGTGTAAACAACGCTGTTGATTTTTACACATAAGCCAGGTTGATGCAGCCGGCGGCGGCCAGCATCAGCACAAAGGTTTTGTGGCGGGTGGGGT
>NZ_JAKOOW010000017.1:580-63362 GCF_022288825.1 Kingella pumchi | reverse complement strand
GGGGGGGGGGACGTTTTGTCCGATTCTTGCGGCGGCGGATTGTAAGCCCGTTGATGCGATTCTCAAAATGAAAATTATTATTGGCGCAATGTAAAAGTTGTATCCGGGCAACGGCGCTGTTTTTTCAGGCAGCCTGAAGAAATTTCAGCCGCTTTTTTCGCCTTTGCTTAACTCAAGTCAAGCAAATTAGCCTTTGGGCGGCCGGCGGCGACACTTGATTTTAGAATAGGCGCCCGCTGCGTTTAAGCATGCCGAAAAAGCGCAAGCGCATCGTTTGAAAACAAAAATAAGGAGCAGACAAAGTGAGAGCCGTCCCCGAGCTGGTGTGTCCCGCCGGCAATCTCCCCGCGATGAAAACTGCCGTCGACAACGGTGCCGACACCATTTACTTCGGCCTGAAAGACGCAACCAACGCGCGCAATTTCCCCGGCCTGAATTTCGATATGAAATCCGCCGCCTCCGGCATCGCCTACGCCCGCGAGCGCGGCCGCCATGTGCTGATGGCGATCAACACCTTTGCCCAGGCCGGCGAAGTGGAGCGCTGGTACGGCGCCGTCGATACCGCCGCGTCGCTGGGCGTGGACGCGGTGATTGTCGCCGATCCGGCGCTGATGGCCTATGCCTGCAAGCGCCATCCGAATCTGCGCCTGCATATGTCGGTGCAGGGTTCGGCCACCAATTACGAAGCGATCAACCTGATGCGCGATCTGTTCGGCATCCGCCGCGTGGTGCTGCCGCGGGTGCTGACCATTGACCAGGTGCAGCATGTGATCGAAAACACCGATGTCGAAGTGGAAGTGTTCGGCTTCGGCAGCCTGTGCGTGATGGTGGAAGGGCGCTGCATTTTGTCGAGCTACGCCACGGGCGAGTCGCCGAATATGCAGGGCGTGTGTTCGCCGGCCAAGGCGGTGCGCTGGGAGCAGCTGCCCGACCGCATGGACGTGCGCTTAAACCGCGTGCTGATCGACCGCTTCAACCCCGACGAGCCGGCCGGCTATCCGACGCTGTGCAAAGGCCGCTTTGAAGTGAACGACGAAACCTATTACGCGCTGGAAGAGCCGACCAGCCTGAACGTGCTGGAAGTGCTGCCGCAGCTGATTAAAATCGGCGTGGCGGCCATCAAGGTGGAAGGTCGCCAGCGCAGCCCGATGTACACCGCCCAGGTTACCCGCGCGCTGCGCCAGGCGCTTGATGCCGCTGCCGCGCACCCGCAGGACTACCGCGTGGCCGAAGCGTGGAGTGGGGCGCTGGGCAAGGTCTCCGAAGGCAGCCAGAGCACGCTGGGCGCCTACAGCCGGCCGTGGAAATAGCGGCGCAGGCAGCCTGAAAAACGCCTGCGCTGTTTTCAGGCTGCTTTGGTTACGTCCAAACGGCTCTAAAGGCAGCCTGAAAAGCAAAATAACAAAGCATTGCAAAGGAACAAACATGAAACTCTCTCTCGGTCCCATCCAGTTTTTCTGGCAGAAAGAAACCCTGCTCGAGTTTTACCTGCAGATGCTCGATGCCCCGCTCGACATCATCTATCTGGGCGAAACCGTCTGCTCGCGCCGGCAGAAAATGCGCTTTGCCGACTGGTTCGGCCTGGCCGAAGACCTGGCCGAAAGCGGTAAAGAGATTGTGCTGTCGTCGCAGGTTTTGCTTGAAAGCGAGTCCGATCTCAAGCGCCTGCGCAAAATCGCCGGACAAGAGCGTTTCAAAATCGAAGCCAACGATATGGGCGCGGTCAAACTCGCGCGCGAACACGGCATCCCGATTGTGGCCGGCGCCAGCCTGAATATCTACAACGAAGCCACCTTGCAGGTGTTCCGCGAGCTCAACGCCTACCGCTGGGTGGCACCTGCCGAGCTTGCGCGCGACAAAGTCGCCGCCATCGCCCTGTCCGAGCCCGCCATCGAAACCGAGCTTTTTGCCTGGGGCAAAATCCCGCTGGCCTATTCTTCGCGCTGCTTTACCGCCCGCCACTACAATCTCAACAAAGACAGCTGCGAGTTCCGCTGCCTCGACCATGAGCACGGCCTGACCATGAATACCCGCGAGCACAAGCCCTTTCTTACCATCAACGGCATCCAGACCATGTCCTACGGCAGCCAGATGCTGCTGCCGCACCATCAGGAAATTGCCGATGCCGGCGTCGGCGTGCTGCGCCTGTCGCCGCAGCTGATCGAAATGCCGCGCATCATCGAGCTGCACCGCGCCGTGCTCGACGGTGCCACCGACGCCGACACCGCCTGCGCCGAGCTGCAGGAATACGCCACCGGCACGCCGGTGGACGGCTACTGGCGCGGCCAGCCCGGCATCGAAGCCGTCCATCTCAAACAACTGGAGAAACAATATGCCACTGCCTGACATCGTCCTGCCCCCGTTTGCCACCGGCATCGGCCGCCGCCTGCCCGGCCTGCCACCGCGTTTCGCGCTGGTCAAAACCCTCAACCTGATGCTTGAGCGCGGCCTGCTGCCGGCCGATATGGCGCTGTTTAACGGCCGCAAGTTCGAAATCGACGTGCTCGATGCCGGCATCCGCGTGCGCTTTTCCGCCGACGCCGAAAAGTTTACCGATGATGCCTTCGACGGCGCGCCCGATCTGCGGCTGGCCGCCAACGCCGTCGATTTTCTGCGCATGATGCTGCGCGAAGAAGACCCCGACACCCTGTTTTTCAAACGCAAGCTGCACATCGAAGGCGATACCGAGCTGGGCCTGATTACCAAAAACCTGCTCGACAGCGTCGAATGGCCGTTTGCCGACAAGCTGGCCAAATGGCAGGAGCGCCACGCCGGCTGAGCGGCAAAACCAAAAGCAGCCTGAAAACCCATACCAAGGGTTTTCAGGCTGCTTTTCCGTCAGCAAGGCAGCCGTATTCAGCGCGTCCGGCGCGTCTGCCACCACCAGGCCAGCAGCCAGCCGGTAAGGGCGCCGCCGATGTGGGCGACGTGGGCGATGTTGCTGCCGAACAGCGACACGCCGCTGATTTCGGCAAAGGCTTCGTAGGCCACCAGCCCCAGCACAAAATGCTTGGCCTTAAACGCGACGGGGACAAACATCAGCGACAGCGGCGCATCGGGAAACAGCGTCGAAAACGCCGCCAATATGGCAAAGGCCGCGCCGGAAGCGCCGATTACATGCACATAAGCCAGCGCGTTGCTGCCGCCGGTTTGCAGTTTGACATACACCCACAGCAGATAGAGCGCCGCCGCGCCGAGTCCGCCGAGAAAATACAGCAGCAAAAAGCGTTTTTCGCCCCACACCTGCAGCACATAGCGCCCGAACATGCCGACGGCGTACATATTCAGCAGCAGATGCGCCAGATCGGCGTGCAAAAACATATGGCTGAGCCACTGGTAGGGCGCGTAGGCTTCGTTTTGCGGATACCACAGCGCGCCGGCTTCGGTGGGCAGGGTGCCGGACTGCTGCATCAGAAAAACCAGCACGTTCAGGGCGATCAGGATATAGAGCGTGCGCATATCGGGGCGCAGGGGATGGCGTGTTTGGGTGTTCATGGTTTTGTATAGGCGGGTAAAAGGTTTTCAGGCTGCCTGCAAGCAGGCTAATCGGCAAAGTCGGCGGCTTCAAGGGCGAAACAGCGGCTGCCGTCGTTTTCAGGCTGCCCTTCGGCGAAGCCGAGTTTGCGGTGCAGGGCAAGGCTGGCGGCATTGTGCGGCAGCACGCGGGCGAGCACGCGGCGGGCGCCCAGTTCGGCAAAGGCGTACTGCAGCGCCAGTCTGCCCAGGCGCGTGCCGTGGCCGCGCGGGGCGTCGGGCGCGGTGTAAAAGCCCCATTCGTAAACGCCGCTATCGCGGCGACGGAAAGAAGCGTAGCCCAGCGGCTCGCTGCCGGCGCAGTAAACGAGCATGGCAAAATCGGGATCGGCGAGCGCGCGGGCAAACCATTGCTCATGGTTCGGCCACGGGATTTCGCAGTTGTCGAACATAAAACGGCGGATATCGGGGTGGTTGCGCCAGCGGTGGAGTAGGGCGCTGTCTTCTTCCCGCGCCGGCCGCACGAAGGCAGCCTGAAAGTCTGTGTCGGCATCCAAATGGCGCAGTACGCGCTTAACGCCCAAGCCATCGCACAGCGCGGCGGCGGCCTGCGACATTTCAAGCTGCCGCTTTTGCAGTTCGCGCAGCGCGGCGGCAAAGGCGGGGGCGGACAATTCCTGCGTTTCCAGCACCAGCGCCGCGCCGGCCTGCTGCAGCGCGGCGGCAACGGCATGCTGGTTGTCGGCCAGCACCAGCAGCAACGTCGGCAGGCCGAGACAGCAGCGCTCCCACGACGTGCTGCCCGCGGCGCCGATGGCCAAATCGGCCTGCGCCATCAGCTGCGCCATATTGCCGGCGGCAGACAGCACGCGGCAGGGGTAGGGCGCGGCGGCGGCAAATTCGCGCACGGCGGCGGTGTGCGGCGCGGTGGCGCCCATTACTACCGTGAGCGCGAATTTCAGGCTGCCGGCCAGCGGCTGCATCGCTTTGAGCACCGCGAGCGTGTAATTGTGTTCGTCCACCCCGCCCAGATTGAGCAGGATGCGGCTTTCAGGCTGCTTGGGTTCTGCGGCGCGGGCGGCCAGCGCGGCAGGACGTGCGGCGGCAAACTCGTCGCGCAGCAGGGCATAGCGGGTGCCGGCCAGCACGCGGCAGCCGGCAGGCAGCAGACCGGCGTAGTCTTGGCGGCGGCGGTTGAGTGTTTGGTCGAGCAGCAGATCGGCATCGTGGGCGCGGTCGCACAAATCGTCGATCACCATCAGCCGCGAGCCGCACACCGCGCGGGCGGCGCGCTGCCACACGGCATCGAGCGCGTAGTGGTCGCAAATAATCCAGTCGGGGCGCTGCGCGGCAATCAGCGGCGCGCAGTCGGCGGCATCCTGCTCTTGCGATACCGGCAGCCAATGGGCGTGCGGCGGGGCGCCGGCAACGGGCGGCGCGGGGTTTTCAGGCTGACTGCTTGCCGTATCGGACTCGAGCAGGCTGCAGGCAAAACCCTGCGCCCGAATCCAATCGGCCAGATGGCCGTTCAGGGCGCGGCAGACGAAATGCACGCCGTGGCCGTCGGCTTTGAGCGCGCGCGCGAGCGTCAGGCAGCGCATGATGTGGCCGCTGCCGATGGCCAGCGATGCGTCGGCACGGATAAGGAAGTTCATGGACAATCCCGAAAACAAGGCGGCGCGGATTGTAGGGCAAAGCAGGCAGCCTGAAAATGGCTACACGGCGTTTTCAGGCTGCTTTTGGACTGCCGGCAAGGGAAAACCGCCCGAATACAGAGATTCGGGCGGGGTGGGGCGCAAGCGTGCCGGCGCGGTTTAGTCGTCGCGGCGCACCGAGCGCACGCGGCCGCTGCGGGCATCCACTTTCACATCGTATTCGCGGCCGTTTTTGACGATTTCGACATCGTAGTGCGGATAGCCGTCGTCGTAATCGAAATCCACGTCTTTCACGCGGCCGCCCACCCGTGCCAGCGCCGCGCGCCCTGCCTGATCGGGGCTGATAAAGCCTTGGCGCTGTCGGGATTTCTTGCCGCTTTTTTTGGCTTTGTAGTGGCTGTGGCGGTAGCCGTCGTCCCAGTCATTGTCGGCGGCGGCCGGCGCGGCCAGCAGCAGGGCGGATAAGGCCAAGGCGGCGGCGGTCAGGTATTTGGATGGCATTTTTTGTCCTTTCGTTGCGGGTAAACGCCGGCCATCTTAGCGCTGCCGAATGAGCGCAAAATTAGCGGCTTTCAGTCTTGCTCGTCCTGCGCCTGCTCGGCAGCCAGCTTGGCGAAGGCGGCTTTCATGGTCGGATTTTTGCGCGTGAGTTTTTTCACGGTCAAATCTTCGGCTTTGTTGTTGGCAAGGCGCAGGTTGTTTTCGGCGCCGAGCAGGTCGGCTTTGGTTTTTTCTAAGTGGCGGATGGTGTCGTCAATATGCTTGATGGCAGCCTGAAACTTCTCGCTGGCCAGGCGGTAGTTGCGCCCGAACTTTTCGCGGAAGTCGTCCAGCTCGTTTTCAAAATTGGTGATGTCGATATTCTGCGCGCGCATCTGCGCCACTTCCTGCTTGTATTGCAGCGAATTGAGCGCGGCATTGCGCAGCAGCGAGATGATGGGCAGAAAAAACTGCGGCCGCACCACATACATTTTCGGGTAGGCGTAGGAAACATCGACGATGCCGCCGTTATACAGCTCGTTGTCGTTTTCCAGCAGCGACACCAACACCGCGTATTCGCAGGATTTTTCGCGGCGGTCTTTGTCGAGTTCTTTGAAAAAATGCTCGTTTTTCTTTTTGCTGGCGGTTTCGTCGCCTTCGTTTTTCATCTCAAACATAATCGAGATGATTTCGTTGCCATGCTCGTCGCTTTCGCGAAAGATGTAGTCGCCCTTGCTGCCGCCGGAAGCGTCGTTGTCCTTGCCGAATTTGGCCTGCGGAAAAGCGGTGGTACGGATGCGGTTGAACTCGGTTTCGCAATGGGCTTCCAGGCTTTCGCCCACCATTTTGGTGGACTGGCGGGCTTTGAAGTCTTTGTAGAAGGCGACTTCTTCGTCTTTGTGTTTGAGCTGGATTTCGTAGCGCTCGCGCAGGGCGTTTTGGGCGAGTTGGTTTTCGCTGTCGCGCAGTTGCAGTTGGGCGGCAAGCGCGGAGAGTTCGCGCTCTTTGGCGGACAGGGCTTCGCGGATGGCGAGTTCGCGCTCCAGCGTCATGCGTTGGGCGAGTGCTTGGTTTTGCGTTTGCAGCTCGGCAAGTTGGCGCTCTTTTTCGGCTAACTCGGTTTTCAGGCTGCCTGATGCGTTGGCGATGGCGAGCTGGCTGTCTTTTTCGTGGCCGGCGATTTGGTGCTGGAGCGCGGCGATTTGCGCGTCTTTTTGCGCGAGATTTTGGCTGTATTGCTGCTGGGCTTTGGCTTCTTGCGCCGCCATTTCGCTTTTCGCCTGCGCTTGGGCTTGGGCGAGCCGCTCATGCACTTCGGCTTGGAATTCTTGGGTGCGGACTTGGTTGAGAATGTCGGCGTAGCTCGCTTCGTTGATGGTGAAGGCGGTGTGGCAGTGCGGGCATTTGATTTCGTGCATGGCTCTCTCGCGGGCGGTATGAAAAAGGGCGATTTTAGCAGAAGCAGGCAGCCTGAAAGGCGCGGCAAACGGCTTTCAGGCTGCCTGTGCCGTCAGGCTGCCTGAAAAGCAAAAACGCCTGCCGCTGCCGTATAATCCGCGCCTTTCGTGTTCCCGCCGCTCCCGCCGCCGATATGCCGATTTCCCGCCGCCGTTTTCTCAGCAATGCCGCGCTTTTTGCCGGCAGCGCCGCCGCATCGTGGGCGGGCTGGCGCTGGCTCAATCCGCGCCCGCCGGTGCGCGTGCGCTATGCCGGCCTGCCGGCGGGGCACGATGTGCGCGACGGCACTTTTCAGGCTGCCCCGCAGTCGGAACACCGCTGCAATACGCTGATACTCGGCAGCGGCGCGGCGGCCTTGAGCGCGGCATGGTATCTGGCGCGCCACGGCGTACACGATTTTCTGCTCGCCGAAGGCTTCGAGCGCAACGGCAACAACGCCGCCTACCTCCACGGCACGCTTGCCGCTCCCAGCGGCGCGCATTATCTGGCACAGCCTTCGCGCGAAAGTGCGGCGGTGCGGCTGATGCTCGACGATTTCGGCATGGTGGCGGGGATAAACGCGGCGGGCGAGCCGCTTTACCGCGACGAAGACCTGGTCAGCCAGCCCGACGAGCGCCTGCTGTTGAACGGCCGCTGGCAAAGCAGCCTGCTGCCGGCGCAAGACAAGGACAGCCGCCGTTTTTTCGCGCTGACCGCCCGGCTGGCGCAGCAATACGGCAGCGACGGGCGCAAGCTGTTTGCCATACCGGTAAGCGAATCGTCCGCCGACAGCCGCTGGCGCAGCCTTGACAGCCAAACCTTCGCCCAATGGCTGGCGGCGCAGGGCTACCGTTCGCCCGCGCTTTTGTGGTATCTGGACTACTGCTGCCGCGACGACTACGGCCGGGGCATCGCCGCCGTTTCGGCTTTCGCCGGCCTGCATTATTTCGCCGCCCGCGGCCACAGCGGCCACACGCCGGTGCTGACTTGGCCGCAGGGCTTGGAAAAACTGTCGCAATGTCTGCGCGAAAAGGCGGGCTTGCAAACGCTGGCGCGGCTGCCTGAAGCGCGCGAATGGACTTTTGCCCGCCCCGCCAGCTGCGACGTATCGGCTTTGTCGATTGCGGAAGATGCCGACGGCGTGGCGGTGCTGCTGCGCCACAATACCAGCGGCCGCCAGACGCTGGTGCGCGCCCGCCGCGTGCTGTGCGCGATGCCGCTGATGGCGGCGGCACGGATTATTGCTGCACCGCAGCGCTACGGTTTTGCCGGCAGCCGTTTTCAGGCTGCCTATGCGCCGTGGCTGGTGGCCAATTTCGCGCTGGCAGGCTTTCCCGCCGAGCGCGGCGGCAGCGAGCTGGCGTGGGACAACGTGGTGCACGGCAGCCGCGGGCTGGGTTTTGTCTGCGCCACCAACCAATTTATCCGCCGCGCACCGCCCGAGCGCACCCTGCTCACCGCCTACACCGCACTCGATATGGCCGACCCGCAAAGCGTGCGCCGCCGTCTGCTGGCGGCATCCGCCGACGATTTGCTGGCCGAAGCGGCGCAGGATCTGCTGGCGGCCTACGGGCGCGGTTTCTGGCGGCGGGTGGAAGCGGTCGATATCTGCGTGCGCGGCCACGGCATGCGCGTGCCGCTGCCGGGTTATCTGGACGATGCACCAACGCTGGCGCTGCGCCGCCACCGCTCGCGCATTGTCTTTGCCCACAGCGATTTGAGCGGCTATTCAGTGTTTGAAGAAGCCGCGCATTGGGGCGTAGCGGCGGCCCAATACTGGCTCTCCCAAGACCAAGCCGGTTTTCAGGCAGCCTGAAAACTGCCGTCCGCACGCTTGGGGCGCAGCAGAAAATGCCGCGCCAACGCAAAATTTTGCCAAATTTTCCCACCGCCACTTTCCATCGTCCCAAAAATCACATACCCTTACGCCTTTTTCGATTTCAGGCTGCCTGCGGGCAAAACCTGAGTGTATTTTTCAGGCTGCCTTTAGGCGGCCGACGGAGAACCAGCCGATGGCTCAGCAAACTTGGAAAAAAATCGCCCTTTACACTATGGGCGCCTTAACCGGCGCCGTGCTGACGGTCAGCGCCCAGTCGATCGCCGCCGATAAGGCCGCCGAGAAAAAAGAAGGGCTGCCGATCTCGTCCCTGCGCAATATGGCCGAAGTTTACAGTCAGGTGAAAGCCAATTACGTGAGCGACGAAAAAGACGAAAAACTGATCGAAAACGCCATCAAAGGCATGGTTTCCGGCCTTGATCCGCACTCCGAATATATGAACAAAGAAGGCTATGCCGACATGCAGGAGAGCACCAGCGGCGAATTCGGCGGCCTGGGCATGGAAATCGGCGCGGAAGACGGCTTTGTCAAAGTGGTCTCGCCGATTGAAGACACGCCCGCCGAGCGTGCCGGCGTAAAAAGCGGCGACTTCATCGTCAAAATCGACAACGAATCCACACGCGGCATGAGCGTTACCGACGCGGTGAAAAAAATGCGCGGCAAACCCGGTACCAAAATCACCCTGACCCTGTCGCGCAAAGACAGCACCAAGCCGATTGTGGTCAACATCACCCGCGCCATGATCAAAGTGAAAAGCGTGCGCCACCACCTGCTGGAAGACGGCTACGGCTATGTGCGTGTCAGCCAGTTCCAAGAGCGCACCGTGCCGGCGCTGGCCGAAGCGATTGCCGCGCTTTCCAAAGAAAACAAAGGCCCGCTCAAAGGCGTGATTCTTGATTTGCGCGACGACCCCGGCGGCCTGCTCAACGGCGCGGTCGGCGTATCGGCAGCCTTCCTGAAGCCCGATTTGCTGGTGGTCAGCACCAAAGGCCGCGACAACCGCTCGGCGATGGAACTCAAATCCCGCCCCGAAGACTATCTGCTTGCCCCGGGCGGCGACCCGCTCAAAGACCTGCCGCCGGAAATCAAAACCGTGCCGATGGCCGTTTTGATCAACTCCGGTTCCGCATCTGCTTCCGAAATCGTGGCCGGCGCGCTGCAGGATCACCGCCGTGCGGTATTGGTCGGCACCCGCAGCTTCGGCAAAGGCTCGGTGCAGTCGGTGATCCCGATGAGCAACGGCGGCGCGCTGAAAATCACCACCGCGCTCTACTACACGCCCAAAGACCGCTCGATCCAAGCCACCGGCATCCTGCCTGATGTGGAAGTGCAGGATAAAAACCGCACCTTCGAGAGCCGCGAAGCCGACCTCTCCGGCCACATCAACAACCCCACCGGCGCCAACGAAGTCAAAGGCGGCGTCTTGGAGCAGCAGGCCGAAGAAGCGGAAAAAGCCGCCAAGCAGGCCAAAGCCAAAGACGGCAAAAAAGACAAAGACGAAGATGTCGGCTCCCGCCGCAAACCCGATCCGAGCAAAGACGACCAGCTGCGCAAAGCGCTCGAACTGGTCAAAGACCCCGCCCAATGGCAAAAATCGCTCGGCCTGGCCGCTGCCAAGAAAACCGACGACAAAACCGCCAAAGGCAAAGACGCCGCCAAAGGTAAAAAATAAGCACCGTCTCCCATCCGATCGCACGCTTTGGCGTGCGGTTTTTTTGCCGACAGAACTTTCAGGCTGCCTGAAAGTTCTGAAAAACACGCCGCCGGATGGCGTTTCAAAGCAGCCTGAAAAGCCAAACGCTTGGGGCAGGGTGCCGCTATCCGCTTTCAGGCTGCTTTGTCCCGCAACAACAGTCCCTAACGCAAGCAGCCTGAAAGCACCCAAAAGCCGTTTCAGGCTGCCTGAGAAGCGCGACACTTGCGCTATAATCCGCCGCTTTCAACCGCCCGCGACGCCATGTATTTTCTAACCGAACTCGTCCGCCTGCTCGAGCAGCGCGGCCATGTTTTTTCCGCCGACCCGCGCGTGGCCGAAGAGAGCCTGCGCGACAGCCCGCTGCCCTTTGCCGAGCGGCTGGCGCGCCGCGCCGAAATGGCCGACCGCGACCACGCGCTGCGCGACCGCCTGGCCGCCCACGAGCGCCGTCTGCACCAGTTGCTGCGGCTGGCCACGCTGCTGTGGCTCGGTGCCGGCTTTGCCGCCGGCTGGGCGCTGATGGCGCAACGCAGCCTGAATTTCCTGCTGCTGCTGGCCGGCGTGCTCAGCGTCCACAGCGTGATGCTGCTGCTGTGGCTGGTATCGGCGCTCGGCCGGCGTCCGCCGAAAACGCTGCTGGCGCCGGACAACTGGCTGCGCGGCAAAGACGCCGTTTCCCAAGCGATGCTGCGGCTGTATGCCGAAGCCGCCGGCCAAACCGTGCAGCGCTGGCGTTTGGGCGCGGCCATGCACCGGCTCTCGCTGGCGGCGCTGGGCGGCATGACGCTGGCGGTACTGCTAATGCTCTCGGTGCGCCAGTACGGCTTCAACTGGGAAAGCACGCTGTTGGACAGCGCCGCTTTCGGCCATCTGGTGCAGGTGCTGGGCTGGCTGCCGGCCAAACTCGGCTTTGCCGTGCCCGATGCCGCCGCCGTTGCCGCCAACCGCAATCAGGCGCAGGCCGGCGATGCCGCCGCCTGGGCGGGGCTGCTGCTGGGCAGCATCGTCTGCTACGGCCTGCTGCCGCGCGCCGCAGCGTGGCTGTTCTGCCTGTGGCACGGCCGCGGCCGTCTGGAGCCCGACTGGTCGCAGCCCTATTACCAAACCATTATCGGCCGCTGGCAGCGCAGGATTACCGACAGCGCCGCCGACTACCGCGCCGACACCCCGCAGCCTGCGCCCGCGCTGCCGGCCGCCGCCGCCCAGCATTGGGCGCTGCTGCTCGATACCGCCCATCCCGAGCGCGACTGGTACCGCGACCTGCTCGGCCGCGACTGGCAGGACTGCGGCGTGATTGCCGAACGCAGCGAGCTGGCGGCGCTGGCCGAACGCCTGCAACACGCCGCCGCACCGGTACAGCTGCTGGTCGGCATCCGCGCCACCCTGCCGCCCGACCGCGGCATGACCCGCCGGCTGGAAACCCTGTCCGCGCAGGCCGCCGGCGGACTGATCGTTCAGCTCTACCTGCCCGCCGGCACCGATCCCGCCGCCGGCAGCCTGCAAGAAACACTGGCGCAATGGCGCGATACCCTGCACCGCTACGGCTGGCCGTGGATCGAACCGCCGCAAACCAGCCAACTGCCGCCTAAAGCATCAGCCGGCAAAGCAGTCTGAAAACGTCCAAAACCGCTTTCAGGCTGCTATGCTTGCGAAATATCAAAAAGCAGCCTGAAACAGCGTTTACCGCTTTCAGGCTGCTTTTGTTTTGGTTGGCGCGCTTTGGTTTTGCGAATGCCGCTGCGGCAAATATTTTCAGGCTGCCTTGGGTATTCAAGGCAGCCTGAAATGCTTTTGGCGGGCGCAGATGGGTTGCAGGCTGCTTTGGCTGGGCAGCCTGAAAAATCAGCCGCCCAAGTCTGTAAATTCGCTGCTGCTGCGCGACATGGCGATCAGGACAATCCACCAGACGCCGACGAAAACCAGGAAATAGGAAAAGGCGAACAGCCCGCGCTCCCAGGGGCTCATCGGCGGCATCGGGCAGCGGCTGCATTCGGCGGTGGAGCCGCCGAGTATGGTGTAGAAGAAAGCGTCGGCGGCAAGCAGGATCAGCGGCTTGCGGTAATGCCGCCACAGGGTTTGCAGGCGTTCGCGCATGGTGCGGTCCTTTTTGGGGATTTCAGGTTGCTTGGGTGTAAGGCAGCCTGAAAATTTTTAAGACGCGGCGGGCGATTGGCGATCGGGTATCCGCTTATTTTTGCCCGGCCGGGTGCCTTGTTTTGGGGAACGCTATTTGGCAAAACTGGCGCTTCGGATGCCGCCAAGATTGCTGGCTATGCGGACAATGACGGCTTGGTTTGTTTTTCAGGCTGCTTTGTGTGGCAAAAAGCAGCCTGAAAGTCTGCAGCGGCGGTTTAGTCTTTGCTGACAAAGCGTTTGTTTACGCGCAGGCGCTCGCCGCGGCCGGCTTTTTTGATTTCCAGCCAGTCGGCGTAGATGGCGTGAATCAGTTCGCGGTCGGTGTCGAAGCCGTAGTTTTGCGGGTTGATGTTGAGCGCGGCGAGCTGTTTGAGTACGTCGCTCAGGCGCGCCCAGCCTTCGACGTCGGCGGCGGCATCGACGGCCTGCTGCACGGTGGGAATCACGCGGGTTACCGGCAGTTTGCCGTTTTTGGTTTTGGCGGCGGGTTTGGCTTGGGCTGCCGGGGTTTCTGCGGCGGCGTTCTCTTGGCTTTTCAGGCTGCCTTCGCTGCCGGTTTTGCGCGGTTTGCGGCCTTTGGCTTGGCTTTCGACGGTATCGGCGTTGTTGGCGGTGTTTTCAGGCTGCTTTTGGCTTTCAGGCTGCCTGCTTTCGGTTTTGTCGGCGGCTTTGTCGCTGCGGCGGCGCACTTGGAGCTGGTTGTTGTCGGTGCGGTGTTCGAAGATGTCGAAGGATTTGATGAGTTCCGAGAGTTTGCCGTAGCCGTAAAGGCGGGAGTCGAAATCGGGGTTGGTTTTGTTGATGTAGCTGCCGATGGGGCCGAGATTGGCCCAGCCGAGATCGTCGGCATTTTCGCGCACGGCACGTTTGATCAGGGTAAGGGCGTCGGCGGCCGGTTCGGTGGCGTTGTCGGCTTCGCCGGCGGCGATTTTGCCGTCGCTGCGGGCTTTGGTTTGGTTTTTGTGGGGGCGGAAGATTTCGGTGTAAACGAATTTGTCGCAGGCTTTGCGGAAGGCTTCGGGGGTTTTCTTTTCGCCGAAACCGTATACGGTGCGCCCGCTTTCGCGCAGGCGGCTGGCCAGGCGGGTGAAGTCGGAATCGCTGGAAACGATGCAGAAGCCGTCGAAATTGCCGCTGTAAAGCAGGTCCATGGCGTCGATCACCAGCGCCATATCGGTGGCGTTTTTGCCTTTGGTGTAGGCAAACTGCTGCACGGGGATGATGGCGTGGGGCAGGAGTGCGGCTTTCCATTTGGAAAGGCCGTGGCTCCAGTCGCCGTAGATGCGTTTGACGCTGGCGATGCCGTATTTGGCGATTTCTTCGAGCAGGCGGTCGATGATGTCGGCGGGGGCGTTGTCGGCGTCGATCAGGACGGCGAGCTTGGTGTTGGCGTTGTTGGCGGTTGTCATTTTTCGGGAACTTTCGGGAACGGGTTTATCGGTAGCGCACGTTTTCGGCGGCGTCGATGCGGATGCGGCCACTGCGCAGCAGGCGGGTCAAGACCAGCGCGGCGGCCGCGGGGCTGTGCAGTTTGGCGGCCAGAAGCTGCATCAGCGCGGCTTTTTTCTTGGGACGGTTTTTCTTCAAGAGCGCCAGCACTTCGGCTTCGTTTACCGGCGGCAGGTCGCAATCGGCCAGCAGGGTAAACACCGGCTCGGCGGTTTTTTCAGGCTGCTTCGGTGCGGCCGTGCGGACGGCGGGCGGTGGTGGCGGGGTGAATACGGCAGGCATCTGCGGCGCGGCGGGCAGCGGCAGTTTGGCGTTTGCCGTTTCAGGTTGCTTGTGCGGGGCATTGTCTGATTCAGAGCGCTGCAGCCGGCGGGCGAGTTTTTTGCCGAATTTGGCGGCATAGCGCACGCTGGCTTGCGGATAGGCAGCCTGAAAACGCTTGGCCAGCCGTTTGAGCTTTTTGCGTGGCGAAACCAGCACCACGCGGGCGGCAGGTTCGGCGGAGAGTACCGCTTCGGCTTCGGCGGCGATGCGGCGCAGCGGTTTGCCGGTGGCGCACAGGCCGCATTCGGCACCGAGCTGCGGCAGCACGCGCCGGAGCGATTTTTCGCTGCCGTACAGGCTGATGCGCCAGCCTTCGACGGGCAGGCGGCGCCATTTGGCTTGGACTTTGGTGGTGTCGATAAGCAGATGCTGCATAAGGCTTCCTTTCCGTGCACAAACGCCGTTTCAGGCAGCCTGAAACGGCGGTGGGTGGGGCTTAGCCGGGTTTGCCGACGTTCTGCGCCAAAAGCTGCAGATTGCGTTCGGCCTTGGTAACGAAGGGGTTGTCGGCATCCCAGGCATAGCCGGCGAATATCGAAGTGAGCTGGCGGCGCGCTTCGCCGCGCAGCGCTTCGGAAAAGACGATGTTTTGGAAACTCTGGTCGTACCAGCCGGTAACATAATGGCGAAAGGCATTGACGCCGAGATTCAGCGCGTCGGCAAATTCGCGCTGCCAATCGACTTTCTCGCCCTGAAAATGGCGGTCGATGATGTCGGCGGCGAGTTTGGCGGAGTGGACGGCGGTGGTCACGCCACTGGAAAACACCGGATCGAGAAACTCAGCGGCATTACCCAACAGCGCGAAATGGCGGCCGTACAGCGCTTTGACGCTGGCCGAATAGCCGCGCAGATATAGTGCGGGAAAGCCGTTGTCCCACACCGCGTTTTGCAGGATGCGCGCCGGCAGCGGCATTTCTTTGGCGAATTGTTCGATCACCGTTTCCGAGCCGCTGATGCCGGCGAAATGATCGCCGGAGCCGACCACGCCGATGGATGAGCGGCCGTTGCTGAAGCAGGTGAGCCACAGCCAGACGTCGCGGTGCTCGGGGTGGACGCAGACCAGGGTTTTGTTGCGGTCGAAATCGGGATTGGTGATGTGGTCGTCGATATGGGTGAAGTGGACTTGACGCGGCGGCAGCGTCGAGGGCATGTCCCAGCCCAACAGGCGCGGCAGCGCGCGGTAGTAGCCGCTGGCATCGAGCACGAAATGGGTGTCGATCACGTATTTGGTGCCGCTTTCGTCTTCCACGCCGAGTTTGGCGCTGTCGCCGCCGTTGTTGAAGGCGGAAACGGTTTCGCCGAAACGCACTTCGGCGCCGGCTTTGATGGCGGTGTCGATCAGAATCTGGTCGAAACGGTCGCGCTGGACGTGAAAGGCATGGCTGGGGCCGGCGGCGGTTTTTTCGTTGAAATTGAAGCTGGCGTAGCGCTCGCCCCAGGAAAAGGCGGTGCCGTTTTTGTATTGGAAGCCGATGCCGTTTTGCACCGCGTCGGCCATGCCGGCTTCTTCCAGAATCTGGATGGCGTGCGGCAGCAGGCTCTCGCCGATAACGAAGCGCGGAAAGTGTTGTTTTTCCAATACGCAGACATGGTAGCCGCGGCGGGCAAGCAGGGTGGCGGCAACTGCACCTGAAGGTCCGGCGCCGATAATGGCGATGTCGAAATGGTGGATCATGTGTGGCTCTCGGGTGACAGGCAGCCTGAAAGGGGCAAAACCGCTTTCAGGCTGCCTGCCGGCAATCCGCGGGGCAAACGCGTAAGTTTATGTTCTGTAAAAAGCTATGCCGGCGCAAACGCCGTGCGCGCTTCAGGCAGCCTGAAAAGAGCAAACAGCGGTTTTTTTCAGGCTGCCTGAAACTGTATGTAATAAGGCATATTCTACAATAAAAACATGGTTGCCAAGCCGAGAAAAATCATAAAGCCGCCCGAATCGGTTACCGCGGTAATCAGAACCGAGCTGCCCAGCGCCGGGTCGCGGCCGGAGCGCTCCATCAGAATCGGAATCAGCACGCCGACCACCGCCGCCAAGAGCAGGTTGAGCGTCATCGCCGCCACCATCACCAGGCCGATGCCGACGCTGTCGTAGAGCAGCCACGACACCAGTCCCATCACGCTGCCCCAAATCACGCCGTTGACCAGCGCCACGCCGATTTCTTTTTTTAGAAGCCGGATGGCCTGCGCACCGGAAATCTGGCCGACCGCCAGCGCGCGCACAATCATGGTGATGGTCTGGTTGCCCGAATTGCCGCCGATGCCGGCCACAATCGGCATCAGCGCCGCCAGTGCGACGATTTTCTCGATGCTGCCTTCAAAGGCGCCGATCACGCGGCTGGCCACAAAGGCGGTAACCAGATTGATCGCCAGCCACATCCAGCGGTTTTTCACCGAATCCCACACCGGCGCAAACAGGTCTTCTTCTTCCTTCAAACCGGCCATATTCAAGATGTCGGCTTCGGATTCTTCGCGGATCACGTCCACCATTTCGTCCACGGTCAGACGGCCGATCAGCTTGTCGGCGGCATCGACCACCGGCGCGGTTACCAAGTCGTAGCGCTCGAAGGCCTGCGCCGCTTCTTCGACGTCGTCTTCCGGCCGGAAGCGCACCACGTCGGTGGCCATCACGTCGGCCACCATTTCTTCGGGCGCCGATACCAGGAGTTTGCGGATCGGCAGCACGCCCTGCAGGGTGTCGTTGTCGTCCACCACAAAGATTTTGTCGGTATGGTCGGGCAGGCTGTCGAAACGGCGCAGATAGCGTAGCACCACTTCGCAGCTTACATCGGCGCGGATGCTGACGGTTTCAAAGTTCATCACCGCGCCCACCTGGTCGTCGCGGTAGGACATGGCAGCCTGAACCTGGGCGCGCTCTTCTTCGTCGCGGGTTTGCAGCGCTTCGGCAACCACGTCTTGCGGCAGATCGTCGGCCAAATCGGCCAGATCGTCGGCTTCCAAGTCTTCCACCGCCGCCAGCAGCTCTTCGCTGTTCATCGCTTCGATCAGCGTTTCGCGCACCGCGTCGGACACTTCCAGCAGCACTTCGCCGTCTTCTTCGGGCGCGGCCAAACGCCACACCAGCACGCGCTCTTTGGGCGGCAGCTGTTCGAGCACGTCGGCGACGTCGGCCGGATGCAGCTCGTGCAGGATGCCGGTGAGCGTTTGCAGACGGCTGTTGGTTTGCGGGTCGGAAAGGGTGTTGTCGGCCGCGATCAGCGCGTAGTGCGGCAGCAGCGACTCGGCCAGATCGTGGATGCGTTCGATGTCGATGGCGGCGCCTTGTTCGGCGGTACGGCGATCGTCGGTGGTTTGAGGTTCCATAAATGCTCCGCCTGCCTGTGCGGCGGGCATTCAGGCAGGTTTAGGGTGTGTGTGGGAAAGAATGGCTCGGTAACGAACTGGGAAGGTCCATAGTCGGCGCCCGCGCGTTTGAAAGCGGGCCGGCGGTTGGAAACGGCGCGCATTCTACACGCTTTGCGCGGCGGCGGCAGCGGAAATTCAGGCAGCCTGAAAACCGCAACCGCCGCGCCGCGGGCAAATGTTTTCCGCAGGCGGCGGTTTTGGCGGATAATCGCGGCTGCGCGCAGGCAGCCTGAAAACGCTTTTCAGGCTGCCTGAGGCCGGAAAATCCCGTTTCACCACCAATAAAGAAAACTGCCATGCACACCGTTTTTTATCTCGAAAACCACGAGCACATCGCCCTGTGCGATCTGCTCAAAGCCGCCGGCCTGGCCGAGAGCGGCGGCGCCGCCAAAAGCGCCATCGCCGCCGGAGAAGTGAGCCGCAACGGCGAGACCGAAACCCGCAAAACCGCCAAAATCCGCACCGGCGAGCGCATCGAATTTGCCGGCAGCAGCATCGAAGTGAGGGCGGGCCATGACGCCGGATAAACCCCTGCTGAGCGAACCGGAAGCGCCGGAAGACTGGGAATGCTGCGGCAGCGAATGCGGCGAAGCCTGCATCCACGACATCTACCGCCGCGAACTGGCCGCCTATCGGGCGCAGCAGCGCGAGCTGGTAGAAACCGCGCAAACTGCCGAGTCGCCGCCGGCCGAATAATCCCGTTTTGCCCCTTTATCCGTTTTCAGGCTGCCTTAGCCGCCAGCGCAAAGCAGGCAGCCTGAAAGCCGTTTGATTGTGAAAGGAAGCCCGATGGCCTACCGTTTTTCCCTGCCGTCTTCATCCGGCAGTATCTTCAACAGCGAAGACAACTTACCGCTGGTGCTGTATTTCTACCCCAAAGACAGCACCCCGGGCTGCACCACCGAAGGATTGGACTTCAACGCCCGGCTCGCAGACTTTCAAGCGCTCGGCTACACCGTGGCCGGCATCTCGCGCGACAGCGTCAAAAGCCATCAGAATTTCTGCGCCAAGCAGCAGTTCCGTTTCGAGCTTTTGAGCGACGCCGACGAAACCGTCTGCCGCCTGTTTGACGTCATCAAAAGCAAAAAACTCTACGGCCGCGAATACGAAGGCATCGAACGCAGCACCTTTGTGCTCGATGCCGCCGGCGAAATCCGCCACGAATGGCGCAAGGTCAAAGTAGCCGGCCACGCCCAGCAGGTGCTCGACACCCTGCGCGCCGAAGCAGCCTGAAAACCCGAAGCAGCCTGAAAAAGCGGTTTTCCCCTTTTCAGGCTGCCTGAACGTTTGTCCCACCGAAAGACTAAGCATGTATCCCACCGCCCCCCCCGGCTACCGCTGCGGTTTCATCGCCATCGTCGGCCGCCCCAACGTCGGCAAATCGACGCTGATGAACCACCTGATCGGCCAGAAAATCAGCATCACCAGCAAAAAAGCGCAGACCACCCGCCACAAAGTAACCGGCATTTACACCGACGACACCGCCCAATTCATTTTCGTCGATACCCCCGGCTTCCAAACCCACCACCGCAACGCCATCAACGACCGCCTGAACCTAAACGTAACCGAAGCGCTCTCCGGCGTCGATGCCGTTGCCTTCGTCATCGAAGCCATGCGCTTTACCGAGGCCGACCGCACCGTTATCCGCCAGCTGCCCAAACATGTGCCGGTGGTGCTGGTGCTCAACAAAATTGACCGCAGCAAAGCGCAAAACGCCCACGAGCTGCAGGCCTTTATCGACAGCGTTACAGCCGAGTTCCCTTTTGCCGCCACCGCCACCGTCAGCGCCAAACACGCTCTGGGGCTGGCCGCGTTGCTGCAGCAGCTCAAAGCCTACCTGCCCGAAGGCGAACCGCTGTATCCCGAAGACATGGTTACCGATAAATCCGGCCGCTTTCTCGCCAGCGAAATCGTCCGCGAAAAGCTGTTCCGCTATCTGGGTGAAGAGCTGCCCTATGCGATGAACGTCGAAGTCGAGCAGTTCCAAGTCGAAGAAGACGGCCTGCACCGCATCCACATCGCCGTGCTGGTGGAGAAAGACAGCCAAAAAGCCATCCTGATCGGCAAAGGCGGCGAAAAGCTGAAAAAAATCTCCACCGAAGCGCGGCTGGATATGGAAAAACTGTTCGACGCCAAAGTCTTTTTGCGGGTATGGGCGAAAGTCAAATCCGGCTGGGCCGACGACATCCGTTTCCTGCGCGAATTGGGCATGTAGCCCGCATCCGAGCCGTCTTCGTCCAATATTTTCAGGCTGCCTTGAATCCCCAAGGCAGCCTGAAAATATTTGCCGCAGCGGGAAAAGCGCTAACGGCGGCGTTGGCGAAACCGAAGTGTGCAAACCAAAGCAAAAGCAGCCTGAAAGCGGCAAACGCTGTTTCAGGCTGCTTTTGAGTGTATTGCAGGCATGGGCAGCCCGAAAACTATTTTTTCCAATAGCCGGGCGTAAACAGGATAAATACGGTGAAGATTTCCAGCCGCCCCAGCAGCATCACGGCGGCGCACAGCCATTTTTGCAGGTCGGTCAGCGCGGCGTAGTTGTGGGCGGGGCCGACGATGCCGAGGCCGGGGCCGGTGTTGGTGATGCAGGCAATCACGGCGCTGATGGCGCTGATCAAGTCCATGCCGCTGATCATCAGGGCGAAGGTGGCGGCAACCACGGTCATAAAATAGGCGAAGATAAAGGCCATAATCGCCATGGCGAGGTGTTCGGTCAGGCTGCTGCCGTTGACTTTTACCGTGCGCACGGCGTTGGGGTGCTGCAGCAGTACGGTTTCGCGCAGCGAGAATTTGGCCAGGGCAATGGCGCGGGCGAGCTTGATGCCGCCGCCCATCGAGCCGGTGTTGGCCAGTACGTTGGAGAGAAAGAACATCCACAGCGATACGGTGAGCGGCCACACGCCGAAATCGGTGTTGGCAAAGCCGCTGGCCAGGCCGATGGAGATGAAGTTGAAACCGACGTAGCGCAGCGCATCGCCCAAGCCGTAGCGGCCGGTGAAGTAGAAATAAAGGGTGGCGGCGGCAATGCTGGCGGCCAGCAGCAAGAGCAGGGTGCGCACTTCTTCGTCGCGCCAGTAAGGGCGCAGACAGCGGTGGCGCAGCGCTTTGAAGTGGGTGGCGAAATTGATGCCGCCGGCCAGGGTGGCCAGCGCGATTACCCATTCGACCGCGGCCGAATCGAAGGCGGAGATGCCTTTGTCGCGGGTGGAAAAGCCGCCCAGCGCGAAGGCGGACATGGCGTGGCAGATGGCGTCGAACCAGCCCATGCCGGCCAGGTGCAGCCCTAGGCCGGTGAGCAGGGTGCAGCCGAGATAAAACAGCCACAGCCGCTTGGCGGTTTGCGAGATGCGCGGCGCCATTTTGGCGTCTTTTTCGATGCCGGGGATTTCGGCCTGAAACAGGCGCGTGCCGCCGACGCCGAGCATCGGCAACACCGCCACCGCCAGCACGATAATGCCCATGCCGCCGAGCCAGTTGAGCATGTGGCGCCAGAAATTGAGCGAGGGCGCAAGGGTATCTAGCCCGCTCATAATGGTGGCGCCGGTGGTGGTCAGCCCGCTGATGGCTTCAAAAAAGGCATCGGTAAACGACATCTCTTCAAAGTAGAAATAAAACGGCATCGCCGCAATCAGCGCAAACGCCAGCCACAGCATGGTCACCAGCGCGAAGCCGTCGCGCGGGCGCAATTCGTGGTGGTGGCTGCGGGTGAAAAACCACACCGGCAGGCACAGCGAAAAGGTGATCAGGCCGGTGGCGGAAAACACCGTTTCGGCGCCGTCGTGAAAATAAAACGACACCGCCGCCGGCACCAGCATCAGCACCGCGAGCAGCATGCCGAGCTTGACGAGAATATGCAGGGTGGGCAGGATTTTTCGCATAACAGAACATCAAAGGCGCGATAAAGGCAGCCTGAAAACGGCAAAAACGGTTTTCAGGCTGCCTTGTTTGGTGTTACCTGAATGTTTCAGGATGCTGGGATTCCGGGGTGTTTTGACAATCAGCATTGCAGCGGCTTTTGCGGCATAAACTTCCAATGCCGACAGCTTACGCAAGTCCGCTACGCTACCCCCGCGCAGGCGGGAATCTTGTTTCGGATTGGATATCGGACTGCTTATCCGCGCATTGCCGCCGTCCCAACCAAGATTCCCGCCTGCGCGGGAATGACGCTGCTTGGGCGAATCTTGGGTTTTGCCGGGGCTTTCAGGCTGTCTTTTGTATTTCAAAAGCCGATTGCCAACAGCTCCCTAGGCTTCTTTATTCTCCGCCGCTTTTTGTCGCAGGCGCAGGCCGAGTTCGCGTAGTTGTTTGTCGTCCACCGCGCCGGGGGCGTTGGTGAGCAGGCATTGGGCGCGCTGGGTTTTGGGGAAGGCGATGACGTCGCGGATGGACTCGGCGCCGGTCATCAGCGTAACCAGTCTGTCCAAACCGAAGGCCAAACCGCCGTGCGGGGGGGCGCCGAATTTCAGGTTGTCGAGCAAGAAGCCGAATTTTTCCTGCTGCTCTTCGGGGCTGATTTTGAGGGCGGCGAACACTTTTTCCTGCACTTCGGCGCGGTGGATACGGATGGAGCCGCCGCCGATTTCCCAGCCGTTGAGCACCATGTCGTAGGCGCGGGCGAGGCAGTGTTCGGGGTCGCTGTCCATCAGGTCTTCGTGACCGGGTTTGGGCGAGGTGAACGGGTGGTGCATGGCTGCCCAGCGGTCGTTTTCTTCGTCGTATTCGAACATCGGAAAATCGACAACCCACAAAGGTTTCCATTCGTCCACGAAGTAGCCGTTGTCTTTGCCGTGTTCCAAACCGACTTTGATACGCAACGCGCCGATGGCTTCGTTCACGACTTTGGTTTTGTCCGCGCCGAAGAAGATGATGTCGCCGTTTTGTGCTCCGGTACGCGCAATGATTTCTTTCAGGGCGTTTTCAGACAGGAATTTCACGATTGGAGATTGCAGGCCGCTGTCTTCGCCGTTGGAGAGGTTGCTGACATCGTTCACTTTGATGTACGCCAAACCTTTCGCGCCGTAGATGCCGACAAATTTGGTATATTCGTCGATTTCTTTGCGGCTGAATTTCGCGCCGTTCGGTACGCGCAGGGCAACCACGCGGCCGCCCTTCATGTCGGCTGCGCCACGGAAGACTTTGAACTCTTCCGTTTTCATCAGGTCGGTCAACTCGGTGAATTTCAGGCTGATGCGCATATCGGGTTTGTCGGAGCCGTAGTAGAACATGGCTTCGGCGTAAGGCATACGCGGGAAATCGCCCAAGTCCACACCCAGCGCGTCTTGGAAGACTTGTTTTGCCATGCCTTCGGTGATGTCCATGATTTCATCCTCGTTCAAGAACGAGGTTTCCAAGTCGATTTGGGTGAATTCAGGCTGGCGGTCGGCACGCAGGTCTTCGTCACGGAAGCACTTAGTGATTTGGTAGTAACGGTCGAAACCCGCCACCATCAACAGTTGTTTGAACAATTGCGGCGATTGCGGCAGAGCGAAAAACTCGCCCGGATGAACGCGGCTCGGCACGAGGTAGTCGCGCGCGCCTTCGGGGGTGGAGCGGGTCAGCATCGGGGTTTCGATGTCGATGAAGCCTTGTGCGTCCAGATAACGGCGAACGCCCATAGCGACTTGATAACGCAGGCGCAGGTTGCGCTGCATCACCGGACGGCGCAGGTCGATAACGCGGTTGCTCAGGCGCACGTTTTCGCTGATGTTTTCGTCGTCGATTTGGAACGGCGGCGTAGCGGCGGCGTTCAAGACTTCGATTTCTTTGGCAAGGATTTCGATTTTGCCGGAAATCATTTTGTCGTTGGTCGTGCCTTCGGGACGGTTGCGTACGCGGCCGGTAATGCTCAAAACGTATTCGTTGCGGGCGGAATCGGCAGTGGCAAACGCTTCGGGCGTGTCGGGGTCGATCACGACTTGGACGATGCCTTCGCGGTCGCGCAGGTCGATGAAAATCACCCCGCCGTGGTCGCGGCGGCGGTGCACCCAGCCTTTCACGGTAACGGTTTGGTCGAGATATTGTTCGCTGATTAGGCCGCAATAGTTGGTACGCATGGTTTTTCTTTCTGGTTTCAATAATAAAGTAGGGGAAAAGGGGTTTTAGAAACTGTTTTCAGGCTGCCTCAATTAAATCGTATTCTGCAAGGGCATCTTCCCACAGCAAATGACGGTTGGCGGTAAGCGTTCTTTTAACAATTTGTTTGAACAGCTCGGGTTCGGATACGGTTTCTTCAAACGCATAATGTTGCCAAATGCGTTTAATGGCGGCGCTGTCGTGGGCATCAAGCGCGATGGCTTGGGCGGTTTCTACATCGCAACAGCCGTAGCCGTCAAATGAAATGCGCCGTAAACAAACGGCATCGCCGTGGTTAATAAAGTCAATAAACGCGCAATCGCCCACGCAAAAATAATAATCGGCAGGGCGTGATAGGTTGTAATAACTGGGTTCTACTTGCATGGGGGCTCTTTTTAGGCAGCCTGAAAAGGTTTATTCGTTTTTGGTATCCGGTTTTTGCGGGGCATTTTCTTCGGCTTCCGCCTTCCATTCCTGAAATATCAGTTCTCTTAGGGCTTCTTTTTCGGCTGTGTCGGGTTGGCCGTAGTAGCGGAGGGTGAAGGCTTCGGTGCGTTTTCCGGATTCGTTGTGTGCAGGTATCCGGTCGGCTTCGTGAAACTGCGCGTGCGCTGCCACGGCATGTTGCTCGTTGATTAGGATATAGAGCTTGTTGTCGTCGCGCGGATGGCGCAGGGTGGAAGCGAGATAGCGTCGGCCGTTTATCCTTATTTCGCCGTTGGGGCCGCTCGAACTCAGGGCGTCTTCAATCCAAACCTGATCTTCTGCGGGGATTTCGGGCAGGATTTGGCTACGCCAAACTTGGCGGTAGGCGGATTTTTTGAGCAGCTCGGACAGATGGCGATCGGCTATCCATTCAATTTCTACGGATTTGGCGGCGGCGGGCGCGGCAAGGGCCAGCATCAGGGCAAGGGCGGCGGCAATTCGGGCAAGGCGGGGCATGGCGGGCATTTGATAAAACGGGTTAAAGCCTTTTCAGGCTGCCTGAAAAGGGCAAACGGGCGGATTGCAAAACTTTGTGCGGTTTTAATCGGGCTTTCAGACGGCCTCAGAGGCCGTCTGAAAAGGTTTATTTTTCTTCTTTGTCGGTGGCGAGTTTCTGCAGGGCGGCTTTTTCAGCATCAGTGGGTTTGCCGTAGTAACGGGTGGCGAGGATTTCTTGGGTGCCGTTTCTTTCGACATGCAGCACCACGGCGCGCTGTTTGTTCAGCAGGATGTAGATGCTGTTGCTGATGCAGTTGTGCGGCTGGCACATGGTGGTGGCGATGTAGCGTTTGCCGTCCACCGTTACCGCGCCTTTGGGGGCGGTGGGGCCGTCGGCATCTTTAATCCAATATCTGTCGCTTTTGGGCGTGTGCGGTACGATTTGGCTGCGCCATACTTTGCGGTAGGCGGGTTTTTTGAGCAGGTCAAAGAGATAGGTGTCGGCGTCTTTTTGGCTGACCTGTTGGGATGCCTGGCCGGTTTGCGCGGACTTGGCGGCGGCGGGGGCGGCAACGGCCAGCGCGAGGGTGAGGGCGGCAAGGGTTTTTAGGGTGCGGGTCATGGCAGATTCTCCTGGGGGTGGGGCAAGTGGAAAAATGTTTTCAGGCTGCCTGAAGCTGCCTAAGGCAGCCTGAAAAGGGCAAACGGGCGGATTGTAATGCTTTGCGGGCTTTTGTGCAGGTTTTCAGGCTGCTTTTTCCTGCTTTCAGGCAGCTTGAAAACGGTTTAGGGCCGAGCGGACAGCATGGCTTCCAGGCGGCGGGCGGCGGCGGCGATTTGCGGGTCGTCTAGCCAGCTGTCCAAATCGGCTTCGCTTTGGTTGTCGGCCAGATCCATATATTGCGCGACGCTGGCAAAGGCGGCGGCAAAGCATTCGTCGGCATTTAGGCCGGGCTCTTGCAGCAGCATCCAGTTGTCGAGCAGCACCAGAAAGGCAAGGTTGTGTAGTTCGGTATCGCCGTTGCCGTGCTGCTGCTCGAGCGCGGTTAGGGCATCGAGCTCGGCGGCGATGGTTTCAGGCTGCCAATTATTGCTGCGCACGGCTTGGCGTAGGGCGTGAAAATGGGGCTGCATGGCCGGCGGTTCGCGCAGGAAGTTGTCAACCGGCATTTGGGCATCGACGGCGGTAGCAAGCGCCTGCACCAGCTGCTGTGCCTGCGTTTGGCCGATGCCGTGCAGGCGCTGGCCGAGGTGGTGTTGGAAGTCGTCGTAGCTGCGCATGGTTTTCAGACTGCCTTAGTCGGTTTCGCGGCGGAAGTCGCTTTCGAGAATAATGGCGGATGCGGGTTCGGCGGGGCTGACCATGCCGAGGGAGATCACGTATTTCAGGGCGTCGTCCACGCTCATGTCGAGAAAGCGCACATCGCTTTCGCGCACCATAATGTAGTAGCCGCCGGTGGGGTTGGGGGTGGTGGGAACGTAAACGGGAATATAGTTTTCGTCGGGCAAAACGGCGGCGATATTGGGCGGCAGGCTGCCGGATACGAAGGCCAGCGTCCAGATATCGGGCTGGGGGAAGGGCACCAGCACGGGGGTTTTGAAGGAGCGGCTGTTGTCGGAAAACAGGGATTCGGAGATTTTTTTAACGCTGGAATAGATGGATTTGACTACCGGAATGCGGCCAAGCAGGGAGTCCCAGCCTTCGAGTATGGTTTTGCCGAGTATGTTGGCGGCGAACACGCCGGTAACGAACAATACGGCCAGCGCCAGCAAAAAGCCCAGGCCGGGCAGGTTGAAGCCGAGATAGGTGGCGGGCTGCCATTGGGCAGGCAGCAGGTTGGTCAGGCCGTCGCTGGCGGAGATGATGTAGGCGATGATGCGGATGGTCACGACGATCGGCAGCCATACCAGTATGCCGGTAACCAGATATTTGCGGATGATTTTGCCGATGGTCGGCCGTGGTTCGCTCATTGGGGGAACTGTGCGGGGGAAAAGGCGGGATTATAGCGCAAAGCGGGCGGCGCCCGTATGGCTTTTGCGTGCGGGAAACGGTTTTTAGGCTGCCTGCGGCTTTATGGTGCGCAAGGCAGCCTGAAAATTGGCGGCAACGTGCTTTACAGACCGTCCCAGTCGCGGAACATCACGCCCAGACCGATGCCTTTTTGCTTGTGGTTGTAGTCGATCAGGTTTTCGCCGTAGCCGTAGAAGCCTTGCAGATAGGCTTTGAGCTTGCCTTTGATCGGGAAGGTGTAGCTCACTTCCATCGCGCCTTTGCCGCTGCCGAAATTGAAGCGGGTAAGGGTGGAGAGGGTGTGTTTTTCGTTGATGCGGTAGCTGGTGCGCAAATCGCCGTAGCCCATGTATTTGCCGATGTCGGGGTTGTCGTCCTTTTCTTTGCGGCTGGGGTCGATGCGCGCCCATACGCGCGGCACCACGGTGAATTTGCCCCATTCGGCGCCGGCCATCAGGTAAATGCGGTTCCACGAGCGCGACAGCGGGCGGCTCTGGCCGTTGGACTGGTGGACGTAACCGGCGCCCACCATCCGCAGCTTGCCGCCGAAGGGCAGCGCGGCTTTCACCGGTTGGGTGATGAAAATTTCCGGCTGGTAGTCGGAATTGCGGAAAGGCGCGGATTTCTTGCCCTGGTTGTAAACTTGCCAGTTCGACTGCTGGGTGTAGCCGAACCACACGTCGGCGCGGGTTTTGAACAAGTCCTGCAGCAGCTTGGTTTTGAAGGAAACCTGCATTTTGGTTTCCAGATGTTTTTGCTCGGAATGGACGTCGTTTACGGTAACGCCGCGGGTAGGCGTTTGCGGGTAGTAGTTGGGACTGCTGCGGTACCACAGCGGAATCAGGTACATCGGATTGTGCTCGCGCACCGACAGCAGGCCGTTTTCGTCGTTTTTGTCCAAATCGTAAAGCAGGCTCAGGTCGCTGTAGGCATCGGCGGTGTGCTCGGGCAGGTTGGCTTCGCTGAACACCACTTGCGGCGATTTGCTCTCAATGCTGCTGCGGTAGCTGTTTTCCAGATCGACGGTTTTTGACGCCTGATCGCCTTCGTGCGGTACAATCGGCTTGCTCGGCGGCAGCTGGCGGCCGTAGATTTTGTCAAAGCAGGCCAGGCGCACGATGCTGTCTTCAATCAGCGTGCAGGAGAGCGCGGCATCTTGGGGGTTTTCGGCGTGGACGGCGCCGGCAGCCAGCAGCAGCGGCAAAAGGGCGGTTTTTTTCATCAGAACGAATCCGGGGAAAAGGGTTGTTCGGGCAGCCTAAAAGCGGCTGGGGCAATGGGTTCAAAGAATTTTCAGGGCGGCATTCTAACCAATTTTTATGTGAAAACGGCAGACGCGAAAAGGCAGCCTGAAAACTTTTTCAGGCTGCCTGTGCGGCATCGGGATCAGACCGAGAAAGAAGAGCCGCAGCCGCAGGTGGTTACGGCGTTGGGGTTGCTGCGGATCACGAACTGCGAACCCTGCAGGCCTTCGGTGTAGTCGATTTCCGAGCCGAGCAGATATTGGTAGCTCATCGGGTCGATCAGGAATTTCAGGCCTTGTTTTTCGATTTCGAAGTCGTCGTCGTTTTTGATTTCGTCAAAGGTAAAACCGTATTGGAAGCCGGAGCAGCCGCCGCCGTTTACGAAGACGCGCAGCATCAGGTCGGGGTTGTTTTCTTCGGCAATCAGGTCGGCCACTTTGGCGCAGCAGGAATCGGTAAAGATAATCGGGCTTTCGTCGGACATGGTGTGTCTCCTTTCGGAAGATGTTGCAAGGGTGCGTTTATATGGGCGCGGGCTATGGGTTTCAAGACCGCGCAGGCGTAATGCTACGCCGAACGGGGCTAAAGGGCAATAAGCGTTTGTTGTAGCGGGCTAATTGCGACGCATTTGCATGGCGAAAACCGCCCACCTGTACGCTCGGGCAGCCTGAAAATTTACGCCAGCAGCTTTCGCCAGCGCTCGATCTGGCGGCGTACTTGTTCGGGCGCGGTGCCGCCGGTGTGGTTGCGCGCTTTCAGGCTGCCTTCGGGGGTGAGTACCCGGTAAACGTCGTCAGCAATCAGATCGCTGAAGTTTTGCAGCTCGGCAAGCGACAGGTCGGCCAGATCGACGCCTTTGCTTTCGGCCAGGCGCACGGCGCGGGCAACGGCTTCGTGGCTGTCGCGAAACGGCAGGCCTTTTTTCACCAGATAGTCGGCCAGATCGGTGGCGGTGGCGAAACCCTGCATCACCGCCGCGCGCATGTTTTCGGGTTTGACGCGGATGCCGCGCACCATTTCGGCGTAGATTTTCAGGGTCTGTACCAGCGTATCGACGGTATCGAACAGCGGTTCTTTGTCTTCCTGATTGTCTTTGTTGTAGGCTAGCGGCTGAGATTTCATCAGCGTGAGCAGCGCCATCAGGTGGCCGGTGATGCGGGCGGACTTGCCGCGCACCAGCTCGGGTACGTCGGGGTTTTTCTTCTGCGGCATAATCGACGAGCCGGTGCAGAAGCGGTCGGCCAGATCGATAAAGGCAAAACGCGGGCTCATCCACACAATCAGTTCTTCGGAAAGCCGGCTCAGGTGGGTCATCAACAGCGCGGCAGCGGCGGTGAATTCGATGGCGAAATCGCGGTCGGACACGGCATCGAGCGAGTTTTGGCACACTTCGTCAAAGCCGAGCAGGCGGGCGGTGGTTTCGCGGCTGACGGGGTAGGTGGTGCCGGCCAGCGCGGCAGCGCCCAAGGGCAGGCGGTTGAGCCGTTTGCGGCAGTCGGCCAGGCGCTCGCGGTCGCGGCCGAACATTTCCACATAGGCCAAAAGATGGTGGCCGAAGCTCACCGGCTGGGCAACCTGCAGATGGGTGAAGCCGGGCATCACGGTTTCGCTATGTTCGGCGGCCACGTCCAGCAGTGCGTGCTGTAAATCGGCGAGCAGTCCGGAAATGTGGTCGCTTTCGTCGCGCAGCCACAGGCGGATGTCGGTGGCGACTTGGTCGTTGCGGCTGCGGCCGGTGTGCAGGCGTTTGCCGGCATCGCCGATTTTTTCGGTGAGCCGGCGCTCGATATTCATGTGCACGTCTTCCAAATCGAGCGACCATTTCAGGCTGCCTGCGTCGATTTCTTCCAGGATTTCGGCCATGCCGCGACGGATGTCGGCCAAATCGCTTTCGCTCAATACGCCGGCTTTGCACAGCATCTGCGCGTGCGCCAGCGAGCCTTGGATGTCGTGGCGGGCAAGACGGTGGTCGAAGGGAATTGACGCGGTGTATTGTTTGACCAGCTCGGATACGGGCTCGTCAAAACGGCCGGACCAGGTTTTATTGTTCATTTTCGCTTCCTTTGTAGTGGGGCAGGTGCTTCGTTCAGGCAGCCTGAAAACGGAAAAACGGCTTTCAGGCTGCTTGGGGATTGGGGCAAATTAAAACAGGCGGCTTTCAGGCTGCCGGTATTTTTCAGGCTGCCTTTGGCTTTTAATGGTGTTCGCGCGCGTGGTTGATGGTGTATTTGGGGATTTCGACCACCAGGTCTTCATCGGCCATAACCGCCTGGCAGCTTAAGCGCGAATCGGCTTCCAAGCCCCAGGCTTGGTCAAGCAGGTCTTCTTCCAGTTCGCTGGCTTCTTCCAGGCTGTCGAAACCCTGGCGCACAATCACATGGCAGGTGGTGCAGGCACAGGATTTTTCGCAGGCGTGGTCGATTTCGATGTCGTTGTCGAGCAGGATGTCGCAGATGGTTTCGCCGCTGGGGGCGTTTTCGATGACTTTGCCTTCGGGGCACAGGTCGGCGTGCGGCAAAACGGTGATTTTTGGCATGGTTTGGCTTTCTTTATCGTTGGATGGTGTGCGGAAAACGGGCGGTATTGTAGCGTAAAAGCCTAAGCGCTTCAGCGCTAAAAACCTTACTTTTGCAGGCTTATTTTGCGGCTTTGTACGGCAAAGGCAGCCTGAAAGCGGCAGCGGGCGCATCCCCGAAAGATTGTCCGCCGGCGGCAAGGGCGGTATTATCCGCGCTTTTGTCCGCCACCGATTGCCATGCCGATACGCACGCATTACGACAATCTCCACATTAGCGCCGATGCCGACGCCGAAACCGTCAAGCAGGCCTACCGCCGGCTGTCGAAACAGTACCATCCCGACCTGAACCCCGATCCGGATGCCCACCGCATCATGCAGCTGATCAACCAGGCCTATGAGGTGCTGTCCGACCCCGAACGGCGCGCCGAACACGACCGCTGGATTGCCGAGCAGCAGGCGCGGCAGAAAGTGGCTGAAGTACGCATTACCGTGCAGCGCCAGCCCGCTGCGGCACCCGCTGCCGCCAGCACGCCGCCGCAGCCGGCTGCAGCCGCCGCGCCTACCAAGCAGCAAAAACGCTTGACGGCCGCGCTGCTGGCGGTGGCGGTGGTAATGGCCGGCGCCCTGCTGGCGTGGCAGTTGTCGCTGTTTTGGTCGGGTAGCAACGATGAGACCGCCCAAGATGACGCTTCTGCCGTCGCAGGCAGCCTGAAAGAAACGGCTCCCGCACCGCAGCCGCTGCAAGGCCGCATCGACCAGCCCGGCGGCGACGGCATCGAAATGTCGGAAATGCAGCCTGAAAACCCGCCCGCTGATGCCCAACCGCAGCAGCAGCCCGAATTGGCCGCGTTTCCCCCCGCGGGCGAGAACTATATCCGCCCCGCCACCGCCCCCAACGGTGCTCCGTGGCCGAAAACTTCGGGCTATATCGGCGGCTATCCGCAGTTTTCAAAACAGGGCAGTTACCGGATTTTCGTTGACAATATCCGCAATTCTTCCGACGTTTTCGCCGAGCTGATGCACGAAGGCCAGCCCATCCGCACTTTCTTTATCGAAGAGCGCAGCCAGCTGGCTTTGGAAAAACTCGATGCCGGCGAATACCGCATCCGCTACCGCCAGCTCGACAACGGCGAAGAAATCTCCAGCGAAACGCTGAATGTCGGCGGTAAAAACAGCGAAGCCACCGTTTATCTGCAGCGCGCCAAAGAGCGCCCCCTGTAAATGCCGCCAGACTGAAAAGCCCAGAAAAACATCCCGCTAAGGCAGCCTGAAAATTTTCAGGCTGCCTTTCGTGGCAATAATGCAGCATTTTGCCGAGATTGCCGCCGCACATCGGCCGCGATGCTGGACACTTATGCCAAATGCAGGCACAATCGCCACGCTTAACGCAGTTTGATGTTTGTCAAATTTCTTGCGGGTTTCGCAAACTCGCTGCGTTGCATATATCTATTAAATTCATTGAGTAAGGAGTTGAAAATGCCGCAACTTAAACTTTCCGTCGGCGGAATGTCCAGCAAACAAGACGGCGATCGTTTGGTCGAACAGACTTCCGGTGTTGCCGGTGTGCGTTTCGTCAATGCCAACCATGAAGAAGGCTATGTCGTCATCACCCACGGCGATGGTTTCGATGTCGAAGCCTACAAAGCTGCCGCCAAAGCCGCTGGCTTTACTGCCTGATTAGCTTATTTCCGATAGCAAACGGTTCCGTAAAACGGAACCGTTTTTATTTGTGAACGCATGTAAAATTTTCACCGCCATATACTTGACTGATTTACTCGGGTATCGGATAATCCGCCGCCATAAGAACAGCACCGAACCACCCAGAAACACATCATGCGTCTCACCACCAAAGGACGCTTTGCCGTAACCGCCATGCTTGATTTGGCGATGAATGCACAAGGCAATGCCGTCAAACTCAATGCCATCAGCGAAAGACAGAGCATCTCTCTTTCCTATCTGGAGCAGCTTTTCAGCAAACTGCGCCGCGCAGGTTTGGTTGAAAGCATCCGCGGCCCCGGCGGCGGCTATATTCTCGGCCGCCCCGCAGATTCCATCAATATCGCCCAAATCATCACCGCAGCCGAAGACCGGCTGGATGCCACGCTGTGCAGCGGTCAGGAAAACTGCCACGGCGGTGCCCGCTGCCTGACGCACAATCTCTGGGAAAACCTTAACCATACCATCAACAGCTATCTGAGCAGCGTAACGCTGGCCGGGCTGCTGGAGCAGGAGCAAAGCAAACAGAGCGAACAAACCGTAACCCTTACCCACATTTACTAACCCGAGAACACACGACAACAAGAGACCACACCATGACCGTAAAAATCCCCGTTTATCTCGACTACGCCGCCACCACCCCTGTTGACAAACGCGTGGCGGAAAAAATGATTCCCTACCTGACCGAAACCTTCGGCAACCCCGCATCCAACAGCCACAGCTTCGGCTGGGTGGCCGAAGAAGCGGTGGAAGAAGCCCGCGCCAATATCGCCGCGCTGATCAACGCCGATCCCAAGGAAATCGTCTTCACCAGCGGCGCCACCGAGTCCGACAACCTCGCCATCAAAGGCGCGGCAAACTTCTACAAAACCAAAGGCAAACACCTCATTACCGTCAAAACCGAACACAAAGCCGTGCTCGACACCATGCGCGAACTCGAACGCCAAGGTTTCGAAGTAACCTATCTCGGCGTGCAGGAAAACGGTTTGATTGATTTGGAAGAACTCAAAGCCGCCATCCGCGACGACACCATCCTGATTTCCGTAATGTGGGTGAACAACGAAATCGGCGTCGTGCAAGATATTCCCGCCATCGGCGAAATCTGCCGCGAACGTAAAATCATCTTCCACGTTGATGCAGCCCAAGCCTGCGGCAAAGTGCCTGTTGACGTAGAAGCCGCCAAAATCGACCTGCTGTCCATGTCCGGTCATAAAGTGTACGGTCCCAAAGGTATCGGCGCGCTGTACGTCCGCCGTAAACCCCGCGTCCGCCTAGAAGCCCAAATGCACGGCGGCGGCCACGAACGCGGTTTCCGCAGCGGCACCCTGCCCACCCACCAAATCGTCGGCATGGGCGAAGCTTTCCGCATCGCCAAAGAAGATTTGGCAAAGGATATGGCGCACTACCGCAAACTGCGCGACATCTTCCTGAAAGGCATCGAAGGTATCGAAGAAGTCTATATCAATGGCGATCTCGAACACCGCGCGCCTAACAATCTCAACGTCAGCTTCAACTACGTCGAAGGCGAAAGCCTGATTATGGCAGTTAAAGAACTCGCCGTATCCAGCGGCTCCGCCTGTACCTCCGCTTCGCTCGAACCCAGCTACGTCCTGCGCGCGCTCGGCCGCAACGACGAACTGGCGCATTCCTCCCTGCGCATCACCTTCGGCCGCATGACCACCGAAGAAGAAGCCGCCTATGCCGCCGAGCTGATCAAATCCAAAATCGACAAACTGCGCGAACTCTCGCCGCTGTGGGAGATGTTTAAAGAAGGCATCGATTTGGAATCAATCGAATGGGCGGCGCACTGATTTCAGGCAGCCTGAAAACCGTAACCGGCAAACAAACATAACTCGTTATAAGGAAACCACATCATGGCATACAGCGACAAAGTCATCGACCATTACGAAAACCCCCGCAACGTCGGCACATTCGACAAAGACGACAGCGACGTCGGCACCGGCATGGTGGGCGCGCCCGCCTGCGGCGACGTGATGCGCCTGCAAATCAAAGTGAACGACCAAGGCATCATCGAAGACGCCAAATTCAAAACCTATGGCTGCGGCTCCGCCATCGCATCGTCGTCGCTGGTAACCGAGCTTCTGAAAGGCAAAAGCCTGGATGAAGCGATGGCCATCAAAAACAGCGAAATTGCCGAAGAGTTGGAACTGCCGCCAGTAAAAATCCACTGCTCGATTCTGGCTGAAGACGCGGTAAAAGCGGCAGTAGCCGACTACCGAAAAAAACGTGATGCCTGATTTTTTCAGGCTGCCTGAAGATGCAGTATCCCTTTCAGGCAGCCTGAAAAGGCTTTAAGCACATCTCTATTAAAGGCACGGACGGTAAAAATACCGGCCGTGCCTTTGCTGTTTTGTACCACATGCGCCGCTTAAACGTTTTCGCTATAAGCCGGCAGGCAGCCTGAAAAGTTTTGTATGTTTCGGTAATCTTGTGTTGGATGCCTGATTTTATCGGCCTTAAAGTAGTTTTTTGTTTGAGACGACGGAAAAAAGATAAAAAAAATTTGAAATTTAGTTGCGTAAAATTAGCGTTATAGCCTAATCAATTTTGAAATCGGCCAAATGCGCCGCTTTTGGGCTTGTTTGCTGCGGCAAAATGAATTACATTCCATTACACAATTATGCCAGGTTGTACAAAGGCAGAGAAAAATAGAGGATTGATGGCGCTTGCCATAACGCAGACAGCTTCAGATACGGGCGGTCTGCGTCATTTTTTGTTTTCTCTTTTTCCCCCGCCGCAAGTACCGGCAGCCTGAAAACGGCTGTGCGGGCCAAGGCGGCCGGCTGGTACAATACGCGCTTTTTTTTTCAGGCTGCCTGCAATGTATCTGTGGCTTAAATTCCTGCATCTGTTTTTTATCGTTTCCTGGTTCGCCGGCCTGTTTTACCTGCCGCGTATCTATGTAAATCTGGCGATGGCCGACAGCGAAAGCGAATATGCGCGCCTGCTGCTGATGGCGCGCAAACTGTTTAAATTTATGACACCGTGGGGCATCGGCGCGCTGCTGTGCGGATTATTGATGCCGCTGACACAAACCGCTTTTGCCGGCTGGATTTACGCCAAAATCGCACTGGGGCTGCTGCTGCTGCTTTATCACGGCTGGTGCGGCCTGCTGCTGGCCGCTTTTTCCCGCCGCCAAAACCGCCACAGCCACCGCTGGTACCGCGTGTTTAACGAACTGCCGGTGCTGGCGCTGATTGCTGCGGTATATCTGGCCGTTTTCAAACCGTTTTAACTTTCAGGCTGCCGGAGCAAACGCATGAGCCATATCGAAATCGAACGCCGCTTTCTTATCCGCAACGACAGCTGGCGCCAGCTTGCCGGTGAGCCGCAGCGGCTGGAGCAGGGCTATATGAGCGTCGATCAGGCCTGCAGCGTGCGCGTGCGCCTGTGCGGCGAGCAGGCGTGGCTTACGGTTAAGGGATATATTTCCGATCTGTCGCGCAGTGAGTTCGAATATCCGGTGCCGCCGGCAGACGCGCGGCAGATGCTCGCCCTATGTCCGTTCCGCTTGCAGAAACTGCGCTACCGCATCGCGCTTGACGGCGCGGTATTTGAAATCGACGAATATCTGGGCGACAACGCCCCGCTGCTGCTGGCGGAAATCGAGCTGCCCCACGAAAACGCCGCCTATCCGCAGCCGGAATGGCTGGGGCGCGAAGTCAGCAGCGATCCGCGTTTTACCAACGCCTATCTGAGCAAGCACCCCTATCCGCAATGGATGGATCAGGAGTAAACGCAGCCAGACGGCATTCAGGCAGCCTGAAAAGCTTTCAGGCTGCCTTTTTTACTTCACTTTGATTTACCCGCCCAGCTTTTGCAGCAGGCTTACCAAACCGGTTGCACAGTTTTCGGCTTTGGCTTGGACTTCTTCGCGGCTGTACAGTGCGGGCGAAGTACCGTGGAAATAGAATGGGTCGATATAGCGCATTTGCGTGTAATAGGCGGTTTGTTCGAGATTTTTGCAAAACTCCAATACCCGAAAATGTGCCAAGCCGTCGGCGCGGTAGTCTTCTTCGGGCGAGCCGACGGTAAAGCTGGGCACAAAATTCCGGCCTTTGAGTTTGTCGCCGTCGCGGCCGTAAGCAAAACCGTAGGTAAACACGCTGTCAAAATACTGCTTGAGAATCGCGGGCATGTTGTACCAGTAAAAAGGGTATTGGAACACCACAGTTTGGTGGCGCAGCAGCGCCTGCTGCTCGGCGGCGGCATCAATGCGGTAATCGGGGTAAAGGGAGGCCAAATCGCGCACTTCGATATCGGGCAGCACCGCCTGCAGATGCGCCAGTACGGCTTTATTGGCAACGGAGCGGGCAAAATCGGGATGGGCTAAAATAACGAGAGCCATGTTTTTCTCCTAAAACATATCGACATTGGGCTTTTGAGACGGGTTTCGCAGAGCAGCTTGTTTTGCTGCAAAGCGCGGCGATTGTAGGCACGCGCGCAGCCGAGCGGCAATAACTATCCTTTTAAACAGGTATCCCAAAATGAAAACAGAATGCCGCAGCGGCGCCTTCGCTTACAACGGCAAAATCTATCCCTGCACGCTGAGCGTGGCCATGGATCTGGTCGGCGGCAAATGGAAGGCCGTTATCCTTTACCACCTGCAGGAGGGCAGCAAACGCTTTGGCGAGCTGCACAGCCACCTGCGCGATGCCACCGAAACCATCTTAAGCCGGCAGCTCAAGCAGCTGGAGCACAGCGGACTGGTTTCGCGGCGGGTTTACGGCAGCAAACCGCCCCTGCGCAGCGAATACGCGCTAACCGAGTTCGGCCGCAGCTTCCTGCCGGTATTGGCGGCGCTCACCGAATGGGGCAACCGCGCGGTAATCGAGCGCGGCAGCTTTATCGATCCCCAGGCGCCGGCAGAAAGCGGTTAAACGGCCGCAAGCAGCCAAGCAGCCTGAAAACGATATTGGAGTTGCGACGTGCTTCGCTATACAATCGCCCGTTCCGTCCCTAAGGAGAACCCCATGCCCGGCTATTTTGAATTATTCGGCCTGCCCGAGCGTTTCGAGCTTGACGATGCGGCGCTGGAGGCGCGCTACCGCACGCTGGCAGCGCAGTTTCATCCCGACCGTACCGCGGCGGCTTCGGCTTTTGAGCAGCGGCAGGCGGTGATGATGGCGTCGGCGGTCAATCAGGCGTATCAGGCGCTGAAAGACCCGCTGGAGCGCGCCGCCTATCTGCTGGAATTGCGCGGCATTAACGCCGATGCGCCCGAGCATACGGCTTACGCGCCGGAGTTTCTGATGCAGCAGATGGAATGGCGCGAGCAGCTGGCCGATGCCGCGGCGGCGCAGGATGCGGCGGCGATGCGTTCGCTGGATCAGGAAATTGCCCAAGTGCAGGACGGACTCTACCGCGAATTGGCGGACGCTTTTGCCCAGAGCCGTTTCGAGCCGGCAGCGGACTTGCTGCGCCGCGGCCGTTTTCTGGCGAAAATGCGGCAGGAAGTGTATGCGGCGCTGCCCGAATAGGCAGCCTGAAAACCCCGGCACAACGCACAAACAAAAACCGCTTTCAGGCTGCCTGAAAGCGGTTTTGGCGTTTAAGACGGATTTACAGCACCGCCAGCGCGGCATCGTAATCCGGTTCGTTGGCAATTTCCGGCACCAGCTCGACATGCAGCACTTTGTCTTGTTCGTCTAGCACAATCACCGCGCGGGCGGTCAGGCCGCGGATCGGGCTTTCGGCCATCAGTACGCCGTAGTCGCGGGCAAAACTGCTGCGAAAGCTCGACAGGGTCAGCACTTTGTCCAAACCTTCGGCGCCGCAGAAGCGGGCTTGGGCAAAGGGTAGGTCGGCGGAAATGCACAGCACGACGGCGTTTTCCAGCGACGATGCGCGTTGGTTAAACGTGCGTACCGACTGGGCGCAGACGCCGGTGTCGATGCTGGGAAAAATATTCAGCACTTTGCGCTGGCCGGCAAAATCGGCCAGCGTTTTGTCGCTCAAATCGGCGGCGGCCAGCGTGAAGGCGGGCGCGCTTTGGCCGACGGCGGGCAGTTGCCCTTCAACGCGGGCGGGTGTGCCGCGAAAAGTAACTTGAGACATGCTTAATCCTTTCGGAAAGTGGTGGAAAACGCTGGCAGCATAATGTGTTCGGCCGCCCTTGCCAAGCGGCGGCGAAATGTTTTTCAGGCTGCCCCAATGGTGCGGGCAGCCTGAAAAGTCTGGGTTAGCGCTGGCGGGCTTTAAAGCGCGGGTTGGATTTACAAATCACATACACCTTGCCTTTGCGGCGGACGACTTGGCAGTCGCGGTGGCGTTGTTTGGCGGTTTTGAGTGAAGAGAGTACTTGCATTATTTGTCCTTTTTCAGGGCAGACATCATGCCTGCGTAGCGTTGGTTGAACTGGCTGGCGCGGCCTTCGCGGTTGTGCTCGCGCTGCTTGCCGGTATAAACCGGATGGCTGGCGGCGGAAGTGTCGAGCAGAAATACCGGATATTCTTTGCCGTCTTCCCACTGCATGGTTTTGCTGGTGGGGGCGCAAGAGCGGATCAGCCAGCCGGTTTGGGCGCCGCTGTCGTAAAACAGCACGGTGCGGTAGTTTTCGGGGTGGATGCCGGGTTTCATGGTTTCTCCTGTGGTTAAACTTGTTATAGTATAACACGATAAATTTGTACACGGCAAATTGGTGTGTAAAGAAGAAAACGCTTAAAAAGCAAAAACAGTTTACAAAAAATTACACTATTTGATGCAAGTCAAAATCCCGACAAACAATAGGGCTATACTGTAAACATTAGGTTGTAACAAATCACATAGGAGAAAATCATGTCCAAGCATCCTTCCTGGGTTTTGCTGCCTTTATCACTGGCCTGCGCCTGCGCCTTTGCGGATACCGGCGATGAAGGGGAGAGCCAAGAGCTGAATCCGGTTGTGGTCAGCGGCACGCCGACCGGCAAGGCCAATTCGGTGCAGTTCAACCCCAAAACATCTATCCAGCCACTGCCTGCCAACGACGGCGCCAGCGTGCTGCAGTCGGTGCCCAATATGAGCATTATCCGCAAAGGCGGCAGCTCGGGCGATCCGCTGCTGCGCGGCTTGGGCGGCTCGCGGCTGAGCATCCAGGCCGACGGCCAGTTTATCTACGGCGGCTGCAGCAACCGCATGGATCCGCCCACCGCCTATATTTTCCCCGCTTCTTTCGACAAAGTGATTGTTACCAAAGGACCGCAGAGCGTTAGCGAAGGCATGGGCATGGTGGCAGGTTCGGTGCGCTTTGTACGCAAAACCTCGCCCAAAGCCGAAGAATTCAAAGCGCACGGCAATGCCGGCCTGACCGTGGGCAGCTTTGACCGTTTTGATATCTTCGCCGATGCCGAGCTGAACAACCGCTACGGCTATCTGCGCGCCAATGCCAGTTACAACAAATCCGGCAATTACCGCGATGGCGACGGCAACCGCGTCCACTCCCACTTCAGCCGCCACAACCAAATGCTGCAGTTGGGCGTTACTCCCACCGAAAACACCGTGCTTTCCGCCGGCTACGAACGCAGCCGCGGCGAAGCGGCCTACGCCGACCGCATGATGGACGGCAGCAAATTCGACCGCGACGCCTGGACGCTTAAAGCCCAACAGCGCAGCCTGACTCCGTGGCTCAGCGAAATTTCCGCCAGCTACGGCCGCAGCAAAGTCGATCACATCATGGACAACTACACCATGCGCCGCCGCGCGCCCAATATGCGCGCCCTGATCAATCCCGAGCGCATCGTCGATACCGCCCAGTTGCGCGCCACCATGAACTGGAGCGCCCTCGAGCTGCAAACCGGTCTCGACTGGACGCACGACCGCCACAACAGCCGCATGGCCAACGGCATGGTGCGCATCAGCGGCGCCAATGTTGACCGTTTATCGTCCTTCCCCTTTATCGGCGATCAGGACTTCCGCCAATACGGTCTGTTTGCCGAAGCCACGCTGGAACCCAAAGCCGGCAGTAAAGTAATCGGCGGCCTGCGCTACGACCAAGTTAAAGCCGAATACTTGCGCAAACTCGACCCCGCCGATCCCGACGCGCTTTACAACGCCCACCGCAACCAAACCTACAATCTGAAAGCCGCTTTCGCCCGCTACGAACAGCAGCTGGGCGAGTCCGGTAAATACTACGTCGGCCTCGGCATGGCCGAGCGCGCGCCGGATTATTGGGAGCGCAACCGCTCCTACCGCCTTAAAGCCGAGCGCAACACCCAGCTGGACACCGGCTACCAGTTCCAAAGCGGCAATGTCCAAGGATCGGTATCGCTGTTTGCCGGCCACATCAAAGACTTCATTTTGGTTAAAGGCGCCAGCGCAGACAACGTGAAAGCCGTGCGCTACGGCGGCGAAGCCGAAGGCAAATGGAAATTCGCCCGCAACTGGGAGCTGGGCGGCAGCTTGGCCTACACCTACGGCAAAAACCGCAGCGACAGCCTGCCGCTGGCGCAAACCCCGCCCTTGGAAGCCAAAACCTTCCTGAACTGGGATAACGGCACCTTCAGCGCCGGCGCCCTGTGGCGCGTGGTGGCCGCACAGAAACGCTACGCCCGCGGCCAAGGCAATATCGTCGGCACCGATATCGGCCCGTCCGCCGGCTTCGGCGTGTTGTCGCTCAACGCCGGCTGGCGCTTCCACAAACAGGCCGTACTGCAGGCCGGCGTGGACAATGTGTTCAACAAAACCTACGCCGAGTTTGTCAGCAAGGGCGGCAACCCCGCCGCCGGTACCCAGACCATCCGCGTCAACGAACCCGGCCGCCAAGTCTGGCTGCGCCTGCAGGCCAGCTTCTAAGCGCGCGTAAAACCGCCGCCGCATGGTTTTCCCATGCGGCGGCGGTTTATATCGGCAATAAGTCAAAAGCAGCCTGAAAACCTTTCAGACTGCTTTTGTGCTGTCGTTTGCCCTGTCTTCCACCTAAATGCCGGCACTCGAAAAAGCAGCCTGAACCTTTCAGGCTGCTTTTGTACTGCCGTTTGCTGGTCGTTCATTCCAAACTGCCGGCATTTGAAAAGCAGCCTGAAAGCCAAAAGGCAGCCTGAAAACAGCATCAGACGATTTTCAGGCTGCCTTTGTGGGATTCAAACACAAAGGCAGCCTGAAAAAAACGCGCCCTGCAAACGGGGCAGGGCGCATCTTGGATAAAAGCGAAAGGCTTAGGCCAGCGGCAGGCGGACGGTTTCGCCGAACATGGCGCGGGCGGTGTTGAGCATCTGGCAGGAGAAGCCCCATTCGTTGTCGTACCATGAAAAGACTTTGACCAGATTGCCTTGCGAGACTTTGGTTTGGGTGGCGTCAAACACGCTGGCGTGGCTGTTGTGGTTGAAGTCGCCGGAAACCAGGGGCAGGGTGTTGTAGCCGAGTATGCCTTTCAGGCTGCCTTCGGATGCGGCTTTGATCAGTGCGTTGACTTCTTCGACATCGGTGTTGCGGCCGGCTTCAAAAGTGAGATCGACCAGCGAAACATTGATGGTGGGCACGCGGATGGCCAGGCCGTCGAGTTTGCCCTGCAATTCAGGCAGCACCAGGCCGAGCGCTTTGGCGGCGCCGGTTTTGGTGGGAATCATGTTCTGCATGCCGCTGCGGGCGCGGCGCAGGTCGGAGTGGCGCACGTCGGTGAGCACCTGGTCGTTGGTTACCGCGTGGATGGTGGTCATCAGGCCTTTGTTGATGCCCAGCGCATTGTGCAGGGTTTGGGCGACGGGCGCCAGGCAGTTGGTGGTGCAGGAGCCGTTGGACACCACGGTCATGCCGGGGTTGAGTACCTGATGGTTGACGCCGTAAACCACGGTGGCATCGACATCGCCTTTGCCGGGAGCGGAAATCAGCACTTTTTTGGCGCCGGCATCCAGATGGACTTGGGCTTTTTCCTTGCTGCAAAAAGCGCCGGTGCATTCCATCACCAGATCGACATCCAGCGCTTTCCACGGCAGCTCGGCCGGGTTGCGGGTGGAGAAGAAGGGAATTTTGTCGCCGTTGATCAACAGATTGCTGCCGTCTTCTTCAACTTTGGCGGCAAAGCGGCCGTGCACGGTGTCAAACTGGGTCAGGTGGGCGTTGGTGGCCAGATCGCCGCTGCCGTTGATGGCGACGATTTTGAGTTGGTCGCCCAAACCGTATTCGTAGATGGCGCGGACAATTTGACGGCCGATGCGGCCGTAGCCGTTGATGGCGATTTTGATAGACATGGGTGTTTCCTTGACGGGTTGCGGACAAACAAAAACGGCAAAACTCGCGTTGCCGGGCGGCGCGGATTATACCGAAAACGCAGCCTGAAAACTACAGCGGGCTACAAACTGCCGTCCGGCTTTTCAGGCTGCCTGCCGTCGGCTGCGTTCGGGATTTTTCAGGCTGCCTAAAAACCCGGACAACACAAAAAAGCAGCCTGAAAACTGCCGCAAAGGGTTTTCAGGCTGCCTACGATAGTAAAGGTGTTATTTGGCACTGGGCTGGATAATCACGCTGACGCGGCGGCCGCTTTTGGTGCCCGCCGCCTTGCTGCCGAGCACGGTATAGACTTCGCTTTTGGTGTTGTAGGTGATGACTTCGCCCTGGGCGACATCGCCGCCGCGCTGGACTTTGGCGTTGCCGGACAGGCGGATCATATTGCTGGCGGACGAATATTCGGCGCGGTTGCCCTGGCCTTCGACATAGCCTTTGTTTTCCAGCTGCTGGCCGAATTTGACCGGGCTGCCTTCGGCCTGCAGGGTTTGGTTGCCCTGTTTGTCGCGGGTCAGGCGCACGCGCTCGGCGCGCATATTGATGCTGCCTTGTTTGATGATGACGTTACCGCTGAACACGGTAACCTGGTTTTTCTGGTCGAGCGAGCCGCTGTCGGCGTCGATGGAAATCGGCTGTTTGCGGTCGCTCTCCAGCGCGTGGGCGCTGAAGCTGAGCGCCAGCAGGAGCAGGGCGGCAGGCAGGAATTTAGCGTTGCGAGTCGGTGTCATAAATCAGGGCTTTCACTTTGGCGGGCAGATCGAGCCGCCCTTGTTTGTGGTCGTAGCGCATGCCGTGGGCGCTGCCGCTGGAGCGGCCGTAGCGGTAGTTGACGGCTTGGTCGGTGTAGGCGGTTTGGGCGCGGGTATCGACGGTAAGCGAGGCAGTGCTGACTTGGGCGGCGGGGCGCTCGCCGTCAGCGGGTTTGTCGAGCAGCACTTCACGGTCGAACAATACCTGGCGGGTTTCGGTGTCGTAACGCGCCTGCGCGCTGCGTACCTGGTATTGCTGGCGGCCGTTTTGGTAGAGGTGCAGCTCGGGGCTTTGGAAATGGACGTAGCGTTTTTCCGGCAGCTGCCAGGCGCGCTCGGCGCTGAGGCTCTCGCCAAGGCTGCCGTCTTCGGCAAAGCGCACGCCGCGCATCTGCGTCATCAGATATTGCGGTTCGTCGGCTTTAAGCGCTACTTCTTCCAGCTTCACTTCGCTGATGCGGCCGAGCCAGGCGCTCAGGCCGCCGAGTATCAGCGCCAGCATCAGCGGAAACATCAGATTGCGCAGGCGGCTCATTGCAGGTACCTGTCTAAGGCAGCCTGAAAGCTGCCTTGGGCGTACATAATCAGGTCGCACAATTCGCGCACGGCACCGTTGCCGCCGGCAGCGGCGGTGGTGTAGGCGGCGCGTTTGCGCACTTCGGCGTGGGCGTTGGGCACCGCTACCGGCAGGCCGCAGCGGATCATTACCGGCAGGTCGATCACATCGTCGCCGATATAGGCGCATTGCGCTTCGCTCAGGTCGGTTTCGGCCAGAAGCACCTGATAAACGGCTTTTTTGTCGCTGCTGCCTTTGCGGTAAAAACCGATGCCCAGCTGCGCGGCGCGCGCATCGACGGCAGCATCGCTGCGGGCGGTGATGATGGCGGTTTGCACGCCGCTCTCCTGCAGCATTTTGATGCCGTGGCCGTCGAGGGTGTTGAAGGCTTTACTCATGCGGCCGTCGGCGTCAAACAGCAGCTTGGCGTCGGTCAGCACGCCGTCCACATCCATAATCAGCAGGCGGATGCGTTCGGCGCGTTCGATAAGCGGGCGGGGCAAGTGGGAAAACATGGTTTCAGGCTGCCTGAAAAACGGGGTTTATTCGCCGGCGGCATCGTTGCCGTCGGCAGGCTTGTCTTCGGCTTCTTCGCGTTCGGGGAAAACGAATGAAGCGACAATGCCCAGCGCCAACACCACAATCACCACCAGCAGCGAAGCATTGGGCGAAATCTCGTAGCCGACGCCGAAAATATGCTCGGAAGCGGCCAGGCCGAGTTTGGCGGCGATAAAGAACAGCAGCACGATCACCGCTTTTTCCAGATGCACCAGATAGCCTTTGAGCGCTTCGAGCACGAAATACATGGTACGCAGACCGAGAATGGCGAACATCATCGCGCTGTACACAATCAGCGGCTCTTTAGATACCGCAATCACCGCCGGCACGCTGTCAAAGGCAAACATCACGTCGGAAATCTCAATCACCGCTAGGCACAGAAACAGCGGCGTGGCCACCCAGGCGCCTTTTTTCATCTGGTGCGGATGGCTTTTTTCGGGATGTTTGACATCTTCGCCGGCCAATTCCAGATGCACGTCGGGATGGGCGGAGCGGGCTTCTTCCAGCTCTTTGGTATTCAGGAAGAAGTTGTGGCCGAACAGGCGCGGCCATACCGGAAAGAAGCGGTGCACCCAGCGGTAGGCCAGGTGGTCGGAGTAGTCTTCGTTTTCTTCTTCATCGTCGCCGGCTTTGAGCATCATCACCGCCGTCCAGCCGACAATCAGCGCAAACACCAGTTCGACATACGGCCCCAGCGCCAGCAGGCCGGTGCCGATGGCCACGAACACCATGCGGAACACAATCGCGCCGATAATGCCCCAGTAGAGCACGCGGTGGCGGTAGCCTTCCGGTACTTTGAACCAGGCGAAAATCGCCATCATCACAAACAGATTGTCCACCGACAGCACTTTTTCCAGCGCATAGCCGGTGATAAACAGGCTGGCGGTTTCGCTGCCGTGGTGAACCCACAGATAGCCGCCGAAGGCCAGCGACACCAATACCCAAAACACCGACCACAGCGAAGCGCTTTTGAGCGACATCGGCTGGTCGTTTTTATGGGCGAAAAGGTCGATGGCAATCGCGCCGACCGAGAGCAGGACAAATACGGCAACGGTTTCCAGCGGGAAGCCTAAATGGTTCATGTGCTTTTCCTTTGTGTGGAGTGTGGTGGTTGCGGAAAAAAGGCGGGGCAAAAGGCCGCCATTCTAATCTATTTTCGCGCTTTGGCGCAGGGCTTTTTCAGGCTGCTTTGCTGCGTTCAGGCAGCCTGAAAAGCGGTATTCAGCCGTCGGCCAGGCGGTATTTTTTCGACAGCCGGCGCGCGCGGCGGAACCATGCCTGCGCCACGGCGGCGGCCGGACTGCCGGCAGCGGCGTAATTGAGGCGGATATAGTCGTCGATCAAGGCTTTCAGGCTGCTTTCGAGCCGGTTTTGCCGTGCCAGCTCGCGGCGCAATTCCTGCGGGCCGACGGCGGCAAGCTCGGGATAGTCGGCGCCGAGCAGGCGGTATTTGAGCAGGGCGAAACCGTCGCGCAGCGGATCGGCATCCTGCCGGCGCGAGCGGCGCCACCACAGCCATACCGGCAGCAGCACCGGCAGCGCGCCCAGCGCCAGCAGCGCCAGGATGCTGAACACACCGACGCGGCCGAGGCCGAGCGAGGCAAACAGGCTTTTCTGGCGGTTGTCGTCGTAATTGACCACCCACTGCTGCCAGTAAAAACGGCTGCGGTCGAGCCAGGCGCTCCAGCGGCCGGTGTTGGCAATCATGCCTTCGGCTTCGCCGCTGGGCAGGGCGGCGGCCACGCCCTGTTCGATGCGGTCGGCGGAAACAGCGGCGGTGGGATCGTAACGCCGCCAGGCCTGGCGCTCGGGCAGCCACACTTCCGCCCAGGCGTGAGCGTCTTTGCTGCGTACCTGCCAGAAGCCGCCTTCGGCATCGTATTCGCCGCCCTGATAGCCGGTCACCACGCGGGCGGGAATGCCGGCGGCGCGCATCAGGCTGACAAAGGCATCGGCATAGTGTTCGCAAAAGCCGCGGCGGTGCTCGAACAAAAAGCGGTCGGTGGCATCGGCATCGGGCATCTGCGGCGGCTGCAGGGTGTAGGCAAAACGCTCGCGATGGAAATATTCGAGCACGCTTTGGGCGTAACGCTCGACGCTGCCGTTGCTGGCGGCAGCCAGCTTGCGGGCAAGGGCGACGGTGCGCGGATTGCTGGCGGCCGACGGCAGGCGGCGGTAGAAATCGGCTTCGCCGCGGGTCAGCCGCTGGTAGAGCAGGCTGTCGGGCAGCGCTTCAAGGCGCACGCGGCGCACGCCGCTGTTTTCCGGCACGCGCAACACATTGCCCAATTCGCGGTTGAAACCGCGCTTTTCAAAGGGCGGCGGATAGTCGAGGGCGGGCAGCATGCCGCGCTCGTCGGCAACAATCATCTGATAGCCGATGCGTTTGCCTTCCTGCGGCACGGCATCATCCGCCACGCCCTGCACCGCCTGCCAGGCGCCGTTTTCATAGGCGGGCAGGGTCAGCACGCGCCAATAGAGCTGCTGGCGCTGCGGCATATAGCCCTGATCGAAAGTGGCGGTGAACGCCGGTTCGTTGCTTTGCACCAGATCGCTGATGCTGCCGGGCTTCATGCGGTCGGAAAGGCCGGTAACCGCCTTGTTTTGCGGGTTGGGCATCTGCCACAGCGGCGATTCGCGCCGCGGCATGGCAACAAACAGCAGCAGCATCAGCGGCAGCGCCAGCAGAAAGCCGGTCAGGCTCTGGCGCAAAGCCGGCCGCCACGGCATTTCGTTCAACAACGCCAGCACCAACGCCATCACCACCAGACACAGCAGCATCCACAAACCGGCCGCCGGCCCCTGGTCGAACAGCACCGAACCGGCGGTGAGAAACAGCATCGCCAGCACCAGCACCTGCCAGTCGCGCCGGCTTTTGCCTTCGTAAGACTTCAGCAGCGCCACCAGCAGCAAAAAAGCGATGCCGCCCTGCAGGCCGATAATGCTGCCCAGCAGCTTCCACACTGCGGCGACGATGGCGCCCAGCAGCGGCAGCAGCAGGCGGTTGTCCACCGCGCGCACGCCGGCCAGCAGCAGCGCCACCCGCACCGCCAGCAGCAGGCCGAACAGCACGCCCACGCTTAAGGGCAGTTGCAGCAGCAGCGGCAGCGACACCACCGATAAAGCGCCCAGCGCCAGCAGCAGCGTACTGAGCGCGGGTTGGGTTTCGAGGAAGGCGGGGCGGATGCCCGGTAGATGGTAGCTGTTCATTGTCGGATAAGCGGGAAAAAGGCAGCCTGAAAAGCGGCAGGCGGGGTTTTCAGGCTGCTTTTGGGGTTAAACGGCGCGCAAAACACTTTTCAGGCTGCCTGCTGTTACGCTTTCAGGCAGCCTGAAAACCTTAAAAGGTTTTGTTGAACTGAAGATAGGCATTGGCCTTTTGGTGGCCGTAGAAAGGATGGTTGCTGCGGGTTTTCTGCCACACCGCCACCAGCTTGGGCGTGATGCCCCACAGGTGGATGCGGCGGTTCCACAGCGCCAGGCTGCCGGAGTATTCCATGTCTTTGCGGATCACGTTGGTGATATCCACGCCGTCGTAGCGGCGCTCGCCGACGCTGCCGGTAAGCGAAGTGGAAAAGCCTTTGCCCCATTCGCGCGTCCAGCCCACACGCAGGCCGCGGCGGAAGTAGGCATCGCTGTCGTCTTGTGCGGTTTTGCGGCTGACGTCGACGCCGGCCATCCAATATTGGCGCGCGTTCTGCACAAAGAGCCAGGTAGCCGAGGCATTGACATGGTAGCCTTCAAGGTATTTGCGCCGGTCGTAGAGCTCTTTGCCCCACTCGGCGGCAGTCTGAAACTGCGTGCGCGGTGTAAGCCAGCGCGACCATTCGAGCCGCAGGCCGGTTTCGCGACCATATGGCTTGGTGCCGTACCAGCGGCGCTCGACATAGGGCAGGATGGCGGTTTCGGTGCGGGCGGTGCGGTACACGCCGCCAACGGTGGCGCGCAGGTTCAAATCATCGTATTTGTGGTTGTCCCAATAGCTTTTGCCGTAAACATCGACGGCGGTGCGCAGCGAATAGCGGCCTTTGAGATTCCAGTCGCGCGAGGCGCCGGCCTGATAGGAAATGCCCTGCGCGCGCTCGGGCTCGGGCAGCGTCCATACGCCGTTGCCGTGCCGTACCTGGCGGCGGCTGGGGGTGTTGTTGATGTTGTTGTCGCGGGTATAGTTCATGCCGCCGTAAACCGACCAGCCGCCGCGCTTGTCGATGGCTTCGATGTATTGGTCGCACAGGCTGCGGATATTGTCCGGCAGCTCCGGCTCGCTGCGCAGGCGGACAAACTGGTCGCGTGCCGCTTCGCTTTGGCGGTCTTCAAACAGCGATTGCGCCAGCGCCAGCCGCACAATCGACATCTCCGGCTTGCGCGCGAGCGCTTCGCGGTAGAGCCGCACCGCTTCGCCGTAACGGCCGTCGGCACGCGCCACCATCGCGCGGGACAAAATCAGCAGCAGCTCGGCATCGGCGCCGCGGCGGTACTGCTCCGGCAGCTGCAGATAAATCGGCAGCAGCACTTTCACCGCTTCAACATTGTTAAACAGCACCGACGAAAACAGCGCCCGCTCCAAAAGTTCAGGCTGCTTGAGCAGCTCTTCGGGGCTGATATTGAGCGTATCGCCGCCCTGCGCCGCCGGCTGCGGCGCGCTTGCGGGCGTTTGGTCGGGATTGGTCGGCTTCGTCATATCGAAGCGGGTTTCCGGTTCGTCGGTTTTAACGACATCATCGGCCAAAAGCGGCGGCGTCAGCAGCATCAGGCTGCAAAGCAAAAGGGTTGGGCGTTTCATATTCGGCCAATCGAAATCGGGTAGGGCGCCGTTTTCAGACAGCCTGAAAGCAGGCGACGGCAAACTCGGGCGCTTTAGCCGGCGGCCACTTCAAAGCGGGTTTGCACTTGGCCGGCCAAATCCAATTCCAGCACATCGCCCGCCACCAGCGCACCGACGCCTTCGGGCGTGCCGGTAAACACCAGATCGCCTTCGTTCAGACCATAATCGCGCGCCAGCGTGCACAGAATCTCTTCCAGCGGAAAAATCATGTTTTTCAGGCTGCCCTGCTGCTGCAGGCGGCCGTTCAAATGCAGGCTGAAACCGTGTTCGCGCACCGCATCCAACGCATCGGCCGCCACAAATTCCGATACGCAGGCGGCGTGTTTGAAGCCTTTGGCGCGCGTCCACGGCAGCCCTTTTTCCTGCGCCTGCCGCTGCCAGCCGCGCTCGGTCAGATCCAGTCCCACTGCCAGTCCCGCCACCACATCCAGCGCGTTTTGCGGTGCCAGCTCATCCGCCGCGCGGCCGATCAGCAGTACCAGTTCGGTTTCGTAATGGACATTGTGCGCATCCGCCGGCAGCACCAGCTTGGCCGGCCCCTGCAGCAGGCTGCTGTTGGGCTTGAGAAACACCAGCGGCGCGGCGGGCTTTTCATTGCCCAGCTCGCTGATGTGGGCGGCGTAATTGCGGCCGATGCAGAAAATATTGTTGGCGCGGACGCTGCGTCCGCCAAGCGATACGGAAGTCATAATATTCGGAGAAATCAGAGAAACAGAATGTTCAGACGACAATGCGGCGTGATTCTGACAAGCATCCGCAAAAGCCGCGGATTGTAGCGGAAAAGCAGGGGATTGTCTGTTTGCCCCTTTCAGGCTGCCGCCAAACGAAAGCAGCCTGAAAAAGGCAAAATGCTTTCAGGCTGCCTGAATGTTACGGGGCAACAGCCTTATCAACACAACGGCTGTTCAGTAACCGAACCAGCGCCTAATCCGACCGAACCAACCGCTTTTCAGGCTGCTTTCCGTATACGCTATGCTTTGCAGCTCGGGATTGAGTTCGACCCATTCCAGCGCCAGGCGGCAGATGCGGTCGTAAACGGTATGGTCGCTGCTGCGCGCGGCGGCGGCCTGATTTAAGCGGGAGAATTCCGCAAAGTCCGGCAGGCGGCGGCCGCCGGCGAGCAGTTGTTCGAGACGCTCGAGCATACGGGCGCAGCCTGCGCTGTCCCAGTTGGCGCCGTCGTAGAGATAAACCGATTCCCACACCCGGCCGCTTAAGCGCAAAACTTCGCCCTGCAGGGTTGGCGCATAGCCGCTGGCCGGCACCAGCGCCTGCCACAGCAGCTTAAAGCGCACGTGCCAGTCTTGGTGGTCGCTGCCGGCAAAAGCATGGATGCTCGCGGGCAGATGGTTGTCTCGGTTCATAGGGAGTCTCGCTTATCGGGTAGCGAGTTTAACAGAAATTAAACCAAATTAAAGAAATTTGCCCCAAAAGCGGAAAATTTAACCTTAAAAAAGCAGCCTGAATCTGCCGAAACGGCTTTCAGGCTGCCTTTTGTGGTGGGGTGGCGCAGGCATGTACGGGGCTTTTGAGAGATTGGAAACCGCGTGCGTGGCAGAACCACACAGACTACGCATACAGACTACGCTTGCTACGCATGACCCACGCTACGCTTGCTCGCACCCTGCAGACTGCGGCTTGCTGCCTTGTATCTTTCTTATTTTATTTCACTATATCTTTTCACTATAAAATCCCGCGCAAACGAATGCCAGCCTCAGGAGAATCACATAAACTTCACCGAATACCGCCAACTCCCCCAGCCCGAAGCCGCGCAAGCCTATTTGCGGCAAATCGAATGGCGCGCAGGCCGGCACCTTGCCGAACTGTTGGAGCAACACCGCTTTCAGACGGCCTACGGACTTCGTTTTCAGGCAGCCTGCATTTGGGTTTTGATAAAGTGCAGGCTGCTTTTTCATATTGCCGACATGTGTTCCAATGCCTCCGCGAAATAATCCGCCACTGCCCTTACGCTGGGGCTGCGGCGCACGTCTTCGTGCATCACCAGCAAGAGTTCCTCCGAGAATTCGGGCGGCGGGGCATCCGGATTGAATGAGACGGGATGCAGCCTGTCGGCGGGGAAAACGGCGAAATCAGGCAGGATGCCGATGCCGATTTGTTCGCACACGGCTTGTTTGACGGCGGCGAAATCGTTGCTGGCGAAGGAAATGTCTGCATCTTCGCCGATTTGTTCGGCAAACCAGCGGGAAAAGCGGGTGTTTACGGCAATCTGCACGAAACGCCAGTCTTTGCGGCGGGTGGTTTCCAGGTAGCCCTCATGGCCGTAGATGCGGTAGGAAAAATGGGCGATGCGGCGCACGGTAAGGTCGTTTTGGGTGGGGCGGACGAGGCGCAGGGCGATGTCGGCTTGGCGGCCGTGCAGGTCGGCGAGTGCGGCATCGCTTTGGATGATAAGGCGTATATCGTTGTGTTTTCTGTAGAAATCGGTAATGTGGGGCATCAGCAGGAGTCGGGCGACGAATGGCGGTGCGGAAATGACGACGCTGTGCCGCAGTTCGGCCTGTTCGCGCGCGGTACGCTGCAACATGCTCATATCTTTGCAGATTTCGCAGGCATGGCGGTAAAGCCGTTCTCCTTCGGGGGTGAGTAGGTAGCGTTTGCCGATGCGGTCGAACAGGCGCAGGCCGAGGGCGTTTTCCAGCTGGGTGATTTGCCGCGAGACGGTGCTGTGCTGCACGCCCAAGTGTTCGGCGGCAGCGGTAAGGGTTTGTTTTTCCACGAGGGCGGTGAAGTGGCGGATGCCGTTCCAGTCCCAATCCATTATTGCTTCCTTTGTGCATTTTTTAGCTGCGTTTGCCAATTTATATTATTTTCGTGTTTTTATAAACGGTATAAACTGTGCAATATGGATTTTTTGATGGGAACGAGATGAAAAAACTGCCGAAAAAATACGCGGGCGTGCTGTTTTCTTTTTACGCTTCGAATGTTGCGTGAAAATCCTTTAAAATAAATTTTGCTTCTTAAACTCTTGTTTTTTTTGAATTTCAGACTGCTGAATACAGCCAAAAGTTCCTCTGGAAACCAGCCTTTGTTTACCAACCTTGCAGACAGGAGACACATATGTCCGACAAACCCATTCTCTACGTTGTAACCAGCAATGCCGTTAAAGGCGCAAGCGGTCAACCCACCGGCTTTTGGTTGTCCGAACTCACGCACCCCATGCATGAAACCGAAGCCGCTGGGCACCGAAGCGAAATCGCCGCCATCCGAGCCGGAGTCGCCCCCGTTGATGCCGATAGCCTGAATATGGATGACCCCGTGAACGCCCATTACTGGCAGCAAACTGACCTGCAACAACGCTTGCAAGCTGTGCCCGGGCTGGATGACCTGAACGGCGCGGACTATTCCGCCATTCTGTTTACCGGCGGCTACGGTACGATGTGGGATTTCCGCGAAAACCTTGATGCGCAACGCCTTATCCGTGAAGTGTATGAAAACGGCGGTATCGTTGCCGCCGTCTGCCACGGCCCTGCTGCGCTGGTGGACGCGAAACTTTCTAATGGCGAATATCTGGTTAGCGGCAAAAACGTTGCTGCTTTCACTAACGCCGAAGAAGAAGCAACGGGCGGAGCTAAAATCGTCCCCTTCCTGCTGGAAACCCAGCTCGTTGAACACGGCGCAAAACACCATGCCGCGCCGAACTGGGCGGAAAACGTGGTGGTGGACGGCCGTCTGATTACCGGTCAAAACCCGGCATCCGCCAAAGGCGTAGGGGTGGCGTTGGCCAAGGCATTGGGTTGATGAAGTATTGAAAAAGCAGCTTGCACTTGGAAAATTCAAAGTGCAGGCTGCTTTATATTGGGGGCTGACGTAGATTGGCCCTAAATTCCACACCAATCCCGCAGGATTTTAAGCTGTTGGGACGGTGTGCCGAAGTTAAATCGAAATTCGCATTCTTTCAAGAACAGTGGGAAAGATTTGCGGTCAGTCCCGTTGTATTTGCGCAAGACGCGTTTTGCCTGATTCCAAAAATTCTCAATGCCGTTATGTGTAGAAAACAACGCGGTTATTTTCTACAAATTAAGCAGCCTGAAAACGCTGTTTAGCTGTTTCAGGCCGCCTGAATGTTAGTCTTCGTTATCGGAATATTGGCTGGGGTCATACGGCTTAAATTTGATTTCGCCACCATCCTCGTTCTCGTCTTCATCCTCGTCTTCAAAATTCCCCAGCACGCCCGATTCAAACAGCCAAGTAATCGCCTCGCCCAGCGTTGCGCCCAAATCGTAGATTTTTTCCTCCTCGCGCGGCAACACATAATAGCGACCTTCAAACCAAATAATCTCGTCGCCATCCAAAGTATCCGCCACCGCGATAGATTGCAACACCTGCTCTTTGGTGAGCACGTCCGCGCCCTCGTCCCAAAACCAATATCGCGTGATGCGTTCCAGTCATTCAGGCCGCTCCTTCATAATTTGCTCAGGCAGATAAACGCGCAGATACACGCCCAAATCGCCCTCCCCGTAGCGGGTAACGTATTCGCGGTAATCGGCTTCAAACTGGGTGTTCAACGCCGCTTCGCATTGCGCAATATCCTCGGCAGTTGCCAAAAACAAATCGGTTTTGCCTGTTTGGTCATTGGGGATGATGGGGTAATTTGCGATGCTCATGGATATTCCTTTGTATAAAGTGGATAAAAATCGGATTGTGGTGTAGAAAATAACCACTTTTCCTGCCGCACCGCGACCACGTCTGCCTTTACGCCGTCCGCCGAAATAGCTTTCGTCCAACTCGACGGGGCCCTCAAAAACCTCATCGGCAGCCAAGGCCAAATGATGGCTGATAACCATACGGATTTTGCGGTAGAACAGAATGGCGGAGTTGGGCTGAATGCCCAAAATATCGGCAGCGGAACGGGCGGTAACTTGGAGCACAAAAAATTCAAGCAGTTTCTTTTGAATTCTCTTGCTTAATTTACAATTGGTTATCTTCATTTTCATAGCCTAGCATAACTGCTAATCTACGTCAGCCCCAAAAAGTTTATTTTCCATTTAATCCTCCAAAAAATCCATAAAAATTAATCACTCTGCCCCAAACAACAACCCTTCCTTAATCCCCCGAATCCTATCCCGCAACACCGCCGCCTCTTCAAACTGCAAATCTCGCGCCGCCTGTTGCATGGCTTTTTCGAGTTTGGCGATTTCTTTAATCGCGTCTTCTTCGTTGTGGATTTCGCCGACTTTGACTTTGTTTTTGCCTTGTCTACGACCTTTGCCGCTGTCTTCTTCGTGGTACACGCCGTCGATGATGTCTTTAACCTGTTTTTTAATCTGCTGCGGCACGATGCCGTGTTCTTCGTTGAATTTCATCTGTTTTTCGCGGCGGCGTTCGGTTTCGTCGATGGCGGCTTTCATGGAATCGGTGATTTTGTCGGCGTACAGGATGGCGACGCCGTTCACGTTGCGCGCGGCGCGGCCTATGGTTTGAATCAGGCTGCGGTGTGAGCGCAGGAAGCCTTCTTTGTCGGCGTCGAGGATGGCGACGAGGGAGACTTCGGGGATGTCGAGACCTTCGCGCAAGAGGTTGATGCCGACGAGTACGTCAAACAGCCCGAGCCGCAAATCTCTAATGATTTCAACGCGCTCGACGGTGTCGATGTCGCTGTGCAGGTAGCGCACTTTGATGCCGAGTTCGCTGTAATAGTCGGTGAGTTGCTCCGCCATGCGTTTGGTGAGGGTGGTAACGAGCACGCGTTCGCCTTTTTGGATGCGCTCGTTGATTTCGCTCATTAAGTCATCGACTTGAGTGGCGACTGGGCGGATGATGATTTGGGGGTCGACCAGCCCTGTGGGGCGGACGACTTGTTCGACCACTTGTCCGGCGTGTTCTTCTTCGTATTTGGCGGGGGTGGCGGAAACGAAAATGGTTTGCGGCATGACTTTTTCAAATTCGTGGAATTTGAGCGGGCGGTTGTCGCGGGCGGAAGGCAGGCGGAAGCCGTAATCTACAAGGTTTTGCTTGCGCGATGCGTCGCCTTTGTACATGCCGCCGATTTGGGTAACGGTAACGTGGCTTTCGTCGATGAACATGATGGCGTTGTCGGGCAGGTAGTCCATCAGCGTGGGCGGCGGTTCGCCTTCTTTTTTGCCGGAGAAGTGGCGGGAGTAGTTTTCGATGCCTTTGCAGAAGCCCATTTCGTAGAGCATTTCGAGGTCGAAGCGGGTGCGTTGTTCGATGCGTTGTTGTTCGACGGGGCGTTGTTCGCGGGCGAAAAATTCGATGCGTTCGCGCAATTCGTCTTTGATGCTCTCGCAGGCGCGCAAGACGGTGTCGCGCGGGGTAACGTAGTGGCTGGACGGGAAGACGGTGTAGCGACCGACGCGTTGGTGCAGGCTGCCTGAAAGCGGGTCGAACATATCGAGGCGGTCAATTTCGTCGTCGAACAGGCTGATGCGCAAGGCGTTTTCGGAGCTTTCGGCGGGGTACACGTCAATCACGTCACCACGCACGCGGAAGCTGCCGCGTTTGAAATCCAAATCACCGCGTTCGTACTGCATGGAAACGAGCGTGGCGATGATGTCGCGCTGCTCGATAGTGTCGCCTTCTTTGACGGACAACACCATTTGTTGATACTCGGTCGGGTCGCCGATACCGTAAATGGCGGACACGGTGGCGACAATAATCACGTCGTCGCGCGTCATCAGGTTTTTGGTGGCGGAAAGGCGCATCTGCTCGATGTGTTCGTTAATCGCGCTGTCTTTTTCGATGAACAAATCGCGGCTGGGCACATAGGCTTCGGGCTGGTAGTAATCGTAGTAGGAGACGAAATATTCGACGGCGTTTTCAGGGAAAAACTCGCGCATCTCGGCATAAAGCTGGGCGGCCAGGGTTTTGTTGTGCGCCATGATGATGGCGGGGCGGCCGCTTTGGGCGATGACGTTTGCCATGGTGTAGGTTTTTCCCGAACCGGTTACGCCGAGCAGGGTTTGGTAGGAAAGGCCGTCTGAAAGCCCTTCGAGCAGGCCGGCAATGGCGGTGGGCTGGTCGCCTGCGGGCGGGAAGGGCTGGTGGAGTTTGAAGGGGGAGTTTTCGTATTGGATGACTTGCATTTTTTCAGGCTGCCTGAACGCGGGAAAACGGCGGATTATAGCGCAGACGGATAGGGCTTTTACGGCAGCCTGAAAGCGGACGGCTGCTTTTTCAGGCTGCTTGCCGGGCAAAAGCAGCCTGAAACTTTGGCGCCAGATGGGCGGCGGGCAAGGTTGGCAAAGCGGATTTCTGTTGCGCCGAAAAGATAAGAAAAAGAGCAAAAAGCAGCCTGAAAAAGTTTTCAGGCTGCTTTTTGCCGTGCTGATGTGCCCTTACTGCTCCGTAGTTTGCGGCAGACGCAGGAAGTGTTCGCGGTAGTAGCGCAGCTCTTCGATGCTCTCCAAAATGTCGTCCAGCGCCTTGTGGGCGCCTTTTTTGGCAAAGCCTTTGTAAACCGGCGGATTCCAACGGCGCGCCAGCTCTTTGAGCGTGGAAACGTCGAGATTGCGGTAGTGGAAATGCGCTTCCAATTCGGGCATATAGCGCGCCATAAAGCGGCGGTCTTGGTGGATGGTGTTGCCGCACATCGGGCTAGCGTTGGCCGGTATCCATTGGCGGATAAATTCCAGCAGTTTTTGCTCGACTTCGCGCTCATCCAGCTTGGACTGGCGTACGCGCTCGGTAAGGCCGGTGCGGGCGTGGGTGGCGGTGCACCAGGCATCCATGCCGTTTAGGATTTCGTCGCTCTGATGCACGGCATACACTTCCGACTGCGCCAGCACGTTCAGATCTTTATCGGTGATGATCATCGCCACTTCGATGATTTTGTCGTTGTCGGGATTCAGGCCGGTCATTTCCATATCCAGCCAGCACAGATTGTTTTGGTCTTGCATATCGGGTTCGTTTCGGGGAAAAAGGGCGCGATTATAGCGGCAGCGGCTGGGGATTCAAAGGCAGCCTGAAAAGCGGGAAACGGCTTTCAGGCTGCCTTTGGGGTTTAGAACAGCCCCGTAATATTGCCGTCTGCATCCACATCAATCTTCTCGGCCGAGGGCACTTTGGGCAGGCCGGGCATTTTCATGATGCTGCCGCATACGGCGACGATAAAGCCGGCGCCGGCCGACAGGGTGAGGCTGCGTACGGTAATGGTGAAGCCGCTCGGGCAGCCCAAGAGTTTGGGATTGTCGCTAAATGAGTATTGCGTTTTGGCGACGCACACCGGCAGTTTGTCTAGGCCGAGTTTTTCCAGCGAGGCGATTTCGGCGCGGGCTTCGGCGCTGAATTCGACGTCGGCGGCGCCGTAGATTTTGGTGGCGATGGCGCGGAGTTTGTCGGGGATGCTGTCGTTGGTGTCGTAGGCGAAGGCGAAACGGTTGGGCTGGCTGTCGATGGCGGTGACGACTTTGCGCGCCAGGTCTTCGCCACCCGCGCCGCCGTGCGCCCACACTTCGGTGAGGGCGACTTCGGCGCCGCGTTCGGCGCAGGCAGCCTGAATCAGGGCGAGTTCGGCGTCGGTGTCGGACACGAAGCGGTTGATGGCGACGACCACGGGCAGGCCGAAGACGGTTTTAAGGTTGGCGATGTGTTTGAGCAGGTTGGGCAGGCCTTTTTCCAGCGCGGCAAGGTTTTCCGCGCCCAGCTCTTCTTTGGCGACGCCGCCGTTGTATTTGAGCGCGCGCACGGTAGCGACGACGACTGCGGCGTCGGGTTTGAGACCGGAGAGACGGCATTTGATGTCGCAGAATTTTTCCGCGCCCAAATCGGCGCCGAAGCCGGCTTCGGTAACAGCGTAGTCGGCCAGATGCAGGGCAAGGCGGGTAGCGGTTACCGAGTTGCAGCCGTGGGCGATGTTGGCGAAGGGGCCGCCGTGGACGAAGGCGGGCGTGCCGCCGATGGTTTGCACCAGATTGGGTTTGAGCGCGTCTTTGAGCAAGGCGGCCATTGCGCCTTGGGCGTTGAGGTCGCGGGCGAAAACGGGGCTGCCGTCTTTGGCGTAGGCGACGAGCATATTGCCCAGCCGCTCTTTCAAATCGGCCAGGTCGCGGGCCAGGCAGAACACGGCCATCACTTCGCTGGCGACGGTGATGTCGAAGCCGTCGGGGCGCAGCACGCCGTCGGTGGGCTTGCCGTTGCCGCTGACGATGTTGCGCAGCTGGCGGTCGTTCATATCGATGGCGCGGCGCCACAGCACGCGTTTGGGGTCGATATTGAGCGCGTTGCCTTGGTAGATGTGGTTGTCGATCATGGCGGCCAACAGGTTGTTGGCGGCGCCGATGGCATGGAAATCGCCGGTAAAGTGCAGGTTGATGTCTTCCATCGGCAGCATTTGCGCGTAACCGCCGCCGGCCGCGCCGCCTTTGATGCCGAACACGGGGCCGAGCGAGGGTTCGCGGATGGCGACGGCGGCTTGTTTGCCGATGCGGTTGAGCGCGTCGGCCAGGCCGATGGTGACGGTGGTTTTGCCTTCGCCGGCGGGTGTGGGGTTGATGGCGGTAACCAGAATCAGGCGGCCGTTTTTATTGGGCAGCCTGAACGCGTCGGCGGGGTTGATTTTGGCTTTGTAACGGCCGTATGGCTCAAGCTGCTCTTCGCCGATGCCAAGTTTGGCGGCAATGTGGCGGATGGGCTGGATCGCCGCTTCGCGGGCGATTTGGGCATCGGTTTTGAAGCTCATGGGGTATCTCCTGTGCGGCGGCCTGAAAAGCAGCCTGAAAAAAGAAATGGTGGGTTTTCAGGCTGCCTTGGGCGGAAAAGGGAAAAAGGCAGCCTGAAAATAGCAGGCGGGGTGCTGCTTAGAATGCGTAATTAAAGCCGCGCTCCATCTCAATCCATACCGGTTTGCCCTGCAAACGCGCAGGTTCAAATTGTGGTTGGCGTTCTATAGCGCGTACGGAGGCGCGATCTAGGCGGTGGTAGCCGGAAGAGCGGGTAACACGCGCGCCGTATGTTTTGCCGTCGCTGCCGACAACAAAACGCACGCGCACCATGCCTTGTTCGTTTTCTTCTATCGAAACCGGCGGGTAGGGCGGCGGCGGCAGGGGCACTTTACTAATACCGCTGATATCCAAATCCCGTTTTTGCTGGGCACCCACGACAAAAAATGCTTCCTGAACCGCCGTGCCTGCCACATTGCGGCATGAGGGCCGGTAATCGGGGGCGGTACCGTTGCTGCATTCTTGGATGGGCTGGATTTTTTTCGTCAAGGCCAAAGCAGCTGCCTGTTTGGCAACGGTGCGGTCGACATGCTGCAGGCGTACGCGCGTTACCTTGCCTTGTTCATCCACATCCAGCAGAAAAACCGCCCGGCCGGTTTGCGGAAAATTCTGGCTGTTTACGGCAGCAGCGGCAATCAGCGGCGGCAGTTTTGTACTTGCCGCCGTATCCGGCGCAGCATGAACGCTAAAAGCTGCCAGCAGCAGGGCAGCGGGAAAAATACGGGAAAAAGTCATGGTTTTCTCACAGTCAAAAAAAGCGTACGAGCAAAATCAAAACCAGCAGCACACTAATGCCCAGCCAGCTTAATTTTGTCCAGTTGCGGATGGTTTCGGCAGAGTCTTCCTGATCGAAATCAAACAGCCATGAAAGACAGCGGCCTTCGAGAAATTCGGCGCCGCCCCATGAAACAATCCATTTGCAAATCAGGCTGTAAACTGCGTAGGCAACTAGGATTTTCGTGATGGTATTGCCACCGAGAATGCCGATGACCCTATTGATTTTAAGCATACCGGCTCCTGTTATCGGAAATCGGAATAAACAAAAGGCAGCCTGAAAAACATTTTTTGCGTTTTCAGGCTGCCTGTCTGCTTTAGCCGCGCTCCTGCGAAGTGGCGTTCATATCCGGATGCAGCACCAGCAGCGGGTCGATGCGGCCGATGGCTTTTTCATCCTTGTTCGGGTAGTCGAGCACGCTCAGGAAGTGGCGGATGCAGTTGAGACGGGCGCGTTTTTTGTCGTCGGATTTGATGATGACCCACGGCGCGTCTTTGGTGTGGGTATGGAAGAACATGGCGTTTTTCGCTTCGGTGTAGTCGTCCCAGCGATCAAGCGACTGCACATCTACCGGCGAGAGCTTCCAATGCTTGAGCGGATCGGAATAGCGGGAGACGAAGCGGCGCAGCTGCTCTTCGCGCGATACGGAAAACCAGAATTTGAAAAGGTGGATGCCGCTGGCCACCAGCATGCGTTCGAACTCGGGGGTTTGGCGCATAAACAGCAGGTACTCCTGCGGGGTGCAGAAGCCCATTACGCGCTCGACACCGGCCCTGTTGTACCAAGAGCGGTCAAAAAACACCATTTCTCCGGCGGTGGGCAGGTTTTGGATGTAGCGTTGGAAATACCATTGGCCGCGCTCGGTTTCGGTGGGTTTTTCCAAGGCCACCACGCGGGCGCCGCGCGGGTTGAGGTGTTCCATAAAACGTTTGATGGTGCCGCCCTTGCCGGCGGCGTCGCGCCCTTCAAACAGGCAGACGATTTTCTGGCCGCTTTCCTTTACCCAGCTTTGCACTTTGAGTAGTTCGACCTGCAGCTTGGCTTTTTCGCGTTCGTATTCACGCCGGCCCATACGGGTTTTGTAGGGATAATCGTCCGGCAGCGGGGCGGAGCTGCTGTCTTCGCTGCTGACGCGGCCTTCGTATTTGACGACGGCTTCTTCAAAGATTTTGAGGCTTTCGCGCTGCTCGCCCAATTCGATTTTTTCAAACGGCTGGGGTTGGTGGTCGCTCATGGAAGTGTCCTTTCTGTTGTTAAGCGTGGGTAAAAAAGGGGCGGTTTTTTCCTGATGTGCATACGTTTGTTTTTCTGCCGCAAAAGGCGTTTTTCATGCCGTTCATACTAACATGATTTAACCCTTTCAAACAGTTTTCAGGCAGCCTGAAAACCGCTGCAGGTCACGCGCGCAACAGGCGGCTTGCCAAATCTGCTTGCCGTCTTATATAGTGCCGCAAACGGCAATTCCGCCGTTCGGGCAGCCGCCGCTGCTGTAACTTGAAGAAGGAATCTCAACATGAGACACAATTCGTCCAAACGTGATTTTGAAAGCCAGAAAGAAGCGCTGATGCGCGAAATCCAAAGCGTGCTGGAACAGGCCGAAACCCTGTACGACACCACCGTGGATCGCGGTGCGGAAGAAACCCAGGCGCTGCGCCAGAAACTCCAGCGCCAGTTCGAGCAGGCCAAAGGCAAACTGGCTGATTTTGAAGAACGCGCGGCAGACCAAGTGAAATACCGCGTGAAACAGGCCGACGAATACATCAACGACAAACCCTATTACGCCATGGGTTTTGCCGCGCTGGTCGGCTTGGTGGTGGGCATTTTGCTCAACCGCCGCTAAAGAGCGGTTCCGTGGCAGCCTGAAACCGCAAGTGATGATGAAAAAGACGGTTTCAGGCTGCTTTTCCCCGTTTTCAGGCAGCCTGAAAAACCAAACCGGACACGCCATGAATCTCAAACAGGAAATCCGCCACGCCAAAAACCAGCTGGGGCAGGGCGCCGAACTGCTGCTGCTGCGCCTGCGCCTGCTGCGGTTGGACGCCGAAGGCCAGTTGGGCGGCGCGCTGAAAATCGCCGCCCTGATTGCCGCCGCCGCGGTGCTCGCCTTTATCGCCCTGGCCGTGGCGCTGCTGCTGCTTTACCTGCTGCTGCCGCCGCATTGGCGGGTGCCGGTGTTTGCCGCCGTTGCCGCGGCGCTGCTGCTGGCGGTTTACCTGCTGCTGCGGCAGATTCCCGCCATCTGGCGTTTTCACAGCGGCCGCGTTGGTGAAACGCTGGCCGATCTGCAGGAAGACATCGCCCGTCTGCGCCGCGCTGCTGGCAGCAGGCCGCCGCCGGCCGAACCAACACAGGAGACGGAAAATGAATGAGCATCCGCGCCCGACCCGCGAGCAGGAACGCGAACTCTTGCAGCTGCAATGCCGGCTCGCCCGTCTCAAACTGCAAACCGAAAGCCGCCTGCACCGCCGCCGCCAAGCGCAGGAAAACCGCAAACACCACGCCCTGCCGCAACTGCTCGAACTGGGCAACCGCCTGCTGCAGCAACGCGGCCTGCTGAAACTGGCGCTGCTGCCGTCCAAATGGAAATACCGCCTGCTGCTGGGCGGTGTGCTGCTGGCTTTGTTCGGCAGCGACAGCAAAGAAGAAAACCGCTGAAGGTTTGTGCAGATCAAAACGCCGCGTTTCAGGCAGCCTGAAACACGGCGTTTTTTAGCGGTTTATCCGTATCGGCGGGTGGCCGTGTCGGGGGCTATGGGTGGCCGGCGCTGGTTTTGCTTTTCNGGTATCCAAACGGCTTGATTTGAGTTTTGGTATTTTTGCCCGACGGGGTGAAAAATACAGTTGCTACGGATTATGCTGTTGCCAAAAGGCCGTCTGAAAACGGGTTGGCGAACTTTCAGACGGCCTTTGGCTTGGCTGCCACATGGCAACGACGATAAACGATAACAAGGCAGCCTGAAAAACAAGCAATGCCGTCATTCCCGCGCAGGCGGGAACCTTGTTTGATATTCGACAATATATTATAAAACAATACATTGCTTGAATCCTGACAAGATTCCCGCCTGCGCGGGAATGA
>NZ_JAKOOW010000017.1:280-440 GCF_022288825.1 Kingella pumchi | reverse complement strand
CTTTGAACACAAAAAATGCTTTTTCTGCGGCTCAAAACAGGTCAAAAAGAACGGCAGACAAAACGGCAAGCAGCGCTACAAATGCCATGATTGTGGCAGGCAGTTTGACGGCGGCAGACGGATAAACCCACAAGCCCTATGGCAAGCCTACACCGCAGGC
>NZ_JAKOOW010000017.1:0-189 GCF_022288825.1 Kingella pumchi | reverse complement strand
GCCGCCGCCTGCGGATGCAGCCGCCAAACCATCCTGCGCCATCTCAAAAAAGCCGCGCCCAAAGCACAGTTTGCCGCACCCCAATGCGCCAACGTCGTGATGGATACCACCTACTTCGGGCGCCGTTTCGGCATCATGGTTTTGTTCGACAGCATCAGCGGCAAAGCGCTTTCTGTTACCGAAGTCAAA
>NZ_JAKOOW010000016.1:1531-1943 GCF_022288825.1 Kingella pumchi | reverse complement strand
GCCGACATAGGTAATGGCGGACACGCCAAGGGCTACGATTATTTGGCCTATCAGGGTTACGAGCAATTGGCCGAGTAGGGCAATCAGTACTGGCATGGTTGTCTCCCTTTAGGTTTTGCTGATTACGGCATGCCGGCAAATCACAAAGGCAATAAAGATTGCCGAAAAAACGATATACGGCCGCAATCCCCTTGCGCCTTGGCACATGCTTTCATAGCTCAACTCGTTCGTTTGCCCCATAAACACAAACTGCTTGGGCGCGGGGCAGGTGCCGTTTTCGACAAAATCGCTGCTGCGGCTGAATCCGGGCAGTCCGACGGTTTCTTTGGGTATGCCGATTCTGCTGCCGCTGCCGTCGGGACTGCCGACGGTGCGGCGGATGTCTTCTTCGGTGCCGAGCTTAGTGCAGGAA
>NZ_JAKOOW010000016.1:1062-1442 GCF_022288825.1 Kingella pumchi | reverse complement strand
GTCGGTCTCGCCGGTGTCTTCGCCGCCTTTGTGGCCGTTGGGATCGCCTTTGTTGCCGCTGCCGCCCCCACCGCCGCCGTTTCCATTACCGAATTTGTTCAGGCTCTCTTGAATGTTCTCAAGACTCTTGGATATGTCGCCGAGTACTTTACTGTAGTCCTTGCCGTCTTTGTTGCCGTCAAGTTCGGATACATCGGGGCCGTCTTTACCGTCGTCGGGCTTGGCGGGATCTTTTGGCTTTGATGTGTCTTTGCCGTCGTCTTTGGGCTTGTCGGGTTTGGGCGGCTCTTTGTCTTTGGATTTGTCTTCTTTATCTTTCTTTTGCTCAACTTTAGTCAAAAAAAAGACGTTGCCTTCAGGACACTTAAACCCCGCCTTTA
>NZ_JAKOOW010000016.1:294-947 GCF_022288825.1 Kingella pumchi | reverse complement strand
GCCTTTAAAAGTAAACTTTTGCGAACCGCCTTGATGTTCGTTTGACGGATGCTCATTAGAAAAAGTAACGGTAAATTCGCCCGGCTGGTCGTTGTATTTGATTTTGCCTTTGGGCTGATCAGTATTGGGCTTACAGGGTTCGGGAACCCATTTGCCGTTTACGTTGCGGCCGCAGGCTTTGTCGTTGGTTTTGGGGGGTGTAGGACTGGGGGGCTCTTCTTTGGGATTTTTGGGTTGCTCTTCGGGTTTGTCTTCTTCGTGGCCGGAGTTTTGATAGCAAACCAACTTCTGATAATCACATTTAGATTTAGAACCATATTGCTTCTTTAATGCTTCCTGCGGACTATCAAACAATGCTGTTGTATCTGTATCAATCCCATTTGAACCACCATCTTTGCAATCACCCTTACAAAAAAGATTATCCTGTCCAGCAAAATAACGGCCGTCTTTTGTTTTATATACAACATATCTACTTAAACTCCAGTCATACATGCCCGAAGTATTAGATACAACAGCAATATCTTCTTTAGGAATAATCGCTGCAACTGATTCAATCGACACCACAGCCACCACAACCGCCAACAGCAGCCTGATCTTCTCTTGCATTTTCATTGTTACCCCTTGCCTTTCTTTGCCTACGAGCTCGCAAACAA
>NZ_JAKOOW010000016.1:0-188 GCF_022288825.1 Kingella pumchi | reverse complement strand
CTTATCCAGTCGTACATAAATATCCTATCTAAAACGGTATTTCATCATCATCATCTAAATCAGGATCATATTCATAAAAATTCTGGTTATAATATGATTCAACATGAAAATCATGGAGGCCCTCATAACAATCTTCATAGTCTTCTTCTCTATATTCTCCACTTAAATCAAAAAAAGATTCTGAAACC
>NZ_JAKOOW010000015.1:1546-1958 GCF_022288825.1 Kingella pumchi | reverse complement strand
GCCGACATAGGTAATGGCGGACACGCCAAGGGCTACGATTATTTGGCCTATCAGGGTTACGAGCAATTGTCCGAGTAGGGCAATCAGGACGGGCATGGTTGTCTCCCTTTAGGTTTTGCTGATTACGGCATGCCGGCAAATCACAAAGGCGATAAAGATTGCCGAAAAAACGATATACGGCCGCAAACCCCTTGCGCCTTGGCACATGCTTTCATAGCTCAACTCGTTCGTTTGCCCCATGAACACAAACTGCTTGGGCGCGGGGCAGGTGCCGCTCTCGGAAAAGTCATTGCTGCGGTTAAATCCGGGCAGTCCGACGGTTTCTTTAGGTATGCCGATTCTGCTGCCGCTGCCGTCAGGACTGCCGACGGTGCGGCGGATGTCTTCTTCGGTGCCGAGCTTGGTGCAGGAC
>NZ_JAKOOW010000015.1:1081-1452 GCF_022288825.1 Kingella pumchi | reverse complement strand
GTCGGTCTCGCCGGTGTCTTCGCCGCCTTTGTGGCCGTTGGGATCGCCTTTGTTGCCGCTGCCGCCCCCGCCGCCGCCGTTTCCGTTGCCAATTTTGCCTAGGCTCTCTTGGATGTCCTGCAGGCTTTTGGCTATGTCGCCGAGCACTTTGCTGTAGTCTTTGTTGCCGTCGAGTTCCGATACGTCGGGGCCGTCTTTGCCGTCATCGGGCTTTGCGGGATCTTTGGGCTTTGATGTATCTTTACCGTCGTCTTTGGGTTTGTCTGGCTTGGGCGGCTCTTTGTCTTTGGGTTTGTCGTCTTTATCTTTCTTTTGCTCAACTTTAGTCAAAAAAAAGATATTGCCTTCAGGACACTTAAACCCCGCCTTTG
>NZ_JAKOOW010000015.1:302-958 GCF_022288825.1 Kingella pumchi | reverse complement strand
GCCTTTAAAAGTAAACTTTTGCGAACCGCCTTGATGTTCGTTTGACGGATGCTCATTAGAAAAAGTAACAGTAAATTCGCCCGGCTGGTCGTTGTATTTGATTTTGCCTTTGGGCTGATCAGTATTGGGCTTACAGGGCTCGGAAACCCATTTGCCGTTTACGTTGCGGCCGCAGGCTTTGTCGTTGGTTTTTGGGGGTGTAGGGCTGGGGGGCTCTTCTTTGGAATTTTTGGGTTGCTCTTCGGGTTTGTCTTCTTCGTGGCCGGAGTTTTGGTAACACACTAATTTTTGATAATCACATCTACCTACTCCACTTGGCTTATTTTTTTCCAATGCTTCTTTAGCGGTTTTATGAGTAGAAATAGCGTCTGTATCTATCCCATTTACTCCACCATTTTTGCAATCCCCCTTACAAAAAAGATTATCCAAACCGACAAAATATCTATTATCTTTGGTCTTATATACAACATACCTATTTAAAGACCAGTCATACATACCCGAAGTATCAGATACAACGGAAATATCTTCTTTAGGAATAAATGCTGCTCCTGCTTCAAACGACACAACAGCCATCACAACCGCCAGCAGCAGCCTAATCTTCTCTTGCATTTTCATTTTTACCCCTTGACTTTCTTTGCCCATTAGCCTACAAACAG
>NZ_JAKOOW010000015.1:0-188 GCF_022288825.1 Kingella pumchi | reverse complement strand
CTTATCCAGTCGTACATAAATATCCTATCTAAAACGGTATTTCATCATCATCATCTAAATCAGGATCATGTTCATAAAAATTCTGGTTTTCATATGATACAACATGAAAATCATGGAGCCCCTCATAACAATCTTCATAGTCTTCTTCTCTATATTCTCCACTTAAATCAAAAAAAGATTCTGAAACC
>NZ_JAKOOW010000014.1:332-82325 GCF_022288825.1 Kingella pumchi | reverse complement strand
TAAGGGGTTTGGAAATTTCTCAAGTTGTCAAGTACCCCTTAGACGGGGCGGAATATATAAGGCTGCTTTTGGGTTGCGTGGTTTGCTGCCCGCAGGCAGCCTGAAACGGTAAACAGGCAAAGCAAACAGACAAAAAGCAGCCTGAAAGCGCAATATCGGCTTTCAGGCTGCCTGATTGGGGCGGATGCCGTTTTAGAAACGGTATTTCACTTGGGCATTCACCGAGCTGTTGTGCCAGTGCGAAGCGCGGATGTGCTGCAGGGCAAGGCCGAGCTTCCAGTTTTCGCTGACGCTGTAGGCGGCGCCGGCGGCAAGGTTGAAGCGCGTTTTCTTGTCGCTGCTGTCGAGCGCGACGCTGATGCCGGTGTTTTTCACCGTGGTGTGCTCGGCGGTTTTGCGCTGCAGATCGCGGGCAAGGCCGGCTTTGCCGAACACGGTCAGCTGGTCGTTGAACGAATACAGCGCGCTGATGCCGAGTTTGGCGGCGGTGGCTTTGGTGTTCATGCCATCAAGATACTGGGTGGCGGAAACATCGATGTTTTTGGCGTCCGCCTTGGCGTATTGCAGCGAGAACTCGGGTTTCAGCGCCAGCGACGAGAGCATAAAGGTTTTGTTCACGCCCACGCCGAAACTGTAGAGCTTGCCCGCATCTTTGAGCTTGTTCCAGCCCAGCGTGCCATAGATGCCGATGCCGTGCGGCGCGGCATAGCCGTAGCCGAGATCCAGGCCGTAGCCTTCGGTTTTGACGGTTTTCTCAACGCTGCCGAAACGCTCTTCCCAGCGGTTGTCCAGGCGGTTGGCGCCGGCGGCGATAAGGTGGCGGCCGAAGGCGTGTGATGCGCCGACGCCGATGCCGTAGTCGCGGCTTTTGCCGGAAATGCCGTCCATTTTCAGGCGGGAAGCGGAGCCGGTGTAATCCAGCCATACCGCGCCGTTTTGGCCGGCCGCTTCGCCCAGTTTTTCGGCAAACCGCTCGTTCTGCATCATATCGGTGTCGATTTGGTTGTGCTGGCTGTGCAGATGGGTGTCGGTGCCTTGGGCAAACAGGGTTTCGGTCAGCTGGCGGCTTTGGGTGTAGATGCGGGCGGCGGCCAGTTGCCCGTCGTTCAGGCTGCCTTGCTCGGCGGCCTGGTCGAAGGCGGCGAATACCTGCTCCAGTTTGCGGGCATCGCGGCCGGCGCCTTCGTAGGCGGATGCCGGTACCACTTTGCCGACTTCGTTGCGCTTGCTGCTGACGGTGATGGCGCTGCTGTTTTGGTTTACCTGGTTTTCAATCAGGCCGTTGGTTTTGTCGTTTACTTTAAAGCTGCCATTGATGTTTTTGGCGGTGAGCAGGGTTTCGGTTTGGCCGACTTTGGTGGCGTAGCCGCTGTAGGCGCCGGTAATGTTCAGCACGCTGTTGCCGGAAATGTCGGCGTTGCCGCTGACTTTCACCGCCGAGCCGATGGCTTTGTCGAGCGTGCCGCCGTTGAATTTCAGGCTGCCGTCGATGTAAAAATCGTTGGCGGTTTCGGCCGAGAGCGTGCCGCCGTTGACTAAAACGTCGCCGCTGCTGATGCGGGCGTTCTGGTTGGCGCCGACGGTCAGCCGCCCGCCCGCGGTAACGACGTTGCCGGCGCGGTTGTTGCCGGCCAAAACCAGCGAGCCCTGCTGGATTTGGTTGGTGCCGGTGTAGCTGTTGTTGCCGGTTAATACCAGCGATGCGGCGCCGTTTTTCACGATGCCGCCGCTGCCGCTGATGTCGTTGTCGAAATAGTATTCGCGTTTTTTGCCGGCCACATTGAGGATTTCCTGGCCATTGACTTTGCCGTAGCCGCCCAGCGCGCGCGCTTCGTTGAGAATACCGACGCCGTAGGTGCTGTCGTTGCCTTTGGCGCCGGCGTCATCGGTGGTGCTGATCAGCGTTTTTTTCAATTCGGCGCCGCGCATCCAGTCAAAGCGCGAACGGATGCGCGCGGCGGTGGCGGAAACCACGGCGGTGGCGTTGGACGAGCCAATGGTGCCGCCGGTTTTTTTGGTATTGACGTCGGTTACATTGTGGAACTCTTTGGCGGCGATGCAGTGGTCTTTGGTGATGCCGCAGCGGTTTTCAATCACCGAACCGTCCAGATAAACGCCGGTGGCAACCAGCCAATTTTTCTCCAGCTCGCGCGCCAGCGGTGTATTGATGCGGTAGATGGCGGCGTCGATATCGGGATTGGCTTTGCCGTCGTTGCCGGCGGCAGAAACAAACAGCGCGCCTGACTGCTGCGCCATCGCACCGAAAAGGCTAGCAACCGCACTATAGTCGTTGAGCTTGCTGTAATCCTGCTCGCCGGTGGAGAAGGAATGGTTGATAACGGCGACATTGTCGCGCTTGCTCAGAATCGAAGCTTCGATTTTGATGATGTCGGCATCGGTGCTTTGCGAGAAATTCACCCCGCCAACGGCTATTTGGGCGCCTTTGGCACCATGCTGCATCATCACTTCCACCATATTGGTGCCGTGGCTGTTCAGGCCGCCGTTTTTCAAATCGGCCGTCGGTTTGGTGTCGACTTCCTTCACATTGCCTTGGGCATCGGTGGTGGTCATCTTGGCATCGACTTTGGCGCCGGTCTTGCGGGCGATGGTCAGATCGACGCCGCTGTCGGTAAGCAGGATGGTGGTGTCGCGGCCGTCGGCCTGCGCACGATCCTGATCGGACGATTTTTGGTAGTCTTTTTGCTGGCTGAAATTGCCCGGCTGCGGCTGTTTCGGCCGGTTGGGCGTGGGAGTGGCGTTGGTGTCGGGACGGCTGTTGTCGTCCCCGCTGCCGCCGCCTCCGCCGCCGCAGGCGGCCAGCAGGGCGGCGGAAATGGATACGGCAATCAGGTTTTTCTTCAGTTTCATGGTGCTGGCTTTCCTTGCAGGCGGGATGGTTCCGATGTGGCGGCCGGCGGGTCGGGATTGGTGTTTTGTGCTTGGATGCTGCGCGTTTTCAGGCAGCCGGATTCTGCCAGCATACCGCATGCCCGAATGCAAGATTTTTGCCGTTCGGCGGCAACAGGCAGCCTGAAACGGCAAAAAACGCGCATTTATCTTTTTTCAGGCTGCCTGATTGTTGGGGATTATTGTTTTTGTGCCGTTTTCATCGGGCGCGTTTCTTGCCGCTGCTGCCGCTATCGGCCACAATAGGCCGGCAGCTTCGGCTGCCCTCTACAATAACGAAATAAGGAGTCTGTTATGCCTGCCCTGCTCAAACACCCCGATCCCGACGGCCTGCTCGAGTATTCCGTGGTCTATACCGATCGTGCGCTCAACCATATGTCGCAGCAGTTCCAAACCGCTATGCGCGATTTGTCGGCGATGCTGCGCGAAGTGTATGCCGCCGATGCTGCCGCCATTGTGCCCGGCAGCGGCTCCGCCGGCATGGAAGCGGTGGCGCGCCAGCTGGCGCGCGGCAAGCGCTGCCTGATTGTGCGCAACGGCTTTTTCAGTTTCCGCTGGTCGCAGATACTCGAGCGCGGCGGTTTGGCGGCCGACACGCGGGTGCTGAGCGCCCGCCGCATTGCCGAAGGCGCGCAGCAGCCCTTTGCGCCGGCGCCGATTGAAGAAGTGGAAGCCGCAATCGCCGAATTCCGTCCCGACATCGTTTTCGCCCCGCATGTGGAAACCGCTTCGGGCATGATGCTGCCGCCGGACTACATCCGCCGCCTGTCCGCCGCCGCCCATGCGGTTGGCGCGCTCACGGTAATCGACTGCATCGCTTCAGGCTGCATCTGGCTGGATATGCGCGGTTTGGGCATCGACATCCTGCTGAGCGCGCCGCAAAAAGGCTGGAGCGGCACGCCCTGCGCCGGACTGGTGATGCTGTCCGAACGCGCGGTGCAGGCGGTGCAAGACAGCGAGTCCGACAGCTTCGCGCTCGATTTGAAAAAATGGCTCGACATCATGCGCGCCTATGAACAGGGCGGCCACGCCTACCACGCCACCCTGCCCACCGATTCGCTGCTGCGCCTGCGCGACACCATGCTCGAAGCGCGCCGGATCGGTTGGGGCAACCTGAAAACCGCCCAGGAAGATTTGGGACGCGAAGTGCGCGCCCTGCTGGCGGAAAATGGCTTTGCCAGCGCCGCCGCGCCCGGCTTCGAAGCGCCCGGCGTGGTGGTCTGCTACACCGGGCGCGACGACATCCGCAGCGGCCAAGCCTTTGCCGCAGCCGGCGTGCAGATTGCCGCCGGCGTGCCGCTGCAATGCGGCGAAGGCGCCGACTTCCGAACCTTCCGCATCGGTCTGTTCGGTCTCGACAAGCTGGCCGATACCGGCCGCACGGTGCGGCTGCTGCGCCAGGCGCTCGAGCAGATTGCCGCCGGCACAGCCGTGTGAATGCGCCCGGCTTGGGCTATAATGGCAGCGCCCTTTCAGGCAGCCTGGCAGCCTGAAAGGGCGCTGCAACCTTACCGAACCCCCGACAGAAAGGCCGAAAATGAGCTTAATCGAATTGAAAGTCCCCGACATCGGCGGACATGAAAACGTGGACATCATCGCCGTGGAAATCAAAGCCGGCGATACGGTTGCCATCGACGACACCCTGATTACTTTGGAAACCGACAAAGCCACCATGGACGTACCGGCCGAAGCCGCCGGTGTGGTGAAAGAAGTCAAAGTCAAAGTGGGCGACAAAATCTCCGAAGGCGGCCTGATTGCCGTGATCGAAGCCGAAGGCGCTGCCGCCGAAGCACCCAAAGCTGCAGCCGCTCCTGCGCCCGCCGCGCAGCCTGAAGCCCCGAAAGCCGCAACGCCTGCGCCGCAAGCCGCATCGTTCAGCGGCAATGCCGATGCCGAATACGACGTAGTGGTACTGGGCGGCGGCCCGGGCGGCTATTCCGCCGCGTTTGCTGCAGCCGACGAAGGCTTGAAAGTCGCCATCGTCGATCAGTACAAAACCCTCGGCGGCGTGTGCCTGAACGTGGGCTGTATCCCGTCTAAAGCCCTGCTGCACAATGCGGCAGTAATTGACGAAGTGAAGCACCTAGCCGCCAACGGCATCAAATACCCCGCGCCGGAAATCGACATCGACATGCTGCGCGGCTACAAAGAAAAAGTCATCGGCAAACTTACCGGCGGTCTGGCCGGTATGGCCAAAGCCCGTAAAGTCGATCTGATTCAGGGCAAAGGCGAATTTGTCGGCGCGAACCATCTGGAAGTGAAGCTGACCGAAGGTGCGCAATACGACGGAGCGCTCACCGAAACTGGCGCGAAGAAAACCATCGCTTTCAAAAACGCTATCATCGCCGTGGGCAGCCGCGTGGTAAACCTGCCGTTTATCCCGCAAGATCCGCGCATCGTCGATAGCACCGGCGCACTCGAATTGCGCCAAGTGCCGAAAAAAATGCTGATTATCGGCGGCGGCATCATCGGCCTGGAAATGGGCACGGTTTACAGCACGCTGGGCGCACGTTTGGATGTGGTGGAAATGATGGACGGCCTGATGCAGGGCGCAGACCGCGACTTGGTGAAAGTATGGGAAAAAATGAACGCCCACCGCTTCGACAACATCATGACCAACACCAAAACCGTGGCTGTGGAAGCCAAAGCAGACGGCATCTATGTGAGCTTTGAAGGCGAAAAAGCGCCCAAAGAGCCGCAGCGCTACGATTTGGTGCTGGTGGCCGCAGGCCGCGCACCCAACGGCAAACTGTGCGGCGCGGAAAAAGCCGGCGTGGCCGTTACCGAACGCGGCTTTATCGAAGTGGACAAACAAATGCGTACCAACGTGCCGCACATCTACGCCATCGGCGACGTAGTCGGCCAGCCGATGCTGGCGCACAAAGCCGTGCACGAAGGCCACGTTGCCGCCGAAAACTGCGCGGGACACAAAGCCTACTTCGACGCCCGCGTGATTCCCGGCGTGGCCTACACCGACCCCGAAGTGGCCTGGGTGGGCGTAACCGAAGAGATTGCCAAACGCGACGGCATCAAAATCACCAAATCCGTGTTCCCGTGGGCAGCTTCCGGCCGCGCCATCGCCAACGGCCGCGACGAAGGCTTCACCAAGCTGATTTTCGACGCCGAAACCGGCCTGATTATCGGCGGCGCCATCGTCGGCACCCATGCGGGCGACATGATCGGCGAAATCTGCCTGGCCATCGAAATGGGCTGCGACGCCGAAGACATCGGCAAAACCATCCACCCGCACCCCACGCTCGGCGAATCCATCGGCATGAGCGCGGAAGTGGCATTGGGCGTATGCACCGACTTGCCGCCGCAGAAAAAGAAAAAATAAGCGCTTGAGTGCTTAAATGCAGAATAAGGCAGCCTGAAAACCGGTTTCATGGTTTTCAGGCTGCCTTTTAATCCGATTATCCCAAGGGAAAACACATGAAAAAATGCGTGATACTGAGCGGCGCCGGCATCAGCGCCGAGAGCGGGCTGCAGACTTTCCGCGACAGCGACGGCCTGTGGGAAGGGCACCGCATCGAAGACGTCTGCACCCCCTCAGCCTTTGAGCGCAGCCCGCAAACCGTTATCGACTTTTACAACGAGCGCCGCCGCAAAGCCGCGGCCGCCGCGCCCAACGCCGCCCATCTTGCCCTCGCGCGCCTGCAACAGGGCTACGACACCCGCATCGTTACCCAAAACGTGGACGACCTGCACGAGCGCGCCGGCAGCCGCAGCGTACTGCATCTGCACGGCGAGCTGAACAAGCTGCGCAGCAGCGCCGACGAAGACGAAATCATCGGCTGGCAGGGCGACCAGCGGCTGGAAGACTGCGACAGCAAAGGCCGGCCGCTGCGCCCGCATATCGTTTGGTTCGGCGAAGAAGTGCCGCTGATCGGGCAGGCCGCGCAATGGGTGGAAGCGGCCGACACCGTCATCGTGGTCGGCACGTCGCTCAAAGTCTATCCCGCCGCCGGCCTGCTCGCCTACGCCCGCGCCGACGCCGACATCTACCTGATCGACCCCAAGCCCAACCTGAGCAGCCGCCGCGTCGAAATCATCCCCCAAACCGCCTGCGCCGGCGTACCGCCGCTGGTGGAATGGCTGTTGGCAAAGGCAGCCTGAAAAATAAAAGCAGCTTGAAAACCGTTTTGCGGCTTTCAGGCTGCCCTTAAATCTGCAAACACAAAATATTGCATGTCAGCCCGGCGGCGGTGCCGGTGAGCAGGATTTTGTTTCCTGTTTTCAGACGGCCTTCGTCGAGCGCCTGGCACAGGGCGAAGGGAACGGAGGCGGAGACCATATTGCCGTATTGCGCTACGGTGTCGATGTATTGCCCTGTTTTGAAACCCAGCGTTTTCATCATCAATGGTAGGGCTTTGCTGGCCTGATGGGGGATGACGAGGTCGATGTCGGCCGGGCTTAACCGTGTTTGCGTCCAAAATTCGGCGAACAGGGCGGGGATTTTCTGCAGCGAGAGTTTGAGCACGTCGCGCCCTTTCATGTCGAAAAGAAAGTCGGTGGGGTCGCTCTGTGCGTAGCGCTGCGGCGGCAGGGCGGTCAGGCCGCCGCGGATTTCGGTGCTGTGTGCGCCTTGCGACCAGGTTTGCTGCATGGCGCCGATAACGCCTTTTTCGGCATCGGTATGGCGGATAACGACGGCGGCCGCGCCGTCGCCAAACAGCTCGAAACTCTCGCGCTGGGCAGGGTTGAGCGCGCAGGAAGCGAGATCGCCGGCCACAATCAGCACGGTGCGGTAGCGTTTGGCGGCAATCAGGTAGGAAACGGTGTCGAGCGCTGTGATGAAGCCGGTGCAGGTGGAATTGATGTCGAAGGCGGGAATGTCGCTGCCTTGGGCGATTTGTTCGTGAACTAAGGCGGCGGTGCAGGGAATGGGCTGTACGCCGACGGCTGCGGCGGCAACGATGCAGTCCAAATCGGCGGTGGCGATGCCGGCTTTGGCCAGCGCTTTGCGGGCGGCGGCGCACATCATGCCGAGCTGGGTTTCGCCCTCTGCGGCGCGGTAGCGGGTTTGGCCGCCTGTCTGTACGCGCTGCGACGGCAGGCTGCTGCCCCAGCCGATGATTTCCAGTTTATTCATGTTTTTCTCTCGATGCGTTTGAGTTTGCGGTATTCAGGCTGCGAGTAGGGGACAAAGCGGTAGCGCACGCCGTCGATGCCGTATTGCGCCATCAGGTTTTCAAACTGGCGGACGATGGCGTTTTGCTGCTGCCTGCTGCCGTCTGAAAGGGCGATTTCGACGGTATGGCTGTCGGTTTGGCAGACGCGGTATTCGCGGATGCCGTCGATAAACAGGATGCAGCGGCGGATAAAGTCGGGATAGATTTCGACGGCTTTGCCCGCGCGGTCGGTGAAAACAAAAATATCGTCGGTGCGGCCTTCGATTTTTTCCAGCGCCAGATGGGGCGAGCCGCATGGGCAGGGCGTGCGGCGGATGTGCAGGATGTCGTTGAGCCGGTAGCGTACAAAGGCCTGCGAGCGGCGCTTGAGATCGGTGATAACGGGAATAAAGCGGGTGTCGTCCAGCCATTGCGGTTCGACCATCACGATGTCTTCGTTCAGGTGCAGGGTGCCGCAGCGGCAGGTGGCGGCGAGAAAGCCTTCGGTGGCCTGGTAAATCTGGCCGGTAAACGGCAGCCTGAAAGCGGCGGCGATGTAGTCGGCATCGCGCGTTTCCAAAACTTCGGCCACCGAGATGACCTGCTGCGGGGCAATGTTCAGACGGCCCTGGTTTTGGTATTGCGCCAGACGCGCGAGCACCGAAGCGGGAGCGACGAGTATGGTCGGCCGGGCGTTTTGCAGGGCGGACAGATGCGCTTCAAGCGGTGTCTGCATGTCGAAAAAACGGAAAGACAGCAGGGGCGAGTCGAGCGTTTGGTACAGATTGTTGTCGGCGCGTAAAAAGAAAGCGATGCGCTGGCCGAACAGCCGGCGCGGCGGCAGCATTTTCGCCAGCACCGCCGCCGCCCACATCGCCTGCTCTTCGGGCGTGGTGAGAAACAGGCCGCGGTGGCCGGAAGTGCCGGAAGACAGGCCGACGGACACGCGGCCGACCGTCGGCGAGAAATCGCGGCTGCGCTCGGCTTCCAGGGCAACGGCCAGCGCCTGCTCTTTGCCGATGCCGACGGTGTTGAGCGCGTCGAAGTTTTCCATCATCAGCGCCTTGTCCATTTGGAAGGCGGCAAAGTCGATGCCGTCGCGAAAATAGGGCGCATGCTGTCTGAAAAATGCCAGCTGCCCTGCAAGTGTGCGCTGCTGCCAGGCGAGCAACGCGGCGCGGGTTTTGCGTGGAAACCAGCGGGTGCGGATAAAGGTGGCTAGAAACAGCCACAGCCGGTTGATGCTCATAAGATGCCGCCGATGTATTCGGGTTTGTCGTGGCTCACCAGCACGCGGATGCCGTTTTGCTGCAGGGTTTGCAGCAGCGCACTGCTGCGGCGGTAGGCGGCGAAATCGTCTTGAATCAGGCGCGGCAGGCGGCGCATTTGTTCGGTAAAGGCGAGTACGTCCTGCCCCCAACAGACGTCGGCGGCAATAAAGAGATTGCGCTCGGGAATATACAGGCAGCCCTGCCCTTTGGCGTGGCCGTCGAGCGCGGCCAGAAACAGCGAACCGTCGCCGAACAAATCGGCGGTTTCGGCATAGGGAAAGGCCGTCTGAATACCGTTTATCGGCACGATTTGCGCGCGCTGCTCGAAATCGTCGGGCAGAAATTCGGGAAAAATCAGCGAGCGGAAACGGTTTTCGCGGTAGGTGTCCCAGCAGCCTTGCGTGAGCAGCAAGTGGGCATGGGGAAAGGATTTGAGACCGCCGATGTGGTCGGGATGCAGGTGGGAAACGATGACGGTGCCGATGCTCTCGGGCGCGATACCGGCGGCTTCAAGCCGGGCGGCAATGGTGTCTTCGGCGCGGACATAAGTGGGGTTGATGGCGCGGTAAATCAGGTATTTCCAATAAAAGCGGTTGAGCGCAGTGCCGTAGCCGGTGTCGTACAGGATATGGCCGTGAACGCGGTGTTTGATTAAAAACACGCCTGCCTGGAACACGCGTTTTTGCTTGGGGTGGTGGCGGAAAATGCGTTGTAAGTGGTTGACGCAGTGGCCGCAGGCGAAATAGCGGACGGATTCAATCAAGGGGGCAGTGGCGGACATAGTGTTCGATTCCTTGTGCGATGCTGATGCGCGTCTTGTAGCCCAGCTCGCGGCGTGCTTTATTGATGTTTAGGGTTTGGCCGTAGGTGAGCAGGCAGGCGGTGTAGCGGGTAAGCGGCGGCTCTTTGCCGATATTAAGCAGCCTGAACGCGCTTTCAAGCACATTGGCCGCCAGCCACAGGCCGCGCCGCGATACGGCACGGGTGCGCATATTTTGGCCGGCAGCCTGAAAAAACTGCGCCAGCAAATCGGCAAAAGGCTGCGGCTCGCCGTTGGTAATGTTGTAGGTTTGGCCGGCGGCCGCTTCGCTTTCCAGCGCCAGCCGCAGCGCGTAGGCGGCGTTTTCCACGCAGGTCAGGTCGGTCAGGTGGCGGCCGCCGTTGACCAGCGGAATGCCGGTGCTGCGGTTGCGTGCCAGCAGGCGCGGAATGATGCTGGTGTCGCCGACGCCGAACAGCCCGCGCGGGCGGATAATCACGCTCGGTACGCCGCCCGAGCGTACTGAGCGCTCAGCCAGGATTTTGCTGCGGATGTAGTGGTTGAGCCGGTTGTCGGCCGGCGCGTCTTCTTCGCGGATATCGAGCTGCTCGCGCGGCGCGGCGTAAATGCTGGGCGAGGAAACAAACACCAGCCGCCGGATGCCGTGTTTGAGGCAGCCTGAAAGTACGTTTTGCGTGCCCAGCACATTGGCGCGGTAAAAATCGTCCCAGCGTCCCCACACGCTCGACAACGCGCCCGAGTGGATGCAGTAATCCGCGCCCGCCAGTGCGTCGGAAACGGCATCGGCATCGGACAAATCGCCCAGATGCACTTTGATGCCGCATTCGAGCTCCAGTTGCGCCGCCTTGGCCGCATCGCGCCCGAAACCGTGCACCGTATAGCCCGCCGCCAGCAGCTCGCGCACGGCATAGCCGCCGAGAAAACCGGTTGCGCCGGTGATAAGAACTGTTGCCATGGATTTTCTTTCGACTGTGGTTGCCTGCAGGCAGCCTGAAACGGGGTTTCAGGCTGCCTTTTGCTTTCAGGCTGCTTTTGGGCGCTTGGCAATGCCCGTTATTCCCGGGCCTTAAAGCCCGTTTTTCTCCAATAGCCGCCGGTACGGCCCGTTACTCAGTTTTTCCAGCAGCCGCCATACCGCACGCCGCTGCAGCGGCAGATGGCGGACGTATACCGCCGTGTATTCCAATTCGGGCACGGCGCCGCGCGATTTTTTGAAACCGGCTGCACCGCCGCTCCAGTGCTGGCTCAGGTTGCGCTCGGCACAGTAGCGCACGATAAACGCCGACAGCCGCCGGTATAGCGCTTCATTCTGCGGCAGGCTCAAATCGTAACCCAGCACGGGGGTGGTCAGCCTGCCTTCTTCGCAGATCATGCCCGCGCAGCCTGCCGCCGCGCCGTTGGCCGTGCACTCCATCAGATACAGCGCCAGCAGGTCCCGCGCTACGGTTTCGCGCAGCCACAAATGGGTAAACCGAACATTTCCTATCGAGTATTTTCCCAGATACAGCCCGTTGTAAAAATCCAAGGCAGCCTGAAAATCGGCGTCGGCGCTGGCGGCACTCAGGCGGCGGAAGCGGTAGCGGCCATCGTCCAGTAATTTTGCGTCGCGTTTGCTGTCGCTGCGGCAGGTGATTTGTTTGATGGTGTCGGTAAGGTAAATTTGCCGCGTAAGCAGAAACCGCCAACCGTCCTGTTGCAGCGCGTCCATCAAATCCCGGTGGTGCGCTGCATTGAGTGAGCGGATGATAACTGCCGTGTGCGGATAGGCGGCTTGAGCGGCCGCACGCAGGGCGGCAGGCGGGCGGTTAAGGAAATCGTGGCTGTAAAGATTGGTGGAAAGGCCGAAATTCTGCACCGCTACGGTACGGTCGATTTGCCCTAGGCGCAACAGCCGTGCCAACACCGTAATCAGCCCTCCCGTTGCGGCAGCCTGAAAGTGCGGCAGCTTTACCAGTTCGTCCCGCCCCGCCTGCACTAACGCAGCATAGAGAGACACCGTCCACGCCTGATCGCCCGTGCCTTTGCTGTATGAAAGCAGCAGGCCGTCTGCCATCCGCTTTTCGCTGTGGTCGTTGGCAATCAAACCGGTGGCGGGGAACTCGGTAAGCAGGCGGCACAGTCCGTCGTTCAGATTCATGGCGTATCACCGTTCCATTCGATGTCGGCGGTAGATGCGTCGGTAAAGGCAATGCCCTGCCGCCACGCCTGCCATGCGGTTTCGCTGGCGGCAAGCAGCAAGCCGCGGGCAGGGATACCGGCCAATACGTCGCGCGCCGCCGCGTAGTCGGCACGCACTTGGCGCAGGGTTTTCTTACCGCGCACCTGCCGCGCAAACAGCGGCCACAGTTTTTTGGACACCGTGGCTGCCGTGCCGACGCGGCTTTCGTCAAAATGCCAACGGTCGTCGGCAAAGGACAGCGCACCGGCAAGCAGATGGATGCCGCTGGTGGCACGCGGATTGCATTCGATAACGTAAATCTCGCGGCCGTCGTCGATAAAATCAAAGGCCACTTGGCCGTGATAAGCGTTTTGCGCGGCAAAGCGTGCAACAAAATCCAGAATGCGCGGCTCGGCAACACGGCGGAAATAAGTGGAAGCCGAGCCGTTGAGCGGATACATCGGATCGTACACCACCTGCGCCGCCACCTGCCCGTGTCCGCACACTGCATAGCTGCACAGCGGTCGGCCGAAAATGCGCTGCTGCTGCACCCACGGCCGCGCCGGCGAAACCGGCAGCGCCGCAATTTCAGACGGCACGGGCGCGATTTTCACCTGTCGCCCGAAGCGGCTGTACACCGGCTTGAACACCGAATCGGCCAAACGCGAAAAATCAATCTCTGCCGCCGATTCCAGCAGCCGCGTTTCGGGAAAACACACCCCTGCGCCGCGCGGCAGATAATCAAAAAACCGCGCCTTGTGGTGCAGCCCCAGCAGCAGATCGCGCAGCGGCATAAACAGTTTTTCCCGCTGCGCTTCGGGCAACGGCACATGCGCCAGATGGAAAATGTCTTCGCAGGTCGGCACCACCAGGTCGGCCTGCGCCACCAAATCCGCCATCGCCGCCGCATAAGCGGCAAAATCGGTGCGCGGCGCGGGAATGCGGCAATAACGCAACCGCGCACCGCGCCGCGCGGCAAAGGCCGCCAGCGGAAAGCGCAGGCTGTCGCACAGCACAATCTGGCCGGCGTTTTTCAGGCTGCCTGAAAAAACGGCAATCCAGTCCAAAACCGCAGGCGCGCGCGGGCAGGTGATCAGGATGTTCATGGGAAGATGTGAATGTTCGGGCAGCCTGAAAACCGCTTTACGGGCTTTCAGGCTGCTTGTGGCGGCGCAGCGGCGGCCGTTTACGCGCTGACGCGCTCGATATTGGCGCCGACGCCGCGCAGCTTGGTTTCGATATGCTCGTAGCCGCGGTCGAGATGGTAGATGCGGTCAACAATGGTTTCGCCGTCGGCCACCAGTCCGGCGATGACCAGGCTGGCGGAGGCGCGCAGGTCGGTGGCCATTACTGATGCGCCGGAGAGTTTGGCGACGCCGCGCACGATGGCGGTGTTGCCTTCGGCTTCGATGTCGGCGCCCATGCGGTTGAGTTCGGGCACGTGCATAAAGCGGTTTTCAAAGATGTTTTCGGTTACGGTGGCGCTGCCTTCGGCGACGGCGTTCATCGCCATAAACTGCGCCTGCATGTCGGTGGGAAAGCCCGGGTGCGGCGCGGTTTTGATGACGACGGCTTTGGGACGGCCGGGCATGTCGATGCCGATCCAGTCGTCGCCGGTGCTGATTTGGGCGCCGGCTTCGCGCAGTTTGTCGAGCACCGCGCCCATGGTGTGCGGCGCGGCATGGTTCAGGCGGACTTTGCCGCCGGCCATCGCCACCGCGCACAGGAAGGTGCCGGCTTCGATGCGGTCGGGGACGACGCTGTGTTCGGCGCCGTGCAGCTCTTTGACGCCTTCGACGGTCATGACCGGCGTGCCGATGCCGCTGATTTTCGCGCCCATTTTGACCAGGCATTCGGCCAGATCGACCACTTCGGGCTCGACGGCGCAGTTTTCCAGCACGGTGGTGCCTTCGGCCAGCGTGGCGGCCATCAGCAGGTTTTCGGTGCCGCCGACGGTAACCATGTCCATCAGCACGCGCGCGCCTTTGAGCTTGCCGCGCGCTTTGACATAGCCGTGTTCGATAACAATTTCGGCGCCCATGGCTTCGAGCCCTTTCAGGTGCTGGTCAACCGGACGCGAGCCGATGGCGCAGCCGCCGGGCAGGCTGACCTGGGCTTCGCCGAAGCGGGCGAGGGTGGGGCCGAGCACCAGGATCGAGGCGCGCATGGTGCGCACCAGATCATAGGGGGCGCAGGTGTTGGAAACGGTGCCGCCGTTGATTTCAAATTCATGGATGTTGTCGGTGAGCACGCGGGCGCCCATGCCTTGCAGCAGTTTTTGGGTGGTTTTGACGTCGGCCAGCATCGGCACGTTTTTCAGGCGCAGGGTGCCAGCGGTCAAAAGCCCGGCGCACATCAGCGGCAGGGCGGCGTTTTTGGCGCCGGAGATGGTGATTTCGCCATTGAGCGGGCCGTTGCCCGTGATTTTGAGTTTGCTGGCCACAGTAGTCATACCTTTCGTGTTTTGTGTGTTTCAGGCAGCCTGAAAACAGTAAATGCCGTCGGTTATAAGGGGTGTTAAAGGGGTTTGGATTGTGCAAAGGCTTCAGGCTGCCTGAATGCCGTACGGGAAAGCGGCGGATTATAGCGGAAAACGGCCAAGGCAGCCTGAATCGGCTTTCAGGCTGCCTTATGCCTTGGATGCGGCGCGACGGCGGCCGGATCAAATGTCTTTGCATGCGCCGTTTTCGCACTTTAACGCCACACAGCAGCGCGAACCAAAAGCAGCCTGAAAACCGCCAATCGGGTTTTCAGGCTGCTTGGATTTGCCGTTCGGGCGGCTTTATTTGGCTGCGGATGCGGCGGCGGACGCTTCGGCTTTGGCGCCGGCGGCCGCGCCTTCGCCCCAGGATGCCGGATATTTGTAGCCGGCAAAGCGTTTGTGCGCGTAGGCTTTGAATTCGTCGGAATTGTAGGCGGCTTCAACGTCTTTAACCCATTTGGCGTCTTTATCGGCGCTGCGCACGGCCGACCAGTTCACATAGGCGAAGCTCGGTTCTTGGAACAGCGCTTCGGTGAGCTTCATGCCGCTGCTTATGGCATAGTTGCCGTTGACGATGGCGAAATCGACGTCTTGGCGGCTGCGCGGCAGGTTGGCCGCTTCCATTTCGACAAACTCGATGTTTTTGGTGTTTTCGGCGATGTCGGCGCGCGAGGCTTTAAGCGGATCGACGCCGTCTTTGAGCTTGATCCAGCCCAGTTCGTTCATCATCACCAGCGCGCGGGCAAGGTTGGAGGGGTCGTTGGGAATGGAAACGGTGCTGCCGTTTTTCACGTCTTCCAGCTTCGAGAGTTTGCCCGGGTAGATGCCCAGCGGCGCGGTCGGCACTTGGAATACTTCGACCAAATCCAGCTTGTGCTCGGCTTTGAAAGCGTCGAGATAGGGTTTGTGCTGGAAGATGTTGATGTCGATGGCGTTCTGATCCAGCGCCTGATTGGGGGTAACGTAGTCGGGAAACTCGGTCAGGGTTACGGTGTAGCCCTGTTTTTCCAGCGCGGGCTGGATCTGCTCTTTAACCATGTCGGCAAAGTCGCCGGGGGTGGAACCGAAGCGGATTTCGGTTTTCTCGGCGCCGGCGCTGCTGCCGGAAGCGGGGGCGGCACCGGCACCGGCACCGGATGCGGCGGCATTGTCCGCGCCCTGGTTGCCGCAGGCGGCCAGAGTCAGGCCGAAAGCGGCGGCCAAAGTGTATTTCAATAGTGTGTTCATCAATGTTCTCCTAATGGTTTCGGGGTGCCGCCAAAAGCGGCGAAACAGGCCGGCCGGCGTTTCAGGCTGCCTGAAAGCGGTGATTATACCGAATCGGCGGTAGATGCGGTTTGGCCGGCGCAAACGGGCTTTCAGGCTGCCTGCGCCAGCCGGGCGATTGCGGCGGCAATGCGCTCGGGCACCTGGTGGAAATGGCCGCCGCTGTTGCTTGCAAACGTGCTGCGGATGCCGCGCTCGCGCCACAGCGCTTCGGTGGCGCGCATATTGTCTTCCACCGCCGCCATGCGCGGGTTTTTGCTGTTTTTCTCTTCGTCGCCCAGCGAGAAATAGGCGTATTGCGGCGAGCTGGGCATGGCGTGGGCGGCAAACTCAAGCCAGCCGTCGTACCACATCGAGCCGGACACGCAGGCGGTGCGGCTAAAGGGCTGGCCGCTTTGATAGGCGCTCCAGGCGGCAAACAACCCGGCCAGCGAGTAGCCGGCAATGCCGCGCCATTCGGGCTGCAGATTCAGGCTGCTTTCGATTGCGGGCAGCATGGCGCACAGGCGGGCGAAATAAGTGCCGGCACCGCCACCAAAATCGGCGCCTTTTTTAAACACTTTCGGCGCCGGCCACGGCGTGAACGACTGCTCCCAGTCTGCTTCGTCGATGGTCAGCAGCACCAAATCTTGCTCCAACAGCGCTGCCAGCGCGTCGGCTTCGTGCGGCTGCAGAAAGGTCAGCACCAGCGGCGCATTGGCAGACGGGTTTTCCCCAGCGTACACGCGGATGCTTTGCTGGTTTAGGGTAAGGGTTTGACTAAGTTTCATCGGTAGGTTTCCGTTTAGGCAGCCTGAAAGGCGGTTTAGCTCATCATCACTTTGATGCCCAAGAGCGCCATCACCGAGCCGAGCAAGCGGTCGAGCCAGTGGCCGGCCTGGCGGAAACGGCGGTTTACGCGCGGCACGGACAGAAGCAGCGCCACCGCGGCAAACCATACCAACTGCAGCACAATCATCCATACGCCGTAAACCGCCAGCTGCCACAGCGGCATCGCTGGCGACAGTACCACGGTAAAGACCGACACCAGATAAACCGGCGCTTTGGGATTGAGCAGGTTGCACAGAAAACCTTTCCACAAGCCCGCCGCGACCGACTGCGCAGGCAGCGTTCGGGCGTGCAGTTCTACCGTTTTGCCTTGGGCTTTGGCGCGCAGCCCTTTAATGCCGAGATACAGCAGATAGGCGCCGCCACTAATTTTTATGGCACTCAGCAGCCAGGCCGCCGAGGCGATTACCGCCGCCAGCCCCAGCACCGAGTATGCGATGTGCACGCCCAAGCCGAGCGCGATACCGAGCGAGCACACCAGCCCCGCCCGCCGCCCGCGCGAGAGCGTCTGCTGCGAAACAAATACAAAATCGGGGCCGGGCGAAGCCGCCGCCAGCAGATGAATGCCGGTGATTACCCAAAATCCGTGCCAAAAGTCCATGCGGTTTCCTATATCGGGACAAAACAAGCAGCCTGAAAAGTTTTCAGGCTGCTTGTGCGCTTATTCAACGATTACTTCGGGGAAGATGGAGGCAATCAAAAAGGCGACTACAACAGCATAGGCCAGATAGACCGCCACGCCCAGCACCGCTAGTGCCAATGGTTTAAGCCAGGATTTGCGCGGATAGTCGCCACCGTATTGCTGTTTGACTGCTTCCACCTGCTTGCGGCCGATTGCGAAATACCAGCCCAGCAGCAAAATCAGGCCGAATGTATTGTTCTTGGGGTTAAAAAACAGTGTCACCAGCGGAAGCAGCAGAAAAATAACTAATAAGACAATCAGCGCCCATTTGCTTTGGCGTATCTGATCTTTATCGCCCATCGCACGGGCATTGAGCATATGCAGTGTGGCACCGAAAACGGGCAAAAACAGCAGCGACCACAAGGCGGCGGCATTGGGATTCCACAGCGCAGGCGCATCGGAGTCGTTCAAAGCGGCATCGTTGCTTTGTGGGGCGCGGTAACGTTCGTCAAGACTCATAATTTATCCTTATTTGGGTGTTTGTTTGAGTGGAGGGGAAAAGTTTTCAGGCTGCCTGAAGCTAAATCCGGCGTATCAGCCAGCGGCTGAATGCGCCGGCGCGAAACAGCAGCAAAGCGCCGGCCAGCAGTTCGAACACGTTGATCAGCAGGGCGGCTTTGCCGTCGGTATCGAGCGTCTGCCAAACGGAAACGCCGGCATCCAGGCTGCGGATGTAGCTGATCCGCGTTGCCAGATACAGCGCGTCGCTTAGGGCGCCGATCAGCGTAAACAGGCCGATAAGGGCAATGCCGGTAGTCAGCCACGGCGCGGGATGTTTGGGCGGCTCCTGCGGCGCGGCTTCGGCGGCGGGCAGCAGCAGTTTGGCCAGCGGCAGGGAAAACAGCCACAAAACCACGCAGCAGGCGGCATTGGCGGCCTGCATCCAGTAAGTCATTTCCAAATCGGCGCCGATTTCGCGGTTGCCCGCATAAATGGCAACGGCGGCGGACAAGGTTCTGAGCAGTATCAGCAGGGCGGCGGTACGCAGGGCGGCAGCGGTTATCTGGCGGGGGTGCATGGCGGGTTTCGCAAAATAAAGGGAAAAGGGTTTCAGGCTGCCTTGTGGCCAAGGCAGCCTGAAAAATCATCCGCGCTGTTCGGCGGCTTCGAGCGTGTTTTCCAGCAGGCTGGCGATGGTCATCGGACCGACGCCGCCGGGCACGGGGGTAATGTAGCCGGCGCGCTCTTTGGCGCTGTCAAATTCGACGTCGCCGCACAGGCTGCCGTCGGGCAGGCGGTTGATGCCGACATCGACCACCACTGCGCCGGGTTTGATCCATTCGCCTTTCACCAGCCCGGGTTTGCCCACGGCAACGACAACGATATCGGCGGCGGCCACTTCGTCGGCAAGATTCAGGGTGAAGCGGTGGCAGATGGTGGGGGTGGCGCCGGCCAGCATCATTTCCAGCATCAGCGGCCGGCCGACGATATTGGACGCGCCAACGATGGTCACTTTCTTGCCTTTGGGGCTGATGCCGTAGGCGGCCAGCAGCGTCATCACGCCTTTGGGGGTGCACGGGCGCATCAGCGGCATGCGCACGGCAAGGCGGCCGACGTTGTAGGGATGAAAGCCGTCTACGTCTTTGTCGGGGCGGATGCGTTCGAGCACTTTCTGGCTGTCGATCTGCGACGGCAGCGGCAGTTGCACCAAAATGCCGTCTACTGCGGGATTGGCGTTCAATTCATCAACCAGCGTGAGCAGTTCGGCTTCGGCGGTGTCGGCGGCCAGATGGTAGGAAAAGGATTGGAAACCGGCTTTTTCGCAGGCGGTGTTTTTGTTGCGCACATAAACGGCGCTGGCGGGATCGTCGCCCACCAGCACCACGGCCAGCCCGGGCGGACGCAGGCCGGCGGCGGCACGCTCGGCAGTTTTGGCGCGGACGGTTTCGAGACATTGGGCGGCAGTTTTTTTGCCGTCGATCAGAATGGCGGTCATGGCAGTCTTTCAGGTGGCTTAAGGCGGCGGCATTATAGCGGAAAAGGCAGCCTGAAAGACGTTTCAGGCTGCCTGCGGGGCAGCTGCTTCTGCGAATGGCAAAACGGCTGCCGTGCTTGAATAAAAAGCCCGCTGAAGCATGGCGGGCGGATATTTTCAGGCTGCCTTTATTGTTTCAGGCAGCCTGAAATGCCGTTTTCCCACTTTTCAGGCTGCCTTTAGCTTTCAAGCGGATAAATCCTGCAAAATTCTTCGAGTACGATTTTGCTTTTTTCACCAAATGCCAGTCCGGCTTCATGCAGCCATTGGGAAAACACTTCGCGGTGGGTGCGGCGCCAGTAATCAAGGCTTTTGTCGCCTTCGCCTTCTTTGTAGGCGTGTTCGGCGGGAACTTGGCAAAAGGGCAGGATGCTGACTTTGCGGATTTCGATAATGCAGACTGCCTGGTGGCGGCTGTCCAAAATCAGATGGAAGCTGCCGGCCTGCGGCAGGGCTTCTTGATCGACGGCGTAAAGGTCGTAGGCGGACGAGGTGGCGGTTTTTTCGCCGCGCAGAACCAAATCGGCCAGGTGGTCGGCTTCGACGCCGAAAGACCAGGCGTTTGCCTGTTCGCCGAGTGCGGGGTAGATTTTCCGGCATTCGTGCCACATTTGTTGCGCATCCATAAATGCTCCTTGTGATTGTCGGTACGAAAACACTCGTCGGCCGCATGCGGCAAACGGGTGTTTGCGTTTTCAGGCTGCTTCTCGTTCAGGCTGCCTATTTGGCGCGGTCTTTCCATTCACCGTAGCCTTCGGCGTCGAGTTTGGCGGCGGGGACGAAGCGCAGGGCGGCGCCGTTGATGCAGTAGCGCAGGCCGCCTTTGTCGGCGGGGCCGTCGTTAAAGACGTGGCCGAGATGGGAATCGGCGCCGCTGCTGCGCACTTCGGTGCGGTGCATATTGTAGCTGTTGTCGTCGCGCTCGGTTACGGCGTCGGGACGGATCGGGCGGGTGAAGCTGGGCCAGCCGCAGCCAGATTGGAATTTGTCGCCCGATGCAAACAGGGGCTGTCCGCTGACGACATCGACGTAGATTCCCGGCTCGAACAGGCGGTCATATTCGTGGCTGAAGGCGTATTCGGTGCCGGCTTCCTGGGTTACGCGGTACTGCTCGGCGGTGAGTTTGCTTTTAAGCTCGTCCGCGCTCGGTTTGCGGTAGCCGGAAGCGGCTTTGCCGGGCAGGGGCTCGTCGGCTTTTTTGATGTCGATGTGGCAGTAGCCGTTGGGGTTTTTCGCCAGATAGTCCTGATGGTATTCCTCGGCTTCGTAAAAGTGCTCGAGCGCTTTGTTTTCCACCACCACGGGCAGGCTGAATTTTTTCTGCTCGCGCTCGATGGCGGCGGCAATCACGGTGCGGTCGGCTTCGTCGGTGTAATAGATGCCGCTGCGGTACTGCTCGCCGATGTCGTTGCCCTGTTTGTTCAGGCTGGTGGGATCGACGACGCGGAAATAATACTGCAGGATGTCGTCCAGGCTGAGTTTGTCGGCATCGTAGGTTACTTTGACGGTTTCGGCATGGCCGCTGTGGCGGTGGGAAACGTCTTCATAGCTGGGATTGGCGGTGCGGCCGTTGGCATAGCCGGACACTGCGTCCACCACGCCGTCTATGCGTTGGAAATAGGCTTCCAATCCCCAGAAACAGCCGCCGGCCAGATAGATGGTGCGGGTATTCATGGCTTGACTTCCTTTGTTGTTGTCGGATTTTTTGTAAAACACGTTTTGCGCCGCCTGCAGCTTGGCCTGCGGGTCGGCAATCAGCGCCAGCGCCTGCTCTTTGCTGATACGGCCGCGCACGATCCGCGCCACTTCGCCCTTGGCGTCCAGCACCACCCACGAAGGATAGACGTTCACGCCGAGCGATTTGGCCAGCCGGCCGCCATCGTCGGTCAGCACCGGCAGCTGCGGATAATCCAGGCCTTTATACCACGCCTCAAAGCCGGCCTGCGGTTTTTCGTTGAGATAAGACGGCGAAGCAACGGTAACCAGATTGGCAGCCTGAAAACGGCTGTCGCGCGCCCATTCCTGCGTCGGCTCAAGTTCCGACAGGCACAAGGGGCACCAGCTCGCCCAGAATTTCACCAGCGTCGGTTTGCCGGCTTTCAGGCTGCCTCCCACCGGCGGCGTCTGCACCTTGAGTTTGGCCAGCGCCTGATACGGCGTATCCGCAGCATGGGCAGCCATGCTGTCCGGATAAAATCTGACGGCGGCAAGCGCGGCGGCAGCAGCCACGCCCAACCAAGCGGCGGTTTTGAGATTAACGGTGCTCACAAGCTCTCCTTTCGCGAGAAAACGGATAATTTCCGAGAAAAACACAAAAATAAAAAACTTTTTACACATTTAAATCATAATCATGCATAAAATACACTCAATAATAACAATTATTGTTTGCAATCTTTAGAAAAAGTCTGTAGTATCCGCTCTACCAACTGCACGGCAGGAAATTCTGCCTAGCAAAGTCTCCGGCAGTGCAGTCCATTTTGGTAGTGGTTTGTGTTCCTTTTGCGCCCCCGTTGCGAAACGCGGGGCGGTTTTTTTGTGCCGCATTTTGCCGGCAGTGCATCGGCTTTTTTGGTTTAGACGAAGCAGTACCGGCTTTCTGACATTTTGTTCTGTATGTTTTAAATCCCAGTGAAAAAAAGGCAGCCTGAAAGTTTTTCAGGCTGCCTTTTTGCGGTATTTGATGGCTTAAAACCTGAGTCCTAGCGGCGCTCTTGTTTGCGGATCAGATACACCGCCCACAGGGCAAAGGCTAAGGTGGGCAGGGTGGCGGAGACAAAGGCGGGGACGCCGTAGAGACGGGTGGTGAAGCCGAAAAACTGTCCGGCAAAGAAAAACAGCAGCCCCAAGCAAATGCCGGCGAAAAGGCGCAGGCCCATATTGGTGTGGCGGCCGGATTGGGGGGTGAAGGCCAGCGCCACCAGCGCCATTACGATGGTGGCGATTGGGTACACCAGTTTGTTCCACCAGGCGACGCGGTATTCTTGGGTCTGCTGGCCGTTGTCTTCCAGATAGCGAATGTAGCCGGTGAGCGCGCTGAGCGGCATTTGCTCGGGTTTGACCAGCAGGATGTCGAGCAGTTTGCCGCCGATATTGTTTGGCCAGCGGCGCTGGGCTTCACGGCTGGTGTGCACGGCATTGTCGTCCAGCCGGCTGCTTTGGGCATCCTGCAGCAGCCAGTAGTCGGTATGGACGACGGCGCTTTGGGCGGCAACGGCTTCGGTGAGTTTGAAATCGCTGCCGTAGCGCCAGATTTTGATGCCCTGCAGGCTGTGGTCGGGCAGCATTTCGGCGATATAGACCATGCTGTCGGACTGTTTGATCCACAGGCCGTTGGCGGCGCTGCTGACGCGGCCGGTTTTGGCGGTGCTTTTCATGGTGTCGGCGCGGCGGCTGAGTTCGGGTGCCAGCCATTCGCCCAGGCAGGCGGTGGCGGTGGCGAAAATCAGGCTGAAGCCGAGTGCGATACGGATAATCTGGCCGCTGCTCATGCCGCTGGTTTTGATAACGGCCATTTCGCTGCTGCCGGCAAGCTGGCTGAAGGCAAACAGGCCGCCGATCAGTACCGCCAGCGGCATCAGCTGGTAGGCATGGGCGGGGGTTTTCATCAGCACGTAGAAAAAGGCGGTGGCGCCGGTGTAGTTGTTGGTGCCGATGCTGCCGACTTCGTTAATCAAATCAAGAAAGCTGTAGAGCGCGAGTAGGGCAAAGAGCGCAAGCAGGGTGGAAACGCTCAGGCGGCGGATCAGGTAGCGGGTCAGCAGTTTCATCGGCGGCTCCCCGGCAATGCGGCTTTTAAGGCTGCCCAAAACGGGCGGGCAGGCATGCTGCGGATACGCAGCAGCAGCAGGGCGCAGGCGGTCATCAGGATGTGCATCGGCAGCAGGCCGAGCCAGAAGGGGATTTTGCCGTCTTCCACCGCGTCGCGCAGCAGGGTCAGGCCGTTTTGGTAGATCAGGAAGAACACCACCGCCAGCAGCACATGATAGGAATTGCCGGAGCGGATGTTGCTGTAGGACAGCGGCACGGCCAAGAGCGAGAGCACCAGCACCGTGAGCGGCAGCGAGATGCGCCACATCAGTTCGGCCTGAAGCTCGTGCTTGTCGCTGCTGATCAGCTCAAGGGTGGGAACGGCATGGCGGTGGCGTTCGCTGTTGTTGAGTTTCGGCACGGTGCTGATCACCAGTTCCATATGCTCGAAAGACACGCGGTCGAAATCGCCTTTGCCGGCGGTGCCGCTGTAGCGGTAGCCCTGATCGAGCACCAGCGTGCGGCGGTTGTTATCGAGCCGGAAGTTGCCGGACTTGGCAAAAACCACGCTGTCGCGGTTTTTGTCGTCCACTTCGCGGATAAACAGGTTTTTCATCTCGCCTTTTTCCGCGTCAAACTGTTCGACAAAATACACCCGCCCGTTTTTCTTGCCCAATTCGCGGAACACGCCTTCTTCCACCAGCGACAGATTCTGCTTTTGCTTCAGGATTTCGGCGTATTCGCGGCTGCGCATGTCCGCCCACGGCAGCACGCCCAGCTGCAGCACCGCCAGCAGCACCGCCAGCGGCAGCGCAAACGAAAACACCGGCCGCAGCCAGTTTTTCAGCCCCAGCCCGCAGGAGAGCCACACCGCCATCTCGCTGCCGTGCCAATAGCGGGTCAGCACCGTGAGAATGCTGATGTAGGCGGTGAGTACCAGCAGCAGCGGCGTCATATTCAGCGTCCAAAAGCCGATCAGCGCCGCCACCGCATCCACCGCCACCCGTCCGTCGGCCGCGCGGCCGAGCAGGGTAACTGACTGAGTAGAAACCAAAATCGCCAGCAGCACGAAAAATATGCCGACGGCGGTGAGCGTGGTTTCCTTAACAAACTGTTTCTGATAAATCATGGCGGGCTTGGGAAGAGATAGGGAAAGACAGCCGGATAACGTAAGGCAGCCTGAAAAATAAGGATGCGGCCGTGCGACCGCTTTCAGGCTGCCTTTGGGCGGCGCTTTGCCGCTTGGGAAAATCTGCCGCCGGCGGATATTGGGCGTCGCTGCCGGCGGTTTTCAGGCAGCCTGAAAGGGCAGATGTTTCAGGCTGCTTTGTCTTGGCGGCTCAGCAGCGTAATCAGATCGGCCAGGCGCTGCTTCATTTCGCGGCGGTCAACGATTTGGTCGATGGCGCCTTTTTCCAGCAGGAACTCGGCGCGCTGGAAGCCTTCGGGCAGTTTTTCGCGCACGGTCTGCTCGATCACGCGCGGGCCGGCAAAACCGATCAGCGCGTTGGGCTCGGCCAGCACCACGTCGCCCAAAAAGGCGAAGCTGGCGGAAACGCCACCCATGGTCGGATCGGTCAGCACCGAAATAAACGGCAGCCGTTTTTCGCTCAGCAGATGCAGCGCGGCGCTGGTTTTGGTCATCTGCATCAGCGAGTTCAGGCCTTCCTGCATCCGCGCCCCGCCCGAAGCGGCCACGCAGACAAAGGCGCAGCCTGAAGCTGCCGCGCGGCGCACGCCTTCGACAAAGCGCTCGCCCACTACCGAACCCATCGAGCCGCCGATAAAGCGGAACTCAAACGCCGCTACCACCGCCGGCACGCCGTTGATGCTGCCTTTCATCACCACCAGCGCGTCGTCTTCGCCGGTGGCTTTGCGCGCGGCGGAAAGGCGGTCGGGATATTTTTTGCTGTCTTTGAATTTCAAAATATCGGTGGGTTTGATTTCGCCGCCGATTTCTTCGCGCCCGTCTTCATCCAGAATCAGGTTCAGCCGCGTGCGCGCGCCGATGCTTTCGTGGTGGTTGCATTTGGGGCAGACGTGGAAGTTTTGCGCCACGTCGGTGGCATACTGGGTGCTGCCGCAGGACGGGCATTTGCGCCACAGGCCTTCGGGCACGCCGGAACTTCTGCTGTCGGCCTTTTTGATTTTCGGCGGCAGGATTTTGTCCAACCAACTCATACTGACTCCTTCACAATCGGGAAAGCTGCCTGAAACCGCGTTCAGGCAGCCTGAAAAAACCGTCGGCCGCGCGGCAAAACGTGTAGAACATCTGCACCAATCGCGGACAAGTGGCGCATTATAGCCAAAGAAACCGAACAATCCTACTGCGTTATGCCGCCGCCGCCGCTTTGCTATACAATAGCCGCTTTCCAACAGACTTCGGGCTTTTGCCATGAACCAGCAACAACAGCATATCAATGTCGATCAGTCCGAAATCGACAAATTCAGCCGCCTGGCCGACCAATGGTGGGACGAAAACGGCGACTTCAAATCCCTGCACGATATCAACCCGCTGCGCCTAGACTATATCGACCGCCACGCGCATCTTGCCGGCAAAGCCGTGCTTGATGTCGGCTGCGGCGGCGGCATTCTCGCCGAGAGCATGGCGCGGCGCGGCGCGGCTTCGGTGCTGGGCATCGACATGGCCGAAAAATCGCTGCAGGCTGCCGCCGCCCACGCGCAAAACAATGGTGTGGACAATCTCGCCTACCGTTGCGTGAGCGTGGAAGACCTAGCCGCCGAAATGCCGCACACTTTCGACGTGGTCAGCTGCATGGAAATGCTCGAGCATGTGCCCGATCCCGCTTCGGTGGTGCGTGCCTGCGCCAAGCTCGCCAAGCCCGACGGCATGGTATTTTTCTCCACCATCAACCGCAATCCCAAATCCTACGTCCACGCCATTGTCGGCGCCGAATACCTGTTGCGCATGGTGCCCAAAGGCACGCACGACTGGCAAAAATTCATCGCCCCGGCCGAGCTGGCGCGGATGTGCCGCCAGGGCGGCTTGGACGTGGCCGATACCGCCGGCATGGGCTACCACCCGCTGTGGCGCCAGTATCATCTGAACGACGATTTGTCGGTCAACTACCTGATGGCCTGCCGCCCCGCCGCTTAAGTTTTCAGGCAGCCTTGATTGTTTAAGGCAGCCTGAAAACCGTTTTGCCCGTTTGATTTATCCGCTCTCTTTACAAGGAAACGCCCATGAAACGTTTGATAATTGCCGCTCTGTTCGGTATTTGTGCCGCATCCGTCCAAGCCGCCGACAGCCCAAACGATGCGCTGAATGCTGCCCAAAACCCCAAAGCCGCTACCCTGCTGCGCGCGCAATACAAAAATCCGACCTGGCTTTACGATTACGACGTACACGAAGACGGCAAATATTCCGCCAAAGTCTTCCCCAAAAGTATCAAACCTTTGGGCGATAACTGGTTTGCGGTGGTAACGGAGCACAAATCCAAGCGCAATAACGCGCCTGCTATGCTGATTTTGGACTGGGTGCATTGCAGCGCCCAGCCCACCAGCGTAATGAGCGCACTGGTGCTGCTCAGCCCGCAGGGGCAGGCGGTGCAAATGGCAGACACGCATCCGGCCGCGTCGCCCAAAGACCTGGACGCCGCCACGATCCGGCAGATTCAGGCGGAAGACAACAGCGAGCCGGCGCACGTGAAAAAGATGACGGACTTCGTGTGTAAAAAAGCGAAGTAGAAGAACAAACCAAGCAGCCTGAAAAGCCGGTTCCGGTTTTTCAGGCTGCTTTTTGCGTTTTCAGGCTGCCTTGGCTGTTTAATTGTTTCACAGCAAGGCAGCCTGAAAACTGCAAGGGGCGGGCTTACTGCATCTGCACCGTAGCCGAAACGGTTTGGTTGACTTCTTCTTCGCCGCTTTGCACCTGCATATCGGCGGCCGCTTTGGCTTTCAAGTTCATGGCGGCGGGGGCGGCATAGGCGCGTGAGCGCATGCCCGCATCGGTGGCTTCAACGGTATTAAAAGAATGGCGCAGGTTCAGGCGCACGATTTTGTAGCCGCTAAAGCCCAGGCTGCGGCTTAAGGCCTGCGCGCGTTGGGCAAACGATTTGAGCGCGATGTCGCCGGCTTCTTCCACCGCTTTGGCGCGTTTTTCCGGCGACACGCTGAAATACAGGTTCTGCACCGACGCTTCTTTCTGGCTGTCGGCAGCAAACTTGGACAGCGCGGCGAAATCGCGGCTTTCGACGAAAATGGTTGCGCTGTCGGTCCAGTTGCGGATTCTGTTTTTGTCGTCGCGGTTGGCTTCGGCGTAGCGGCGGCCGCTTTCGGCTTTCAGGCTGCTTTTGGCGCGGGCGCGGGCAAGCACGGCATTGACGCGGGCGGTAACTTTATTGGCGGCGGCTTCGCGGCTGGGCGCGGTTTCGCTCACTTCCAGCACGATGTGCATGGTGTCGTGCGGCACGCGCACCGAAGCGTTTTCGTGAAATTCGACCAGATTGTAGTGCAGCTCTTCGGCGGCGGCGGGCAGGGCGAGCGCGGCGGCCAGCGGCAGCAGGGCAAGGGCTTTTTTCATGGCGTTTCCTTCGGGTGTGGATTAAGGCGGCGATTATATAGTTTTCAGGCAGCCTGAAAACGGTTTTCCTTGCCAGCGCCGCCGCTTCGCAGTATATATGCGCTGCCTGTCTGCGCCGTCGGCGGTTTGGCGGCGGCGCGCCTTTTTCACCCGTTTGTTCCAGCAAGGATGCGATTATGTTGTTCGATAAAATCACCGCCGCCCCCGCCGACCCGATTCTCGGCCTGGGCGAAGCCTTCAAAGCCGAAACCCGCCCCGAGAAAGTCAATCTGGGCATCGGCGTGTATAAAGACGCCGCCGGTAAAACGCCGGTGCTCAAAGCCGTTAAGGCCGCCGAAACCCGCCTTTTGGCCGAAGAGCAGAGCAAAAACTACCTGACCATCGACGGCGTGGCCGCCTACAATGCCGAAACCCAAAAACTGTTGTTCGGCGAAGGCAGCGAAGTGATTGCTTCGCGCCGCGCCAAAACCGCGCAAAGCCTTGGCGGCACCGGCGCCCTGCGCGTGGCCGCCGAATTTATCAAACGCCAAACCGGCGCGCAGAACGTGTGGATTTCCGTGCCCACCTGGCCGAACCACAACGCCATCTTCAACGCCGTCGGCATCAATATCCGCGACTACCGCTATTACGACAAAGCCACCCACAGCCTGGATTGGGACGGCATGATCGCCGATCTGTCCGAAGCCGAAGCCGGCGACGTGGTGCTCTTTCATGGCTGCTGCCACAACCCCACCGGCATCGACCCCACGCCCGAGCAATGGGAAAAACTGGCCGAACTTTCCGCGCAAAAAGGCTGGCTGCCGCTGTTTGACTTCGCCTACCAGGGCTTTGCCAACGGCATCGAAGAAGACGCCTACGGTCTGCGCGCCTTTGCCAAACGCAATCCCGAGCTGCTGGTGGCCAGCTCCTATTCCAAAAACTTCGGCATGTACAACGAGCGCGTCGGCGCTTTCACCGTGGTCGCCGCCGACGAAGAAACTGCCAACCGCGCCTTCAGCCAGGTCAAAGCGATTATCCGCACCCTGTACTCCAACCCCGCTTCCCACGGCGGCCACACCGTGGCGATGGTGCTGCAAGACCCCGCGCTCAAAGCGCAATGGATTGCCGAACTCGACGAAATGCGCGCGCGCATCAAAGAAATGCGCGGCCAGTTTGTCGCCCTGCTCAAAGAATGCGGCGCCAAACAGGATTTCGACTTTATCGTTAAGCAAAACGGCATGTTCTCGTTCAGCGGCCTGACTCCCGAGCAGGTGGACCGCCTGAAAAACGAGTTTGCCATCTACGCCGTACGCAGCGGCCGCATCAACGTGGCCGGCATCACCGCCGACAACATCCGCTATCTGTGCGAGAGCATTGTGAAAGTGCTGTAAAGCGCTTGGGTACCGGCTTTCAGGCTGCCTTGTCCCCGCGACTAGGCAGCCTGAAAACCGTTTGAACTTGACGTTTTCAGGCTGCTTTCAAAACAGACAAGCCGGCGCAAAAGCAGCCTGAAAAACGCCGGCGCAGGGCGGCGGCGCGGCGGGCAGGCGCGGCGCGCTCGCTTGCATTTGCGCGCCAAGCTGCTACACTTGCCGCGTTTTCATTTTTCAAAGAACGCAATGAAAGACTCCGAGCAGACAAGCCCTTTACCTTGTTTTGCCGCCCGATTCAGGCAGCCTGAAAACCTTTCAGGCTGCCTTTTGCCGCCTGCGCGCCGCCCGCGGCGGACAAGGAGCGCGCGATGGATTTGAGCTGGCTGGCCGAACCCCAAACCTGGATCGGTTTTCTGACGCTGTTTGTGCTTGAAGTGGTGCTGGGCATCGACAATCTGGTGTTTGTCGCCATCATCGCCAACAAAGTCAAACCCGCGCTGCGCGACAAAGCCCGCATCAGCGGCCTGACGCTGGCGGTGGGCATGCGCATACTGATGTTGGCGTTTATGGCGCACATCATCACGCTGACCGCGCCGCTGTTTAGCATCGGCGGCCATGCGGTGTCGGGCAAGGATCTGATTATGCTCGGCGGCGGGCTGTTTCTCTTATACAAGGCGACTACCGAGCTGCACGAGCGGCTGGAAGGCAGCAACCACTACGCCGTGGCCGACCAGCACAAAAAACACAGCCCGTTTTTCAGCGTGGTCGCCCAGATTCTGATTCTGGATGCGGTGTTTTCCATCGACAGCGTGATTACCGCGGTGGCGATGGTCGAACACATCACGGTGGCGATGGCGGCGGTGGTGGTGGCGATGGCCACCATGATTTGGGCGAGCAAACCGCTCACCGCCTTTGTCGAGCGCCATCCCACGGTGGTGATGCTGTGCCTGGGCTTTTTGCTGATGATCGGCTTCAGCCTGATTGCCGAAGCCTTCCATTTCCACATTCCCAAAGGCTATCTCTACGCCGCCATCGGTTTTTCGATACTGATTGAAGCCTTTAACCAAGTCGCCCAGCGCAACGCCAAGCGCCACGACTACGCCGGCAGCTCGTGGCGCCAACGCACCGCCGAAAACGTGCTCGGCATGATGGGCATCCGCGAAAGCCTGCTGGCCGCTTCGGGTAGCGGCGACGAAGACGACGAGCATTTTGAAGAAAACGAAAAATCCATGATCCGCAGCGTGCTCACCCTGGCCGAGCGGCCGATTTTCGGCGTGATGATTCCGCGCAGCGACATCGAGCGGCTCGATATCTCGCAAAGCCGCGACGAGCAGAAAAAACGCCTGATCGAATGCCCCTATTCGCGGATGCTGGTAGTCGGCAAAGCCGGCGTGGACGAGCCTTTGGGCTACATCAACAAAAAAGAGCTGCTGGTGCAGCTGCTCGAAGAGGGCGACGTTAATATCCAAAGCGCGCTGCGCCAGCCGCTGATGCTGCCTGAAAGCGCCACCGCGCTGGCGGCGATCGAGCTGTTTCGCCAGCACAGCGCCGATTACGCGCTGGTGGTGGACGAATTGGGCGCCGTGCTCGGCATGGTTACCATGAAAGACCTGCTTGAAACCATTGCCGGCGAGTTTCCCGAAGAGTTTGAGCGCGAAGAAGAGGCCGCCGTGCAAACCCATGCCGACGACAGCCTGACCGTGGACGGCGCACTCGAATACGTCGAACTCGCCCCCCAGCTCAACCTGCCGCCGCAAAGCGAGGATGCCGAGTTCCATACCGTGGCCGGCCTGATTATCGAAAAACTGCAGGCACTGCCCGAAGAGGGTGACGGTATCGACTACCACGGCTGGCATTTCCAAGTGGTGGAAAAAGACGGCCACCGCATCGGCCGCGTGAAAATCACCCCGCTGCCGACCGAAGAATAGCTGCCGCGCCTGCCCCGAGCGGGCGCGGATAGGCAGGCAGCCTGAAAGAATCGTTGCGGCAACACGCGCAAAAAACGGACGCTTAATGCGTCCGTTTTGTGATTCAAGGCAGCCTGAAACTATTTGCCCGCGGCGTCTGCCTTTTTCAGCAGCACATACAGCTCGTCTTTGAGCGCCAGTTTTTTCTGTTTCAGCGCCTGGATTTCGTCTTCCGCAGAACTGCTGGTTACGGGATCGTTTTCCAAGCCGGTGATTTTATCGTCCAGTTCGTTGTGTTCGTTAAACAGACGGGCAAAATGCTGGTCTTCTTGTTTCAGTTTTGAAATCAGGTCGCGGTATTCGGGAAACATGCTGCATCCTTTTCTGTACGGGTGTTGTGGGAATGCCGTTACGGCAGTTACATTATACGGGCTGCGCCCCTTTTTGTCAGCGCCGGCGCGCCGCTTTCGGCTAAAATGCCGGCTTTTCGGCACAGCAAAGGAAACACCATGCCCCCCCGCTTCATCACGCTCGACGGCATCGACGGTGCCGGCAAAACCACCCAGCTCGAAGTGGTGCGCCAATGGTTTGAAGGCCGCGGCCTGCCGGTGCGCTTCACCCGCGAACCCGGCGGCACCGCGCTCGGGGAAGAGCTGCGCCGCATCCTACTCGATCCCGCCACCCGCGCTTCGCTGCACAGCGAAACCCTGCTGATGTTTGCCGCGCGCAGCCAGCATTTGGAAGAAGTGGTGCGCCCCGCGCTCGAGCAGGGCAGCAGCATCGTTTGCGACCGCTTTACCGACGCTACCTTTGCCTATCAGGGCGGCGGCCGCGGTTTGGACGCCGGTAAAATTGCCGAACTCGAGCGCTGGGTGCAAGGCAGCCTGAAACCCGATCTGACACTGATACTCGACGTGCCTTTGGAAGTGGCGCGCGAGCGCATCGAATCCGGCCGCGACAAAGACCGCTTTGAATTGGAAGACGCCGCCTTTTTCGAGCGCACCCGCGCCGTTTACCTGCAGCGCGCCGCCGCCGCGCCCGAGCGCTATGCCGTAATCGACAGCAGCCGCGAACGCGCCGCCGTCCGCGCCGAAATCGAAAGCGTACTCGACAAACTCTACGGCTTCGCCTAAATATGCCGTCTATCCCGACAAAAGCAGCCTGAAAACGGTTTTTCCGTTTTCAGGCTGCTTTGGGTTGTAGCTTGGGTCGCGACCCAATATATATCTTTTGGCATCGGAGAATGTTGGGTTTAACAACCCAACCTACCTGCTGCTTTGGTTTCAGGCAGCCTGAAACGATAAACAGACAAGGCAAACAGACCAAAAGCAGCTTGAAAGCGCACTATCGGCTTTCAGGCTGCCTTATTGGGCAAACAGACGGCGTTCAGGCCAAGCCAAGCATACGCAGTTGCGCGGTATCGGGCAGGCGGTGGTAGAGCGCCTGCCGGCAGGATGTGTTCGCGCTGCTGCTTGAGCGGCTGGCCGGAAAGCGCGGCGTCGAGCGCGTAGATGCTGATCAGGCGGTTGATGCCGGGCGGGCTGTCGATCCAGCCGTAGGGCAGGCGCGGCAGCAGTACCACACGTCAGTTTTTTACCGCTTCCACGCCGCGCCACAGCGGATTGGCGGCCACTTGGCGGGCGAATTTGGCGTCTTGGGTCACAATCCATTCAGGCTGCCATTGCAACACACGCTCGAGCGACACTTTGGCCAGCCCGCCGCTGCCTTCGAGATCGTCGCCGACGCTCTTGGCGCCGATCATGCTGATGACTTCGGTGTGTATGGAGCCGCTGCGGCCGGTTTCCAATCCGTCTTCGCCGCGGGCGAGATACACGGTGGGCGGGGCGCTGCGGCGCTCGGCGGCGCGTTGGGCGGCAAAATCGAGCACCTGTGCGGCCAGGGCGGCCAGTTTGTCGGTGTGCGGCGAATCAAGCAGTTTGCCGAGCAGGCGGACTTGTTCAGCAGCCTGATCCAGGCGGCCGTCAATCAGCAGATAGGGTACGCCCAACTGTTTGGCGGTGTGTTCGCCGGTGCTGAGCATGCCGTCGTTTACGGTGCCGGCATCGATCACCAGATCGACTTTGGCCGCGAGCAGCTCTTCCAGCGACACCGGCCGGCCGCGGCCGTTGATGCCGCCGAGCACCGGCAGTTTGCGCTCGGATGCGCCCAGCAGCGCCAGCGCCGCTTCGGGTTTTTGCGCCGTCCAGCCGAGCATGCGCTCGGGTGCCAGCGCGTGCAGCAGCACTTCGACCGGCGGGCCGGCGGCGTAGATGCGGCGGAAGGCGGGAGGGTTTTGCGGCATGCCGAAGCTGTACACCAGCCGGCGGCCGGCCGGTTCGGATGCGGCAGGCGCGGCGGCGGATGCGGCGTGGACGCATCGGCGACAACAACGCGAGATGCGGGGCGATTATCCGTAGGCAGCCTGAAAATGGTTTTGCCGAAGCTGGCTTCATTTATTTTAACTTCGGTGCAGCCTTTGGTTTTCAGGCTGCCTTTGTTTCCCTAACCCAAAGGCAGCCTGAAAATGCTGTTCAACTCAATCACACAAGGGCAGATTCTCGCTGCCCTTTTTGTTTGCACGCGATTAGGGCAGCGGCAACGCCTTGCCTGCTTCGCTGATAATCTGCAAGCCGCCGATTAGGTTGTAGCGCAGCAGCGTTGCGCTGGCGTTGGGCACGCTGCGGTAGGGGATGGCTTGCGGGTTGATGCTGCGCAGCAGCGCGGTAATCGCCATGCCGTGGGAGACGATTAACACGTTGGGCGTTGGGATTTCGCCGCTGCTTTCGGTTTTCAGGCTGCCTTGGGCTGAACGCGCAAGGCTGTTGGCAATAATGTGCTGAATGCCGCGATGTAGGCGCTGGATAAACTGGCTTTCTTGCTCGGCGCGTGGGTCTATGCGGTGGAGCGTGTGCATCAGTTTGTTGTTGCTGTGTTTGCCGCTGCGGTAGTCGGCAAGCCAGTCTTCCACGTTGCCGTAGCCGAGTTCTTGCGCGATGGTTTGGTGGATGCGGGCGGAAGGCTGTCCTTCAAACGAGCCGAAGTGGTATTCGCGCAAATCGTCCAAGGGCGCAGGTGCGATGTGCGGCTGCTGCGTGTGTTGCAGGATGATTTGCGCGGTGGCAGCGGTGCGCGGGCTGGTGCTGCAATAGGCGGCAGTAAAGCGGATTTGGGCTTGGGCGATGGCGTTGCCCGTTTGCGCGGCGCCTGCTTTGCCTTCGGCGGTGAGCGGGGAATCGCACCAGCCTTGCACGATGCCTGCGGTGTTGTATTCGGTTTGCCCGTGGCGGATGAGATAGAGATTGAGCGTGGTGGGCATAGGGTTCTCTTTTGGTTGGGTTTGTTTAACGGTGTTTCAGGCTGCCTTGGGATGTTTGGGGCAGCCTGAAAACGCGTTTGCGGGCTGTTGCGAAGTGAAAAGCGCAAACTGCAATGGGGTTAAAACAGTTGAACAAGATAAACCAAAGACAGCCTGAAACAATAACCCCATTTCAGGCTGCCTTTTGCGCTATGCCACCCAGCCATAGACCCCATAAGCCAAGCAACCGAGCAGCGCGCCTGCGGGCAGGTCTATCAGATAATGCTGCTTGGTGTAGATGCACGATAGGGCGATAAACAGGGGGAACAGCAAGCCCCACGCGCCCAAGCTGCTCCATGCGTGCAAGGTGGTGAGCATGGCAACGGAAACGTGCATGCTGGGAAAACAGTTGGTGGATTGGTCAAATTTTTGCACAAACAATAGAAATTTTTCGGAATAGGTTTTGCCCGTGTTGATGCTGCGCCAATGCTCGGGCGTGGAGACGGGAAACAGCCAGAAAAAAATCATCTGCATAAACAGCAATACCAAAAAGCTGAACGCCATTTTGTTGAAATGGGCGCTGTCTTCGGCAAGCAGGTTCAGATACAAAATGGCGGGGTAATACAAAAAGCTGTACACCCAAGACCATTGCGGTTTGAACGGGATGGATTCATCAATGGGCGAGCGCCAAACAATCGGCTTGCGCAGCGGATGGCGTTGCGTGAAAAAATAAAATTGATAAGCGCCCACAATTAAGATGCTGCTTAACACGAGATTAACAAAATAATCGCTCAATTCCATGAGTTGCGTTCCTTGGGTTTGAAAGCGGCGGATACTGCATGAAAACAAGGCGTTGTGCAAGGTTTTCAGGCTGCCTTGGGCGCGAAACGGCTATAATCGCGCGTTTTTTGAGTTTACGAGTGAGCAAAATGGTTCAACGTTTGATTATTGGCATCAGCGGCGCAAGTGGCTTTGCGTATGGCTACAAGGCATTGCAATTGCTGCAACCGCTGGCGCAGATTGAAACGCATTTGGTGGTTTCCAAAGGGGCGGAACTCACCCGCGCCGCGGAAACGGCATACAGCAAAGAAGCGGTTTACGCGCTGGCGGATGTGGTGCATCCGATTGGCAATTTGGCGGCGAGCATTGCCAGCAGCTCGTTTCACAGCGCAGGGATGCTGGTTGCGCCTTGCTCCATGCGCACGCTCTCGGCAATCGCCCATGCCATAAGCGACAACCTGCTCACGCGCGCGGCGGACGTAACGCTGAAAGAGCGGCGGCGCTTGGTGCTGATGGTGCGCTCGTCGGCCGCCACATTGCTGCGGCGCCCCTGCACAGTAATCTGGCCAAGCTCGAAGGCGGCGTCGCCGTCGCTTTGTGCGTCGTCATCGGCATAGACGGGTAACACAAACGAAGCGGCCAGTAGGCCGAGCAAAATGGTATTGGGACGGAGTTTCATGGGAGTTTTGTATGCTTGGGTTAAAAAACGCAAAATCTAGTCGCGGCGGGCGTGGCTGGCTATCCGCCAAAAGGATATGTCCGTTTGAATAAGATGGGCGGCCAAACCCAGCTTTCAGGCTGCCTGAAAGGCAGTTCATCCCTAATAACCAATCCGTGATGCCGATAGGAAAGGGGTTTACGTTTCTTAATAATCCGCGCTGCCCAAAGCAAGGCTTACGGCAGCCTGAAAGCCTGATGTTGCCGTTGGTGCCATTGGCAAAAAGCAGCCTGAAGACCGGATTTACGGCTTTCAGGCTGCTTTTGTTTGTGCAAAACATTTAGGCGGCGGGGTAGAAGGCAGCCTGCGTAGCGAAGCGGAGTTGCGAATCTAAAATCAGTTTTTCCACTCGCGGTAGGCTTTTATTTCGCGCAGGATTTCGGGTTTGACGATGCCCCTGAGCTTGTCGGCGGGGATGGTGAAGGAGGGGGTGTCCACGTAGCTGCCGAAGCTGTAGTGGTTGTAGGTGTAGGAAAGGGCGTTTTTGTAGAAGGTCCAGTTTTCCAGATGTTCGTCGGTGAGGTGGTGGGAACTGTTTTTGTCGTCGAAGTCTGCTTCGATTTCCTGCCGGGTTTTGCCGCCTTCTTTTAAGTAATAGTCGAGCATGCCTTGGCGGTGCAGGGCGGCGAAGGCGGCTTTTTTGCCGGGCAGCAGGATGTCGGCGAGTTTGAGGGGGACGGGTTTGCCGCTGCGGGGGATGACGTAGTCGCTGCCGTCGCCCGCGCCGTGTGCGCCGCCGGAGAATTCGTAGTCGGTAGTGGAGAGAACGTAGTAGTTGGGGGTGTAGCCTTCGAGGTCTGCTTCGACGATGTATTGGTGGCGCGGGTAGCCTTCGTCGTCGCGGTTTTCATTGACGCGTTTTTTCAGTTCGCGCAGGGCGGCGGCTTTGGTGAGGGTTTTGAGACCGTCGGCGGCGGACATCGGGCGCAGCAGTTTGTCAATAAAGGCGTTTTGCGCGGCATCGGGGAAGACGGGGTGGGAGACGATGAATTCGCTGCACCCGGTGTCGGGCGAGGGTTTGGGGCAGTATTTTGCGGTGAACGATTGGATTTTGACCTGCGGCGGCGCGGCAAGGGCGGGTAGGACGAGGGCGGCGGCAAGCAGGGCGGGAAGGTGTTTGTTCATGGCTGGGGTCTTTCGTTTGGAAAAAGTGGTTGCGGGAGCCGGGATTTTAATCCAAGCAGACGGCAAAAGGCAGTCTGAAAGCCGCAGATACGGTTTTTCCACTCGCGGTAGGCTTCCATCTCGTGCAGGATTTCGGGTTTGACGATACCTTTGAGCTTGTTGGCGGGGAGGGTAAAGGCGGTAGTGTCGGTGTAGCTGCCGAAGGTGTAGGGCTGGTAAACGTAGGAAAGGACGTTTGGATTGCTGCAGTATAGCTAAACGTATAGCTGCGAAGTTTGTTTTCTGAGTTTGTTTGTGTTATAGCTTGTTATGTTCATCAAAATAGGGAAGAGCTTATTAAACGGCGCTTCATATAATTTCAAATGGTAAAAATAATTTTCTTTTTGTAGGTGTTGTTTTGTATCATATTTTATATGATATTAGGTAAGTTAAATATAACTTATTTCCCTTTGTTTGAGCATTTTCTGTATGTTTTAGTTTTTATTTTTGGTGTTTTTTATTTTTTGGCTTTGGGGAGTAAGATATTTGTTGTTAGCGATCATGTTTTTTTGAACGGGAATCGTATAAACGGAAAGCTTGTATTTGCTTATATATTAACCAATATTCTTGCCTTTCCTATATTTATGTCTTTAGATGATATGGAAATAAATTTAGGAAACATAATTGAATTTTCTTTATATTTTATAGGGGGAAGTTGGTTCATTCCTTTGGTTTTAGCCGGTTTGATTAGAGCGGTATATTTATTTTTTGCAAGAAGGTAATATTTTCACTTATTAATCAATATGCTATCTGCTCAATCCACTGCGAACCAAAGTGGACGGGAGTTTGCGCGATCGCTAAGGGCAGCGTAAATCGGCGGCACGGATTCTGCTGTAGAACGCGGTGCGGCGGCGGTAAAAGCGGGCGTTGTTTCCCGCTATTCCCGCCGCCCCTTAGCGCCGCAGACGCTAATGCGGTATATTCCCATTGGCGCCGGCACAGGTGCTTTCAGGCTGCTGCCGTGTTGCGCAGGCAGCCTGAAAGCAGCAGGGCGGCTTTTTGCACCGACGAGAACAGGAGTTTTCCATGAAACGCAGACATTTTCTCCAACTGATGGGCGCATCCGCTGCGGCGGTGTGCAGTCCGGGGCTGTTGGCGGCCGACAGCAAAACCAAGTTTACGGTGTACGGCCCGCCGGTGATGCCTACTGTGCTGCTGGGTGTGGCGGCGCAGCGGGGCGAGCTGAAAAACAGCCGGCCGTTTGATGTGAAGGTGTGGCGCAATGTTGATGCGCTGCGTGCCGGCCTGGCCAACGGCACGATGCAGGCCAGCGTGGTGCCGAGCTATGTGGCGGCCAATCTGGCGGCGCGCGGGCAGGATGTGAAGCTGGTCAATATTATGAGCTTCGGCCTGCTGTATGTGCTGGGGCGCGACCGTGCGCTGTCGGGCATCGGCGATTTGGCGGGCAAAACGCTGGCGCTGCCGTTTAAAAACGATATGCCGGATTTGGTGCTGCAGGCGCTGTGCCGGCGGCTGAAAATCGATTTTTCGCGCATCCGCGTCCAATACGCCGCCACGCCGCCGGAAGCGATGATGATGTTTATGCAAAAACGCGCCGACTTCGCGCTGCTGCCCGAGCCGATGGTGAGCATGGGCATTATCCGCGGCCGCCAAATGGGGCAGAACGTGGTGCGTGCGCTGGATATGCAGCAGGAATGGGAAAAAACGATGAAGGTTTCCGGCGGCATTCCGCAGGCGGGGCTGATGGTCAGCGGCGCTTTTCTGAAGCAAAACGGCGACGCGGTGCGCCGGCTGCAGGCCGATCTGCTGCAGGCGGCGGCTTGGAGCAAGGCCAATGCGGCGCAGGCCGCGGCCATCGGCGCCAAGCATCTCGGCCTGCCCGAGCAGGCGCTGGCGGCGGGTCTGCCGCATGCCCGTCTGGCGGCAACGCCGGCCAAAGAAGCCGCCGCCGGCATCAAGCTGTTTTTCCGCGAGCTCTACCAGCTCAATCCGGCGATTGTCGGCGGCAAGCTGCCGGCGGACAGCCTGTTTGTCTGAACGCCTGCGCGGCGGCCGATAACAAAGGCAGCCTGAAAACCGCATTCCGGCTTTTCAGGCTGCCTGCCGTTTTGGCGGGCGGCGCATTGCTTTATACTGGCGCCGGTGGCGCTGCTGCCGCGTTTTTGTTTGCCGTTTTTTTGTTTTGCCGACTGTTTTACCGAGATGATTACCGATTCCGGCGGTCCGCTGCGGCGCGGCCGTTTTGCCCAGACCCTGCATTATCTGTGGGGCGGATTTGCTTCCGCCGCCGCGGTGGCGGTGTTTTGCGCGCTGTGGCAGCTGGCTGCCGGCAGCTTGGGCGATTTGGTGCTGCCGGCGCCGCTGCCGGTGTTTGCCAAAGCGCTGGATTTGCTGTCGGATTTTGATGCCGCCGAGATTGTGCCCACGCTGTACCGCGCCGGCAGCGGCATTGCGCTGGCGCTGGCGCTGGGCATCGGGCTGGGGCTGCTGGCCGGTTCGTTTAAAACGCTGGGGATTTTCTGCCGGCCGCTGATCAGCATTTTGCTGGGCATGCCGCCGATTGTGTGGGTGGTGCTGGCGCTGTTTTGGTTTGAAATGGGCACGGTGGGGGCGGTGTTTACCATTGTGATTACCGTGCTGCCGCTCACCTTTGCCGCCGCCATGCGCGGCATGATGACGGTGGATGGCAGCCTGAAAGAAATGCTCGAAGCCTACCGCGTGCCGTGGCCGGGGCGGGTGCGCCACCTGTATCTGCCGCATCTGGCCAACCACCTGCTGCCCGCGGTCGGCGTGGCGGTGGGTATGGGAGTGAAAATCGCGGTGATGGCCGAACTGCTTGCTACTGACAACGGCATCGGCGCCCGCATCGCCGCCGCCCGCTCGATGCTCGACACCCAGGAAGTGCTGGCCTATGTGCTGGTGGTGCTGGCGGTGATTTTTGTCGTCGAATATCTGCTGGTCGAACCTTTGCGCATCCTGCTGATGCCGTGGGAGCATTGACATGCTGAAGGTGGAAAAACTGCGTTGCAGCCTGATGGGCGACGACATCGTGCGCGATCTCGATCTCACGATTCAAGCCGGCGAAGCGGTATGCCTGTACGGCCCTTCAGGCTGCGGCAAAACCACCGTGCTGCGGATTATTGCCGGCCTGATTGATTTTGACAGTGGCCTGATCGAGCAGGGCTTTCGCCGCATCAGCTATCTGTTTCAAGAGCCGCGCCTGCTGCCGTGGCGCACGCTGTGGGAAAACGTGCTGCTGACTACGCCGCAGCCTGAAAGCGGCGCCGTGCGCGAGCGCGTCCGCGCCATTTTGCAGCGCCTGCATCTGGCCGAAGCCGACTGGCGCAAATACCCGCACGAGCTCTCCGGCGGCATGCGCCAGCGTGCCGCGCTGGCCCGCGCGCTGGCCGGCGAGCCCGACCTTTTGCTGCTGGACGAACCCTTTTCCGCGCTTGATTACGAGCTCAAACTCGGCCTGTACCGCTGGATGAACGAGCTGGTGGATAGCGGCATGGCGGTCATTATGGTGTCGCACGACCGCTATGAAGCGCTGAAACTGGCACAGCGCATTTATCTGCTCGACCACAAGCCCGCCCATTGCCGGCGGGTGGTCGAACTTGCCGCCCCCTTTGCCGAGCGCGGCGAAGACTTCACCAACCACTATCTGCAACAACCCTTCTGGCGCGCCTACCATGAATAAAAGCAGCCTGAAAACCGCCACGCCCCTGCGCCAGGCACTCGCCACCTTTCCCGCCTATCCCTTCCGCCCCTATTTTCTGCTGGCCGCCGCGCTGGTGCCCCTTGCCGGCGCGGTGTGGGCGCTCGCTGCCGCCGGTTGGTGGCCGTTGGCTGCCACGCCGCTTGAATTTCATGCCTACGCCTTTCTCAACATTATCGGCGGCGCTTCATTCGCCGGCTTTCTGTTTACCGCGCTGCCAGAATGGACGCACGACGCCCGCCCGCTGCAGCGCCATTTTTACGCCACCTGCGCCCTGTGGCTGGCCGCGCTGGCCGCCGCGCCGTTTGCCATTGCGGTTTCCGCCTGGCTGATGCTGCCGTTTTGGCTGTATCTGGCGCTGTTTGCCGCCCATCTGGCCTGGCGCGCGCGCGACAGCCGCCAAATCAGCGTAACCGTGCTGATGCTCGCCATCGCCGCCGCCGATGCCGGCTATGCCGCCGATGCCGGCTATGCCGCCGGCGGTGGGACTCTGTGGCTGAAAACCCTTGCCCATTTGTTTGCCGCCGGCATTTTGCTGATTAATTTCCGCATCGGCCGCGCCATCGGCCAAAAAGCGCTGGAAGAAGCCGGCCGCAGCGACTGCAGCTTTATGCCCAACCCGTTTTACCGCAACCTGTCGGTATGGCTGGTGTACGCCTATGCCACTGCCGAACTCTTGCTGCGCCGCCCCGAAGTTTCCGCCTGGCTGGCGCTCGCGGCCGGTCTGGCGGTACTCGGCCGCCTGCGCGAATGGCATTACTTCGTGCTGCTGCGCCGCTACTACATCCGCTGGTACTACCTGACCATGCTCGCCACCGGCGCCGGCTACGTCTGGCTCGGCGCCGCCGGCATACTCGGGCGCGGCAGCCCGCTGCTGCCCTTCCACCTGATTATGCTCGGCGGCTACCTGATGATGCTGATGCAGGTGTTTTCAATCGCCGGCGCCGTCCACAGCAGCCTGAAACTGCACTATCCCGCCACCAGCCGCCTGTCGCTGGCGCTGATTCTTGCTGCCGCCCTTAGCCGCAGCCTGGGCGTATATGCCGGCCTAGACTACGCGCTGGCCGTTTTCAGGCTGCCTGCGCTGCTGCTGGCCGCCGCCTTCTGGCTCTACCTGCCTGTTTACTGGCGCATCTTCCGCTGCCACCCGCCGCTGGCCGTGCAGCCTGCCGCCAAACAGCGGCGCAGCCTGTAAACGCGGCGGGCGGTTTTCAGGCTGCCTTGGCCGTTGTCGGCAAAAGCAGCCTGAAAGTCGAATAAACGGAGTTTCAGGCTGTCTGTTATGTAAACATTTTAGATAGTTTGATTAAGGTCTATTTGCGTTGGCGTATTGATTTGTTGGAAAATGAAATTCCCAACTTTAGAAAAACTGGTATGCAACGCAGGTATTAACCAAACGGCAAACAAATGGGCATGATGAGTACATTTTTTACAATAACTTCAGTTAAATGAGATAGGTAATGAGAAAGATAAATTATTTGGAAAATAACGCCATTATGGCTTTAAGCGCCATAGCTTATATTTTTATAATGGGAATCGCCATATTTTTAAATTTTAAAAATGAATTAGTTATAGATAAATTATTTCATATTAATAAATATATTATAATATCTTTTGCTTTGATTGTTTCTTTTTCAACATCCATTGTAAAACGATATTGTAAAAAAATTCATCATAGAGAAATCATAGATGATGCCAATTTAGAATTTCATCCTTGGATTTTAAATATGTTTAGGGTTGAATCCTTATTGTTTGGATTGGCTATAGGGGCTCTTTTTTGGTTATTTCCACTTACGGGTTTAGTCAAATAACAGCTTTTAAAGGTTATTAACCTATATATCTATTCTCGAATGAAGGGCTTTATGAAATAGTACGGTTGTTGTCAAAATGGCGGCAACTGCTTTTTTTTAGGCAGAAAGCTTACGCCAGCCGGTTTTCCGCCAGCGTGCCGCTGCCGATATCTTGCCGCAGCTCTTGGCCGCACAGGGTATCCAAGGCAGCCTGAAAGTCGTCAAACGGCAGCAGCCGCGAGCCGAAGCGCGCCATGTGTCCAGTGTTTTGCTGGCAGTCGATCAGGGCGATGCCGCAGCGCTGCAGGTGGGCGGCGGCGTGGACAAAGGCGGTTTTGGAAGCGTCGCTGCGGCGGGCGAACATCGATTCGCCGAAAAACACCCGTCCGATCTGCACGCCGTAGCAGCCGCCGGCCAGCTCGGGTGTGCCGTCGGCGGCGGGATACCAGCATTCGAAGGAATGGGCGTGCCCCAGGCGGTGCAGCGCGGTATAGGCAGCCTGAAACTCGGGTTCGATCCAAGTACCGTCCTGCCCCGGGCGCGGCGCGGCGGCGCAGGCGGCAATCACTTGGGCAAAGCAGCGGTTGGCGGTAACGCGGTAGGGTTTATTGCGCAGGTGTTTGTGCAGCGAGCGGCCGATGTGCAGCGCGTCCGGCTCGATAACGGCGCGCGGGGCGGTGGCAAACCAGTAGTGCAGATTGTCTTGGCTGAACCACGGGAAAATGCCGCGCGGATAGGCGGCCAGCAGGCGTGCGGGCGCGAGATCGGCGCTGACGCAGACTAGGCCGTCGTTCTCCGCCAGCGCGGGGCGCGGGTCGGGAAAGCGGTGGTTGCCGGGTTCGAGAAAGGGAATGTGCATGGCGAAAGTGGCGAATCAAAAGCAGCCTGAAAGTTTTTCAGGCTGCCTGACGGGGGAAACTCAAACGGCGGCGACAAACAGCAATACGGTGCAGAGCATCGCGCCCGACCAGGCGGCGGAGCGCAGGCTGGGGCGGTCGTTGAGATAGCAGTAGATAAAGGCCAGCCGCAGCAGCACAAACAGCACGGCTAGGCAGTTGATGGTGCCTTGAGCGGCATTGCCGGTGGCGTGGGCGATAACCACGGCGGCGGCAAACGGGGCGAAGGCTTCGTGGCCGTTTTGCTGGGCGGCATGGGCGCGGGCGGCGCGGCCTTCAAGGCGGGCGAGAAATTCGCGCGGGCTGCCGTTGTCGCGGGCGAAGTTGAAGCGGGCGGTTTTTTTGGCGTAAGCGGCGCAGCCCAAAGGCAGCAGGGCGGCAATCAGTACGCACCAGTAGGCTAGGGTCATGGCGGTTTCCTAAACGGGTAGGGTGGGGGGATAACGGTTTTTCAGGCTGCCTGAAAGTAAAAGCAGCCTGAAAACTCAAAGGCAGCCTGAAACGAACAGACCTTACTGCTGCTGTCCGACAGTAGCGCGAATCAGGATTTCGGCTTTGGCCAGCGTGCCGGCCACTTCGGCTTCGCTGACGGCGCTGTGTTTGACCAGCTCGGCGGCGGGGGTGTAGGCAACGGTTACCCGGCCGTCCTGCTCGGTTACCAGCACTTTGAGCGGCAGCTGCAGCGCCAGCAGCGGGTCTTTGACCATCAGCGGGGTGCCGGCTTTGGGCGAGCCGAAAATAATCACTTTGGCCGGCTGCATCTGCAGGCCGGCCTGCTTGGCGGCGTCTTGGTGGTCGATAACGGCAAAAACGGTCATGCCTTTGCTGCGGATGGCGGAAGTCAGGGCATCGACGGTCTGATCGAAGCCGTAGCGGCTGGCAAAGGTGGCGGTGGGCTGTGAAGACATGGCGGCGGCCTTATGCGGGTGGGCGGAATCGGCGGCGGGGGCGGCGCAGGCACTGAGCGCGGCGGCCAGCGCCAGGGCGGGAATCAGGGTTTTCATGGTACTTCCGTTTTGTGATGTTTTCGGACAAGGATAAGGCAGCCTGAAAGGCTTTCAGGCTGCCTGTGGGTGCGGGTTTAGCGTTTTTCCTTTTTCTGGCAGTCGCCGCAGACGCCGTACATATAAAGGGCGTGGTCGACTACGCGGAAACCGTGTTCGGAAGCAATCTGCTCCTGCAGCTTTTCGATTTCGGGGTTGTGGAATTCGCTGACGTTGCCGCATTTGACGCAGACGATATGGTCGTGATGGTCGCCCTTGTTCAATTCGTACACCGCTTTGCCGGTTTCGAAGTGGTGGCGCAGCAGGATGCCGGCCTGCTCGAACTGGGTGAGCACGCGGTAGATGGTGGCGACGCCGATTTCGATGCCGTTTTCCAGCAGGATGCGGTAAACGTCTTCCGCACTCAGGTGCAGATCGGCGTGGGTTTCGAACAGGTCGAGGATTTTCAGGCGCGGGCCGGTAACTTTCAGACCGTTGTCTTTCAATTGGGCGATGTTGTTCATGGTTTCGCTTTCTCAATACACTCGGATAAAGATGGCGCGTATAATAGCAAACTTTTCGCGCCTGCCGACAGCCAAACAATAAAAGTTTTTAATTGGCACTTTATCTGCGGGCGCGGCGCGTGGTATCTTGCCCGCTTTTCTTTGCGCCGCCGGCGGCGAAAACCGCAGGCAAACGCGCGAAAAACCGTTTTTAATCCTTATAGAAAGGCAGACAACGTGAAACCCCTGTTGCGATGGATGACTGTTGCGTCCGCACTCTGTGGCCTGGCGGCCTGTACCCCTTCGCTGGTCAACAAACTGCCCTATTACAAAATGCCGGTGGTGCAGGGCGTGCCGCTGAATCCCGAATCGGTGCTGGCGGTCAAACCCGGCATGAGCCGCGAGCAGGTACAGCTGGAAATCGGCGCGCCGGTGCTCAATCCGTCTTTCCGCCAAGACCGCTGGGACTACACCTACGAACTGAGCCGCGGCGGCAAAATCAAAGAGCAGCGCACGCTGACCGTTTTCTTTGAAAACGGCACCGTTTCGCGCGTGGAAGGCGACGCGCTGGAGCACGCCCGCCGCGTGCTGCAGGAAAAACAGGAAGGAAAAGCGCAATGAGCAGCCTGAAAATCGCGCTGGCCGGCGTGGCCGGCCGCATGGGGCGGGTGCTGGTTGAAGCCGTTGCCGCCAACCCCGCCACCGAACTTTCCGGCGCGCTCACCCGCAGCGGCACCAAAGAAATCGGCCTGGATGCCGGCTACGCCAGCGGCATCGACACCGGCGTGTGCATCAGCGACGACATCGCCACCGCCTTGGCCGGCTGCGACGTGCTCATCGACTTCAGCCGCCCCGACGCCACCCTGCCGCTGCTCGACTACTGCGCGGCAAACGGCATCAAAGCCGTCATCGGCACCACCGGTTTTGACGATGCCGGCAAGGCCGCCATCGCCCGGGCGGCAGAGAAAACCGGCATTGTGTTTGCCGCCAACTTCAGCGTCGGCGTCAATCTCAGCTTCCATATTCTTGACACCGTTGCCCGCGTGCTGAACGAAGGCTACGACGTCGAAATCATCGAAGCCCACCACCGCCACAAAATCGATGCCCCCAGCGGCACCGCCCTGCGCATGGGCGAAGTCGTCGCCCACGCGCTCGGACGCAGCCTGAAAGACTGCGCGGTGTACGGCCGCGAAGGCCAGACCGGCGCGCGCGATGCGCAGACCATCGGCTTTGCCACCGTGCGCGGCGGCGATATTGTCGGCGACCACACCGTTTTGTTTGCCGGCGAAGGCGAGCGCGTGGAAATCAGCCACAAAGCATCAAGCCGCATGACTTTCGCCGCCGGCGCCGTCCGCGCCGCCGTCTGGCTTGCCCAGCACCCGCACGGTCTGTTCGACATGCAGGACGTGCTCGGCCTGAAAACGGCCGCTTAAATCCGAAACGGCTTTTCAGGCAGCCTGAAAAGCCGTTTTTTGTTTTTCGGATGCGCCGCCGCGTTTCAGGCAGCCTGAAAACTGCATCGCAGGTTTGCCCAGCCGCCGCATCCGCCGCACAGAAAGGCCGACGCCATGACCGATCCCAATTTTTCCGAACGCCCCGTTGAAGCCCGCCGCCTGTGGCGGCAAAACAGCATCTACCTGCTGCCCAATTCCTTCACCATCGCCGCGCTGTTTTCCGCGTTTTACGCCATCACCGCATCCATGCACGACCGCTTCGAGCAGGCCGCCATCGCCGTGTTTGTGTCGATGCTGCTGGACGGCATGGACGGCCGTGTCGCCCGCTGGACCAACAGCCAGAGCGCCTTCGGCGAACAGCTCGACAGCCTGGCCGATATGGTCAGCTTCGGCGTCGCCCCCGCGCTGATTGTTTACAACTGGCAGCTCGCCCAGTTCGGCAAGCTCGGCTACGGCGTCGCTTTTGTTTATTGCGCCTGCGCCGCGCTGCGGCTGGCGCTGTTTAACACCCTGATCGGCAAAGTCGATAAAAAATGGTTTATCGGCATCCCCAGCCCCACCGCCGCCGCGCTGGTGGCCGGTCTGGTGTGGCTCGACCGCAGCATGGACGGGCTGGGCAATATCGGCATCGTCGCTCTGCTGATTACCCTGTTTGCCGGCCTGTCGATGGTGGCGCAGATCCGTTTTTGGAGCTTTAAGGAAATCAACGTCCGCCGCAAAATCCCCTTTTTCGGCATGATTATCCTGGTGCTGGCGCTGATGCTGCTGGCCATCGAGCCGGCGCTGGTACTGTTTGGCTTTTTCCTGAGCTACAGCCTGTCGGGCTATGTTTACTACGGCTGGCAGAAATGGCGCGCCGGCCAAACCAAACGCTGATACCGCCTACACAAAAAGCAGCCTGCGTAGCGTAGCGGAGTTGCGAAGCTAAAACCGCTGATCCGGTTTTCAGGCTGCCTTAGTAAAAGAAGACGTCCCATGAAGAAAATCCTGCTTGCCCTGCTGGCGCTGGCCGTGCTGGCGGTGTTTACGCTGTATCTGGTGCCGCAATGGCTGATGAAGCGCGACATTGCGGCCGCGCGGCCGGATGTGGCGCTGCTGGCTGCTGAGCCCGAGCCGCAGGAGGGCAACGGCATCGACGCGCTGTGGCTGCTGGGCTACCGCACCGCCGACGATCAGGAGCGCCGTCAAATCATGCGGGACCACGGGCGGCAGATTATGGCGCGGCAGGATGTGCCGCAGCTGGCGGACAAGGCGCTGCCGCAGCCGCAGTCGGGCGAGTTGAACTGTACCGCCAAAAACGGTGCGGCCTGCCTGGCCGAGGTGCGCGCCGATCTGCCGCGTTTTCGCGCCGCCGCGCAGCGTTACCGGCCACTGCTGGACAATGTGGCGCAACTTGGCGCTTATGAAGTGTTCGCCCAGCGCGGCTGGCCGAACGATAACGATGATTTGTCGAAATTTGTGCTACCGCCTTTCCATCTGCTGATGGCCGCAACCACCGCCGCCGCGCTCGATTGGGCGGACGACCGCCATCAGGCGGCGCTGGCCGGTGTCTGCCGCAATATCAAAACCGGCCGCACCCTGCTTAAAAGCCGTCCTTCGCTGATGCCGCCGATGATCGGCAACGCCCTGATCCGCAAAAACACCGAGCTGGCCGCGGCGATGATTGCCGAGCAGCCGGCGCAGGCGCAGCGGCTGCCTGAGGAATGCGCGGCCGCATTCGAGCCGCTGTCGGCGCAGGAGCAAAGCATCTGTACCGCCATGCGCGACGAATTTCGTTTCATCGCCAATCTGGCGCGCAAGATGGAGCAAAATCCGGCGGACTATTTGGATACCGATGCCGAAAGCGGCATGCCGTTTGAAGACGGCCAATCGGCCAATCCCCTGCTGCGGCGGCTGTTGAACGCCGAACACACCCAAGCCCTTATCGCCGCGCACTACGTCTATCCCTGCACTCCGGCTGCCCAAAGCGCGCTGCAGCAGGACCGTGCTTTAGACTGGAAGCCGGCGGACGACAAAAATGCGCTGGCGGTATGGTCGTGCGCGAACAATGTCCAAGGCTGCCTGATGGCCGATGTGCTGCCCGATGTGCTGCCCGATTTTTCCGACTACGCCCGCCGCCTGCAGGATACCGCCATGCTGCAGCGCGCTTTTCAGGCTGCCCTGTTTCTGCACAGCCGCCCCGCCGCCGAGCGGCCGGCGCTGGTTGAGGAGGCGCTGCGCCGCTATTCCACGCCGTCGCGCCGGCTGCAGTGGAACGAGCGCGAGCACAGCATCGGTTTTCAGTATTACGGCGAAAAAGAAAGCAAACACACCGCCGTGCCCGTCAGCCTGAAATAAGCGGCAGGCAGATAAAAGCAGCCTGAAAGCTGGGTGGGCGGTTTTAGCTTCGCAACTCCGCTACGCTACGCAGGCTGCTTTTTGTGTGCCGCGCGCAATCGGGCGGCAAAACCGATACTGCCGGCTTTCAGGCTGCCTGTTGCGCCGGGGCGTTTTCGGGTACATTCCGCCTATCGGACAACGCAAGGAGCAGGCTATGGGTGCCGGCCACGACCATTCCCATCACGCGCACGCGGGCAACAAAAAAGCCCTGGCCGTGTCGTTTTTCATTATCGCCGGCTATATGCTGGTGGAAATCGCCGGCGGCCTGCTCACCGGCTCGCTGGCGCTGCTTTCCGACGCCGGCCATATGCTCTCAGACGCGCTGTCGGTCGGCCTGTCGCTGCTGGCGTTCAAGCTCGGCGAAAAGGCGGTGGACAGCCGCCAAACCTTCGGCTACAAACGCGCCGAAATCCTGTTTGCCCTGTTCAACGGCCTGACGCTGCTGGCGATTGCCGTGCTGGTGGTGATCGAAGCGGTGGAGCGGCTGAACGATCCGCCCGAAGTGGCCGGCGCCGGCATGCTGGTGGTCAGCGCACTCGGGCTGGCGGTGAACATCGTCGTCGCCCGCTATATGCACCGCCACGGCGACGTGCACGGCAGCATCAATATGAAAAGCGCCTACCTGCACGTATTGGGCGATCTGCTCGGCTCACTGGGCGCGATTGCCGCCGCACTGATGATGATGGTGTTCGGCTGGCGCTGGGCCGACCCCGTGGTCAGCGTGCTGATTGCCCTGCTGGTGGCCAACAGCGGCGCGGTGGTGCTGCGCCAAACCCTGCACATCCTGATGCAGGGCGCGCCGGCGCATATCGACCAGGCCGCGCTGGTTGCCGAAATCCTCGCCGTGCCGCAGGTGCTGGGCGTACACGATTTGCACATCTGGACGCTCACCAGCAGCCGCCACCTGCTCTCCGCCCATCTGGTGCTCGACGGCAGTCTGACCGTGCGCGAAGCCCAAGAAGTCAGCCGCGCGGTGGAAGCGCTGGCGCGGCAAAAAGGCATCGGCCACATTACCCTGCAAACCGACGCCCAAGACCACCGCCACGGCGATGCTTTGTACTGCCAAGAAGACGGCCACGCCCTGGGGCGTGCTGACATTTAACTTTTACCAACGGAGACTGCATATGACACGATTGGTCAAACTCCACCGCTCCCGCCGCTACCGCATGATTGCGGGCGTGATGGGCGGCATAGCCGAATACCTGGGCTGGTCGCCCACGCTTACGCGCGTGATGTTTGTGGTTCTTTCCTGCGCCAGCGTTGCCGTGCCCGGGATTTTGATTTACATCATCCTGTGGATCATGATGCCCAACGCCGGCGCCGATTCCTACCGCTAACGCAACGCGCTTGGGCTTTCAGGCTGCCTGTTTCTGGGAAAACAGGCAGCCTGAAATTTTGATTGCAGCGAAAAACCGCCGCCGTTTTGACCAAACTCCGCCGCTCGGGCTATTCCGTTTCTTTCCCTTTCTGCGGCGGTTTCTTCGCATCACGACGCAGCAAAAACGGCAGCCTGCCGGCCAAGATGCCCAAGTAGCCGGCAAGCAGCGTCGGCAGACCGGCCATCGCCATCCAAATCGGGAACCACGCCATCTGCTCCGAGCCGGCGCCGATATCGTCGATAAAAAGCAAAAGCAGCGTCAGCGGCACGGGCAGCAGCCATACTTTCGCCGTTGCCCGCCAAACCGCGCCCGCCAAACAGCCGTAGATAAAGGCGGCAACTATCATCGACCACATATTCGTTCTCCTGGTTGTCCACATCTTCAGCCGCCCCGCCATTGTGCGAAGCGGTATCTGAAAGCAGCCTGAAACTGCTTGTGCGCTGCGCCGTTTGCTACCCCGCCGCCTTCACCCGCTGCCCCAGCGCCAGCAACACCTTCTCCGCCGCCGCCAATTCTTCCGCGCTCAAATCCTGCGCCCATTCTGCCGCCTGCGCCATCCAGCGTTGGCGCACTTGGGCGAACACCGCTGCGCCGCGTTCAGTGAGCGAATAGAGTGGCGAGCGTTTGTGCGCGGGGTTGTCGGCGGCGGCGACCAAACCGTCGGCCAGCAGCAGATTGAGCTGCTTTTGCGCGCCTTGGCGGCTCATGCCCATGCGCTCGCCCAGCTGCGGCGAGGTTTGCGCTTCGGCGGCGTGTGCCAGCGCGCCGAGCATTTGCCAGCGCGCCGAGGTTAATCCCAAATCGGCGGCAAAACGGTCGCCCCACGCGAGCAGTAAACCATTGGTGTAGAAAATTTCGGTGGTGATGCGGCTGAGGGCTTCGCTGTTTAACTGATTGTCCATACTGTGTTTCCCAAATGATTTTTCGGCGGTGAGTTTAAAAAATGCGGAAAACGGTTGTCAAATAGTTGCGGTTTTCAAGCAAAATAATTTGACAACTGATTTCCATATTTGTAAACTGGTTTCCAAGTTATTACACAAAGGAAACCATGAAACCCGACACCCCGCAACGTTACGCCCCGTTCACCCGCTTTTTGCATTGGGGCATGGCTGCCTGCTATGCGTTTATGTTTACCAGCGCATCAGGGCGTGTTGACATTCAACATTTTGGCGGCTTTTGCGCCAGAAAACGGCATCTGCCGCGTTAAAAATACTCGCCTATGGGCGGCATAGGCTCGCATTTTTGCCTTGCATCTGCCATTTTCTGACGAAAAATCCGCTGCAAAAGTTAAATGCCAACACACCCTAGCTTGGCATCTCAACGGCAGCCTGAAATTCCTGATTGCGCCGCATAAGGCGGTTGGCGTGCTGCTGCTGTTGCTTGCGGCGGTGCGCTTTGTTTGGGCGTTGCGCAACCTGCGCCGCCGTCCCGCAGGCAGCCTGAAAGTGAAGCTGGGGCATCTTGCCCTGTATGCGCTGATGTTTGCCGTCCCCGCCAGCGGCATGGCGAGGCAGTTTCAAGCGCCGCTCGGCGTGGCGCACGGCGCGTTGGCGTTTGCCCTGCTGTTGCTGATTGTCGGACACGTCGGCATGGCGCTTGTCCACCAGCGCAAGGGCGAACAAATTTTGCAGCGCATGATGTAAACGGAGACCGAATATGAAACCCTACACCCACACAGCCGCCCGCGTGCTGCTTTTTATCGGCGGCAACCTGCTGGCCGGCAGCGCGCTGGCCTTTGCCGCGCTCAATCAGGGCACACGCGTGCAGGATGGCGCGTTCTTTTACTGGCAGCGGTATTTTGTGGACAACATTGTCGCCACCGCCACCCTGCCCGGCATCGCGCTGCTGGTCGGCGGCAGCCTGCTGCTCTGCCTTGCCGAAATCAGGAAAAAACATCTGCTGCTGCTGACGGTTTCGCTGGCGGTCGCCGCCAACAGCCTGCTGTTTATTCTGCCCGCTTCGCACCAAGCCTCCGCGTTGGCGTTTCAGTCTGCCCGGCCGGTTGCGGTATCCGCCGCTTTTGCCGCCGCCAAAAATACGGAAGACCGCCACGGGGCGCTTAATGGCGTGCTGCTGTTGGTTTATCTGGCGGTGTTTTTTGCGCGGGCGGGTGGGCGGAAGGCAGCCTGAAAAAGGACGGACAAACCAAAGCAGCCTGCGTAGCGTAGCGGAGTTGCGAAGCTAAAGCCGCGCAAACGGTTTTAGCTTCGCAACTCCGCTACGCTACGCAGGCTGCTTTTGCCGTGTTTACCGGCCGTTGACGTCGATAATCCACACTTCGGCCTGCGAGCCGAGGCGGAAGGGGACGCCCCAGAAGCCGTAGCCGGAGCTGACGATGTAATGGCCGTTGCCGATGGCTTCGTAGCCGTAGTGCAGGCGGTAGAGAAAGCGCACGATTAGGTTGGCGGGGGCGATTTGGCCGTTGTGGACGTGGCCGGAGAGCTGGATGTCCACCGGCAGTGCGGCGTGTTCTTCAATCTGGCTGGGGCGGTGGTCGAGCAGGATTACCGGCAGCGCGGTGTTTTGGCCGCGCAGCAGTTCGGCGGTGCTCGGGCGGTTGGCATCGACGTCGTCGGTGCGGCCGGCGAGCAGGATGCCGTTCAGATTGATGACTTCGTTGTCCAGCTCGCGGATGCCGGCTTCGCGCAGGGCGCGGCGGATTTCGTCGGCGTGGCCGTACATGTCGTGGTTGCCGAGGGTGGCGTACACGCCCAGCGGCGCGCGCACGGCGGCCAGGTGCGGGCGCATGTTTTCGGCGTCGTAAACGCGGGTGTCGTCGTCCATGATGTCGCCGGGCAGCAGCACGATGTCGGCACGCTCGTCGCGGATGATCGCCGCCAGTTTGTCGAGCTGGCGCGCGCCCATCAGCATTCCCAGATGCAGATCGGAGGCCATGGCGATGCGCAGCGGCCGCGGCATCGGTTTATTGACGGTGATGCTCAGGCGGCGCACCTGCGGCGTGTAGGCGTTGTAAACCGAATAGGCGCTCAGCGCGAGAAAAAACAGCGGCGCAAACAGCCGCAGCGCCCGCCCCAGCCGCTGCGCGGGCAGCAGGCGGCGCAGGGCGAGATAGAGCAGGAAGGTGGCAAGCGCGGCATACATCACAAATAGCATCACCACCATCCACACCGCCATCCAGCGGAAAAGGCCGCTGCCCAATTCGAGCAGCAGGCCGGCAATCAGGCCGTCGGTTACCGCAAAGGCGGCGAGCATCAGCGCGCGCCGGCCGCGGCGGCCGATATGGTTGGCAAACAGCCACTGCAGCGAGCGGCCGAGTCCGAAAGTAAAAAGCTGCATCAGCAGCAGCATCAGGATGAAAAAAGTGATACGCATCGGGTTCCCTTATCGGACGGCAGGCAGCCTGAAAGATGCGGGCGGCCGCTGTGTGTGTTTTTCAGGCTGCTTTGAGCCGTGTGCTTATCGTGTTTGTGGTTGGTGCGGACGAGTAGGGCGGGTTTGCCGCCAAAAGGCAGCCTGAAACGGCGGTTCGTTTTTTCAGGCTGCCTTTGGTTTGACTTGCAGTACCATCAGGCAGCCTGAAAGGTATTCAGCGCGGCAGTTGCCTGTCTGGCGGCGGGTTGTCGTTTTCAGGCTGCCCGAAGCGCGCCCAAACCATCAGCCGGCGCAGGCTGTCGGCATCGGTGCTGTCGGGCAGCACGCACTGCCAGAAGCGGCGGTTGCCGCAGTCCCAATGCAAAAAACAGGCGTGGCGGCTGATCAGGCTGCCGCCGAGCAGGCGGGCGTTTTGGCTGCCGGCGCCGGTATCGATGGCGGCGCGGCCTTGCGGATCGACGGTCAGCGTGCGCACCCGCCGCGGACTTTCGCGCCACGACCAATACGCGGCGGCGGCCAGCCAAATCAGCAGCGCTACCCGCAGCAGGCCGCCGAAATAGGCCAGCGCGCAGGCGGCCGCGGCCAGATGCAGCAGCAGCGACAGGCCGCGGCGCAGTTTGGACGGGACAAAAGCAGCCTGAAACGCGTCCACCGCCGTTTCCTATGCTATTCCGTGCTGTCCAGCAGCGGGCTGGGATTCAGTTCGGCGTCTTCCAAATCAAGCACGGTGTCGTGCACTTCCAGTTCGAAAAAGCGCCAGAAAGTTTCCAAACCCATATCCTGCGGCCATTGCGCCTGGTCGATCATCCAGCCCGAAAGCTCGGCGGCAAAAATCTCGCGGTGGCGCTCGTCGAAATAGGCGACGGCCTGCTCGGGTTCGTCAAACTCGGGAATCAGAAATACGCTGCAGTTGGCGCGCAGCTGGGAAAGGGTGAGATCGGGCAGGTCGCTGTCGGCGGCCTTGAGCCATTCCAAAAACGCTTCGGTGGGTTTGAGCACCACGGCGGTGCGGTCGATAAAATACATGGTCTTCCTAATATCAAAAGAAAGGCGGCATTCTAACCGAATCCGCCGCCGCGTTTACATTTCAGGCTGCCTGCGCCCGACTGCTTTCAGGCTGCTTTTCCGGTGCCCAAGGCAGCCTGAAAGCCGCTGCCGGCGCGCTTTGCGGCAAAAAAACATGACACGGCTGCCGACAAAAGATAGAATAGCCGCGCTTTTGCTTTTTACTCAGTCTTTACATTTACACAGCCAATCTGAAGGACACACCAAATGGCCGAAAACTACGTTATCTGGTTTGAAAACCTGCGTATGCACGATGTCGAGCGCGTGGGCGGCAAGAACGCCTCTTTGGGCGAAATGATCAGCCAACTTGCCGAAAAAGGCGTGCGCGTGCCCGGCGGCTTTGCCACCACCGCCGAAGCCTACCGCGCCTTTTTGGCGCACAACGGCCTGAACGAGCGCATTTCCGCCGCGCTGGCCGGTTTGGACATCGAAGATGTGGCCGAATTGGCGCGTGTGGGTAAGGAAATCCGCCAGTGGATTCTGGAAACGCCTTTCCCCGAGCAGCTGGATGCCGAAATCGCGGCGGCGTGGGACAAAATGGTTGCCGATGCCGGCAGCGCCGATATTTCGGTGGCGGTGCGCTCGTCGGCCACTGCTGAAGACCTGCCGGACGCTTCGTTTGCCGGCCAGCAGGAAACCTTCCTAAACATCAACGGCCTGGACAATGTGAAAGAAGCGATGAAGCACGTTTTCGCTTCGCTTTACAACGATCGCGCCATTTCCTACCGCGTGCACAAGGGCTTCGCGCACGATGTCGTCGCCCTGTCCGCCGGCGTGCAGCGCATGGTGCGCTCCGACAGCGGCGCTTCGGGCGTGATGTTCACCATCGACACCGAGAGCGGTTTTGAAGACGTGGTATTCGTGACTTCGTCCTACGGTTTGGGCGAAATGGTGGTGCAGGGCGCGGTCAATCCCGACGAATTTTATGTGCACAAACCCACGCTGCGCGCCGGCCGACCCGCCGTGCTGCGCAAAACCATGGGTTCCAAGCTGATTAAGATGGTGTTTGCCGACCAGGCCGAAGCCGGCAAATCGGTGCAGACCATCGACGTACCCGAAGCCGATCGCCGCCAGTTTTCGATTTCCAACGAAGAAATCACCGAGCTGGCGCAATACGCGCTGATTATCGAAGAGCACTACGGCCGCCCGATGGACATCGAATGGGGTCGCGACGGCATCGACGGCAAACTTTACATCCTGCAGGCGCGCCCGGAAACCGTGAAATCGCAGGAAAAAGAGCACGGCCAAGGCAACAGCCTGCGCCGCTACACCCTTTCCGGCGAGCGCAAAGTGCTGGCCGAAGGCCGCGCCATCGGCCAGAAGGTCGGCCAGGGCAAAGTGCGCCTGATTCAGAGCGCCGCCGAAATGGACCAGGTTCAGGCCGGCGACATTCTGGTTACCGATATGACCGACCCCGATTGGGAACCGGTGATGAAACGCGCCGCCGCCATCGTAACCAACCGCGGCGGCCGCACCTGCCACGCCGCCATCATCGCCCGCGAGCTGGGCATTCCCGCCGTGGTTGGCTGCGGCAACGCATCCGAAGTGCTCAGCCAGGGTCAGGAAGTAACCGTATCCTGCGCCGAAGGCGACACCGGCCTGATTTACGACGGCCTGCTCGATGTGCAGGTGGACGACGTGGCGCTCAACAATATGCCGCCCGCGCCGGTCAAAATTATGATGAACGTCGGCAATCCCGAGCTGGCCTTCACCTTCGCCGGCCTGCCCAGCGAAGGCATCGGCCTGGCGCGCATGGAGTTCATCATCAACCGCCAAATCGGCATCCACCCCAAAGCACTGCTCGATTTCGACCGCCTCGAAGGCAGCCTGAAAAACGAAATCGCCGAGCGCATCGCCGGTTATCCCAGCCCCGTTGATTTTTACGTGGACAAAATCACCGAAGGCGTCGCCACCCTGGCCGCATCGGTGTATCCGCGCAAAGTCATCGTGCGCATGTCCGACTTCAAATCCAACGAATACGCCGGCCTGATCGGCGGCAGCGTGTACGAGCCGCACGAAGAAAACCCCATGCTCGGCTTCCGTGGCGCCGCCCGCTACGTGTCCGAAGAGTTCAAAGAATGCTTCGCCCTCGAATGCCGCGCGCTCAAACGCGTGCGCGACGAAATGGGGCTGAGCAACGTCGAAATCATGATTCCCTTCGTGCGCACGCTGGCCGAAGCCGAAGCCGTGGTCAAGGCCCTGAAAGAAAACGGCCTCGAGCGCGGCAAAAACGGCCTGCGCCTGATTATGATGTGCGAAGTGCCGAGCAACGCCCTGCTGGCCGAGCAGTTCCTCAAATACTTCGACGGCTTCTCCATCGGCTCCAACGACATGACCCAGCTCACTCTGGGCGTTGACCGCGACAGTGGCGGCCCCATCGCCACCACCTTCGACGAGCGCAACCCCGCCGTCAAAGTGATGCTGCATCTGGCCATCTCCGCCTGCCGCCGTCTCAACAAATACATCGGCATCTGCGGCCAGGGTCCGTCCGACCACCCCGATTTCGCCCAATGGCTGGTGGAAGAAGGCATCGAAACCATCTCGCTGAACCCCGATACCGTAATCGAAACCTGGCTGTATCTGGCCAAAGAAGCCAAACAGCAAAAGGCCTGATGCTTCAGGCAGCCTGAAAAGCCAAACCAAAGCAGCCTGAAAACCGTTTGCACGGTTTTCAGGCTGCTTTTTCGCTTTCAGGCTGCTTTTGCGTTTGCCAAGTACGAATACAGGCGGCGGAAAGGTTTTCAGGTAGCCTTTGGGACTTTCAGGCAGCCTGAAAAAAGGTAACTTAGGTTGCGACCCGATAAATCTTTACATGCCGAAAATATTGGTTTTGACAAGCCAAGCCGGCTGCTAAAACGCATCAGCCACCGCATTCCCTCTCCCGCTCGCAGGGGAGGGAGTGAGGTTCGCGGCAAAATTGGCAGTTTGGATACTTTGGACTTTCAGGCTGCCTTGCCGGCTTTAGCCGTTTTCCGCTGCTGCCACAGCAGCGGCAGCCGGTAAATTACCAGCGCCGCCAGAATCAGCGTGCAGCCGGCGGCTTTGGCGGCGCCGACGGTTTCGTTCAGCAGCCACACGCTCAGCAGCAGCGTCCACACCGGTTCCAGTACCATAATCAGCGCGGCGCTGCCGATTTGGCACAGCTTTTGCGCGTAGGTTTGCACCAGAAAGCGCAGATTGGTCAGCACCACGATGCACAGTGCCAGCCACGCCCACACCACGCTTGCCACCTGCGGCGGCCAATGCTCGAACGCCAGCGAGTAGGCGCCGCACAAAATACCTGCCGCTGCCATCTGCACGGTGGTCAGCGCCAGCACCGGAATATGCTTGGCAAACTGGTTGTTGAGCACGAAAAAGAGCGCTGCCGCCAGCGCCGATATGGCGAAAAACAGGCTGCCGGTATCGAAACTGCCGCCTTTGCCGCCGGTGAGCAGATACAGCCCCGCCGCCGCCGGCAGCAGCGACAGCCAAAACACCCGCGGCGGACGGTGGCGGAACAGCAGCCATGAGAGCAGGGGCGCCGCCAGCATCGACAGGCTGAACACAAAGGCGCCGCTGCCGAAATAGCGGCTGTGCGCCACGCCCATCAGCCACAAAAAAATATTGAGAAAAAACGCCAGCCCCACCGCGCCGGCGCGCCGCCATTGGCCGGCGTCCATCGTCCGCAGCGCCGGTAGGGCGAAGGGCAGGAACAATAAGGCCGCCGCGCTGAAACGGATGCCGAGAAACGCCGCCGGCGGCAGGCCGGCAATCACGTTTTTCGATACGAACCAGCCGGCCGCCGCCATCAGCGACACCGAAAGCAGCAGCCATTCGCCGCGGTAAGAATGCATGTGCGCCCCGTTTGCCAAACAAAAAACGCGATAATACGCCTGTTCGGCCGGCTTGGGCGGAGCCGGCGGCGCTTGTGGCGCGGCAGCAGGCGTGGTATTTACGCTTTCAGGCTGCCCGATGGTCTGTTTTGCTGTCCGCCGTTTGCGGCGCGGGCTGGCGTTTTCTGATGCAAAACTCGCGGCGAAATCCGAATATCAACACCCCATAAGGAGACGGTATGTCTGCTGTTTTTTCCCGCTTTACCTGTTTTTTTGCCTGCCTGCTGCTGCCGTTTGCCGCTGCCGCCGACAGCGTGCGCGACGGCAGTTTTTTGTGGTGCGCCACCCGCGACGGCGCGCCGGTCAGCTATCTGGCGGGCACCGTTCATGTCGGCAAAGACGGGAACAAGCTGCCGCCGTTGTTTCAGGCTGCTTTGGCGCGCAGCCGGGTGCTGGTGGTGGAAAACACCGGCATACTGCCGCCTTCATACCGCAGGCGCTATCCCGCCGAGCAGCAGCTGATCGCTTCGATGCTGCATGCGGACGAGCCGCTGTCTGCCACGCTCGGCGCCAAACGCATGGCGCGGGTGCGCAGTTTCGTGCAGCCGGGCAGCCATGCCGCCGCCGCTTCCGTACTGCAGCCCGAAAGCAAAACCGCGCCCGGGGTGGCCGGCTTTTTCTTTTCCTTGCTGCTGCTGCCCGAGGGCTATGGTTATGGAAACGGTATCGATGTGCTGATGGCGGGCGAAGCGCGGCGGCTGGACAAGGAGTTTTTGGCGCTAGAGAGCGAGGCCGACGTGCTGAAACTGCTGCACCGCCTGCCTGCCGACAAGGTCGGCCGCCTGCTTGACGCGCAGATGGACGAAGCCGCGGAAGGCCGCCGCGAAATCCGCGCCGTGCTCGATGCCTATTACGGCGGCCGCGTGCGGCAGCTGCTGCCCTTGCTCGATCCCGACCGCAGCAACCGCACCAGCCGCCGCCTGAGCCGTGCCGATCGGGCGTTTTGGCGCCATCACGGCGCCGAGGAAATGCTCGCCGGCCGCAACCGCATCTGGCTGGAGCGGCTCGACATCCTGCTGCCGCGGGAGAGCCATACCGTTGCCGTCGGCACCGCCCATCTGTTCGGCCGCGACGGCCTGCTGCAGAGCCTGGAGCGCCGCGGCTGGCGCGTGCGGCAGGTGCTGGACGAAAAGGATTTGTCCTGCGGGCAGCCTGAAAGCTGATTTTGACCGCGCGGCATGCGGGTTGGAAAAGCAGCCTGAAAAGCCGAAAGCCTAAAACAAAGGCAGCCTGGAAACCTTAATCGGGTTTTCAGGCTGCCTTTTTTCAGGCTGCTTGGGCGGGGCGGGCTTACTGTTCGCCGTCGCTTTCGCTGCCGGTGGTGCTGCCGTTGCCGTTGCCGGCGGGGGCGCTGCCGAAGATGCCGTTTTCCAATTCGGGCGGCGGCGGCAACAGGGCGGACAGGTTGAGCGCGGCGGGGTTGAGGGTGGGGTAGCCGCTGAAGGTGATGCGGTAGCCGCCGTTGTCGGCTTCGCTCAAACGGCCGCGGGCGCCGAGCGGGAAGGTGGCTTTGTTGGTGATGTGGCCGAAGGGGAAGTTCATCAGCACGGGAATGCCGGCGGCACGGGAAACGCTTTGGGCAACGCTGGTCAGGTTGTAGCCCGCATCGTAGCTGTCGCGGATGTTGCCCATGCGGAAGTCGCCCAATACCAGCGCCTGCTGCTGCTGGAGGATGCCGGCCAGATAGAGGGTGTGCAGCATGCGCTCGATGCGGTAGGGCTGCTCGGCCACGTCTTCAATAAAGAGAATGCCGCCTTTGACTTTGGGCATATAGGCGCTGCCGGCCAGCGAGGCGAGCACGCTGAGGTTGCCGCCCCATACCATGCCTTCGGCGGGGCGCACGCGGCTGCTTTGGAAGGCGGAAACGGTGATGTCGTACTGCGGCGCGGTGGTGGCGCGGATAAAGCTGTCCATGGTGTAGGTGCTGGGCTGGGCTTTGCCGAATTCGCTGTAGAGCATCGGGCCGGCGAAGCTGGGGTGGCCGGTTTGCGCCAAGAGCGCCATTTGGATGGCGGTAACGTCGCTGAAGCCGAAGAGCAGGGTTTGGCGCTCCTGCATTTTGGCGCCGAGCCGTCCCCAGTCGATGTGTGGCAGCAGGCGCACGGCGCCGTAGCCGCCGCGCAGCCCCATCAGCACTTTGGGGGCGGCGGCTTTGCCGGCGGCGATGTCTTGGAAGTCGGCGATGCGCTCGGCGTCGCTGCCGGCAAAGCGCTGGAAGCGGCGGTAGCCGGCCTGGCGGTTTTCGACTTGGAAGCCGGCGGCGCTCAGGCGGGTGATGCCGGTTTCGACGCGCACCGCGTCTTCGGCAAAGCCGGAGCAGGCAAAGATGCGCAGGGTGTTGTCGCCGGCGCGGACGGGGGCGGCGGGTTGCGGTTGCGGCTGGGTGTTCATGTCGGGCTTCTTGGCAGGTTGGGCGGGCGTTTGCGGCGGGTTGCTGCTGCCGCAGGCGGCCAGCAGGCTGCTGCCGGCAGCGGCCAGCGAAGCCTGCAGCAGGCGGCGGCGGGAAAGGTGGGAAGTCATCGCGGCTCCTTGTGCGAGTAGTCGGAAAACGGCGGCATTATAGCCGATACGTTTTTCAGGCTGCTTTTCAGGCTGCCGCCAGACGGGTTTTGACCGCTTCGATCCAGTTTTCAGGCAGCCTGAAAGACGGACGGCGCACCGGCGGCGCCCATACCGGCGCGGGGAAGCAGGCGTCGTCGCGAAAGCGGGCGATAACGTGCCAGTGCAGGTGCGGCACCATATTGCCCAGGCTGGCGAGATTGATTTTGTCGGGGTTGAGCACCGCGCGCATCGCCGCTTCGGTGCGCCACACGGCGTCCATCAGCTCGACGCGCGCATCCGGCGGCAGATCGCTCATTTCGGCGGTGTGGCCGTGCCAGATAACGCGGCAGACGGCGGGAATATTGCTTTCTTCGGCGGCGATGATGCGCAGGTTTTCGTTTTGCCACAGCACGTTTTCGTTTTCGGCGCGGCACAGCGGGCAGGTGTTCATGGCGGGGTTTCCTTGTTTTGGGGCGGGGTCGGCTTTTCAGGCTGCCTGAAAAAACGGCGGCATTGTAACGCGCAAACGGCCGCCGCCGCAGCGCCGCCGTCTGTGCCTTGGCCGCCAGCCGTGCAGGCAGCCTGAAAGCGCCGCTGGGGCAGGCGGATTGTCGGAATCGGCGCGATGCCCTAAGATGCCCGCTTTTTTACCGCCGCGACCGATATGAATACGCTTCCCACGCTTGCCGTTGTCGATTTGGGTTCCAACAGCTTCCGCCTGCAGATCTGCCAAAACCACAACGGCCAGCTGCAAATCATCGAAAACATCAAACAGATGGTGCGGCTGGCCGCCGGCCTGGACAGCCAGAAAAACCTGGACCAAAGCTCGCGGCAGCGGGCGCTGGAATGTCTGGCGCAGTTTGGCGAGCGCCTGCGCGGCTTCGAGCCTGAGCAGGTACGGGCGGTGGCCACCAACACCTTCCGCGTTGCCAAAAACATCGCCGACTTTCTGCCCGAGGCCGAACGCGCGCTGGGCTTTCCCATCGAAGTCATCGCCGGCCGCGAAGAAGCTCGGCTGATTTACGCCGGCGTGGTGCACACCTATCCGGCCGGCGGCAACAAAATGCTGGTGGTCGATATCGGCGGCGGTTCCACCGAATTCATCATCGGCCGCGGCCTGTCTCCCGAGCAGACCGAAAGCCTGCCTTTGGGCTGCGTAACCTATTCGCTGCGCTTTTTCGACGGCAAAGCCGCCGCCAAAAACTTTCAGGCTGCCATCAATGCTGCCCGCAGCGAAATCCAGCGCATCAGCAAAAACTACCGCCGCAGCGGCTGGGATGTGGCCTTGGGCACTTCCGGCAGCGCCAAATCCATCTGCAACGTGATTGCCGAACAGGGCTGGGGCGAAGAAATCACGCTGGAAGCAATGCGCAAAACCGCCGAAAAAATCATCGACGCCGGCAGCGTGAAAAAAGCCCGGCTCAAAGGGCTCAAAAGCGAGCGCGTCGAAGTGTTTGCCGGCGGGCTGGCGGTAATGATGGCGGTGTTTGAAGAGCTGGAAGTCCGTTCGATGAAGTTCACCGAAGCCGCCCTGCGCGACGGCGTGTTTTACGACTTTATCGGCCGCGGTCTCGAGCAGGATTTGCGCGAAGAAACCGCCGTGCGCTTCCAAGAACGCTACCATGTCAGCAAAAACCAGGCCGCCCGCGTGGCGAAAATCGCCGGCCTGTTTCTGCACAGCCTGGCCCAGCGCGCCGCCACCGCCGAAGTCGCCCGCTGGAGCGAATACCTGCGCTGGGCGGCGATGCTGCACGAAATCGGCACCGACATCGCCCACACCGCCTACCACAAGCACGGCGCCTACATTCTCGCCCAGGCCGACATGCCCGGCTTTTCGCGCTCCGAGCAGGAATTGCTGTCCACGCTGGTGCTCGGCCAGCGCGGCGATCTGAAAAAAATGACCGACAGCATCGGCAGCGGCGACGCCATGCTGTGGAACGCCGTGCTCGCCCTGCGGCTGGCGGTGCTGTTCTGCCGCGCCCGCCTGCCGCTGGAATTGCCCGAATCCACCGCGCTGCGCTGCGGCAGCGACGGCAGCGGCAGCCTGAAAATCCCCCAAAGCTGGCTCGCCCACAACCCGCTCACCGCCGCCGCGCTGGCGCAGGAATGCGAACAATGGCAGCGCGCCGGCCGCGAGTTTGTCGTCGAAGGCATCTGAAAAAAGCAGCCTGAAAACCGTTTGCGCCGGCGCAGACCGCTTTTCAGGCTGCTTTTTTGCCGCGTATCGCCCCGCCCTTTCGCCGCCGGCGGCCGGATGGGGTAAAATCCGCCGTTTTTTCAGGCTGCCTGAAAGGTTTGCGATGTCTTTGTCCCAACTGCTTGCCGCGCTGGCCGACGGCGAACCGCGCCACGTTACCGAGCTGGCGCGCGCCGCCGGCCATGCGCCCGCTTCGCTCAACGCGCTGTGGCAGCAGGCGCCGGCGCACCTGCGCGGGCTGCTGCGCCAGCGAGACGGCTTCTGGCATCTGGTGCGGCCGCTGGCGCTGCTGCCGGAAAACTACCGCCATCCGCGTTTTCAGGCTGCCGTGCTCGAAGAAACCGCTTCGACCAACGACGAACTACTGGCGGCGGTGCGCGCCGGCGGCGACATCCACCACCGTTTCGTCGCTGCCCACCACCAGCGCAGCGGCCGCGGCCGCCAGGGCAGGGCGTGGCAGAGCCGCATGGGCGAATGCCTGACTTTCAGCATCGGCTGGACTTTTGCGCGCACGCAGGCGGAACTGGGCGCGCTGGCACCGTTGGCGGCACTCGCCTGCGCGCGCGCGCTGGCGTCGCTGGGCTGCCCCGCCGCCATCAAATGGCCGAACGATTTGGTGTCCGGCACCGACAAACTCGGCGGCATCCTGATCGAAAGCGTGCGCCGCGACGGCCTGACCCACGCCGTTATCGGCATCGGCATCAATTTCGTGCTGCCCAAGGAAGTGGCAAACGCCGCTTCGGTGCAGGCGCTGGCGGGCAAAAAAATTACCGCCGCCGCGCTGGCCGACCGCCTGCTCGACGAATTGGCCGCGGCGCTGGAAGGTTTTGCCGCCGAGGGTTTCGCGCCGTTTCAGGCTGCCTACGAGACCGTCCACCGCGACCAAGACCGCGAAGTCTGCCTGCTGCGCGAGGGCGAAACGGTGGCGCAGGGCAGGGTACTGGGCATCGCCGCCGACGGCGCGCTGCGGCTGGCGCCGGAGCAGGGCGGCGAGATGCTGGTGCACAGCGGCGAAATCAGCCTGCGCCGGCCGGAGCAGCTTGTTCAGGCTGCCGCGCCGGCCAAGCCGCAGCAATGCCTGCTGCTGGACGGCGGCAACAGCCGGCTCAAATGGGCGTGGGTGCGCAACGGCCGCATCGTCCACAGCGGCCACGCGCCCTACCGCGACCTTTCGCAGCTGGAGCGCGAATGGCAGGAGCGCGGCGCAGACATTGAAAAAATCGTCGGCTCGGCGGTGTGCGGCGAAGACAAGCGCGATGCCGCCGCCCGCGCCGTCGGCCTGCCGGTGGAATGGCTGGCGTCGATGCCGCGCGCGCTGGGCATCACCAACCACTACCGCCGCCCCGAAGAACACGGCCCCGACCGCTGGTTCAATGCGCTGGGCAGCCGCCGTTTCACCGACCGCGCCTGCGTCATCGTCAGCTGCGGCACCGCCGTTACCATCGACGCGCTCACCGCCGACAACCACTATCTGGGCGGCAGCATCATGCCCGGCTTTTACCTGATGAAAGAAGCGCTCTGCCGCAAAACCGACCGGCTCGGCCGCCTCGACGGCCAGCACTACCCCTTTCCCACCACCACCGCCAACGCCATCGCCACCGGCATGATCGACGCGGTATGCGGCGCGCTGATGCTGATGCACGCGCGGCTGGCATCACGCAGCAGCGGCGCGGTGGACGTTTTGATTACCGGCGGCGGCGCGGCCAAGGTCGCCGCGGCGCTGCCGGCGGCATTTACTTTAGACAAGCAAGTCAAAATTGTAGATAATCTCGTGATTTTCGGACTGCTCAACTGGATAGAAAACGCATGAAATGGCTGTTTGCCACCCTGGTGGCCCTTAATCTGATTGTTTTTGCCGGCATGCTCGGCGGCAAAATGCTCAAGCGCCACACCGCCGCCCAGCAGGCGGTTTCCACGCCTGTGGCGCCGCCGCAACCGCAGCAGCAACAGCCGCAGATCATCATCAACACCGGCAGCAGCGGCAGCCAGCAGCAGGCAAACAACAACCAGGGCGCCTACGGCGGCGGCCAGAACAAAAACTACATTCTGCCCAACCAGCCGCGCCGTCCGGTAGTGATGCTGCCGCGCGAGGGCAAAACCCAGCAGCCGCGTGCTCAGAAACAGGCCGAGGGCGAAGTCCGCCAGGGCAGCCAGCACCGCCCCTGCTCCGCCCGCGTCAGCCTGCCGGAAGACGACTACCACCGCATCAAAGGCCTGCTCGGCCGCTTCCCGCACGCCGCCACCCGCCAAGTGGTCGAAGGCGGCGGCGAGGGTAACAGCCAAAGCTCCGCCCGCATGAATGTGCTGTTTATGTCGGTAAGCGACGAAGATGCCGCCGCCCTGCAGGGCATCGTCGGCCGCTACGGCAGTTTAAGCCGCAGCCCCTGCCGTTAAATATTGCCGCCAAGGCAAAAAGCAGCCTGAAAACCAAATTTATGGTTTTCAGGCTGCTTTTTTGACGGCTAGGGTGCGTACCGCGCACCATTCACCGTATATCGTTCTGCCGTTTTGCCGCACGGTATCTCGGCAGCGCGGCGGTTTCTTGGTTTCGGTGCGCGGGGCGCACCCTACGCAAAGCATGGCATACGGGCATTAAATCTGTTGGAAAACGGTTTGGCAGACGGTTTTTCAGGCTGCCTGTTTGTTGAATGGGGCAGCCTGAAACGGTTTGGCAGCGCGTGCCGTTTGTGTTGCCCGGTTGTTGTTGGTGCGCGGGGCGCACCCTACAGCCGTTGCCTTAGATATCGCAGGTAAGGGGAAAAGCAGCCTGAAAGTCCATCGTTTGGTTTTAGTTTCGCAACTTCGCTACGCTGCGCAGGCTGCTTTGCCGCACGGATTACGGTTTGGCCGGTGCCGGCGCTGCGGCCGGTTCGGATGCGCTGCGAAAGCGCTCTTCCAGGCCGGCAAGAGTGCGGCGGGCGCTGTCGTTGCCCTGGGCGGCGGCTTTGGCGTACCAGTATTTGGCGGTGGCGATGTTTTGTTTGACGCCGGTGCCGGTGGCGTAGCGGGCGGCAAGGTTGTTTTGTGCTTCGGCGTGGCCTTGGGCAGCGGCTTTGGCGTACCAGTACACGGCCTGTTCGTAGTTTTGCGCGGTGCCGATGCCTTCGCTGTAGTCAAAGCCGAGCATAAACTGGGCTTCGGGGTGGCCCTGACGGGCGGCTTTTTGGTACCACTTGAAGGCTTCGGCGGGATTGACCGGTACGCCGAGGCCGTCTTGGTAGAGGGTGGCGACATTGACCTGCGCCAGCGCGTCGCCGCGTTCGGCCAGCGGTTTGAGCAGGCGCATGGCGGTTTTGTAATCTTCTTTCTGGTAGGCGGCGGTGGCGGCATCAAGGGCGGACTGCCGGCTTTGGGCGGCGGGCGCGGCGTAGGCGCTGTGGGCAAGCAGGGCGGCCAGCAGCAGGGCGGCGGGGCGGATGTTCACGGGCACTCTCCTTGTTTGGTCGGATGGTGGGAGATGTTTTTCAGGCTGCCTGAAGGTTTAAGGCAGCCTGAAAACTTTGGCGGGCGTTTGGACTTTGCTGTTGCGTTTTTCAGGCTGCTTGGGCGGTTTGCCGGCTTCAGGCAGCCTGAAAAGCCGGATGGGCAAAACTGCGCCCGCTGCGCTGCCAAATGGCTTAGCCGTAGCGGCGCTGGAACTCGCGCATAAAGTTGATCAGGGCTTCGACGCCTTGCAGCGGCATGGCGTTGTAGATGCTGGCGCGCATGCCGCCCATCGATTTGTAGCCGCGCAGCAGCTGCAGGCCGCGGGTGGTGGATTCTTGGGCGAACAGTTCGTCCAATTCCTTATTGCCGGTGGTGAAGATTACGTTCATTTTCGAGCGGGCGGCGGGATCGACGTTGTTGATGTAGAAGCCGCCGCTGGAGTCGATGGCGTCGTACAGGGTTTTGGCTTTGAGGGTGTTGATGGTTTCCATCTGGGCAACGCCGCCTTGCGACTGCAGCCAGCGGAACACCAGGCCGGAAATGTAGATGGGGTAGGTGGACGGGGTGTTGTACATGCCCTGGCGCTGGACGTGGGATTTGTAGTTCCATACGTCGGGCACGCGGTCGGAGCAGCGCTCGAGCAAATCTTCGCGGATGATGACGATGGTGGCGCCGGAGGGGCCGATGTTTTTCTGCGCGCCGGCGTAAATCATGCCGAAGTCGGAGACGTTGATGCGGCGGGAAAGGATTTCGCTGGACATATCGCACACCAGCGGCGGCATATTGTCGGCCAGTTTGGGCACTTCGCGGTATTGCAGACCGTGCACGGTTTCGTTGATTACAAAATGGACGAAGGCCGAATCGGGCGAGATGTCCCATGAAGAAACCGGCGGCAGGTTGTTGAACTGGTAGCGTTCGCCGCCGTGCGCGGCCAGATGGATTTCGACGTCGGAAAGTTTGCCCATCTGCTCGTGGGCGATGCGGCTCCATTGGCCGGTTACCACCGAATCGACGCGCTTGAAGCCGTTGGCCAGGTTCATCACCGACATATTGAACTGGGCGCTGGCGCCGCCCTGCAAAAACAGCACTTTGTAGTTGTCGGGAATGGCCAGCAGCTGGCGCAGGTCTTGTTCGGCATGGTAGAGAATGCTCATAAAGGCATCGGAGCGGTGGCTCATGGTCATCACCGAAAAGCCGGTGCCGTTGTAGTCGAACATCTCGCTTTGCGCGGTGCGCAGTACCGACTCGGGCAGGGTGGCGGGGCCGGCGGAGAAGTTGTAGATGGGCGTGTTGCGCATGGTGTGGGTGTTCCTAAGCAAGCATCGTTTCAGGCAGCCTGAAAGGGTTTTCAGGCTGCCTGAAACGGGGTTAGTCGGTATGGGTACAGGTTCTTGTCGGAACGCATTTTATGCCTGCGCCGCCGGCTTTCGCAAGTGGCGCGCCTAGGCGGCGGCGCGCTTTTGTTCGCCCGCCTGCGAAATCGCCCTACCCGATGCGCGCTTTTGGGCTAAAATGCGCGGTTTTTATGTCTTTTCAGGCTGCCTGAAAACCGATTTTCGCTATGAAAAACATCCGCAACTTCTCCATCATCGCCCACATCGACCACGGAAAATCCACCCTTGCCGACCGCTTTATCCAATACTGCGGCGGCTTGGAACAGCGCGAAATGAGCACCCAGGTGCTGGACAGCATGGATATCGAAAAAGAGCGCGGCATCACGATTAAGGCGCAAACCGCCGCGCTGAACTACAAAGCCAAAAACGGCGAAACCTATCTGCTGAACCTGATTGACACCCCCGGACACGTGGACTTTTCCTACGAAGTCTCGCGCAGCCTGTCCGCCTGCGAAGGCGCACTCTTGGTGGTGGACGCGTCGCAGGGCGTGGAAGCGCAAACCGTGGCCAACTGCTACACGGCGATTGATTTGGGCGTGGAAGTCGTGCCCGTGCTGAACAAAATCGACCTGCCCGCCGCCGACCCCGACCGCGTGGCGCAGGAAATCGAAGATATCATCGGCATCGATGCGGTGGGCGCGGTCACCTGCTCCGCCAAATCCGGTTTGGGCGTGGAAGACGTGCTGGAAGAAATCGTGGCCAAAATCCCCGCCCCCGAAGGCGATGAAAACGCGCCGCTGCAAGCCGTGATTATCGATTCGTGGTTCGACAACTATGTCGGCGTGGTGATGCTCATCCGCGTGAAAAACGGCAGCCTGAAACTGAAAGACAAAGTGCGCTTTATGTCCACCAAAGCCGAATCGCAGGTGGAGCAGCTCGGCGTGTTCACGCCAAAATCGGTGCAGAAACAAGAGCTCAAAGCGGGCGAAGTGGGCTTTCTGATTACCGGCGTGAAAGAGCTGGGGCAGGCGAAAGTGGGCGACACCGTTACCCTTGCCACCAATCCCGCCGCCGAGCCGCTGCCGGGCTTCAAAGAAGTGCAAAGCCAAGTGTTCGCAGGGCTGTACCCCGTGGAAAGCCACGACTACGAAGCCCTACGCGACGCGCTGGAAAAGCTGCAACTCAATGATGCGTCGTTAAAATTTGAGCCCGAAGTGTCGCAGGCACTCGGCTTCGGTTTCCGCTGCGGCTTTCTCGGCTTGCTGCATTTGGAAATCGTGCAAGAGCGCTTGGAGCGCGAGTTTGATATGGATCTGATTACCACCGCGCCCACCGTGGTGTATGAAGTGATCCTGAAAAACGGCGAAAAAATAGACGTGGAAAACCCGTCCAAACTGCCCGACATCGGCACGATAGAAACCATTATGGAGCCGATTATCACCGCCACCATTCTCGTGCCGCAGGATTATGTCGGCAACGTGATGACCCTGTGCAACCAAAAACGCGGCGTGCAGCGCAATATGCAGTATATGGGGCGGCAGGTGATGCTCACTTATGACTTGCCGATGAACGAAGTGGTGATGGACTTTTTTGACAAACTCAAATCCACCTCGCGCGGCTATGCCTCGCTGGATTACGAGTTTAAAGAATTCCAGCCCGCCGACTTGGTGAAGCTGGACATTATGGTAAACGGCGACAAAGTAGACGCGCTCAGCCTGATTGTCCACCGCCAAACCGCCGTGCAGCGCGGGCGCGAACTCGCCAGCAAAATGCGCGAACTGATCCCGCGCCAAATGTTTGACATCGCCGTTCAGGCTGCCATCGGCGGGCAAATTATCGCCCGCGAAAACGTCAAAGCCCTGCGCAAAAACGTACTCGCCAAATGCTACGGCGGCGACATTACCCGCAAGAAAAAACTGCTGGAAAAACAAAAAGCCGGTAAAAAACGCATGAAACAGGTGGGGAATGTGGAGATTCCGCAGAGCGCGTTTTTGGCGATTTTGGAGATTGGGGATAAGTGAGTTTTGGCTTCGCCGAAACTCGCCAACCCGTTTTCAGGCTGCCTGAAATATCCCGCTGTTTCCCATATTCACAGGAGTTTTCCGCATGAAAAGCAAGCTGTTTATCCTTTTGCTGCTGTCCACCACCGCACACGCCAGCCGTGTTGAACCACCGACAGAAGGCGAATGCCGCTACCAAAACCTGAGTACACGCAAACACGTCCCGCAAACGGGCGCGTGCACATTTGAATCATACGAAAGCGTACATGTTTTCACCCCGGGTCAGGGGCTTTCGGCAGCGGGCGGCTTCCGTTTCAAGCTGGCAAACGGGCGCGAAATAAGCGCTGATTACGAAGCCCGAATGCCATCTCGCGCTGGCGAAGAAAACGGCGAATGGAAACCGTCCAAGCACACGCTCAACAATTTGCCCGCCAAGCAAACCAGCCCCGACGGCTGGACTTGCCTGCGCTCCGCCAAAGAAGAATTGTGCTGGAAACAAAGCTATCCGGGCGTGCCGGATTAACGCAGCAGCCTTTTGAGGCATAAAACGTTTTTAGACGGCCTGAAAGGCAAAATCATGCAAGAAACCAATCTTCAAAAAACCGAACGCCTAATCCGCGAAATCAACCGCATCCACGCCCAATATTCGCAGGATTATTTTGAAACCGGCAAAGTCGCCAAGCTTAATCTCAGCCGCACGCTCGCCCATGTGCCGACCGAGCATATTTTGTCCTACCGTCTCAACCTGCACGAAGCGATTAACGATTACTTGGCGTTCGCCGATACGCGCGGCATAGACTTTTTCTACCGCGTTAAAACCGCCGAAAGCATCGCCGACAAAATCCGCCGCTACACCGAACGCGAAAACCAATATCCCGTCAACAACATCCTGAACGACATCTTCGGCGCGCGCGTGATTCTGCCGTCGGAGAGCGTCGCCGAAATCATGCAGCGGCTGGACGACTGGAAAGCACAATACAGCCTGAAAAACTGGTATCTGCGCGACAGAAACGGCTGCATCGGCTTGTGCGTTTATTTTGAACCCAATGATTGCTACCCGTGGGAATTGCAAATCTGGGACGAAAAAGATGCCGCCGAAAACATCCGCAACCACATCGCCTACAAACGGCACTTCGTTCAGGCAGCCTGAAAACCCATCATTAAAGGAAAACAATGGAATTAAGCAAACTGGTGTATCTGGCCGTAGCCGCCTTGGCAGCGGGCATCGTGATGTTCTTTGCCAGCAGCAAAGAGCGCAATGAAAAAGGCGAGTGGGGCAACGGCCTGCAATGGGCTTATCTGCTGATGATGATCGGCGTGTTCGGCATACTCGCGCTGTGGGTGGAGTGGAGCCTGACCGCGGTGCTGTTGGCCTTTACCGTGTTTACCGGCGCCGTCTGGCTGTGGGCGAAGCTGGTGCGCGGCAAAGGGCAGCCTGAAAAAGCCGCGCTGCCCGATGCCAACCATTTTCGCGACTATATGGGCGGTTTTTTCCCGATTATCCTGGTGGTGTTTCTGCTGCGCACCTTTGTTGCCGAGCCGTTTAACATCCCATCGAGCTCGATGCGCCCGGGCTTGGTTAAGGGCGATTTTGTGCTGGTGAGCAAATTCAGCTACGGCGTGCGCATGCCGATTCTGAATAATGTGCTGATTCCCACCGGCAAAATCGAACACGGCGATGTGGTGGTGTTCAACTACCCCGTCGAGCCGAAAACCAACTTTATCAAGCGCATCGTCGGTTTGCCCGGCGATACCGTCGAATATAAAGACAAGGTATTGAAGGTAAACGGCAATATTGTTGAAACCGATACCCCCGACGGCAGCTACGCCTACCCCGACGACAACGATCCGCAGCAGCAAATCGACACCCAGCGCTACCACGCCGATTTTGCCGGCCGCCGTTTCGACGTGCTGAAAAAAGAAGGCGAAGCCGCGGTGAAAGTGGACGGCGTGGGCTATTACCAAAACCTGGCCGCACAAAACGGCATCGAAGGCCAGGTCGACGAGCAAAACCAAAACTGCGTTTACGAAGCCGACGACAGCGGCTTCACCTGCACCGTGCCCGCCGGCAAATACTTCGCCATGGGCGACAACCGCGACCACAGCGCCGATTCCCGCTACTGGGGCTTTATCGACGACAGCCTGATTGTCGGCAAAGCCTTCTTTATCTGGCTCAACTTCAGCGAACCCAGCCGCATCGGCACGGTTATCAAATAAGCGGCTGCGGCACAGAAAAAAAGCAGCCTGAAAAGCAAAAACGGCGTATCGCAAAGCCCTGCGGTGCGCCGTTTTTAGGCTTTCAGGCTGCTTTATGCTTTTTTGTTATAAGAGTTAATTGCTTTAAAAACATAAAGAATATGATTAAACGGTCTTGGTCGGTGCGGTTTTAAGCGGCTATGATGCCCGCCTGCTTAATACCAAAAGGAAGAAGTGCCATGTCCCACCGCAAAAACATCCTGTTCACCGTATCCGACAGCACGCCGCTTGCGGAACTCTACCGCCGCCTGTCGCAAGGCATCGACATTATCGAAGCGCATACCGCCTTCGCCCACAAACGCGCGCTGCCGACGGTGCGCCAGGCCATCAGCCATCTGCGCCGTTTCGTTGCCGGCGAATTGGGCACCGACGAAGGCGCGAAGCTGTGGTTTAAAAAACTCACCAAGCTCGCCGAAGAAGTGGGCGACATGACGCCCGCGCAGTCTGCCTACATTCTCGCCGCCGCCGAAGTGGCGCACGCCGCCTCGCATATGGGGCATGTGAACATGGCGCTCAGCCGCGGCGGCCGCACCCGCGCCGATGCCGAATATGTGAAGCTGCAAACCGCCTACGTTAATTTTGCCTTCAAAGGCGTCGATGAATTTCTGGCGCTGGCCGACAGCAGCCTGAAACCGAATTTTGCTTTTAACGACGAAGCCGTGGCAGCCTGAAAACTGCCGCCGCACAAGGAGAAAATCATGAGCGCCTTACCGCTGGAAACCTACTTTGAAGCCGACGAAACCGAGCGCTTCACCCCTTATTCCTACGCCGCAATCGTGCCGCAACGGGGCGAAACTTACGCCGCGCAGGCCGCAGACATCGCCGAACAAATCCGCCGCCAATTCAAAGGCAGCGGCCGCAAAATCGTGCGCCAAACCGTCTTTCTGCGCGACGCCGAACGCCTAGACGAAGTGGCCGCGCTGTTTGCACAAAACTTTGGCGACAGTCTGCCGCTGACCGCCTACGTTGCCCAAGCCCCCGCCGACGGCAGCCTGCTCACCGCCGAGATCGCCGCCGTTTCCGTGGCCGATGCCCAAGTGCGCCGCATCAGCCCGCAGCTGACTACCGTGTCCCACAACGGCATCACCTTCGTCCACACCCACGCCGACGCCTTCCAAAACGGCCGCGCCCCGCGCGAAAATTCTTATGCCGACACCCGCGCCGTGCTCGAAGAAAACCTTGCCCTGCTCAAACAAGGCGGTGCCCGCCTCGACCAAGTGTTCCGCACCTGGTTTTACATGGGCAGCATCGTCGCCCCCGACAGCCGCGCCGCCGACCATGAGCAGCGCTATAAAGAACTCAACCGCGCCCGCACCGACGTCTTCGGCGACACCCGTTTCCTTGAAAGCAGCCTGAAAACCCAACCCGCCTTCGACGTTTACCCCGCCTCCACCGGCATCGGCATGGGCGGCGAAGACATCGCCCTGGGCACCACCGCCATCCTGACCGAGCGCCGCGACGTTTACACCCTGCCGCTGGAAAACCCGCGCCAAACCCCCGCTTTCGACTACGCCCGCCACTACAGCCCCGAAAGCCCCAAATTCGCCCGCGCCATGGCCGTTATCTACGACGACACCGCCGACGTTTACATCTCCGGCACCGCCTCCATCACCGCCTCCGAAACCCAACACATCGGCAACACCGCCAAGCAGACCGAAGAAACCCTGCTCAACATCGCCACCCTGATCAGCGCCGACAACTTCGCCGCCTCCGGCTTCCCCGGCTACGGCGCCACCCTGGGCGAACTCGCCTCCGTGCGCGCCTACGTCAAACACGCCGCCGACTACGAAACCGTGCGCGCCGTGTGCGAACGCCAACTCCCCGGCGTACCCGTGGTTTACACCATCGGCGACGTCTGCCGCGACGATCTGCTGGTCGAACTCGAAGCCGTCGCCCATATCCGCAAGGCCGTCTGAAAAGACAGCCTGAAAAAGCCAAAGGCAGCCTGAAAAGGCTTTCAGGCTGCCTGACGGCTTAAAACAGCATCTGCCACAGGCAAAACACCGGCGGCCGTCTGCACCCTCTCCCGCTTGCGGGGGAGGGTCGGGGTGGGGCGCTTGGCATTGCAGCCATATCTGCCACCGCATTTCTGCGAAATGCCACCCCCTCCCCAATCCGCCCCCAAGCAAGCGCAAGAGTGGGAGAAACGGCAGCCGCTTGTCCCGCGAAACGCCGCCGACATTTTCAGGCTGCCTTCGCCCCATTACCAAAAAAGGAACCCAAAACATGACCCGCCTTTACGACATCCCCGATTACACCCTCGACGAACTCTACGACTACTACAACCGCGTGATCGACCACGCCGAAAGTCTCAAGCCCGCCATCCACCCGCGCACCCGCTTCCAAGTCGAAAACGCCCTGGCCGACTACCGCAAATTCGGCACCGGCGAATTGGACATCGACCTGGGCACCAAACGCTGGTTCCGCGTTATGTCCCACCTGGTCGAAGAAGTCGGCGACCTCGACGAAGGCCAAACCGCCTACATCCTCGCCCTCGCCGAAATCGGTCACGCCGCCGCCCACCTCGGCCATCTCAACACCGCCCTCAGCCGCGGCGGCCGCACCGAAGCCGACGTCAAATACGAAGCCCTCAACCGCGCCTACGTCGGCTTCGGCTTCAAATGCGCCGAAACCTATCTGGATTTGGTATCCCCCGCCGAAACCGCACAGGCAGCCTGAAAAACCCGCCAAACGTCAACGCACCGTTCCCGCCCGTCCGGCAGCCGCACCGCCGCACGGGCGGTTCGTATAGTTGCCGGTGTGGCTCGGAACAAGGTGTGTTGGCAACTGGCGGTTCGGCGTTCTCTGTCCATCAAATCTCCAACACTTGTACCATAAAATTTCTAACACCGTCATTAGTTTACGCAAGTCCGCTGTGCTACCCCCGCGTCGGCGGGAGTCTTGTTTCTGCTTAAACATCGGCTTGTTTGCTCAGGCATCGCCACAATACCAAGCAAGATTCCTGCCTGTGCGGTAATGACGTCGTTTGGGCAAACTTTGCGAACCTTACCCAAGACTTTCAGGCTGCCTTGTGCGTTTCCAAAACCAAATGCAAACATAAGGCCGTCTGAAAACCGGTTTCCGCTTTTCAGACGGCCTTTGGCATCAGCAGACAAACGCATCAGATTTCGCCGAACGGATTAAACAGCGGCACCTGCAAATCGGCAAAATCCCGCGTGTTGCGCGTTACCAAAGTCAAACCGTGGCGGATGGCACTGGCGGCAATCAGCGCGTCGTTGTAGGGGCGGCGGTCGGGGATGTGCAGGCGGGCGCAGACGCGGGCGGTGTGGCGGTCAACGGGCAGGATGCGCGTGTCGAAAGTGGGCAGTACCGTGCCTTCCAGCCAGTTTTCCAAACGCGCAAACTGCGCTTCGTCGCTGCGATGGCGCACGCGCAAAATGCCCTGCTCGATTTCCAGCAGGGTGATGACGCTGAGGTAGCAGCGGTCAAAATCCACGCGCTCCGCCCACGCAGCCACGGCGGGATGGGCTTTGCCCTGGCTGATTTTGCGGATTTCCGATAATACATTGGTATCCAGCAGATACATCAGAAATCCACCTCGCGCTGAACGATGGGGCAGCGGGGGAACTCCACTTCAATCCAGTCGGATTCGGGGTCGCTCAATTTTTGTGCCAAACTCGGTTTGCCCGCTTGCAGCGACTGATACGCCGCATAATTCATCAACACATAAGCCGGTTCGCCGCGGTCGGTAATGCACACGGGCGCGGTGTCGCTCATGTTTTTGGCTTTGGCAACGTTTTGGTTAAATTCGCGGCTGCTGATGGTTTGCATGATGGTCTCCTGATGGTTGTAGCAACGTGCAAGCATTGTAGCACGGTTTGGGAAAAGCGTTTTCAGGCTGCCTTTGATGAATTTTTCTCACAACCGTTACCAGAAATCCCCCGTTTTTCTCAAACAACAAACCCCGTATCATCCGCCCATTCCCATTCAACACGCAGGACAAACCCAGTGAAATCCGTGAAAACCCTTTTATCCACCGCTGTTATCAGCACACTTTATATTCGGAGCAAACACCATGGCCGCAGACTACCGCAGCAATCCCTTCACGCTGACTTACGACCACGCCATCACGCAAAACGTGAAAGGCAAAGTCAATATCCACCCCGTGAAATACACGCAAAAGCACACCGGCATTGAAGTCGCCGCCAATGTGTACACGCCCGCCAATTACGACCCCGCGAAAAAATATCCCGCCATCGTCGTTGCCCATCCGAATGGCGGCGTGAAAGAGCAGGTCGCAGGTTTGTATGCGCAAAAACTTGCCGAGCAGGGCTACATCACCATCGCTTTTGACGCCGCTTACCAAGGCGCAAGCGGCGGCAGTCCGCGCTACACCGATAAACCGCAAAACCGCATTGAAGACATCCGCGCCGCCGCCGACTTTATCAGCCAATATCAAGGCGCCGATGCCGATGATTTGGGCTTGCTCGGCATTTGCGGCGGCGGCGGTTATTCCATCAAAGCCGCGCAGACCGACAAACGCTTCAAAGCCGTGGCAACCATCAGCATGTTTAACACGGGCGACGCGCGGCGCAACGGCTATATGCGCTCGCAAAAAGACACCATCCAACAGCGTTTGCAGGCAGCCGCCGAAGCGCGTCAAAAAGAAGCAGCTACGGGCGAAGTCGCCTACACGCCGCCCTTTGGCGCGGGCATGACCCCCGAGCAGGTGGCCGCCATCAAAGTGGATTTGTACCGCCAGGGCTACGAGTATTACGCGCAAAGCCACTTCCACCCCAATTCGCAAACTAATTCCACCGTTGCCAGCCTTGCCGATTTGATGGAATTTGATGTGAACACCAATGTGGATTTGATTAACCAGCCGCTGTTGATGATTGCGGGCGACAAGGCGGATTCCCTGTATATGACCGAAGAAGTGTTCAAAAACGCCACGGGCACGCAAAACAAAGAGCTGTTTAAAATCAAAGGCGCAACGCATATCGAGACCTATTGGAAGCCCGAATATGTGAAGCAGATTGCCGATAAACTGGGGGCGTTTTTTAAGCAGAATTTGAAATAGGCAGCCTGAAACGCTGTCTGAAATGCCCAACGAGAAAGCCGTTATGAAATCCATCCTGCTTGCCCTTTCCCTGCTCGCCGCCATGCCCGCGCAGGGAAAGGATTTGATTGTTTATCTAAGCCGCAGTCACAACACCGAAGCCGTCGCCAAAATCATTCAATCGGAAACGGGCGGCGATTTGGTTGCCATCGAACTGCAAACCCCATATCCCGCCGATTATCGCGCCACCGTCGAACAAGTACAGCGCGAAAACGAACGCGGCTACCTGCCGCCGCTGAAAACCCGTATCAGCCCTGCGCAGTACGACCGCATTTTTATCGGCTTCCCCACTTGGGGTATGCGCCTGCCGCCACCCGTAAAAAGCCTGCTCGCCGCCCACGATTTCGGTGGCAAAACCGTTATCCCCTTCAACACCAATGCGGGCTACGGCATCGGCAGCAGCTTTGACGAACTGCGCCGTTTGTGCCGCAACTGCCGCGTCGCTGAAGGCTATGCCACCGAAGGCGGCAAAGAGCGTGACGGGATTTTGTTTGTGATGCAGGGTGAAAAAGCGCAGCAGACACGCAGCCAAATCCGCCGCTGGCTGCAAAAGCTCAAATAAACGTTTTCAGGCTGCCTCAGTCTTCAATTCACCTAAACAACATAAGGAAAATAAAATGACGTTAAAACAACTCTGCTCCGCCATTGCCGCCACCACCGTTGCCACCTCTGCATTTTCTGCGCCTTTGTCCATTGAAAAACAAGGCACGTTCGCCGTAGGCGGCACGGTAAAAACCAGCGCAGGCACATACAACCCGCGCCCTGCCATCACGCAAGGCAAAACGTCCAACAACTTTATGGATGTATTCAACGCTTCCATTCAAAGCGGCGGACAAACCCTGCATGGCGACCACGCCACCGTGCACTACCAAATCCCCGTAAACGCCAAACGCCTGCCGCTGGTGTTCCTGCACGGTGCAGGACAATCTATGCGTTCGTGGCAAACCACACCCGACGGACGCGAAGGCTGGGACACGCTGTTTCTGCGCAAAGGCTACGGCGTTTATTTAATCGACCAACCGCGTCGCGGACAATCAGGGCGCAGCACCGTAGATGCCACTGTGCCCGCCACACCTGACGACCAATTCTGGTTCGCACAATTCCGTATGGGCGAGTATCCGACTTTCTTTAAAAATGTCGCGTTTCCGCGCGATGAACAATCGCTTGACCAATTCTTCCGCCAAATGACCCCCAACATCGGCGCGTTTGACGCGGATTTGATTTCAGGCAGCCTGAAAGCCCTGTTTGAGCGCATCGGCAACGGCGTGTTGGTCACACATTCGCAAGGCGGCATAGTCGGTTGGTATGCCGGCATCAAATCGCCCGACAAAATCAAAGCCATTGTTGCCATCGAACCGGGCAACTTCCCCTTCCCTGAAAACGAAGTACCGCCCGTCATCACCAGCGCATTCGGCGACATCGCACCCGCCAAAGTAAGCCAAGCCGATTTTGCCAAGCTCACCAAGCTGCCGATTGTGATTTACTTCGGCGACAACATTGCCGACAAACCCGCCAAAACCCAAGGCGAAGACCAATGGCGCATCCGTCTCGCCCTTGCCCGCCAATGGGCGCAAGTGGTGAACAAACACGGCGGCGATGTAACGGTGGTGCATTTGCCCGAAGCCGGCATCAAAGGCAACACTCACTTCCCGATGCAGGATTTGAACAACGCCGAAGTTGCCGACCATTTGGCAGGTTGGCTGAAACGCAAAGGCTTGGATAAATAGAACCCGCCAATCCGCTTTCAGGCAGCCTGAAAACAGCAAAATGCCGTCTGAATCCGCTTTCAGACGGCATCGCAGCAAGAGTCTTCCCAATGAAAAAATTTTTCCAAAAAACCACCGCGCTTTGCTTTGCCCTTGCCGCACCCTTTGTCCAAGCCCAAACCATGACCCAAGTTATCCCCCAATCCGTCCAAACCGTGCAAACCACCGACCCCGCCCATTTCACCGGTCAAGGCAGTTACGCCCGACTGCCCGTTATGCCGTCCAACGGCGATGTTGCCGCCGCCTCCGTCAACTTTCCGCCGAATGTGTTCACCGACTGGCACAGCCACGCCCAAGGGCAATATCTCATCGTTACCGAAGGCATCGGGCGTTTCCAAGAATGGGGCAAACCCGTGCAGACCATACAAAAAGGCGACGTGGTGTGGATTGCGCCGAATGTCAAACACTGGCACGGCGCGGGCGAATTTACCGCTATGGCGCATATCGCATTAAGCCCCGCCAAAGACAACGCGGTTACTTGGTTTGAAAAAGTCAATCTGCCGCGCACCGAACGCGCCGCCGCCCATATTTTAGGCAGCCTGAACGCCAAACAGCTCGCCCTGCTGCCCGTCGCCGCCGCCGTTACCACGGGCGACACGGCAAAACTCAACGCCGCCGTCGCGCAAGGCTTGGCGGACGGTTTGACCGTATCCGAACTCACCGAAGCCGTGTCGCACCAGTTTGCCTACATCGGCGCGCCCAAAACGCTCAACGGCATCGCCGCCCTGCAAAAACAGCTTGAAACGCGCAAAAACCAAGGCATCCGCGACCCCGAAGGCACACCCGCCACCGACATCGGCGCGGCGGATTATTACCAACTGGGCACGCAAACCCTCGCCCGATTGAGCCAAGCCCCCACCGACCGCCCGATTTTCCGCTTCGCCCCCGCCGTCGATTACGCCATCAAAGCGCAGCTCTTCGGCTACCAGTTTAGCCGCGACAACTTGGGCGCAGTCGAACGCGAACTCGTTACCCTCGCCAGCCTCGCCGCCTTGGGCGAAAGCGTAAACGGACAGCTGCGCTCGCATCTGCGCGTGTTGCAAAACCTCGGCGCAACAGACAGGCACATCGCCCAAATCGCGCAAAGCATCGAAACCGCGCTGGGCAAGGCCGCTGCGGATAACGTGCGCCAAGTGTGGCAAGGGCTGGATTGATTTCAGGCAGCCTGAAAACTTCCCCCCAACGACGTCATTCCCGCGCAGGCAGCCTGAAACGCAAAAACGCCGTCTGAAACCCGATTCAGACGGCGTGTTACCATCCACCTTCGCAAACCCGAATCCCAACGCCATGAACGACAAGCGCAATTTCAACGATTTATACGCCTTTATCCAAGTGGTGCAGGCAGGCAACTTCAGCCGCGCGGCGAAAACGCTGGACGTACAGCCCTCCGCATTGAGCCACCGCATCGGCGCATTGGAAGCGCGGCTGGGCGTGAAGCTGCTGCACCGTACCACCCGCGCCATGTCGCCCACCGAAGCGGGACAGCAGCTTTTCGAGCGTACCGCGCCGCTGTTTGACGGCATCAGCCGCGAAACCGACGCACTGGGCGACTTTCAAAACCGTCTCACCGGCAAGCTGCGCATCAACGCCGCCGAAAACCCCGCCCATTATTTCATCTATCCGAAAATCCGCGATTTCCTGCGCCGCTATCCCGACGTTTCCATTGAAATCCTGATTGACAACCGCCGCGCCGACACCGTATCCGACGGCTTCGATTTCGGCGTGCGCCCAATAAACGATGTCGCACAAGACATGGTGGTGCTGCCCGTGTCCGCCGAACGCGCGATGGTGCTCGTTGCCGCGCCCGAATTTCTCAGTCGACACGGCGCACCGCACAGCCCGCAAGACTTGCCGCAATGCCGCTGCATCGTGCCCTCGTTTGATGCGTCTTACCGCTTGGACGAATGGGAATTTGTGCAAAACGGGCAAACCGTGCGCATCCGCGTGCCCGCCGTGTTCACCGCCAACAGCACGCTGATGGCCAAACAAGCCACTCTCGACGCGCTGGGCATCGTCTGGCTGCCGCAATACGCCGTGTCGCGCGAACTTTCAGAAGGCAGTCTGAAAGAAATCCTCGCCGACTGCCGCATCACCTACCCACCGATGGCGCTCTACTACCCGAAAAACCGCCACAAAACCCGTGCCGCGCAGGCTTTGTTGGATTTTTTGAAAACGGATTGATGGGCTTGGTAAAGGGGAAAACAAAAGGCAGCCTGAAAACCCGTTTCAGGCTGCCGCAAACATTTGAACGCAGTGCGTAGGTCGGGCATTCATGCCCGACAAATCCCCGCTTGCAAGATGTCGGGCATCAATGCCCGACCTACCGTGAGCCGAAAAGGCCGTCTGAAATGAATTCCCTCCGCCTGCTTGCGGGGGAGAGTTAGGGTGGGGGAAAGCCTTTTCAGGCTGCCTGATTTTTGAATTTGAATTAAGGAAACAAAATGTATCTAATCACCATCACCGTCAACCCCGACCTATCCGCCGAGCAACATGAAACCATGTTCCCCAAACACGCCGAATGGTTCAAAAAACACTTCGCCAACGGCACATTCCTGCTTACTGCGCCGTTTACCGACACCGACGCGCACCAAGGCATGATTTTCGCCCACACCGAAAGCCGCGAAGCCTTGCAAACCATTTTGGCAGAAGATTGTTATTACCCCGACTTTGCCAAATACGAAATCCGCGAATTCGCGCCCAAGCTGATTTCTGAAAAACTGCCCGAACTCGCCGGCAAATAACTCACACAGGAGGAGACCTTTGCAAAAAAGCCTTTCCTTCGACAGCTGAAACCCAAACACAGGTTTTCGGCTGTTTCCGCCCCAAATCACTCCTAATTTTACCCAAATACCCCCTTAATCCTCCCCGGATGCCTGATTATCAGGTATCCGGGCCGCCTTTTAGGCGGCAACAGGTACACTTAGACTGTTGGCCGCTTTCAACAGGTTTAAACACATCGCCTTCAGATGGCTTTGCGCACTCACTTTAATCAGCCCGAAATAGGCTGCCCGGGCGCAGCGGAATTTACGGCGCAGCGTACCAAAGCTCTGTTCGACCACATACCGGGTCTTCGACAAATACCGGTTGCGCTTC
>NZ_JAKOOW010000014.1:0-181 GCF_022288825.1 Kingella pumchi | reverse complement strand
ATAGACGGTCGTACCTTCGGCAATGCCTTCCAGCAAAGGCGACAGGTGGTTGCACTCATGGGTATTGGCGGGAGTGATGTGCAGTTTCCCGATATAGCCTTCCTCATCGGTGCGGGTATGTTGTTTGTAACCGAGTCTGTATAAACCGTTTTTCTTTGTCCGGCGGGCATCGCTGTCTTTG
>NZ_JAKOOW010000013.1:2002-2440 GCF_022288825.1 Kingella pumchi | reverse complement strand
GCACTTTCGTCCGTGTCCAAGCTCGGCACGTCTTTCAAGAAAAAGTAGTAACAAAATTCGCCGGCAAACCGCCGGCGAAAAATCAAACATAAGGGGTAAAACATGATCAGCCTAATCACAGGCCTGCCCGGCTCCGGCAAAACAAACCTGCTCGTCCACGAATTAATGACGCGCGACGATCTCAAAAACCGCCCGCTCTTCGTTGACGGCATCCCGGAATTGAAAATCCCGACGATGGAGATACCCGAAGGCGAAGACATGACAACATGGCACAAGTGGGCACCTACCGGCGCAATCCTCGTCATTGACGAAGCCCAGCGCATCTTCCGCCCTCGCCCCGCCGGTGCCAAAGTTCCTGACTACATCCAAGAGCTGGAGACCCACCGCCACAAAGGCATCGACATCTTTGTCATTACCCAGCATCCCAGGCTGATTGAT
>NZ_JAKOOW010000013.1:1394-1866 GCF_022288825.1 Kingella pumchi | reverse complement strand
TGCAGACGCTAAAAACAGCATCTACTGGCTGAAAAAAGACGCATTCGGCATGTATAAAAGCGCCGAAGAGCACACCAAACTCAAAGGCTCCCTAAGCTCGTGGATTTGGGTAATGCCCTTGGCAATCGGCTTTGTCGCCTATAACGCCTACAAGCTCAACAACAGCTATCAGTCCAGATTGCAGCCGCAGCAGGCGCAGGAAGCCCAGCCAGAAGCCGGGCAAGGGCAAGCCCAAGGCCAACAGCCAAACGCCCCGCAAAACGCATCAGGCGGCGTTTACGGCCAACAACAACAGATGCAGCAGATGCCTGCCCAAGATCCGAACCGTCCCTTAAGCGCATCCGACTACATCCCCAGCATCGACGGCCAGCCGTGGACGGCACCCATCTATAACGGCCGCAACCGCAACATCCAAACCATGCCTTACCCCGCCGCCTGCGTCAAAAGCGGCAACAAATGCACCTGTTACACC
>NZ_JAKOOW010000013.1:1204-1334 GCF_022288825.1 Kingella pumchi | reverse complement strand
GATCAGGCAACCACGCTCGATATAGACAAAGCCCAGTGCATCAAATACGTTGAAGACGGCATCTATAATCCCTACTTGGCCGACGAGTATCAAGATCAGACACCCGCCAACAGAAGCTACGGATACCAAG
>NZ_JAKOOW010000013.1:847-1138 GCF_022288825.1 Kingella pumchi | reverse complement strand
GCAAGAGCAAAGCCGCCCGCAGGTTTCCCAGCTAGGCGGCCGATCCTTGCCCAGTCTCACGCAGGGCAATAACAGTGATTTGGATGTTATTCAATAATTCTGAAGTTAAAATTGGTTTTAAAGCATTCTGTATTGCCTTTTGCGTATCTGGCACTTTTAACAGCGCGCAATGCCATGTTGTCTAAACTGGTATTGCCGCTGCTTTTTATTATGGTTACGTTTTGGGTTGAGCCATCATCTTTGACTTCAAATTCAAGGCTGACTTCTCCTTCAATTCCTGCATTTTGAGCG
>NZ_JAKOOW010000013.1:566-774 GCF_022288825.1 Kingella pumchi | reverse complement strand
GTAAGGCGGATTGGGCAAGCCTATTTTTGTGCAGTTCCGGCCTGATTTTTTGCTGTGAGATGTTTCCACTGTCCCGCCCGCATCCGCCTGGCCAGTCTGTTCGGCCACAGAATCGGCCGCCCGAACCGGCGCTGAAGCCGCCACTTGCACCGCATCCGGTCTATCCTGCATTTTCGCCGCCATATAGCCCAACAGCCCGCAGATGGCA
>NZ_JAKOOW010000013.1:361-463 GCF_022288825.1 Kingella pumchi | reverse complement strand
GCTTCATGGTTGATTCTCCGCTTAAAAAGCCCGATTATAGCTGTACTTTGCAAATAGCAAAGTATCCTTTTGGAAGGCTACAATATACAAACTGTCTAAATG
>NZ_JAKOOW010000013.1:0-245 GCF_022288825.1 Kingella pumchi | reverse complement strand
ATATGTACTATAAACATATTAAAAAGACATTTATTGTCCAATATATTGCATCTATTCTTTTGGTAATATACTGTTATTGAATTGGATTTTTTTGTGCCAATTTAATAACAGGATACTTAAATATTCTGTAGACTTTCTACTTTAGAATATTATGCAAATTGTCCAAATTGAATTTGCCCTTGTTCGCCCGCCTGCCCGCCAAATTTCCCGGCCTGCCTGCTTGGGTTTCGGTATCGTTTGATACA
>NZ_JAKOOW010000012.1:2088-2526 GCF_022288825.1 Kingella pumchi | reverse complement strand
GCACTTTCGTCCGTGTCCAAGCTCGGCACGTCTTTCAAGAAAAAGTAGTAACAAAATTCGCCGGCAAACAGCCGGCGAAAAATCAAACATAAGGGGTAAAACATGATCAGCCTAATCACCGGCCTGCCAGGATCCGGCAAAACAAACTTGCTCGTCCACGAATTAATGACGCGCGACGATCTCAAAAACCGTCCGCTTTTCGTGGACGGCATCCCGGAATTGAAAATTCCGACGATGGAAATTCCCGAAGGGGAAGATATGACAACGTGGCATAAATGGGCGCCCACCGGTGCAATACTTGTGATCGACGAAGCCCAACGCATCTTCCGCCCCCGCCCCGCCGGTGCCAAAGTTCCCGACTACATCCAAGAGCTAGAAACGCACCGCCACAAAGGCATCGACATCTTTGTTATTACCCAGCATCCCAGGCTGATTGAC
>NZ_JAKOOW010000012.1:1469-1937 GCF_022288825.1 Kingella pumchi | reverse complement strand
TGCAGACGCTAAAAACAGCATCTACTGGCTGAAAAAAGACGCATTCGGCATGTATAAAAGCGCCGAAGAACACACCAAACTCAAAGGATCCTTAAGCTCGTGGATTTGGGTAATGCCCTTGGCAATCGGCTTTGTTGCCTATAACGCCTACAAGCTCAACAACAGCTATCAGGCCAGATTGCAGCCGCAGCAGGCGCAGGAAGCCCAGCCAGAAGCCGGACAAGGGCAAACCCAAGGCCAACAGCCAAACGCCCCGCAAAACGCATCAGGCGGCGTTTACGGCCAACAACAACATATGCAGCAGATGCCCGCCCAAGATCCGAACCGTCCATTAAGCGCATCCGACTACATTCCCAGCATCGACGGCCAGCCGTGGACGGCACCCATCTACAACAGCCATAACCGCAACATCCAAACCATGCCTTACCCCGCCGCCTGCGTCAAAAGCGGCAACAAATGCACCTGCTA
>NZ_JAKOOW010000012.1:1270-1404 GCF_022288825.1 Kingella pumchi | reverse complement strand
TACAGATCAGGCAACCACGCTCGATATAGACAAAGCCCAGTGCATCAAATACGTTGAAGACGGCATCTACAATCCCTATCTGGCCGACGAATACCAAGATCAGACGCCGGCAAACAGAAGCTACGGATACCAAC
>NZ_JAKOOW010000012.1:909-1210 GCF_022288825.1 Kingella pumchi | reverse complement strand
GCAAGAGCAAAGCCGCCCGCAGGTTTCCCAGCTAGGCGGCCGATCCTTGCCCAGTCTCACGCAGGGCAACAATAGTGATTTGGATGTGATTCAGTAGTTTTAATATGGGACAAATTCAAAGGTAGTTTTAAAGCATTCTGAATTGCCTTTTTTATATACGCCACCCTTAGCAGCGCGCAATGCAGCATTATCCAAGCTTGCATTGCCGCTGCTTTTGACAATTACAGCATTTTTGCCTCTTCCATCATCGGTAACTTCAAATTCGACGCTGACTTTTCCGCCAATCCCAGCATTCTGTGCA
>NZ_JAKOOW010000012.1:612-838 GCF_022288825.1 Kingella pumchi | reverse complement strand
GTAAGGCGGATTGGGCAAGCCTATTTTTGTGCAGTTCCGGCCTGATTTTTTGCTGTGAGATGTTTCCACCGTCCCGCCCGCATCCGCCTGGCCAGTCTGTTCGGCAATAGAAGTGGCCACTTGATTCGCATGGCCGGGCGATCCGGTTGTCAAAGTGGCCACTTGCACCGCATCCGGCCTATCCTGCATTTTCGCCGCCATATAGCCCAACAGCCCGCATATGGCC
>NZ_JAKOOW010000012.1:406-508 GCF_022288825.1 Kingella pumchi | reverse complement strand
GCTTCATGGTTGATTCTCCGCTTAAAAAGCCCGATTATAGCTGTACTTTGCAAATAGCAAAGTATCCTTCTGGTAGGCTGCAATATACAAACTGTCTAAATA
>NZ_JAKOOW010000012.1:0-304 GCF_022288825.1 Kingella pumchi | reverse complement strand
ATATGTACTATAAACATATTAAAAAGACATTTATTGTCCAATATATTGCATCTATTCTTTTGGTAATATGCTGTTATTTAATTGGATTTTTTTGTGCCAATTTAATAACAGGATACTTAAATATTCTGTAGATTTTCTACTTTAGAATATTATACAAATTGTCCAAATTGAATTTGCCCTTGTTCGCCCGCCTGCCCGCCAAATTTTCCGGCCTGCTTGGTTGGGGTTCCGGTTACGTTTGATACATCACGGAGCCGGAAGGGCGTCAAGGGGGAAGCTTTGTAAAGATTTGGGGCGCTTTTTC
>NZ_JAKOOW010000011.1:21795-21958 GCF_022288825.1 Kingella pumchi | reverse complement strand
TTTTGGTCTACTCAAAGTGAGCGCACAAAGCCATCTGAAGGCGATGTGTCTGAACCTGTTGAAAGCGGCTAACAGGCTAAGTGTGCCTGTTGCCGCCTAAAAGGTGGCCCGGATGCCTGATTATGGGGTATCCGGGGAGAAAAAAGGGGATATTTGGGTAAAG
>NZ_JAKOOW010000011.1:265-21699 GCF_022288825.1 Kingella pumchi | reverse complement strand
AGCCGAAAACCTGTGTTTGGGTTCCGGCTGTCAGCGAAAAGGTGAAGAGAGGTATTTTGCAAAGGTCTCGGCCTTTCGGTTTATTTTGTTTATTCCGACACAGGGCGGCGGCCAATCACGCAGCCGATTGCCCGACTGCCCTATCCCATCCTGCATAACGCGCTGACAAAAGTGTTAAAATAGCCCGTTTATAGTGTCATAAAACATGTTTGACCGGCGGCTTGAAGCGTTTTCGCTTCGCAGAAACTCCGTTTCCTTCGGAAGCTCAGTTTTAACTTCGTTGAAGCTGCGCTTTCAGACGGCCTTCAGCCTTTTCTCGAAAGATCGATCGTGATAACCCTCCCCATTCCCGTCCCCCAAACCCCGCACGCGCTCTACCGCGCCATGTTCTTCTACATCGTTGCCGCATTCGGCATCGGCTGGTTTCTGCCCGTAAACGGCGTGCTATGGGGCATACTGCTGGCCACCGCGCTGGTGCTGTATCTGCGCATCCGCGCGCTGGCACGAGGCGAAAAACGGCTGTACGACCGATTCCCCGCCGGCAAAAGCGGCATCTCTTCGCTGCAATGGCTTTATTTGATGATTGCCGTGATGGGCGCGGTTGTCGCCTTTTACGGCGGCACGGCGGCCTCATACGGCGAATTGCGCGAAGCACGCGGCATCGTCCCTGCCAAACCGTATAATGCAAGAACCGAATGTTATGCCCGGCAGGATGCCGTATCCCAAAACGGATTCGCCCAATTCCTACTCGGCCGCCCCTGCCGCCATGTGAGCGATACCAACTATCTCCCGTTCCCCAACGGCGGCGAAACCCTGCATTTGAGCTGTGCCGCCGACCTGCACGATGCTTGCGAATCCGCCTACGCCCATGCAGGCAAACCGGCCGTGGTGAAATACAGCGGCTCGCGCCTGTATGAAATGCAAGTGGACGGCGTGCCAATCTACCGTTATGCCGACCAAGCTGCCCGATTCAACCGCGAACGCAAAGCCGCCTTGCTGGACGCGCTCATCGCCGTGCCGCTGTTCGCCCTGCCGCTGATGTGGTTCCACCGCCGCTTCGACGATTGGCAGAACGCGCTGGCCGAAGGCGAAACCGTGCCGGACGAAACGCCGCAGTGGTGGAAATACACCGTGTTGTGCTGCTGGTATCTGCCGCTTGCCGCCGCCTTTGCATGGGCGGGCATCGGTTGGTGGCGCAACATTGACGAGCCGATTGCCTTGACCATCGGGCTGCTGTTCATCGGCGCGTTGCTGTTGTTCACCCTGCGCGGCGCGTATCGCGTGTTTGTTCCAAAGCAGCCTGCATCCTATAGTGGATTAAATTTAAATCAGGACAAGGCGTCGAGCCGCAGACAGTACAAATAGTACGGCAAGGCGAGCCAACGCTGTACTGGTTTTTGTTAATTCACTATAAAACGGCTTCACATCAACGGATAGCAAGCGTAGGTTGGGTCGAGACCCAACTTTCAGGCTGCTTTTGGGTTTGTTGGGTGTGCAACCCAAGCTACGATTGCCGAACCCGGCTTTCAGGCTGCCTGAAAATGCCGCGCCCCTGCCGCAATGCTTCCGGCAGGGGCGTTTGTTGTCGGCGGGTTTTAAGCCGCGATGTTTTTCAGGCTGCCTGATCCGTATCCGTTTGCCGGCGGCAGCCTGAAAGCCTGTCAGGCATCGGGCAGGCGTGCCATCCACAGGGCGACGCACAGACAGACGGCGGAAGTTCCGGCGCCGACGTACCAGCGCTGCGGAAACTGGAAAAACAGCCAGCTGCAGGAGAGCGTCATCATCGACCAGGCCAGGTATTTTGCCCGCCGCGGCACCGCCCGCCGCTGTTCCCAGTTTTGCACCATCGGCCCGAAAAAGCGATGCTGGTGCAGCCAGCGGTGAAAGCGCGGCGACGCCCGCCCCCAACAGGCGGCGGTAACCAGCACGAAAGGGGTGGTCGGCATTATCGGCAAAAAGGCGCCGATAATGCCCAGCAGCAGAAATACCGCGCCGAAAAACCACAGCAGCCAGTTGATCAGCGTGCGGCGCAGGCGGTTTTGCGGCATCGCCAGCACGATGGTCGACGGAATCACCAGCAACAGCAGCAGCGATATCCAGATTACGGCGGAAGAAGTGCTGCCGAGTGCCGGCATCACCGGCTCGGCGGCAGCGGCCGGCAGGCCGGCGGCACAGAAAAAAGCAGTCATGGTTGTTCTCAAACAAAACGCCGCCGGCACGGGGCGCGGCAGGCCGATCGGGCAGCCTGAAAACGGCGGCAGCGCCGCAGCGGCTGCGGGAAAAACAGGCGGCGAGTGTAACACAAAGCGCCGCCGCCCTTTCAGGCTGCTTTGGGGGCGTAACAGGCAGCCTGAAAACTGGTTTTCTGTTTTCAGGTTGCTTTTTTCCTTATTTCGCGTCCCAAAAACCACGCTGCAAATGTACTGCCGGTGGCAGCCATTTGTCGGCATTTATGCCCGACTTTGCGGATGGGATTTGTCGGGCATAAATGCCCGACCTACAACCCAATACCGTCATTCCCGCGCAGGCGGGAATCTTGGTAAAACTCAGACAATGGTTTGCTTCTCCAAGCCTTTGGGGATTTCAAATAAGATTCCCGCCTGTGCGGGAATGACGCTGGTTGGGAAAGTGCCAAGATTTTCAGGCTGCCTTTGTGTGGCGCCTATCAGCCGAGCATGGCCAGCAGTTCGGCTTCGCCAATCACGGTGATGCCCAGCGCGGCGGCTTTGTCGAGCTTGCTGCCGGCGGCTTCGCCGGCGACGACGTAGTCGGTTTTTTTCGAGACGCTGCCGGAAACTTTGCCGCCGGCGTCTTCGATCAGGGCGGCGGCCTGGTCGCGTTTGAGCGTGGGCAGGGTGCCGGTGAGCACGAAGGTTTTGCCGGCGATTGCGGCTTTCAGTCTGCCTGCTGCTTCGTTGTTGCCGTCGCCGTCGGCTGGATGGTCGGCGGGCAGGCTGTTTATAAAGGCGATGGTTTGGGCGAGCAGAGCGGCGTTTTCGGGTTGGCGGCGCCAGTCCTGCCAGTTTTGCGGCAGGGCGGGGTCGTGTTGCAGGGCGTCTAGGCTGCCGGCGAGCTGCCACAGCTCTTGGGCGCGTTTTTCGCTGAGTTTGAGACCGGGCAGGCGGGCGAGCCAGCGCTCTGGCGGGATTTGGGCGTTCAGGCTGCGGGATGCGGCGGCGGTTTGGGGGGCGACGCCGGCGGCGAGTAGATCGTCGAGCAGACGGTTTTGCTGCGGGTCGCGGAAATGGCGGGCGATGGACTGGGCGACAACGGCGCCGATATCGGGCAGGCAGGCGAGCACCGGCTCGGGGGCGCGGCGCACGGTGTCGAGACTGCCGAAGGACGACGCCAGCTGCTTGGCGGTGGATTCGCCGACGTGGCGGATGCCGAGCGCAAACAGCAGGCGCGCCAGCGGCGGGTTTTTGCTGGCGGCGATACCGTCGAGAATATTCTGCGCCCATTTGACCGGCGCTTTTTTGCGGCTGCCGTTTTCGTTTTCAGGCTGCCTGTCGCCGCCATCGGCCTGCTCTTTCATTTTCTGCAGATCGGCCAGCGTCAGGCGGTACAGGTCGGCGAAGCTGCCGACGATGTTTTGTTCGACCAGTGCTTCAATCTGCTTTTGGCCGAGACCGTCGATGTCCATCGCTTTGCGCGCGGCAAAGTGGATTAAGCCTTGCGCGCGCTGGGCTTGGCACAGCATGCCGCCGGTGCAGCGGGCAACAGCTTCGTTTTCTTCGCGCTCGACTTTGCTGCCGCACACCGGGCAGTTTTCAGGCAGCCTGAAAGCGGGAAATCTGGGTTTCAGGCTGCCTGAAAACAAGTCGTCCCCCGCTTCTTCCACCATCGGCCGCCGCTCGGGCAGCACGCGCACCACTTCGGGAATCACGTCGCCGGCGCGGCGCACGATGACGGTATCGCCCACGCGCACGTCTTTGCGCTCGATTTCGTCCTGGTTGTGCAGGGTGGCGTTGGTAACGGTTACGCCGCCGACAAACACCGGCGCCAGTCGGGCGACGGGGGTCAGGGCGCCGGTGCGGCCGACTTGAACGTCGATATTCTCAACGGTGGTGAGCGCTTCTTCGGCGGGAAATTTGTGGGCGATCGCCCAGCGCGGGCTGCGGTCGCGAAAGCCCAAAACCTGCTGTTGCGCCAGGCTGTTTACTTTCACCACCATGCCGTCGATTTCGTAGGGCAGGTTCGGCCGCTGTTGCGCCATGGCTTCGTAAAAGGCGAGCGCGCAGGCAATATCGGGGCAGATGCGCCAGTTGCCTTTGGGCAGGCTGAAACCGAGTTCCGCGAGCCATTCGAGCTCTTGCGCGTGGCTTTCAGGCTGCCTGGCCGCGCCTTCAAAACGGGCGATGCCGTAGGCGAAAAAGTGCAGCTTGCGCTGAGCGGTGATGCGCGAATCGAGCTGGCGCAGGCTGCCGGCGGCGGCGTTGCGCGGGTTGGCAAACGGCTTTTGCCCCGCCGCTTCCTGCCGTTTGTTCAGTGCGGCGAAATCGGCTTTGAGCATCAGCACTTCGCCGCGCACTTCAATTAGCGGCGGCACGTTTTTTCCGGCCAGCCGCAGCGGGATATTGCGCACGGTTTTGATGTTTTCGGTAACGTCTTCGCCCGCCGCGCCGTCGCCGCGCGTGGCCGCCTGCACGAATACGCCGTCGCGGTAGAGCAGGCTGACGGCCAGGCCGTCGAATTTGGGTTCGATTACGTATTCGGTGGCGGCGGCCAAGTCTTTGTTTATCCGCTCGTCGAAAGCCAGCATTTCGGCGTGGTCGAAAACGCCGGTATCGTTTTGCGGCGAAAAGGCGTTGGAAAGCGAGAGCATCGGCACGGCGTGGACAACGGTTTCAAAGCCGTCCAGTACCGCGCCGCCGACGCGGGCGGTGGGGCTTTCCGGCAGCCTGAAAGCGGGATGCGCGGCTTCCAGCGCTTCGAGTTCGCGGAACAGACGGTCGTATTCGGCATCGGGCACACTGGGCGCATCGAGCGTGTAATACTCGCGGGCGTAGCGGTTTAAAAGGGCGGTGAGTTCGGCAATGCGGGTTTGGGGATTCATGGTTTCAGGCTGCTTTCGGGATAAACGGCATTAACTGCGCGGATGGTGGCGTTTGACGATTTCCTGCAGCCGCAAATCGGCCACATGGGTGTAAATCTGGGTGGTGGTGATGTCGGCATGGCCCAGCAGCAGCTGCAGCACGCGCAAATCGGCGCCGTGGTTGAGCATATGGGTGGCAAAGGCGTGGCGCAGGCCGTGCGGTGACAGTCCTTCGATGCCTACCGCCTCGGTGTAGCGGCGCACGATCTGCCAGGCAAGCTGGCGGCTGATGGCGCCTTTTTTGTTGCCGACAAACAGTGCGTCGCAGCGGCGGCCTTTGAGTATCTGCCCCCGCGCTTCTCGCAGATAGCGCTCCAGCCAGTGCGAGGCTTCGGCGCCCAGCGGCACGATGCGCGGCTTGCCGCCTTTGCCGACGGTGTGGACGATGCCGCGCTCCAGCCCGACATCGTTCAAGGCCAGGCCGACCGCTTCGCTGGCGCGCAGGCCGGTGGCGTAAACCAATTCCAGCAGCGCCTTGTCGCGCAGGCCGAAAGGGTCGGCCGTATCGGGCGCGGCCAGCAGCGCGTCGATCTGCGCTTCGCTAACCAGCACCGGCAGCCGCTGCGGCTGCTTGGCGGCTTTGAGAATGGCGCAGGGATTGTCGCCGCGCTGCTCGGTTTCGTGCAGCCAGCCGTAAAAACGCTTGGCGGCCGACAGCATCCGCGCCTGCGTGCTGGCCGCGCCGCCGGCATGCACCGCCGCCGCCAGCGCTTCGCTGTCAGCACTTGCCAGGCTTAGTCCGCCATCGGCCAGCGCTGCAGAGAGTTTGGCCAAATCGCGGCGGTAGGCATCAAGCGTGTTTTGCGCCAGCCGCTCGCGCAGCCACAGGTATTCGAGAAAAGCGTCGGCCAGTTCGGCATCGGATTTCATAAGCGGCGAAAAAAGTGGAAAGCGGCGGATTATAAAGCAGTTTGGCAGTTTGACAGCATGGGGGCGTTGGCATTGCTGTTTGCCACCGCTCAGACAGGTAGCGGTGTTTCGGGGTGAAACTTAAAAAGGCAGCCTGAAACCCAAACGGTTTTAGCGGCCGTAGGGTGCACACCGTGCACCAAACGGTGCTTACGAGGCAGGAGGCTTGAAAACCAAGCAGCATGCGCGGCGCAGGCTGCTTTTTCGTTAAGGTTTACTACAGGCAGCCCCACCCCTGGCGCAGCCGAACAGAGCGCGGTTTTTCCGGATTCAAGCGTGCGTCCTGTTTGAGCCTTGCCCCAAGCAAGGCGAGTTCGTACGCGCCGGAAAAGCCGTGCGGCGTGAGGGAAGCCGCGCCCCAAGCGCGGCCTGCAACCGGGGTCGCCTTTCTTTGCCTACTTTCTTTGGCGACGCAAAGAAAGTAGGGCGCCGCGCGGCGATGGCGCGCAAAGGTGGATCGGGCAGAACTTTCCGAAATTCTGTCCAAAGATATTGCAGGCAGCTTCAAACGAGCACTCCAAACCACCCAAGCAAAAAGCAGCCTGAAAACCACCTATCCTGTTTTCAGGCTGCCCGACTTTTCAGCCTGCCGCGCCATACCCGACAAAAACACTCGGCAATGATAAAATGCGCGCCTTTTCCATTCCGAGATAGCAAAGGCACACACATGGCACTGCTTCAAATCGCCGAACCCGGTCTTTCCGCCGCGCCGCACCAGCACCGGCTGGCGGTAGGCATCGATTTGGGAACCACCAACAGCCTGGTCGCTACCGTGCGCAGCGGCAGCGCGGTTTGTCTGGCCGATGAAAACGGGCAGGTGTCGCTGCCATCGGTGGTGCGTTACGGCGAAGCGGGCGAGATACTGGTCGGCAGCGATGCCGCGGCGGCGGCCGGCAGCGATGCCGCCAATACCGTCAGCTCGGCCAAGCGGCTAATCGGGCGCAAGCTCGAAGACGTTGATGCCGGCCGTCTGCCCTACCGCTTTGCCGACAGCGAGCGCCTGATCGGGCTGGACACCCGCCACGGCGTGAAAACCGCCGTCGAAGTGTCTGCCGAGATTCTGCGCGTGCTCAAAGCGCGCGCGGAAGCTTCGCTGGGCGGCAGCCTGACCGGCGCGGTGATTACCGTGCCGGCCTATTTCGACGAAGCCCAACGCCAGGCCACCAAAGACGCGGCGCGGCTGGCGGGTTTGAACGTGCTGCGCCTGCTGAACGAACCCACCGCCGCCGCCATTGCCTACGGGCTGGACAACGCCGCCGAAGGCACTTTTGTGGTGTATGACTTGGGCGGCGGCACCTTCGACGTATCGGTGCTGCGCCTGTCCAAAGGGTTGTTTGAAGTGAAGGCCACCAACGGCAATTCGGCGCTGGGCGGCGACGATTTCGACCACCGCCTGGCCGCTCATCTGGCCGAAACCGCCGGCATCGATACCGCCGATGCCGGCGTGCGCCAAAGCCTGCTGGCGCTTGCCCGCAGCGCCAAAGAAGCCTTGAGCAGGCAGCCTGAAAGCCGCGTTGAAGCCGATTTGAACGGGCAGCGCATCGACACCGCAGTCAGCCGCGACACCTTTGAAGCGCTGACCCGCGATTTGGTGGCGCAGACCATCGAGCCGGTGAAGCAGGCGCTCAAAGACGCCGGTGTCGCCAAGCAGGATGTGGACGGCGTGATTATGGTCGGCGGCGCCACCCGCATGCCGCAGGTTCAGGCTGCCGTTGCCGAATTTTTCGGCCGCGAACCGCTGAACAATCTCGACCCCGACCAAGTGGTTGCCCTCGGCGCGGCGGTGCAGGCCGACGTGCTGGCCGGCAACAAGCGCGAAGACGACTGGCTGCTGCTGGACGTTACCCCGCTGTCGCTCGGGCTGGAAACCTACGGCGGGCTGGTGGAAAAAATCATCCCGCGCAATTCCACCCTGCCCGCCGCCCGTGCGCAGGAGTTCACCACCTTTAAAGACGGGCAGAGCGCGATGAGCATCCATGTGGTGCAGGGCGAGCGCGAACTGGTGGCCGACTGCCGCAGCCTGGCCAAATTCACCCTGCGCGGCATCCCGCCGATGGCCGCCGGCGCCGCCCGCATCCGCGTCACATTTCAAGTCGATGCCGACGGCCTGCTGTCGGTGTCCGCCCGCGAGCAGACCACCGGCGTGCAGGCGCAGATCGAAGTCAAACCGTCTTACGGCCTGGACGATGAAACCATCACCCGCATGCTCAAAGACAGCATCAGCAACGCCAAAGACGACATCACCGCCCGCGCCCGCGCCGAAGCGCAGGTCGAAGCCGAAGGGCTGATTGCCGCCGTCAATGCCGCGCTGGAGATGGACGGCGATTTGTTGTCCGACACCGAGCGCCAAAGCGTGCAGGATGCCGTCGATGCCCTGGCCGGCAGCCTGAAAGACGGCAGCGGTGCCGCCGCCATCCGCCAGGCCGTGCAGCAATTGGCGCAGGCCACCGACAGCTTCGCCGCCCGCCGCATGGACCGCAACATCAAACGCGCCCTTGCCGGCCAAAGCATCGACGCGGTTTGATACCGCAGACTTGCGTTCCCTCTCCTGCGCTCGCGCGGGGGAGGGCTAGGGTGGGGGTGGCATTTCGCAGAAATGCTGCGGCAGATATTGCCGAAACGTCAAACACCCCCACCCCAGCCCTCCCCCGCAAGCGGGAGAGAGAGCCAAACAGCCGTCTTTATAATTTTCAGGCTGCTTTCGCCCTCAAACAGGAAAACACCCGCTGCCGTATTCCCGCGCTGTTGGAAAATAAAACGGCAGCTTCCGATTTTTCAGGCTGCCTTTAGCCAAAGCAGCCTGAAAAGCGCAGCAAGGAAACCCGATGAGCACCTATCCCGCCCCCGATTTCGAACGCAAAATCCTTTCCCCCGCCGAGCTGGCTGCCAAGCTCGACAGCCTGCCGCGCCCGCTGGTGTTTACCAACGGCTGCTTCGACATTCTCCACCGCGGCCACGCCAGCTATCTGGCGCAGGCGCGCGCGCTCGGCGCCTGCATGGTGCTGGCACTCAATACCGATGCTTCGGTGCGCCGTCAGGGCAAGGGCGATGACCGCCCGATCAACCCGCTGGAAAACCGCGCCGCCGTTGCCGCCGCGCTGGAGAGCGTCGATTACGTTACCTGGTTCGACGACGACACTCCCGCCGCGCTGATCGAACAGCTCTGCCCCGACGTGCTGGTCAAAGGCGGCGACTGGCAGCCTGAAAACATCGTCGGCGCCGCCCAAACCCTCGCCCGCGGCGGCAGCGTCCACTCCATTCCCTTTCTGCACCAGACCTCCACCACCAAAACGCTGGAAAAGATCCGCGCCTCGGCAAAAGAATAAAGCAGCCTGAAACCTTTGTCTGACTCTGCCGAGATTTCTGCCTGTGTGGGAATGATGCCGTTCAGGCGGTTGGTTTGGCGCAAAACAGGCAGCCTGAAAAACCAAAAGCAGCCTGAAAACCGTGTTGGCGGTTTTCAGGCTGCTTTTGGTTTTTCAGGCTGCCTTGCCGATAAGCGGCGGCAGGGATGATGTGTGTGCTCTGCCGAAGCAGTTTTACAGTTTGAACTTTTTCACCGCCTGCTGTACCAGCTCGATCTGGCGGGCGTATTCGCGGCACTGCGGGCAGATGAGCAGGTGCAGGTGCAGGGCGAGACGTTCGCCGCCGGTGAGCGGGCGGTCGGCCTTGTGGGAAATCAGTTCGGTGATTTGGCGGCACTTTTTCATGGCGGTTACCGGTGGTTGAACCATTTGATCTGCAGGCATTGGCGCAGCCCTTCGCGGGCGCGGTGCATGATGGTGTAGTAGTTGGCGGCGCTGATGGCGCAGTGGCTTTGGATTTCGTCGGCGTCCCAGCCCATGACTTCGCGCAGCATAAAGACGCGGGCGGTGTTTTCGGGCAGGCCGTACAGGCAGGCTTGGAAAACGCTTTGAAACTGGCGGCCTTCCAAATCCTGCTCGGGGGTGCGCGGGTTGAAGTCGATGCCGCCCTCGTGCCAGTGGCCGCTGTTGTCGAACTGGGCTTCGTAGAGTTCGTCGAGCTCGGTTTCGGCGGGGGTTTCGGCGAAGACTTTGTTCTCGCGCTGCTTTTGGCGCAGGTAGTCGGTGATTTTGTTTTTCAAAATGGCAAACAGCCAGGTTTTGAGCTGGGCGCGGCCTTCAAAGCGGTCGCGGTGGCGTAGCGCGGAGAGCAGGGCTTCTTGGGTGATGTCTTCGGCGGCATCGGCGTTGCCGGTTTGGATACGGGCAAAGCGCAGCAAATCGCGTTGCAGCCCGATAAGCTCGGCGTCGTCCCAGCTGTGGTCGGCACTCATGCCTGCGGCTCCGGCAGCAGTACGTCGGCATCGACCCATTGCTGCCAGCGGCGGGCGATTTCAGGCTGCCATTGGCTGTTGTCGGTGCCGGCAACGGCGGCAAGACGCTCGCAAATCTGCGCTTGGCTCAGCGGGTTGGCGGCGGCGGCAAGCAGCACGGCATCAACGGGATCGAGACGGTTGTGGTACACGCTGCCTTCGCTGTCCTGCCAAACCAGCAGGGTGGCGGGGTCGGCTTGAAAATCGGGCGTTTGGGCGCTGGGATCGAAAGGATAATCGGCGAGCAGGGCGGCGGGGGAGAGACGGAACAGGGTGTCTTCGTCCCACTCGAAGCTGTTGTCGGGCGGGGTGGGCGCGGTTTCGGCCAAGAGCTGGCTGTGCTCGAAGCGCATCAGTTCGAGCAGGTGCTCGGGCAGCCTGAAAACCTGGCGGCAGTAGGCGAGAAACTCGCCGGGAATATCTTGGAAATAGGGCGAGTGGGCGCGGCCGTCGGCTATAAAGCCCTCCTGCGCGGCCGCCCATTGTTCGGGCGGGCAGTGGCGGGCGGTTTCGGGGTAGCAGCGGCGGATAAAGCTGTGGACGTTGTTGCGCACCAGGCGGGCATAAACGGCGAGACGCTCGGGGGCGAGACCGTCGATTTCGGCGGCATCGGCGCGGCGCACGGCGCGGGCGAGCTGTTCTTGGAAGGCGGCGGAAGCGCCGGCGGCGGTTTCAGGCTGCATGGGGCTGCTCCTTGATGGCGGCTGCGGCTTGGATGTCGGCGATTTTCTGCACTTCGGCGCTGAGTTCGGCAAAGGCGGGGAAGTTGAAATCGCGCTCAAGCAGGGTGGGCGGGATGTGCGCCATGCGGCGGTAGGCGGCGGAGAGCAGATCCCAAACGTTGTCTTTCACCGGCGCGCCGTGGGTGTCGATCAGCACCTGCGGGTTTTCGTCGTCGTGGCCGGCGATGTGGATGTAGTTCACCCGCGCCATTTCGACGGTGTCGAGAAAACGCTGCGGTTCGAGCAGGCCGTGGTTGACGCTGTTGACGTAGATATTGTTGATGTCCAGATGGATGCCGCAGTCGGCTTCCTGCGCCACGGCGTTGAGAAACTCGGCTTCGTTCATTTCGGCCAGCGGGCTGTGCAGGTAGTAGGACGTGTTTTCGATGGAGATGCGGCAGCCGAGAAAGTCCTGCACGCGGCGGATGCGTTCGGCGGTGTGGCGCACGCTTTCGGCGGTGAAGGGCAGCGGCAGCAGGTCGTAAAGGTGGCCGCCCAGGTCTTGGCAGTAGCTCAGGTGGTCGGAAAAGAAACCGCAGCGGTATTGGCGCATCATCGCTTTGATGCCGGCCAAGAGCTCCATATCGAGCGGGGCTTGGCCGCCGAGCGACAGCGACAGGCCGTGCAGCGCCAGCGGCAGGCGCTCGGCGGCGGCATCGAAGCGCTTGCGTGCGGCGCCGCCCATGCGGATCCAGTTTTCGGGCGCGGCTTCGATAAAGTCGATGGGGCTGGTGGCGGGCAGATCGAGAAAGTTCTCGGCCAGATCGCGGCGGTAGCCGAGCCCGGCGCCGTGCAGGGTGGTGTCCATATCCTTTTTTCCTTGTAGCGGTTTGCTGTTTTCAGACTGCCGTTTCGCGTAAAGCAGCACGGATACTGCTTTGCGCCAAAGGGCGGCGGGGTGGTTTTCAGGCTGCCTGAAACGGTAAAGGCAGCCTGAAAACCGGTTCAGCGATTACCGATTAGTGCGAACCGCATTTGCCTTCGCCGCACTTGCCTTCGGCGGCTTTGCTCGGGTCGGCAGCGGCACCGCCGCATTTGCCTTCGCCGCATTTGCCTTCGGCGGCTTTGGTTTTGGCTTTGGTTTTCATGGTTTTTTTCATCGCGGGCGCTTCTTTTTTGGCAGCGGGCGCGGCAGCGGCGGTGGCTTGCACGCCCAGCGCCAGAGTCAGGGCACCGGCCAAAGCGATCAGGGAAGATTGTTTCATGGTTTCTCTCCAATTAAGTGGTTAAAACGGAGCCTGCAGGCGCCCGGCTCCTTGGGCGTAAAAAAGTCGGTTTATGCTTGTGCGGGGCGCGTTACGCTTTGCCGCGATAGCGCTGCCACAGATAGTCCAGCGAGAGTTTGCCGGCGCCTTGTCCGAGTAGCGGCAGCAGCATCACGATAAACATCAGCGCGAGTTTGTAGCCGCCTTCGCTGATGGTGTAGCCGTAGCCGGCATGCACGGCGTACCACGCCACGGCAGTCAGCACAATCAGCGCCAGCGCCGAGAGCCGTGTCAGCAGCCCGACCAGCAGCAGCACCGGAAACACCAGCTCGGCATACATTGCCAGATTCCAGTTGAGATCGGCGGAAAACTGCGAAAAGGGGAAGGGGAATTGGTCTTGGATGCTGTCGAACCAGTTTTTGCCGTGCAGCTTTTCCAGGCCGGCATCGAAAAACTCGTAGGCCAAGAGCAGGCGCAGGCCGAGCAGGCCGACGGCTTCGCCGATTTGGGCGTAGATTTTTTCAGGCTGCTTTTTGGCCGAGGTGCGGGGCATGGTGTGTCCTTTCTGAGTGTGTGCTTGCCTTATGCGGATTTAGTCGCCGCCGCCGCGCTTTTCTTACGGCGGTGGGCGAAAATATTGTTTGTGCCTTGTATGCAAACGGTAAAAACAGCAAAAGTAGCCTGAAAAACGCTTTCAGGCTGCCTGAATGGGTAAACGCCCTACGAACCCAAAAACCAAAACTTCGCCATCCACGCCACGGCCACGAACCACACCATTACCGGCACGTCTTTGGCGCGGCCGCAAACCAGCTTGATGGCGGCGTAGCTGATAAAGCCCACGGCGATGCCGTCGGCAATCGAATAGGTGAAGGGCATAAAGGCGATGGTCAGGAAAGCCGGCGCCGCTTCGGTGATGTCGTTCCACTCGATTTCGGTGGCGCTGCGCAGCATATGGATGCCGATATACAGCAGCGCCGGTGCGGTGGCGAATGCGGGCACCGACTGCGCCAGCGGCGAGAACCATAGGCAGGCAAGCATCAGCACGCCGACGGTAACCGCCGTCAGGCCGGTGCGCCCGCCCGCCGCCACGCCCGAAGCGCTTTCCACATAGGGCGTGGTGGACGACGTGCCCAGCGCGGCACCGGCGACAATCGCCACCGAGTCGGCAAACAGCGCTTTTTTCAGGCGCGGCAGTTTGCCGTCTTCTAGGAGCCCCGCGCGGTGGGTTACGCCCACCAGCGTGCCGGTGCTGTCAAACAAATCGACCAGGAAAAATACGAATACCACTGCAATCATGCTGCCGTTCAGCAGGCCGGAGAAATCCATCTGCATCAGCGTCGGCGCCAGGCTGGGAATCTCCGACACCACGCCGTGAAACTCGCTCAAACCCATGGCCACCGAAATCAGGGTGATGCTCAGAATGCCGATAATGATTGCGCCGCGCACGCGGAAATAGTCCAGCGCCACGGTCAGCACAAAGCCGAGCATCGCCAGCAGCACCGGCCAGTTCGGCGCTTTGGTGCCGTTTTCTTCCACATAGAAATTGGCCATTTTCAGCAAAGTGGCGTCGCTGCCGACAATCACGCCGGCGTTTTTCAGCGCAATCAGCGCCAAAAACAGGCCGATGCCGGCGGCAATCGCCATTTTCAAACTCATTGGCAGCGCGTTCACCAGCAATTCGCGCACCTTGAAAAAACTGAACAAAATAAAAATCACGCCTGATACAAACACCGCCGCCAGCGCAATCTGCCAGGTAACACCCGGCATGCCCATCACCACCGAAAAGGTGAAATAGGCGTTCAGCCCCATGCCCGGCGCCAGCGCGATCGGGTAGTTGGCCAACAGCCCCATAATCAGGCAGCCGATGGCCGCCGAAATGCAGGTGGCCACAAACACCGCGCCGAAATCCATGCCGGTTTTGGACAGGGTGAGCGGGTTAATGATGACGATGTAGCACATGGTGAGAAAGGTGGTGAAACCGGCCAGTATCTCGGTGCGGACGGAAGTTTTGTGCTGCGACAGGCTAAAAAGGCGCTCGAGCAGGGGGGTGGGGTGGGACATGGTTTTGAAATGGTGTGTTGGAAAAACGCGATTATAGCGTTTACTTCCGATTACAAAGGATTACATTTTTCCCGCGCCTGAACGGGCACGGCAAAGGGCAAAGCAGCCTGAAAAACCTTTCAGGCTGCTTTGCCCTTACTTATAATCGCAGGCATTTTCATTTCTTAACCGGAAGAGACAATGAACCAATTTGATCCCGCGCCGAAAAACCGCATCCGTTTGAACAGCAACCCGCAGCGCCGGCAGCCCGGCGGCAGCACCAACCCGCTGGCGGTAACCAGCCTGATATTCAGCATTCTCAGCTGGATTATCCTGCCCCTGATCGGCAGTTTGGTTGCCGTGGTTACCGGCCACATCGCCCGCGGCCAGATCCGCCGCTCCGAGCAGGCCGAGGACGGAATGGGGCAGCTTGGCGGCGGAATGGCGCTGGCCGGCTTGATTTTGGGCTATGTGAATATCGTGCTGTTTTTATTTATCACCATTGTATTTTCGGCAATCGCCATTCCGGCCTATCAGGCCTATGTCGCCCGCACCAAAATTACCGAGGCCGACAGCCGCATCGAACCCATCCGCACCCGCTTGGTCGAATGGATTATTGCCGATCCCGATCAGGCTTTTGAGTCCGAACCGCCGGCTTCGCTGCTTGCGCCGACTGCCGGCATGGGGGAGTATTGGGAGAGCGTGGAGTGGAAAGACCATACTTTGCATGCCCGCCTGAAAGCCCAGCCGCCGGTACCGACAGCCGTGTGGGGCAAAACCATCCGCTACACCGTGATGCCGGATCACAACAACAGCAGCGCCCGCTGGATATGCCAGTTTGTCCGCCCTGAAGGCAGCGCCGGCAATCAGGACGTCAATTTTGACGATTCCCTTTACCTGCCCAGATCCTGCCGCGCCGAAGAATAAGGGGTAAACGCGGCGCTTCAGCCGCTTTCGTAAAACCAAAAAGCAGCCTGAAAAACCTTTCAGGCTGCTTTTTGCGTGGGTTTACCACCATGACCAGGCGGGTTTTTTTTGGTTTTCAGGTTCTTGCTGTTGCAGATGTTTGGGTCGCCGGCAAGGCAGCCTGAAAGGTTTTTCAGGCTGCCTTGCCGGCGGTTTTGGGCATTTTCAGACCCAGCGTTTTGATGCGGCTGGTGTCGTCCAGCTCTTTAACGGTGAGGCGAAAGCCGTCCAGCAGCAGGCTGTCGCCGGCCACGGGGACGTCGAAGCGCTCGTCGAACATTGCGGCGAGCGTTTTTTCGCGGTCGGCTTCATCGGCGCGGATGCCGTAGGCGGCGGCCAGCTCGCCGGCGCGGATGTCGGGGCGGATTTCAAATTCGCCGTAAAAGGCCTGGCTCTGGCCGCTGCCGTCGTCAAACTGCTCGGCAAAGGCTTCGCCGAGGTTTTCCGGCAGCACATACCATGCAATGTCGCCGGCGCGCATCTGGGTGCCGATGTGCACGTTTACCGTTTCGCCGCCGCGCACCAGCGCAAACAGGCGGCTGCCGGCAAAACGCGGGTCGCGGGTCATGGCGTAGGGGTGGCTGTTTTCCGCTTCCGAGCCGGCGCCGACGCGGAAAGACTGCATGGTCAGCTGCAGCTTGCGGTCGAGCCAGATATCGCGGCTGTCCAGCGGCTCGGGCTTGGGCGGCAGCACCATGCCGAGCTTGCGGGCGAAAAAGGGAATGGTGGTACCCTGAATCAGCAGCGACAAAATCACCACGGCAAAAGCCACGTCAAACAATAATCGTGCATCGGGCACGCCGCGCATCAGTGGGATAATCGCCAGCGTTACCGGCACCGCGCCGCGCAGGCCGACCCAGCTGATATAGGCAGTTTCGCGGCGGGTAAAGCGGAACCAGCGGATGGACGAAAACACCGCCAGCGGCCGCGCCACCAGAATCAGAAAGGCGGCAATCACCAGCGCCTGCCAACCGTGATCGAGCAGCCGCGAAGGCGTAACCAGCAGCCCCAGCACCAAAAACATCACCGCCTGCGCCAGCCAGGCCAGGCCGTCCATCACGTTTAAAACGTGTTCGGTGGCGCTGTTGCGGCGGTTGCCCACCATCACGCCGACCAGATACACGGTGAGAAAACCGCTGCCGCCCAGCAGATTGCCCAGCGCAAACACCAGCAGCCCGCCCGAAGCGATCAGCAGCGCGTACAGCCCTTCGGCCAGCCGGATTTTCGCCAGCAGCAGCGCCAGAATCTTGCCAGCGGCCACGCCGAACAGCACGCCCAGCCCCAGCTGTTTGACCAGAATCCACAGCGTGCCCGCCCAAGTGGTTTGCGCCGGATTCAGAATCAGGTCGATCAGCACGCCCACCAGCAAAATCGCCATCGGGTCGTTGACGCCGCTTTCCAATTCCAGCGTGGCGCGGATACGTTCGTGCAGGCGCACGCCGCTGTTGCGCAGCAGCGAAAACACCGCCGCCGCGTCGGTCGAGCCGACGATCGCCGCCATCAGCAGCCCCAGCTGCCACGGAATATCGAGTAGGAAAGTGGCAAACACCCCCAGCAGGCCGACGCTGGCCAGCACCCCCCAGCTGGCCAGCACCGATGCCGGTTTGAGCGCGATGCGGAACACCGAAAACGGCGTGCGCAGGCCGCCGTCGAGCAGAATCAGCGCCAGCGCCAGCTGGCTCACCAGCGCCGCGCCGACGAAATTGTCAAAGGCGATTTTGCCCACGCCTTCTTCGCCCGCCAGCATGCCGACGCCGAGAAACACCAGCAGCAGCGGCATCCCCAGCCGCGCCGACAGCCGGCTGGCCACCACGCTGACAAACAGCAGCAGCGCCATCACCAAAAACAGGATATTGAGTTTTTCTTCCATAGGGGTTTCTGCGGACAGGAGCGGCCGTTGGGTTTGGCTGATGCGCACGGCCGCGCGGTTTCTTATATCGGATGGCTGCCTGTTTCAGGCTGCCTGAAGTGTGTGCCGCCGGCGCCCGGCACCGGCCGGCGGATTCTAGCACAGCCGCCCGCTTGCGGCGCCTGCGGCAAGGGTTTTCAGGCTGCCCGAATGGGGTAGGGCGGCTGTATGCGGTGGCATATTGGGTCAAAGGCAGCCTGAAAAGTTTTCAGGCTGCCTTTGGCTGTATCCCCGCCGCAAAAGCGCGTACAATCGCGGCTGTTTTTTATCTTTAATTGAAGGAGTCCGCCATGAAAAAAATCTTGTTGCTTACCGCCGCCGCCCTGCTGCTTGCCGCCTGCGGCGAAAAGAAACCTTCCGAACAGGTTTTGGAAACGCGCGATAAGGCCGTTAAGCAAACCAAAGACGCCATCGATGCGGCGCAAAAAGCCAATGAAGAAAAACTGCGTGAAGCCGAAGGCCAAGCCGGCCAATAAATTTGCCCTTGTTAGCGTTTTCCCTTTCAGGCTGCCTTGTTTCAGGCAGCCTGAAAATATGTAGCATCCGCGCCTACATCAAAAAGCCAAAGATGCCGCACCGATCTGTGCCGGTTGTCTTCCAACCATAAATTCAGGCAGCCTGAAACCCAACCGAAAGCACAATATGACCACACCCATCATCTACCCCAAAACCTACGACGTAATTATCGTCGGCGGCGGCCACGCAGGCACCGAAGCCGCGCTGGCTGCCGCCCGCATGGGCGCGCAAACGCTTTTGCTTACCCACAACATTGAAACCTTAGGACAAATGTCCTGCAACCCGTCTATCGGCGGTATCGGCAAAGGCCATCTGGTGCGCGAAGTCGATGCGCTCGGCGGCGCGATGGCGTTGGCGACCGATATGTCGGGCATCCAGTTTCGCCGCTTAAACGCCAGCAAAGGTGCGGCGGTACGCGCCACCCGTGCCCAGGCCGACCGCCTGTTGTACAAAGCCGCCATCCGCGAAATGCTGGAAAACCAGCCGAATTTGGATTTGTTCCAGCAGGCGGTGGACGATATTACTTTAAACGGCAACCACGTATCGGGCGTGAAAACCGCGATGAATGTCGAGTTTAAAGCCCGCGCCGTGGTTTTAACCGCAGGCACGTTTCTCGCGGGCAAAATCCACATCGGTTTGGAAAACTATTCGGGTGGCCGCGCCGGCGACCCTGCCGCGCAGTCGCTTTCAGGCTGCCTGAAAGAGCTGAACCTGCCGCAAGGCCGTCTGAAAACCGGCACGCCGCCGCGCATCGACGGGCGCACGATTGATTTTTCCGTGCTGGAAGAGCAGCCCGGCGACACGCCGATACCCGTGATGTCCGTGCGCGGCAGCGCGGCGCTGCACCCGCGCCAAGTGTCGTGCTGGATTACCCACACCAACAGCCAAACCCACGACATTATCCGAACCGGCTTTGACCGCAGCCCGATGTTTACCGGCAAAATCGAAGGCGTCGGCCCGCGTTACTGCCCGTCGATTGAAGACAAAATCAACCGCTTCGCCGACAAAGACAGCCACCAAATCTTTCTCGAACCCGAAGGCTTAACCACCCACGAATACTACCCCAACGGCATTTCCACCAGCCTGCCGTTTGATATTCAACTCGCCCTTGTGCGCTCGATGAAAGGCTTGGAAAACGCCCACATCCTGCGCCCCGGCTATGCCATCGAATACGACTATTTCGACCCGCGCAACCTCAAAGCCAGCTTGGAAACCAAAACCATCAACGGCTTGTTCTTCGCAGGGCAGATCAACGGCACAACCGGCTACGAAGAAGCCGCCGCACAAGGGCTGCTCGCGGGCGCAAACGCCGTACAGTATGTGCGCGGACAAGCGCCGCTGCTGCTGCGCCGCGAACAGGCGTATCTCGGCGTATTGGTTGACGATTTGATTACCAAAGGCGTGAACGAGCCCTACCGCATGTTCACCAGCCGCGCCGAATACCGCCTGCAGCTGCGCGAAGACAACGCCGATATGCGGCTCACCGAAGACGGGCACAAAATCGGCCTAATCGGCGAAGCGCAATGGCGTGCGTTCAACGAAAAACGCGAAGCCGTCGAGCGCGAAATCCAACGGCTCAAAACCACTTGGTACACGCCGCAAAAGCTGCCCGAAGCCGAACAAATGCGCGTGTTCGGGCAAAAATTAAGCCGCGAAGCCAACCTGCACGACCTGTTGCGCCGCCCCAATCTCGACTACGCCACCCTGATGACCCTGCCCGACGCAGGGCCGCCCGCCACGCTGCCTGAAAACGTGGTGGAACAGGTGGAAATCCAAGTCAAATACCAGGGCTACATCGACCGCCAGCAGGAAGAAATCAACAACCGCCGCGACATCGAAACCCTGCGCCTGCCTGAAAATATCGATTACGCCAAAGTCAAAGGCTTGTCCGCCGAAGTGCAGCAGAAACTCAACCAGCACCAGCCCGAAACACTGGGGCAGGCATCGCGCATTTCCGGCGTAACCCCCGCCGCCGTCGCGCTGCTGATGGTGCATTTGAAACGCGGGTTTAGGGATGCGAAGTAAACGATAAAAGGCAGCCTGAAAGCCGCAGGCTTCAACAAAGTTAAACCCCCGCCGCCGTAGGTCGGGCATTTATGCCCGACACCCGCCCCAACCAACACCCCCAAAAAAAAGGCATTCCCCATGTCCATGACCACCTTCACCAAATCCATCCAAGACATCATGCGCTCCGACGCCGGCATCAACGGCGACGCCCAGCGCATTGAGCAGCTCACCTGGCTCTTGTTCCTAAAAATCTACGGCAACAAAGAAGAAAACTGGGCGATTGTCGATCCCGCCTACCAATCCATCATCGAGCCGCGTTTCCAGTGGCAAAACTGGGCAACGGACAACAAAGACGGCAACGCGCTCACCGGCGAAGCCCTGCTGGATTTTATCGACCGCGAGCTCTTTCCCGCGCTCAAAAACCTGCGCGTCAGCGAACACACCCCCTTAAAGCAGCGCATCGTGCGCGATATATTTCTTGACGCCAAAAACTTTATGAAAAACGGCGTACTCCTTCGCCAGCTCATCAACGCCATCGACGAAATCGACTTCGACGACACCAAAGAGCGCCACGCCTTTGGCGAGATTTATGAAACCATCCTCAAAAGCCTGCAAAGCGCGGGCAACGCCGGCGAGTTTTACACCCCGCGTGCCGTAACCGATTTTATGGTTCAAGTGATTGCGCCCAAACTCGGCGAAACCGTGGCTGATTTTGCCGCAGGCACCGGCGGCTTTCTCGTTTCCGCCCTAAACGCACTCGAGCCGCAGGTGAAAACCCCGCAAGACCGCGAAACGCTCAACCAAAGCCTGTACGGCATCGAAAAAAAACCGCTGCCGCACCTTTTGGGCATCACCAACCTGATTTTGCACGACATCGACAGCCCGCAAATCCGTCACGGCAACGCCCTGGAACAAAACGTGCGCGACGTGCAGCCGCAGGATTTGCACGACATCATCCTGATGAACCCGCCCTACGGCGGCACCGAACTGAACATCATCCAGCAGAACTTCCCCGCCGAACTGCGCAGTAGCGAGACTTATGACTTGTTTATCGCCCTTGCCTTCTATCGCCTCAAAGCGGGTGGCCGCACCGCCATCATCATTCCCGACGGCTTCCTCTTCGGCAACGACGGCGCGAAAACCGCGCTCAAAACCCGCCTGCTCACCGATTTTGACCTGCACACCATCGTGCGCCTGCCCAAAAGCGTGTTTGCGCCCTACACCCCTATCACCACCAATATTTTGTTTTTTAACAAACTCCAAAGCGGGCAGCGGCCGTCTGAAAAACTCTGGTTTTACCGCGTCGATATTCCAAGCGACCGCAAAGCCTTTTCCAAAACCAAGCCCATGCAGCTCGAACACTTTTCAGACTGCCTAAACTGGTGGCACAAACGCGAAGAAATCAAAGACGAGCAAGAAGGCAGCTTTAAAGCCCGCGCCTTTGACAAAGCCGAGATTTTGGCAGGCGGCGTCAATCTCGATTTATGCGGTTATCCCAACCAAGAAACCGAAGTATTAAGCCCGATGGAAACCATTTTGGCCTATCAGTCCGCCCGCGATAATTTAAACGCCAAAATCGATGCCCAACTGGAAAAAATCCGCACGCTGATGGGCATGCCGTCTGAAACGGAGAGCGAATAAATGAACACCCCGCAGCTTGCCGATTCCCTGCGCGCCGCCGTCTTACAGGCCGCGATAAAGGGCGAACTTACTGAAAGGTCGTCTGAAA
>NZ_JAKOOW010000011.1:0-171 GCF_022288825.1 Kingella pumchi | reverse complement strand
CTTTTGCGCATCCAAAACGAAAAACAGGCTTTGCAGGCAAAAGGCAGCCTGAAAAAAACCAAAGCCCCCACCCCCGTTACGGCGGACGAAGTGCCGTTTGACATTCCCGAGAATTGGGTTTGGGTGAGGTTAAGCGATTTCTGTTACTCAATACCGTCAAAACCTTATCAA
>NZ_JAKOOW010000010.1:265-477 GCF_022288825.1 Kingella pumchi | reverse complement strand
TCAATTTATTAAAGATTTACCTATCCCCCTTCCCCCCCTATCCGAACAACAAGCCATTGTGGAAAAACTGTCCGCCCTGCTTGCCGAAATCGACCGCCTGAAAGCCGAAGAACAGTCGCTCGCATCGCTGCAAAAAGCCTATCCGCAAACGCTGCGCGCGTCCGTGCTTGCCGCTGCGGTTAGGGGGGATTTGAATGAACGCTCGCAAGAGC
>NZ_JAKOOW010000010.1:0-171 GCF_022288825.1 Kingella pumchi | reverse complement strand
CTTTTGCGCATCCAAAACGAAAAACAGGCTTTGCAGGCAAAAGGCAGCCTGAAAAAAACCAAAGCCCCCGCCCCCGTTACGGCGGACGAAGTGCCGTTTGAGATTCCCGAGAATTGGGTTTGGGTGAGGTTAAGCGATTTCTGTTACTCAATACCGTCAAAACCTTATCAA
>NZ_JAKOOW010000001.1:73268-155201 GCF_022288825.1 Kingella pumchi | reverse complement strand
GGTATCCAAACGGCTTGATTTGAGTTTTGGTATTTTTGCCCGACGGGGTGAAAAATACAGTTGCTACGCGCTTGCCACAACTGTGCGGTAGGGTGCGCACCGCGCACCAAATTTTTGGCCGCGTGGAAACGGCTCGTGGAAACACAGTGTTGCTGCCGGTTCGGTGCGCAGTGCGCACCCTACGCAGCCAAGTTGTTTGACCGGACTAAAAAGGCAGCCTGAAAACGGTTTGAACGCTTTTCAGGCTGCCTTTGCCATGCGGCTTACAGATAGCGGATCAGCGACAAATCGCTGCTTTCGATATCCGGCCGGACACCGGTGGTCAGGTCGGCGGCCAGTTTTCCCGAGCCCAGCCCCATCGTCCAGCCCAGCGTGCCGTGGCCGGTGTTGGTAAACAGGTTGGCGTAGCGGGTGGCGCCGATTAGCGGCGTACTGTCGGGGGTCATCGGCCGCAGGCCGCTCCAGAATTCGGCGTTTTGCAGGCTGCCGCAGTCGGGGAACAGCTCGCGCACCACGGTTTCCAGCGTGTCGCGGCATTTGGGTTTGAGTTGCAGGCGGTAGCCGGAGAGTTCGGCCATGCCGCCCACCCGCAGCCGGTTGTCAAAGCGGGTCAGCGCGACTTTGTAGGTTTCGTCGAGCACCGTTGAGCGCGGCGCTTTGTCGGCATTGCTCAGCGGCACGGTCAGCGAATAGCCTTTGACCGGATACACCGGCAGCCTGATGCCCAGCTGCGCCAGCTGAGGGCGGCTGAAACTGCCCAGCGCGCAGATATAGGCGTCGGCGCTGAACATTTCGCCGCCGGCCGCCACGCCGCCAATGCGGTTGCTCGCCGCTTCGATGTGGCGGATTTCGCGCTGGTAGTGGAACACCACGCCCGCCTGTTCGCACATTTTCGCCAGATTGAGTGTAAACAGGCGGCAGTCGCCGGTGGCATCGTGCGGCAGATACAGGCCGCCGGCTATCTCCTGCAGCGCCAGCGCCGGCTCTTGGCGCAGGCAGCCTGAAGCGTCCAGCAATTCAAAAGGCACGCCGAAATCAGCCAGCACGCGCATGTCTTTGGCCGCCTGGTCGATTTCCTTCTGGCTGCGGAACAGCTGCAGCGTGCCCAGCCGGCGGTTTTCAAAGGCGATGCCGGTTTCGTCCTGCAGCTGCGCCAGCAGCGCGCGGCTGTATTCGGAAATCCGCACCATGCGCTCTTTGTTGCGGATATAGGCCGCTTCATTGCAGTTTTGCAGCATCTGCCACAGCCAGCGCAGCTGAAACAGGCTGCCGTCGGGGCGGAAAATCAGCGGCGAATGGCGGCGGAACAGCCATTTGAACGCCTTAAACGGTATCCCCGGCGCCGCCCACGGCGTGGTGTAGCCGTAGGAAAGCTGGCCGGCGTTGGCAAAGCTGGTTTCCGCCGCCGCATCGGCCGCGCGCTCGATTACTTCCACTTCGTGTCCGGCACGGTTCAGATACCACGCCGTTGCCACGCCGGTGATGCCGGCGCCCATCACGATTACCTTCATCGCATTCTCCCGTTGTCTTTACAGATCTTTATTCTTTGTGCTGCGCATTTCAGGCAGCCTGAAAGCGCGTGCCGCCTATCATAAACCGAAACCGCCGGCCGGAAAACGCCGCCATTAAGGCAGCCTGAAAAAAAACGCCGCGCCCCGCCGCCGCATATTTTGCGATTGTATTTTTATGTTAAACTCAAACGCCCGTGCCGAGCGGTGCGGGGTGCGGGCTTTTCAGAACAACATTCCAGGAGAACACCGTGAACATCAGAACCCACCTTCTTTCCGCCATCTGCGCCACCATGATGCTTGCCGGCTGCGGCGGCCAGGGCGGTAGCGCCAACGATAGCGCCGCATCCGGCACCGCCGCCGGCAGCGGCGAAAAAGTCCTGCGTGTGGCAACCAATGCCGAATTCGCCCCCTTTGAATCTTTGGACGAAAACAAAAACATCCAGGGCTTTGATATCGACCTGATGAACGCGCTGGCCAAAGAAGGCGGGTTTAAAGTCGAATTCACCCACCAGCCTTGGGAGAGCCTGTTCCCCGCGCTGGCCAACGGCGACGTTGATGTGCTCGCTTCGGCCGTTACCATTACCGACGACCGCAAAAAAACCATGCTCTTTTCCGACCCCTACTACCAGATCAGCCAAGTGGTGCTGGTGCCCAAAGGCAAAGACGTCAAAAGCGTGGACGATTTGAAAAAACTCAATAAAGTCGGCGTGGTAACCGGGCAGACCGGCGATTTGGCGGTGCAGAAAATTCTCGGCAACACCAGCGACAAAATCGCCCGCTTCAAAACCGTAACCCTGCTGATGGAAGAAATCGGCAACGGCGGCGTCGATGCCGCAGTCAGCGACAGCGCGGTAGTCGCCCACTACGCCAAAAACAACAGCGACAAAGGCTACAAACTGATCAAACTCGACGGCTTCGACGTTGAAAACTACGGTCTCGTCCTTCGCAAAGGCGACGATGCAACCGCCGCCAAACTCAACGACGCGCTGAAGAAAATCAAAGAAAACGGCGAATACGCCAAAATCGAAAGCAAATACTTCGCCCAATAAGCCGCGCGTTTAACACCCAAAAGGCAGCCTGAAAACACCGATTCGGTTTTCAGGCTGCCTTGCCGCTCCAGCAAACGGGTTGTGCACCTTTATTCAGAGATGCTTATCCAAAGGGAAAGATAGTTATGGGTTACCATATCAGGATCATCAACACCGGCAAAGAAATGCCGGAAGAAAACAAAATCATCAGAAACAAAGAGAAACTGTCCAAGCATCTAAAAACGAAATTTAATTTTCACGAAGATCGGGATGAAGCGGGCGAAGTATATTTTTATGACACGAGCAATGAAGAGAACGTGCTTTTTTACGACGGGGAAGAGCTGCTGGCAATTACCACAAGCGACCATCTCTTATCCGTGATGATTAAAATCGCAGAATCGTTTGGCGACGGCTCCAGAGTGGTCGGCGACGAGAATGAAACCTACAAGGATATCAACACAGTATATTTACATGAAGATGATTTGGATGAAGATGGCTGCCGTCAGGCTCAGAAGAAAAATAAGGTTTCTTATATTATTGAAAAGATAAAAGATATTATTCTGCCCGTCATCTTTCCCATCATACTGGGAATAACTGTGTTGATATTAAAGTACTTTAATATCCTAAAGTAAAACCGATGCAGCCTGAAAGCGCCAAACGGACTTTCAGGCTGCCTTGCCAAGTAACAAGTAAACAGATGCGTGAGTGAGACATGAAACGCCAATACCGCCTTTATTCAAACGTCGCCATACTGTGCGCCGCTGCAGCGGCAAGTTTTTGGCTGCTGCTGCCCGATGCCGCAGCCCGCTGCGCAAGCGGCGGCGAAAAAGCCGGCGTATCACGCGAAGAATGTCTGAGCGTGCGTCCCGGCGACAAATTCGATAAAGCATGGTTTGTGCTCGGCGAACCGCAACAGTCCGAAGCCGGCTGTTTCCTGTGGCAGAGCAAAGGCAGCGGCGGGGAAACCGCCCGCATCAGCGCCGACGGCGAGCGGGTAGGCAGCATTGTTTGCGCGCCCTGATGCCTGATGGTCGGCAACAGTTGGCGTAGGCTGGGTCTAGGCCCAGCTTTCAGGCAGTCTGAAAATCTCGGTCAGCAGTAGGTCGGGCATTTATGCCCGAATTTTGCGAATGGGATTCGTCGGGCATAAATGCCCGACCTACAAACTGATGGTCGGCAACAGATCCAAAGGCAGCCTGAAAGCGGGAAAACCGGTTTCAGGCTGCCTTTGCTTTGGGCGTATGGTTAATGGTCAGCAGTCAAAAAAGCGCTGCAGCGCGTCGGCTGCGGCTGCGGTGGGCGGGGCGGCATAGGGGTCGAGCGCGGTGTCAGCACTCAGGCTGCGCAGCCAGGTGAGCTGGCGTTTGGCGAGCTGGCGGGTGGCGGCGGCGCCTTTTTCCGGCAGCTCTGCCCACGGCGCACCGTGAAATAGGCAGTCCCAAGTCTGGCGGTAGCCGACGCAGCGCATCGCCGGATAAGTGCCGTCCAGTTCGGGATAGCGCTGCGCCAGTGCGCGCACTTCGTCGGCGAGACCTTGTTCGAGCATGGCGGCGAAGCGGCGGCCGATAACACGGTGCAGGCGGCTGCGCTCGGCGGGGATAAGTGCCAGGGCGTGCAGCGTGAGCGCGCTTTTATTGCCGGCAGCCTGAAAATGCTCGCTCAACGGTCGGCCGGTAAGCGCGAGCACTTCCAGCGCCCGTTCGATGCGCTGGCTGTCGTTGGCGTTCAGGCGAGCGGCGGTGGCGGGGTCGAGCGTTTGCAGGCGCTGGTAGAGATGGGCGAGACCGTGGCGGTTTTTTTCGTCCTGCAACTGTGCGCGCACGGCGGCATCGGCGGCGGGCAGCTCGTTCAGGCCGCTGCTGAGGGCGCGGTAGTACATCATGGTGCCGCCGACAATCAGCGGCAGGCGGCCGCGGGCGTGGATTTCGCCGGCCAGCCGCGTGCAGTCGGCGACAAAATCGGCGGCGCTGTAGCTTGCCGGCGGGTCGATGATGTCGATCAGGTGGTGCGGCGCGGCGGCCAGCTCAGCGGTGCTGGGTTTGGCGGTGCCGATGTCCATGCCGCGATACACCAGCGCGCTGTCGAGACTGATGATCTCGCAGGGAAAACGGGCGGCCAATTCCAGCGCCAGCGCGGTTTTGCCGCTGGCGGTGGGGCCGAGTAGGGCGAAGGCTTTGGGGGCGTTGTTCACGGCGGGGCTTTCACTCACGGGTAGCAGGCAGCCTGAAAAACGGGGCGGTTTGGGTTTCAGGCTGCTTTGGGGTGAAGTTTGATTGGGGTGGACGAGGTATTGGCGAAGGCTGCTGTTTCACTATGGCTGTGGGCGGCGCCAACTAGTTGCCGCTCGATTCCCTCTCCCGCAAGCAGGGGAGGGGGCTGTCGGGGCGAAAGTTACTGCAAGGGCATTGGCCGCTGTTTCTGAGTACGCGGTGCGCCCTGCGGATGGCTTTCAGGCTGTCTTTGTGCTGCGGGCGGCAACAGTTTCAGGCTGTAACGGCGGATATGTTTTCAGGCTGCTTGGCAAACGCAGGCAGCCTGAAAGGGCAGTAAAGCGGTAAAAGGCAGCCTGAAAGCGCCAAACGGGTTTTAGCTTCGCAACTTTGCTACGCTACGCAGGCTGCCTGCGGGTTTAGCCGTGGCTGCGGCGCTCGGGTTTGCCCTCGCGCGTTTTGCGGCTGCCGTCGCGGGCGCCGTAGGCGGGTTTGCCGCTGCGGGGTTTGCCGTCGCGGCCGTAGCCTTTGTTGTCGCGGGCATAACCGCCTTTGCCCCAGCCGCCTTTGCCTTTGGGCTTGCTCGGGGCGGCTTTGCTGCGTTTGCGAGTGGGTTCCATGCCGGGGATGGCAGTTTCGGGCAGTTTGCGGCCGAGATAGCGCTCGATTTTGTGCACCAGCATGTATTCGCGGGCGTCGGCAAAGCTGATGGCGATGCCGGTGCGGCCGGCGCGGCCGGTGCGGCCGATGCGGTGGACGTAGTCTTCGGCCTGTTTGGGCAGGTCGTAGTTGATGACGTGGGTGATGGTGGGCACGTCGATGCCGCGGGCGGCAACGTCGGTGGCGACGAGGATTTTGGTGCGGCCGCGGCGCAGGTCGTTGAGGGTGCGGTTGCGCCAGCCCTGCGGCATGTCGCCGTGCAGGCAGTTGGCGGCGAAGCCTTTTTCGTAGAGCTCGTCGGCCAGCTGCTCGCTCATGGCTTTGGTGGCGGTGAAGATGACGCACTGGTCGATGTTGGCGTCGCGCAGGATGTGGTCGAGCAGGCGGTTTTTGTGGTTTTTGTCGTCGCAGTACAGCAGTTGCTCTTCGATTTTGCCTTGTTCGTCCACGCGCTCGATTTCGATGACTTCGGGGTTTTTGGTGAGATTGCGGGCGAGTTTGCCGACTTCGCCGTCCCAAGTGGCGGAAAACAGCAGGGTTTGGCGGCTGTCGGGGGTGGCGGCGACGATGGTTTTGATGTCGTCGATAAAGCCCATGTCGAGCATGCGGTCGGCTTCATCGAGCACCAGCATTTCGAGGCGGTCGAAGTCGATGCGGCCGGCGCGCATGTGGTCCATCAGGCGGCCGGGGGTGGCGACAATCAGGTCAATCGGGCGGGAGAGCGCTTTGATTTGGAAGCCGAAGCCGGCGCCGCCCACCAAAGTGGCGCTGCGCAGCCATTTCATGTTTTGCGCGTAAAGCTGGGCGTTTTTTTCCACCTGCATCGCCAGCTCGCGGGTGGGAGTGAGCACCAGCACGCGCGGGCCTTTGCCGGGTTTGTCGCTGCGGCGGATCATTTTTTGCAGCGCAGGCAGCAAAAAGGCAGCGGTTTTGCCGGAGCCGGTTTGCGCCGAGGCCATCAGGTCGCGGCCGGCCAGCGCGGCGGGCACGGCCTGCGCCTGCACCGGCGTGGGGCTGTCGTAACCGGCAGACTGCAGGGCGCGCAAAATGGCAGGATCGAGTTGGAGGGCGTCGAATTTCAAAGACATGGTTTTCCTAAAACGGCACAACAACATTCCGCCCGCAAACGCGGCGGGGCGTTTTCAGGCAGCCTTAGAAGCATGGGAACACATAGAAGACGCGCGGTTTGACGCAGCCTGAAAGCTGCAAAACGGCGGATTACGGCAAGGTTGTCGCCGGCGCTTTTGGCCGGGGGTTTCATCGCGACAACCTGCAAGATTCGTTTGAATGCGGTTTGGAAAACGGCTCAAACAGAGAAAACAAACCCCGGCGGCGGCCGAGGCATCAGATGGTTGAAGACGATGGCTTCATAAAAGAGCGGCGGATTATAGGGGGTTTGCGCGGCGCGGGCAAGGGAAAACGTGCGGTGGGACGGTTTGGCATTTGAAGCGCGGTTGCCAATCAGGCAGCCTGAAAGCCGCTCCGCCAGCCGGCAAAGGCAGCCTGAAAAGGCCGAAACGTTTTTCAGGCTGCCTTTGCAGCGGCGGCCGATGCTGCTATATTGCCCGCCGTTTTTATCCGCCGCCATACCGTCTGCCGCCATGAATCCTGCCGCATCTTCCGACCCCGTCCGCCTTTCCAAACGCATGGCCGAACTCGGGCTGTGCTCGCGCCGCGAAGCCGATGCCTACATCGAAAAAGGCTGGGTGAAAGTAAACGGCCGCACCGCCGTACTCGGCGAAAAAGTTACTGCCGCCGACCGCATCGAGCTGCAGCGGCAGGCGCACGAGCAGCAGGCAGCGCGGGTAACGGTGCTGCTGAACAAGCCCGTCGGTTTCGTCAGCGCGCAGCCGGAAAAAGGCTACCGCGCCGCCGTCGAACTGATCCGCGAAGAAAACCGCTGGGAGGGCGACGACAGCGGCATCGCCTTTCAGGCTGCCCACTGCCGCTCCCTGGCGCCGGCCGGCCGGCTCGACATCGACTCGGTCGGCCTGCTGGTGCTCACACAGGACGGCCGCATCGCCAAGCAGCTGATCGGCGAAAACAGCGACAGCGAAAAAGAATATCTGGTGCGCGTATCCGGCCGGCTCGACGAGCGCGGCCTGGCGCTGCTCAACCACGGCTTAAGTCTCGACGGCAAAAAACTGCGGCCGGCCAAAGTGTCGTGGCAAAACCAAGACCAGCTGCGCTTTATTCTACGCGAAGGCAAAAAACGCCAAATCCGCCGCATGTGCGAACTCGTCGGTCTGCGCGTAACCGGCTTGAAACGCATCCGCATCGGCCGCGTCAAACTCGGCGCGCTGCCGCCGGGAAAATGGCGCTACCTGCGGCCGGACGAGCGCTTCTGAGCACGCACAATATTTTTCAGGCTGCCTGAGATTTTCAGGCAGCCTGAAAGCGTTTTGGGGAACGTGGTTTGCGCTTGGACGGCGAAAATGCAGTCAAACCGCTTTTCAGGCTGAAATCTTTGCAAAACGTCCCAATCCGCCAGCCAAGATTATGAGTTTACGCAAGTCTGCTCCGCTAACTGCGTAGAAACAGCGGCGCGGAAACCGCCCCTTTCTTCATGCAAAGTCTGCCGAATGCCCGCTGCACGGAAGAAAAGCAGCCTGAAAAATAAAAACCGCTGCGGCCTTAGAACTGATAGCGCAGGCTGAGCAACACTTCGTTTTGCCGGTAGCGGTAATACACCGAGTTGCTGCGGGCAACGGTGCGGCGGAAGCGCAGCTCGGGGGTGATGCCCTTGGGGCGGCGCCAGCCGGCGGCGACGATGGCAACGGCTTGTTTATCCTGCCGCCGTTCGCCGTCGCTGAGAAAGCCTGCGGCGTCGTACAGGCTGCGGCGGTGCAGCAGCAGGCCGTTGAGATAGATGCCGTTGCCGAATAATTTGTAGGCGCCCAGTCGGGCGGCGTATTCGTAGCTGCTGCTCACGTCGGAGGGGTATTTGCGGCGGGTGGCATCCAGGTTGGCAAACAGCCCGGCGGAAGGGGTGAGGGAAAACTCGGCGCCGGCGCCCAGCTCGTATTGGCTGTAGTCGGCATAGTAGGTTTTGCTGCCGCCGCTGTAATGGTAGCGCTTGGCACCGGCGCGGGCGTTGATGCGCCAGCGCGGCGTGATGGTGCGCGACCAGTCGGTATCGGCGCCCCAGGCACGGTATTGGGTGTGGCCGTTGCGGAAGTCGTATTCAAAATAGGGCAGCAGCGAAAAATGGCTGCGGGCGTCGGCGTAGTCGTAGCCTGCCGAGAGAGTACCGTTGTAGTAGCTGTAGTCCGGCTGGATACTGCTTTGCGGGTCTTTGTGCCGGTAGTGGGTGCCGTAGGCAAGGCCGCGCAGGTGCAGGCCGTGGTGGCCGGATAAGGGGAGGGTTTTGGCGGCGGAGGCGCTGAAATTGGCCAGCGGCGAGGAAACGGCTTGGGGAAGCTGCCGCTCCATCATGCACATGCCACCTATCTGCCACACGCATTCGGTGCTGCCGTTGGCTTGGTTGATGTTGCTGTTGTAGCCGTAGCCGAGACTGATTTGGCCGTGCCAGCGGCTGCGTTTGCCGATTTCTTCCAAGTAGCGGGCAACTACGGCTTTGGTTTCTTCGGGAATGCCGCTGTCGAACACGCGGGAGAATTGGGCGGCGGCTTCGCGGTTTTGGTTGTCTTCGGTGTAGGCGCGGCCAAGCTCGAGCGCGATGCGGGCGTTGGCGGGGTCTTCTTCTGCGGCGGTTTTCAGCAAGCGCACGGCTTGGACGAGCTTGCCCTGCTCCCGCGCCTGCAGGCCTTCGGCCAGATGCAGCAGCGCGGGTTTGTGGCCGGGCAGGGCGGCATAGCGGGCGGCAAACTGCCTGACTTTGTGCCACTGGCGCAGATTGAGCGCGTAATAAAGGGCGGTTTCCAGCTCTTCTTTGCTGCCGCCCACTTGGTATATCTGCCCGCTGATGCTGATATAGCCGTCGTTTTCCTGCACTTGCGCTTCGGCAGGCGCGGCATCGCCCAGCCAGCTGCTGTCGCGGTATTGGCGCATTTGGCGACCGCCTTCTTCGAGCAGGCGGCGGCGGCTGTCGTCATCGTCGTCGGCGCGGCATACCGCGGGCAGAAGCAGCAGCGGCAGCAGGGCAAGGCGAAGTTTGTCCATCGGGGTCTTTCTGTTCGGGTTTGGTTTTTCAGGCAGCCTTTGAGCCGGAGAGACTGCCTGAAAATACAAAGCCGCAGCCATAAAGCTGCGGCCGTGCGGGAAAATCAGGCAGAGGCTGCCTGAAAAGCGGGATTACTGTTTGCGGCCGCCGAAGGCAACGCCGTTACCTTTTTCAGATGTGCCGTAACCTGCCAGCGCTTCGGCGCCCGAGCCGTAGAATTGGCCGCTCACATTGCCTTTGCCGCCGGAGAAAGTGCCTCCTTCGTTATAAATTGTCGCACCGTCAAAGTTCAGGCGGTCTGCGGTAATTCTCACGCCGTTAAACGTCTGTTCGCGGCGATTGATGCTGCCGTCCAAACGACCTGTTTCTTTTGTGCCGAAGGTAGCTTTAACCGAGCCGGTGTAGAAATCGTTCAGCCCGGGCGTATGGCCGCTGACGCCGACCAAGTTGTAGGTGGCATCGGCCAAGCCTTTAGTGTTTTTGGTCGGGTTTTCGCCCACATACCAAGTGGTGCGGTTTTGCGCGTTACGCAGGAAGTCGTCGGAATTGGCGCCCGGAGCGTGTTCGCGCGGCGCCCATTCGCCGAAGTAAACCGAAGTGCCTGCGGGCAGGTTCGGCACTTTGGCAATTACCAGCCCGCCGAATTTGGGCGCCAGCGGGAGTTTGGGCTCGGTCATCTGGCGCACGCTGAATATTTCGGTTCCGTGAGCACGCTTCTCAAGCCATACCTGACCGAGTTTCGGGTTGTAGAACCAGCCGAGTACGGGCGCAACGTCTTTAATGGTGAGATAGTGCGGATTGTTGGTGCCGATTACGTTTAGGTCGGGATTATTGCCATTGATCGGCCTGTTGCCGTATTTGTTGCGGATGCGGGTAACCGGGCCGTTTTCCAAGTTGATGGAATTGGAATAGGATTTGCCACCGTCGGTTGAGAAGCGCAAACCCGGAGCACCGTCACCAAACGGTAAGGTATCGGATTTCTTAGGCTCAACCTGTTTCGGATTGGAAGAGCCGCCTTTTATTTCTCCGGCAGAAGCTACACCAAAGCTGCCTGCCAGCAGAACGGCCAACAACAATTTAGAGGTTTTCATAATTTCGTCTCCTATAAAGGGATTGATAAACAGTTGCCTGTTTACTGCTACATGCCCTGCTTTTGCCAAAGCTGCCGGAAAAACAGGAAAAGCCTTGGGCAGTATGGTTGGTGTTCTTTGGGGTTTGTTATTGTGGAGTGGATAATACCGAATAAGCAAACAAGAATCAATAATATTTAAATATGGTTTTATTTATACCATTGCGTTATGCGCAAGGATATCCGGCCGCCTGCCCTTATGCAGTCGGATATTGAAGCCGTTGCACACTGTCCTTCCCTGCAGATGTTCCCGCAAAGGCAGCCTGAAAAACCGAAGCGGCTCGGGTTTGGATGCCGACGCCCTAAAACCTGCCCTGCAGGCCGAAGGTAACGGTGCGGCCGGGGGCAGGGGTGGGCACATTGGACATCGGGTCGAGGTAGTAGCGGTCGGTAAGGTTGGTGATGCCGAGATTGATGCTTATCTGTTTGCTTAACTGATAGCGGCCGTAAAGATCCCAAGTGAGCGAAGAGCGCCAGTGGTAAGGTTTGCCTGTAGCAATGAAGATGTAGCTCAATCCTTTTTGAACCAGTTCGTCGTATTGGGCAGTTTTTGGCGTGCTGTGGTAGATGCCGCGTACGCCCAGTTCCAGCTTTTCGCCCAGCAGGCGGGTACCGAGATCGAGATTTACCGAATAGTGCGGCTGCAAGGCCTGATAGCCTCGGGTGGTACCGTAGCCGCCTTCGATGCAGTCGGGCAGACCTTTGTTGCGATAGGGATCGTACATCAGAGTCATGTCGCGGTCGCACATTTCCTGTTTCAGGCGGTAGGTGCCGCCGAGTGTGGCGAAAAATACGCCCGTATCGGCGCGCGCCTGCAGCTCTACCCCGGTGGTGGTTTTGCGGTCGAACTGGCTGAGACGGAAATGATCGGCGGTTTCGAGTACGTTTTTAATATTGTTGCGGTAGTAGGTAAGGCGCAGATCACCCGAACGAAGCTTGTGCCAATAAGGGGAAAAATCGAAATTCCAGCCGATTTCCCAGCTGCGGCTGCGCTCGGGCTTAAGGCTGAAATTAGGTGCAGTAGGCATATCGTTATAAGCCATCTCGTTATACAGGCCGCCCATTTCGTAGATGCTGGGGAAGCGGGTCATCTGAGCATAGCGGGCAAACAGACGGTGCTTATCAGTCAGGTCGTAGCTGATTGCGATAGTAGGCGCCCAAGCATGGCTGTGCAGCTCTTTGGGCTGTGCCCAGCGCTCTGCTTCAGTATACTTTCTTATAATCGGTCCTCGCCTGTGACTATTGATATCGCCATCATAAAGTGTATCCAGGTATAGCAATTTGCCGGGTACATCGGCACAGCCCGCGTTTTTGCACGGCCCCCTTGATTCGTCTAACACCATTCGCGCCCAATATCGGTTATAGCTGCCGGTCAATCCCTGCGGGTTTTGCACTTTGGCATGAAAATCTACATTGCGGTATGCGGCATCAAACACGCTGCTGTCTAACTTGCCGTTACGGAAAGGTATAAATACCGGACGTACACGGTAAAGTGCATCATCTGGATTAGGATTAATTGTGCCGGAAGCCCTGTTTGTAGAGCCGTTGCTGCCGTCGGCAGAAGCAAAGGCATATTGGCGAAGCCGATACTTGTTAAACCCTGTCTGATCCTCAGGCAGCCCGTATTTGGCAGCAAACTCATTCAAAATACGCCAGTACTCTTGATTATTGCCCGCATTGCTGGCCGCTTCGGCAGCTGCCCGGGCGGCAATGTAATCCTTTCTTTCCTGATCGCCCACCAGCTCCCAATACGGCAGATACACCCCGGCATAATAGTCATTGCTTACTCCTCCCGCCTGATAGCGCGGATCGCGGCGGGCGCGGCCTTCGGCCAGCCCGGTGTCTTTGGCGCGGAAGCCGTGATAACGCACGCCGGCGGAGATTTTCAGCCGGTCGGTAGGCTGCCAGTCGAACACGATATTGCTGCCCCATTCGGTGCGCCGGCCGCTGCGCGGGCCGGCCAGCTTGGTCATGCTGCTTACCATGCCGGTGATGTCGAACAGGCTGTCGGAATGGGCGATTTCGCTGGTTTCGCCGAGTTTTTCGTGCTGGTAGTCGGCGCTGAGGGTGAGGCTGAGGCGGTCGTTGAAGCGGAAGCGGTTACTGATGTCGAAGCCGGTGCGGGTTACGCGGGTTTTCTGCAGGGCGCCGGGGATAACGGTGTATTTGCCGTCGTTGTCGCCGAAGCTCTGGCGGCTCAGCTCGATGATTTCGTCGCGGGTGGTGTTGCGGTCGAAGCCGTACATGTCGTACACGTCTTGGCAGCTTGCCGCCCATTGCTCGTCGCTGGGCGAGAGCATGCCGCGGCGGTTGCACCAGTGCCATGAGTTGTAAATAGGGTCTTCTTTGCTTACGGCGAGACTGGGGCCGCCTGCCTGATGGCGGGTGCTGGAGGTGCGGATGCGCCAGAGATTGGCGGCAAGGTCTATCCAGCGGCTGCCTTCGGGCTTCCAGCCGTAGCTGATTTTGTAGGTGTCGGTGCGGATTTTGGAATCGACGTTTTGAATCTGCTGGGGCTTGGGCTTGCCTTTCAGATAGGGGTTGCCTTCGTCGAAATCGAGCTCCCAGGTCATTTGAAAGGGGTTGATTTCGCCAAACTCGATATCGCTGCGCATGTATTGCAGGCCGATTTTCTGGTTGGCGGGCAGGTGCCAGTTGTTTTTCAGCAGCAGGGTTTTGGTTTCGGTGCGGCTGTTGAACACTTCGTCGCCCGGGGAATAGATTTTGGCCATATTGGGGATGAAGGTGGCGGAACCTGTGCAGTCGCGGCTGTTGGTGCAGTTGTTGTCCCACTGGATGGGGTTTTTCAGATAGCCTCCCGCGCCGCGTTTGCCGGCAAAGTAATTGCCTTTGCGGCGGTAGCTGTAGGCGGCAAGCGCATCTACTGTGTTGTTTTTGAAGGCGAGGGCGGCCATGCCGGAATAGTCGCCGGAAAAACGGGTGCTGCGCCCGCTTTTGTTGCGCGGGGGGATGTAGTCGTCGAACACGAGACCGGTGGGGGTTTGCTGGCCGGTGGAGGGATCAACGCCGCCGCCTGCGCCGTCGGCAGTGGCGCCGCCGCCGGGCAGCAGGCGGTAGTCGTGGAAGCCGAGCCAGCGGTTGAGATCGTTGGCGGGTGCGGCGGCGTTATTGGCGGTTTCGGCTTTAAGCTGCACGCCCCAGCTCTTTCCTTCGGGAATAATGTCGGCCGCTTCGATGGTGCGGATGGACACGGCACCGCCCACACCGGATTTTACGCCTCGGGTGAGCGCGGGGCTTTTTTCCACCATGATGCTGCGGAAAAGGGCGGGGTCGAGATAGTTGCGCTCGCCCACGCCGTAGTTGTTCATCCAGACATCCACGGTCTGCTCGGTGCCGTCGAGCGTAACGGGGATGCGGCCTTTGCCGGAAATGCCGCGGATATTGGGCGCAATGGCGCCGCCTGCGGTTCGGGTGTTCATGTTGTATACGCCGTTGAGGCCTTTAAGCACGTCGCCTGCGGCGTTTACGCGGTAGCGCTCCAGATATTCTTTGCCGACATACGCATTGGAGACGTTTTTGTGGTGCATGGCGTCGCTGCCGCTTTTATCGGCATTACCGCGCACGATAACTTTCTGCAGCTCGGTACTGTCGCCGGGTTCGGATGCGGCTTTCGATTCGGTTTCCGCAGCAGCGCAGCAGCTGATGCCGGCCACTAGTACGGCCAGAAGTTTGGGATGGAAGGCTTGTTTTTTGGGACTCATCTGCGTCTCTCCTTATAAAAACAAAATTCGTTATCGCTTGTGATTATAATATTGTTAATAATCCTTAACAATATTTTTTAAATCCATTCAGAATATAAGGATATTGATGCGGCGTTTTTTCAGCTGAAACATACAAAACTTTAAACTTTGCGGCGGGCGAATTTAAAGACGCGGTTTGGCCGGTGGCAAAGCATTGCTCCGCTTTTCGGTCGTCTGTTTTTTCAGGCTGCCTGAATGCGCTGTTTTGGCGGCTCAAAAGCAGCCTGAAAAGCATGGCAACGGGCGGGTTCGGGCGGCGGTGGGCAAAAAATGCTATGATGCGCCCTTTTCAACGCCACCGGAAAACCGTATGAAAACCGCCCGTTTCGCCGCCTGCGGCCTGCTGGTCGCCCTTGCCGCCCTGAGCGCCTGCTCGTCCGACAAACACGACGACGAGGGCGGCCAGCCGATTGCCGCCGTCCCGGGCACCGAGAGCGCGGATACCGCGTTTGCGCTGCCGCCGGCGCGCGCGCTGGAAAATCCGAGCCAGACACTCAACGATTTTGCCCGGCTGGAGAGCGTGCTGGCGGTGGTTAAAAACGGCGACGACATGGCGGCGCAGCAGTTTTTGGCGCAGCAGAACCAAAGCGCGATGGGTGAGAGCGTGCGCAACGAATGGCTGAAAAGTCTCGGCCGCCGCGGTATGGCGCAGGAATTTCAAACGCAGCTGAAGCTGCTGCCGGCCGACGGCCGCAGTCAGGAAGTGCAATGCTACGCCAAGCTGACTTCCGGCCAGTTGGGCGATGATGCCGCCGTCCGCGACTGGCAGCAGGATACCGGCAAGCTGCCGGCCGGCTGCAATGCGCTGCTGGAAACGCAGGCTGCCCGCGGCGCCTATCCTGCGGCTGCGGCATGGCGGCGGGTGCGCGGCCTGCTGGCGGCGGGGCAGACCACCAATGCCGGCAAACTGGCGGCCGCGCTCGGCAGCCCGCTCGACGGCGGCAGCGGGCAGGGCGCGCAGGAAAACCTGCTGCGCGACATTATCAGTCCCAACGCCCAGAAAAATCCGACCGCCGCCGCCGCCCGTTTGGAAGCCCTGGCAGGCAGCCTGAATGCCGAGCAGCAGTCGTTTGCTTGGGGCGTACTCGGCACCGCGCAGGCGAAAAACCAGAATATGGCGGCGGCGCTGGCCTACTACCAAAAAGCCGCGCAGCCGGCGCAGTTCGGCAGCGAGCAGCTCGAATGGGCGGTGCGCGCCGCGCTGCGCCTGCAGCGTTGGGACGAAGTCGCCCGCTTTATCGGCCATATGCCGCAGAGTCTGCAGAACGATCCGGCGTGGCGCTACTGGCTCGGCCGCAGCCTGGCGGCGCAGGGCAATGCCGCGCAGGCGCAAAACCATTACCGCGCCGCCGCTGCCAGCGGCCGAAATTTCTACGCGCTGCTGGCGGCCGAAGAGCTGGGGCAGCGTGCCGACGCCCGCAACAATGTGGCCGACGCCCAGCCGGCGCAGGTGGCGGCGGTGGCCAAAGACGGCGCCATCCAGCGCGCGCTGACGCTGTTTCGCAGCAGCCAGCAAGGCGGCAACTGGAAAATGCGCCGGCAGGCACAAAACGAATGGCGCTACGCCGTGCGCAGTTTCGACGAACCGGCGCAGCTGGCGGCAGCGCAGCTGGCGTTTGACAACCAGTTTTACGAAATGGCGGTATACAGCGCCGACCGCACCAACCGCCTGCTCAACTACAAGCTGCGCTATATCTCGCCCTTCAGCGATCTGGTGCGGCCGCACGCCGCTGCCGTCGGCCTGGATCCGGCCTGGGTCTATGGCCTGATCCGGCAGGAGAGCCGCTTTGTGATCGGCGCCCAGTCGGGCGTCGGTGCGCAGGGGCTGATGCAGGTGATGCCGGCCACCGCGCAGGTCATCGCCCGCCAGACCGGCATGTCCGACAGCGAGCTCTACACCATGTCCGGCAACATCCGTATGGGCACCTGGTATCTGTCCGACATCCGTGGCAAGCTGCAAAACAGCGACGTGCTCGCCACCGCCGGCTACAACGCCGGCCCCGGTCGCGCCCGCAAATGGCAGGCCGCCGGCAGCTTGGAAGGTGCGGTTTACGCCGAAACCATCCCCTTTAACGAAACCCGCGACTACGTGAAAAAAGTGATGGCCAACGCCGTTTATTACGCCGCGCTCTTTGGCAGCGGCAACACTTCGCTCAAGCAGCGCATGGGCCGCGTACCCGGCCGCCAATAGCCGCCGCGTAGATTTTCAGGCTGCCTGCAAGATGAATGTTTGCAGGCAGCCTGAAAGTTTTGGGGTAGACGGATACTGTCGCCGATATTGGTATCAAAACTGAAAAAGCAGCCTGAAAACCTTAAAACGGTTTTCAGGCTGCTTTTGTGCGGCTGGTGTTTTCAGGCAGCCTGAAAATCGGCTGCTGCGCGCAAGCGCCGCACAGCGGCGGCGATGTCATCGGCTTGGGTAATGGCGGAAATTACGGCGATGCCGTCGGCGCCGGCGCGGTAAACCTCTGCCGCGTTGGCGGTATCGATGCCGCCGATGGCAACCAGCGGGCGGTCGATGCCGGCGGCACGCGCCGCGCGGATGGCGGAGGTGCCCAGCGGCGCGGCGGCGTCGGCTTTGGAACGGGTGGCGAAAATCGGGCCGAGGGCAAGATAGGCCAGGCCGTCTTCCTGCCGGCTGCGTTCGAGTTCGGCCGGGCTGTGGTGCGAGAGACCGAGATGCAGGCGGCCGCGGCACAGGGTGAGCGCCTGCGCCAGCGGCATATCGCCCTGGCCGATGTGTACGCCGTCCGCGCTGGTTTCGAGGGCAAGCGGCACATCGTCGTTGATAAAAAACGGCACACCGTGGTATCGGCAGAGGTCGCGGCAGCGGACGGCAAGCTGCGTGCGCCGCACCGTATCCTGCAGGGCGCCGGCGCCTTTTTCGCGGAACTGGTAGCAGGTAATGCCCGCCTGCAGCGCGCTTGTCAGCACGGCGAGCAGACGCGCTTCCGGGCTTGTCTGTGGCAGATGCTGGCAATCCTGCGTGCCGGCGACAAGGTAGAGGCGAAGGCTGTGGCGCTCAAACATCATCGCCTCCGCCCGCCCAATGGTTCACCGGGCCGTGGCCATGCCCGATATTAAGCGGGCTGGCGATGGCGGCGCTGATATAGGCCTTGCTGCTGCGGATGGCGTCTGCCATTGCCGCGCCTTTTGCCAGTTCGGCGGTGATGCAGGCAGAGAAGGTGCAGCCGGTGCCGTGCGTGTGCGGCGTCGCGCAGCGCGGGCTGTCGAGGGTAAAGGTCTCGTCTGCGAGGAAAACCCAGTCGCGGCAGATGGCGCTGCCGCTCTCCTGCCAGTGGCCGCCCTTGATGACCACGCCTTTGGCGCCGAGCGCAAGCAGGCTGGCGGCAGCGCGGGCGACGTCCGCCTCGCTGCGGATGGCTTGTCCGCTGAGCAGTTCCGCTTCGGGCAGGTTGGGGGTAACAAGGTCGGCGCGCGGCAACAAATGTGTTTTCAGCGCGGCAATGGCGTCGTTTTGCAAGAGCGGCGCGCCGCCTTTGGCGACCATCACCGGGTCAAGCACCAGCGCGCCGAAGCGGCAGGTGCGCAGGCAGTCGGCGACGCAGGCAATCATTTCCGTCGTGCCGAGCATGCCGATTTTGTGGGCGGCGATGTCAAAGTCTGCGGCAATGGCGGCGAGTTGCGCGCGCACGCTGGCAACACTTGCCATTTCGATATGGGCGACGCCGCGCGTGTTTTGCGCGGTGATGGCGGTTAAGACGCTGGTGGCGAAAACGCCGCGCATTTGCATGGTTTTGATGTCGGCCTGGATGCCGGCGCCACCGCCGCTGTCTGAACCGGCAATGGTTAAGGCTTGCGGGAAAGGCATGGCTATTCTCCCGTTTCGATACGGATGGCGGCGGCGACCTCTGCCGCGCTGATGGCAGCGAGAGCGTCGATGAATCTCGCGGCGAAACTGCCGCTTTGGCTGGGCGCAAGACCGGCGGCGGCTTGCTCACCGGCGATGGCGTAGCTGGCGCAGGCTTCGCAGGCAGCCTGAAAACGTTCATTTGCCGACGTGACGGCGAGGAAGGCGGCGAGTACCGCGCTGAGCAGGCAACCGCTGGCGGTGATGCGCAGCAACAGCGGCGTGCCGTTGGCAAGCACGGCGAGGCGCTTGCCGTCGCTAATGTAATCGCGCGCGCCGCTCAAAACGGCAAGGCAGCGGTAGCGCGTAGCCACTTGCCGCGCGATGGCGGCAAGGTCGCCACTGCCCTCGCCTGCATCGACGCCGCTTGCCTGCCACGGCACATCGGCGAGATACGCCAGCTCTGCAGCGTTGCCACGAATGGCAGCAAATTGCAGACGCGCCAACAGCTTGGCAACAATCTCCCGCCGGTAGGCGCTTGCGCTGACCGCAACCGGGTCCAGCACGACCGGCACAGCGGCGCGGTTCGCCGCCTCGCCGGCAAGCAGCATCGCCTCAACCTGCGCATCGGTCGGCATGCCGATGTTCAGCACCAGCGCCGCGCTGTGAGCGGCAAGCTCTGCCACTTCCGCCGGGCTGTTGGCCATGAGCGGCGAAGCGCCCAGCGCAAGCAGGCCGTTGGCAGAAAAATGGGCGGCTACGGTGCTGGTGATGCTGTGCACCAGCGGGCGTTTTGCGCGGACGGCGTCCAGATAGTGAATGTGCATAAGATTCTCCGTTTGCCGTGAACCGCTGGCGGCAAACGAAAACGCACCACAAGCGCCCGAAGGCGGCTATTGCGGTGCGTGTTTCTGCGTTCGTTCATTAGTTTCCTACGCCAGTGCTAACTGAATCAGGTTCACGGGTATGTTCTCAGCCGCATGATGCGGCACCCCGACTAAAAGTCGCGCGCAGTTTAGCGCAGGGCGCTGCGGCCGGCAAGCCGCAGGAGCGGAAAGATTTTCAGGCTGCCTTTGGGTTTTAGGGCAGCCTGAAAACGAAATAATGCGGTTTGTTTGAAAAAAGGCGGATATCCGCTTTCAGGCAGCCTGAAAGCGGCCTTGGGGACTTTCAGGCTGCTTATGCAAGCAGCCTGAAAGGGGTTTACGCACCTTTGCCCAGCCGTTGCAGGCGGTAGCTGCCGTTGAGGACGTTTTGCCACCAGTCGCGGTTTTCCAGATACCAGGCGACGGTTTTGCGGATGCCGGTGTCGAAGGTTTCCTGCGGCTGCCAGCCGAGTTCGCGGCCGATTTTGGCGGCGTCGATGGCGTAACGGGCGTCGTGGCCGGGGCGGTCTTTGACGAAGGTGATGAGATCTTCGTATTTCGCCACGCCGGCGGGTTTTTCGGGCGCGAGTTCTTCGAGCAGGGCGCAGACGGTGCGTACGACTTCGAGATTGGTTTTTTCGTTGTGACCGCCGATGTTGTAGGTTTCGCCAACTTTTCCTTGGGTAACAACCTGATACAGGGCGCGGGCATGGTCTTCGACATACAGCCAGTCACGGATTTGGCTGCCGTCGCCGTACACGGGCAGGGGTTTGCCGGAGAGGGCGTTGAGGATGATGTGGGGGATGAGTTTTTCGGGGAAGTGGCAGGGGCCGTAGTTGTTGGAGCAGTTGGTGATGAGAGTGGGCAGGCCGTAGGTGCGCTGCCAGGCGCGCACGAGATGGTCGCTGGACGCTTTGCTGGCGGAGTAGGGGCTGGACGGGGCGTAGGGGGTGGTTTCGGTGAAGAGGTCGCTTGTGCCGTGCAGGTCGCCATAGACTTCGTCGGTGGAGATGTGGTGGAAGCGGAAGGCGGCTTTTTGCGCGTCGTTCAGGCTGCCCCAATAGGCGCGGGCGGCTTCGAGCAGGGTGAAGGTGCCGACGATATTGGTGTGGATAAATTCGCCTGCGCTGTCGATGCTGCGGTCAACATGGCTTTCGGCGGCCAGGTGCATCACGGCGCGGGGTTGGTGTTTGGCGAAGATGCGCTCGAGCGCGGCGCGGTCGCAGATATCGGCCTGCTCGAAGGTGTAGCGCGGGTTGCTGACCACGGCGGCAAGCGATTGCAGGTTGCCGGCGTAGGTGAGTTTGTCGAGATTAACGACGCGCTCGTCGGTGTTTTGGATCAGGTGGCGGATAAGGGCGGAGCCGATAAAGCCGGCGCCGCCGGTGATGAGAAGGGTCATGGGGATTTCCTGTGTTTTCGGGTAGATGGGCTTTCAGACGGCCTAGCGGTAGTTTGTGTAGTGGACGGCGTTTTCGCTCGGGCGGGGTTTGGACTTTTTGCGGTAGCTGAATTTCAGGCTGCTAAAGAACACGAGGGTGCGTTTGTCGCCGTCTTTGATGCGTTTGAACAGCAGGTGTTTGCAGCGTTTATACCAAGAGATACGCTTGTTTTTTTCGGTGGCGGCCTGCTTTAAGGCAGTCTGAACTTTTTCGTGCAGCAGTGTGGAGGCGGCAACCGGATTCATCGCCAGTATGTCGATGCTTTTTTCGATGCCGAGCAGGCCGATGGCGTTTACCATCCAGTCGATCAGCATATCGGGCAGGGGGCGTTCGGGCCAGTATTTGCCCAGATATTCGGTAACGATTTTGATTTGTCGGCCGAGATTTTTGTGCACGTTGTTGTCGTGCAGGCGGTAAAAGCAGGCGTTTTCTTTGGTCAGGACGAAATCTTCGCTGCGCTCTGCGAGCATATGGCGGAATATTTTGGTGCGCAGCACAAGGTCGTCGCCGGTTTGGTTTTCGTCAAAACCGCCGACTGCGTCGAGCAGGCTTTTGCGAAAGAGGCAGCCTTGGATGTAGAAACCGCCGAAGTGGCTGTATTCCAAGTCCAGCAGCGCGGCAACGGTGGGGGCTTCCATATCGTGTGCGGGCGGGCTGGTGAAATTGCCGCTGATAAAGCCCTGGTCGTTGATGCTGACCATTTTGGTGGCGGCGTTGAACAGCAGCTTGGGATTATCGGCCATGGACTGTATCTGCTTTAAGACGACGGGCGGATTGAAAACGTCGTCCATGGCGATAAAGGCGATCAGCTCGCCTTGTGCCTGACGCAGGGCGGTATTGAAGTTTTTGCCGACATTGCCGGTATTTTCCTGGCCGATAACGGTCATTTTCAGCGGAATTTCCGCTGCCAGCCGGTTTAATAATTCAACGCTGTTATCTTGCGAGCCGTCGTCCACGGCGATGATTTCGATGTTCGGGTAGTCGATGGCGCAGATGGAGCGGACGTTTTCTTCGAGAAAACGGGCGTGTTTGTAGCCCAGACAGCAGACGGAGAGCAGGGGCAGGGTGGGGTTATTTCCAGTCATTGAGGGCTCGGATAACGGTATCGGTTTCGGCATCGGTCAGTACGGGGCTCATCGGCAGGGACAAGACGCGCTCGTGCAGGGATTCGGTAATCGGCAGGGAAAGATGGTTCAAGTGCCGGTAGGCCTGTTGTTTGTGCGGCGCAATCGGGTAGTGCACCAGGGTTTGGATGCCGTTTTGCTGCAGATATTCCTGCAATGCGGTGCGCCGGTCGCTTTGGATAACAAACAGATGCCAGACGTGCGTTTGGGGTGCGGATACCTGCGGCAGCACGATACGCGGGTTGCGGATTTCGGAAAGATAGCGGGTGGCGATTTGCCGGCGCCGTTCGGTTTCCCGATCGAGATAAGCAAGTTTGACCGACAAGATGGCAGCCTGAATTTCGTCCAAGCGGCTGTTGGTGCCGCTGTAGAGGTTTTCGTATTTGCGGTGCGAGCCGTAATTACGCAGGGCGCGCAGCATTTGTGCCAGTTGGTCGTCGTTGGTGGTGATGGCGCCGCCGTCGCCCAGCGCACCGAGATTTTTGCCGGGATAAAAACTAAAACCCGCCGCATCGCCCCAAGCACCAGCTTTTTTGTCGTTTGACTCCGCGCCGTGTGCTTGGGCGGCGTCTTCCAGCACCAGCAGGCCGTGTTGCTTGGCAAAGGCGCAGATGGCGGGCATATCGGCCAACTGGCCGTAGAGATGAACGGGCAGGACGGCTTTGGTTTTGTCTGTCAGTACAGCCTGCATTTTGGCGGGATCAAGATTGAAGGTTTCGGGATTCGGCTCAACCAGCACCGGCGTTAGCCGGTTGGCGGTAATGGCGAGTATCGAAGCGATATAGGTGTTTGCCGGAACAATGACTTCGTCGCCGTCTTTCAGGCTGCCTGCTTCTTTCCACGCCCGCAAAACCAAAATCAGTGCATCCAGGCCGTTGGCCACGCCGACAGCGTGCTTCACGCCGCAATAGGTGGCGAATTTCCGTTCAAATTCCGCCAATTCGCTGCCGCAGATATACCAGCCGCTGTCAATCACGCGGCTGCAGGCTGCTTTGATCTCATCGGCGTATTGCGCGTTGATTTTCTGCAAATCCAAAAACGGAATCACTTGCTATCTCCTAGTAAAAAATTTCTATACTTTTCTTTGTTTTTTAAGTGAGATTCTTTGCTAAGCTTATAGTATATATTTAGATTATCTTCCCTAGTTTTTACAGCTCCCATTTTTATATGGAAAGAATTAACTTTCACATTGTTTTTTCGTACGTCAAAGTGACTTTGTTCAAAATTTAAGTAATCAAACCCTATATTATATATTAATAATGCGCTTTCTAATGCTGAGCTTGCTGTTTTATTTTCATTCAAAATCCAACTTCCCCAACAGAAAGAAGAAGGTTTTTGAAAATCGTAAATTCTAATTGTACCAATAGGTTGGTTGTTATCTTTTCTACTGATAATAAAATAAAACTCTTGATTTTGTGCTTCTCGATATTTGTATTGCTCTAACCATTCCAGTTGCGATTCTATGCTGTTTTCTGATTTAGATAAAAAGAGATTTAGTTTTTTTTTGTTACGTAATCCACAGATAAACGCCGCATCATTAATTTCGACCAGTCTTAGAAACACTGTACGCGCAGGTAAAATAGTTGGGAAGTTTGTCATATCAATTTTTCACTCGTTTAATGAATTCGTCGTAATCGCGGATGTAGTCTTCTTCATCGTAGAGGCTGTCTGCCAGCACCATCAGCACGCAGTCTTCTGAAAAATCGTACATTTCCCGCCATACGAAAGATTCTATTAACAAACCTTGCGCCGGATTGTCCAGTAATACGCTGACTTTTTCTTTGCCGTCGTCCAACAGAAAACGGCACGAACCGCGTACGGCCACCACCACCTGCTTGAGCTTTTTATGAGCATGAAAGCCGCGGCGTACGCCTGTTTTGGTGTCGAACAGGTAGTAAACCCGTTTGATTTCAAACGGAATGTTTTTGCCCTCTTCAAGGGCAATCAGCGAACCGCGCTCGTCGCCGTGGGTTTGCAGGTGTATAAGATTTGTTTTCATAGTCGGACAGTTAATCATTGCGGGATTGTTGGGGCGGAAGATGCGGCAGACCGATTGCCTGATGCGGCTCGATATCAAACGCCCAGCGTATCCAGTTGCCGAAGCTGTATTTCTGCTTCAATGCTTCGGGCGGCGGCGAGTAGGGGTGTTGTAAAAAGGCTTTGAGTTCTTCGGTGTTACCGCCACTCCAGACAAAAATGTTGTCGGGATGGTAGAAGTCGTAGTGGACGACGGTGGGGTTGGTGGTAATCAGTTTTTTACCGTAGCCCAGCGCTTCGAAAACGCGCAGGGAGAGGCCGTGGTGTTTGGTGTGGAGAAAATCGACGAGAACGCCGGCTTTGCGTGCGGCCAGCAGGTTGTCGCGGTAGGGCAGCGCGTCGGCGGAAGAGAGATAGCGTACGCCGGGCAAAGCCAGTTCCTGTTCGGCCTCTTGGGGGTTTTTCGATACGATGCGAAAGTCGGTCGGCAGGCCGATTGATTCGGCGGCAAGGTAAAACGCGCGGATGTCGGCGATGCGCTCTTTATGGTGCGAGCCGATAAAAAACAGGCTGCCGTCGTTTTGTTCCTCCTGCAGGTAGCAGTCGAACCAGAAGCTGGTGGCGGGGATGAGTTTGTCAGCGTATTCGGGGCGGCGGCCGATATCGTAGGGGTCGAAAAACATGAATTTGTCGAAGAATTTGATTTTGTAGAACTCGTGTTCGAGAAATTCCAATGTTTCCCAGTTGTAGTGCACCATCAGGCGGCTTTTGTCGCGCAGGGTCTGCATAAAGCTGCTGGGGAAAACGCCCGGCCAGATCATAAAGCAGTAGTCGGCCTGTCCTTCGATTTGGTCGAGTTTGGCGGTGAAATCGGCAAGATAGGGCTGGAACAGCTGCTCTTTTTTGTATTCGCGTTGGCGCAATAGATTGCGGTAAAACAGTTTTTTCAGCCGCTGCCAGATATTGGCGTAGGTGAATTTTCCTTCTTCGTAGATCAGCTCGGTCACTTCAAAACCGTGAAAACGCAGGTTTTCGGCAATAACTTGGTGGATGCCGAAAATGGGCGGCATGGCAAGGATGACGGTTTTGGCTTTCATGGCGGTGTCGGCGTGATGGAAGGGCGGCATTGTATGTGATTCGTTGTCTGCGGGGTAGGGTTGATAATTACCGTTTTGGCAGCCTTGCCAAACTCACGCGGCGGGCAGACTGATTTTGATGTGCGGTTCAATGTCCAACACATAGCGCACCCAGTTGCCGAAGCTGTATTTTTGGTAGATTTCCTGCGGCAGTTCGTGATACGGCCGCGCGATGAACGCTTGCAGGCCGTCGAGGCTGCCGCCGCGCCAGATAAAAATGTTGTCGGGGTGGTAGAAATCGTATTTTTCGATTTCGGCGTTGGTGGTAATCAGTTTTTTGCGGTAGCCGAGGGCTTCAAAGGTGCGCAGCGACAGGCCGCTGTGGGTGCTGATAACGAAATCGACCAACACGCTGCTGCGGCGGGCGCGCTCAAGGTTGTCGGCAAAGGGGACATCGTCGGCAAAGTAAACGCCGTCAAAGGGGTAATCCTGCGCGGCTTCGGGCTGGTTTGGGTTGACGATGTGAAAATCGAGCTGCCAGCCGGCCTGCTGCGTGTATCGGCAAAAGCGGCGGATGTCGTCGAGGCGGTCGGCGCGGTGCGAGCCGACAAAGTAAAACCGTGGCGCGGCGGGATTGTAGGGCGCAAGGCCGCTTAGGTCGTGGTCGAAATAAAAACTGGTGGCGGGCAGCAGGCGGGAATCGGCGCGGATGTCGGCGGGGTCAAACGCATAATAGCGGTCAAACAGGCCGATTTGCGCTTGGGCGGCGGCAAAGCGTGCCACGCCGTCCCATTGGTAGTTCACCATCACGCGGCTGCGGCGGCGTACTTCGCGCAAAAAGCTGTCGGGGTAAATATCGGAGCGGATAAACAGCGCGTAATCAAACTGCGGATGCGCGTTCCATGCCGTCTGAACTTGGCGGCGTTTGAGTTCGATCATCAGCTCTTTTTTGGCTTGGCGGTTGCCCAGCGTTTTTTTGAGCAACACGGCCAGACGCGAGCGCAGGTTCGGATAGCGGAAATCGAGCGAATCAAGGGCGAAGTTGACCACCTCGAAGCCGTGGTATTCGAGGCAGGCGGCCACGGTGCGCGACATGGCGGCATCATTAATCATGCCCAGCAATACGGTGGGTTTGCCCATTCAGACGGCCTCCTGCGCGGTAAAACGTGCCAGCGGCGCGGCCAGCATTTCGGGCGCGATTTCGTCGATATGCGCTTCAAAGCGCACAATCTCGGCGCGCGGCGAATTGGGATGCCAGTTGGCGAAATTCTGCGCGTCGTTTTGATACAGGCCGATGATGTTTTTATCCAAACCGGCGGCGATGTGAATCAGCGCGGTATCGGGCGAAATCACGGTGTGCGCGTGGCGGATGAGTTCGGCGGAATCCTGCACCGACGCGGTGTCGGCGTAGAGAAAACAGTTGCCCCGCCCTTCAATCAGGCGCGACAGCAGCGGAGTGGCATCAGGATAAGTAAGCAGTACAAAGCGCGTATCGGGAAAATGCGCGGCAAAATAATCGAGCATTTCGCGGATACGCGCTTCGCTGAAACGGCGGCGGTTGGCCGCGCCGAAAAAATTTACCGCCACATAATTGCCCAGCACGTTTTGCCGCAAAAACGCGCCCACGGCGGCGGCGCTTTCAGGCTGCTCGGGCAAATCGTAGCGCGTATCCGCATCGTGAAAGCCGCAAAGCTGCAAAGCCTCGCGGTAGATTTCGCTGAAATGCTGGCTGCGGTTGGCGATATTCAGGTTGAAGATTTTGTAGCCGGCTTTGTCAAAACCGATGTTGTAAGGCGCATTGATGCTGCGGATGAGCACCAAATCGCGGTTGCGCACCAATACGGTGGGATCGATAACGACATCATATTGCCCTGCAATCGAGCGGCCGGTTTCCCGATACGAGCGACTGCTTTTGGCTTGGACAATATGCACCGCGTCGATATGCGGATTGGCGTCAAACAGGCTGCGGTTGGCCTCGGTGCAGACCACGCCGATGTGGATGTGCGGCGCGGCTTTTTTGATTTCGCGAAAGGCAAACGAGCTGACGATGTAGTCGCCGATTTTGCCGTCTTGGCGCAAAAACAGAATACCGCCGATATTCTCCGGTGCAAGCGGCTTTTCAGACGGCACCGGCGCACGGTCGAGCCACGCCTTGCCCGCACGGATGCGCAGCGTTTGCAGGCGTTTTTTGATGGCTTTGAACAGGGTTTTTGCGCTCATTGTTTGGGGGTCTTTTTCGGGTGGACGGCCTGTGTACTCCGTCATTCCCGCGCAGGCGGGAATCTTTTTCGGCTGCTGCGAGTGGTTTTATCCGCCGTTGCCCGTGGTTCGGAGCAGATTCCCACCTGCGCGGGAATGACGGCGGTTGGGGTTTCAGGCTGTCTTGAGGCCGTCTGAAAAGGCAGCCTGAAACGCGTTCATACCCATTTCAACAGGTAGGTTGGGTTGCCAAACCCAACATTTGGCAAGAGATTTAATCATGTTGTTGGGTCGCGACCCAACCTACCCGCTACCCGCTGGATTTACTGTTTCAGACGGACTTTTACCGAATCGTTTTGCTGTAAATATATTGCAGCCCCTTTGTGCCCATAAAGGTTCGCCCCGTATCGGCAAATCCGCAGCTTTGGTACAGGCCGATGGCGGCGCGGTTGGCGTGGTGTACGCCGAACACGATTTCGTCGCAGTCGGGCAATATGCTGCGGATGAGCGGCGCCAATTTATCGTCAGCCAGCGTCGCGCGGGCGCAGCCTTGACCCTGATATGCGGGGTTGACCGACATCGAGCGCAGCAATACGGCGCGGGGGTTGGCGCTGTAAGTAAGGCGGTCGCTGCCTTTATCAAGGATGAAAAATCCGATGGGGCGGTTTTGGCACAAAATGGTTACGGCCAAACAGTCGGGCGCGGCGAACCGGCCGTTTTGCAGCCGCTCTTGGGGCGAAACCGAGTATTGTGCTTGCTCTCCGTGCAGACGGTAGTCCAAATCGGCGGCGTGTGCGGGGTCGTACGGCACAAGGGTAACGGTTTGGGGCATGGCGTGTTTTCCTGTTTGGCGGGCACTTGGCTTGTTTTCAGGCTGCTTTGAGGCCGTTTGAAAGCAAGGTGTCGGATACAAGTATCCGACTTGCGGCTGTTGCAATAAAGGCAGCCTGAAAACCGCAAAAGCCGTTTTCAGGCTGCCTTTTGTTTACTCCCCAAGCAGCGCAATGTCCGCCACGGCGTTCATCTGCTGCGACAACTGGTTGAGCAGGTTCAGGCGGTTTTGTTTTACGGCGGCATCGTCGGCCATCACCATCACGCCGTCGAAGAAGGCATCGACCTGCGGTTTGACGGCGGCCAGTTCCGACAAGGCCGTCTGAAAGTCCTGATGCGCCAGCGCGGCTTCGATTTTGGGCTGCATCGCCTGCGCGGCGGCATAAAGGGCGCGTTCTTCGTCTTGCTGCAACAGGGCTTCGTTTACCGCGCCCAATTCGGCATCGGCCTTTTTGAGCAGGTTTTGCACGCGCTTGTTGGCGGCGGCGAGCGCGGCGGCTTCGGGCAGGGCTTTGAAGGCGGCGACGGCGTCGAGCCTGGCGGCTAAATCGTTCAGACGGCCGGGGCGTTTGGCCAGTACGGCGGCCACAATATCCTGCGGATAATCGTTTTGCAGCAATACGGCCAGCCGCGCCTGCATAAAGTCGGCCACTTCGGCGGGGGTTTTGTCGTTTAACAAGCCTTGCGGGAAGCTCGCAAAGGCCGTCTGAATCAGGTCGTTTACGTCCAAGCCGTGCTGCATCAGCATGCGCAAAATGCCCAGCGCGGCGCGGCGCAGGGCGTAGGGGTCTTTGTCGCCGGTGGGAATCAGGCCGATGCCCCAGATGCCGACCAGGGTTTCGAGTTTGTCGGCCAGCGCAACGGCGGTGGCAACAGGGCTTTCGGGCAGCGCGTCGCCGGCAAAACGCGGGCGGTAGTGCTGCTCGATGGCATCGGCGATGGCGGCGTTTTCGCCATCGAGGCGGGCGTAGTATTTGCCCATCGTGCCTTGCAGCTCGGGGAACTCGCCCACCATTTCGGTAACGAGGTCGGCTTTGGCCAAGCGGGCGGCGCGTTCGGCTTGGGCGCGGTCTGCCCCCAGCGCGGCGGCGGTGTGGGCGGCGATGCTTTGCAGCCGCTCGATGCGTTCGGCCTGCGAGCCGATTTTGTTGTGGTACACCACGTTTGCCAGCTTGGGCAGGCGGCTTTCCAGCGTGTTTTTCTGGTCTTGTTTGTAGAAAAATTCGGCGTCAGACAGGCGCGCGCGCAAAACGCGTTCGTTGCCGTGGATGATGTGCGAAGGGTCAGCGGCTTCAAGGTTGGATACCAGCAAAAAGCGGTTCATCAAGCGGCCGTTTGCGTCCAAAAGCGGGAAGTATTTTTGGTTTTGCTGCATGGTGAGAATCAGGCATTCTTGCGGCACTTCCAAAAAATGCGCTTCAAAACCGGCTTCGAGTACCACCGGCCATTCCACCAGCGCGGCCACTTCGTCCAGTAGGGCTTCGTCGGCGGCCACTGTGGCATTCAGACGGCCTGCGTGTTGGTTTAAGGCCGTCTGAATCGCGGCTTTGCGGGTAGTGAATGAGGCGATGACCTTGCCCTGCTCGCGCATTTGCTCGGCGTAGGAATCGGCGTTTTCAATGGTAATCAGGCCGTCTGAAAGGAAGCGGTGTCCCAAAGTGGTATTGCCGCTTTGCAAACCCAATACATTGGCGGGCACGACGTTTGCGCCGTGCAGAATCACCAGGCCGTGTACGGGGCGCACGAAAGTGTGCGTGCTGCTGCCCCAGCGCATTACTTTGGGAATCGGCAGCTTTTTCACCGCCTGATTGATGATGTCTTCGAGCAATTCGGAGAGCGGCTTGCCTGCTTGGGTGAACTCGTGGGCGTATACGTCCTGCTTGCCGTCGTGGATGATTTTCAGGCTGCCGATGTCGGCGCCGAAGGAGCGGGCGAAGCCTTCGAGCGCTTTGGTGGGCGCACCGTCTTTCATCGCGTTGGCGACGGCTGGGCCTTTTTTGACAACGTGCTGGTCATTCTGCACGGCTTTGACGTTTGACACCTGCACGGCCAAACGGCGCGGCGAAGCGTAGGCGGTGTATTGTGCATTACCCTGAATCAGCTGCGCTTTTTCCAAGCTTTCGGCCACAGCGGCGGCAAAATGGTTGCCCAGATTGTTGAGGGCTTTGGGCGGGAGTTCTTCGGTGAGGAGTTCGATTAAGAGGGTTTGGGTCATGGGGAATTTCCGAATGGTGGCGGCAGCCTGAAAGCCGGTAGGCGGGCGTTTTGCCGTTTCAGGCTGCCTGAAAAACAGCGGCGGATTATAGCAAAAGACGGCCGCCGGCTGGGCGCTGTTGCGCCGTCGTTTGATTTGCCTGCGCCGGCGGCGAAAGTGTGCGCCTGCGCGGGGTTAAAACTGATATAATCCGCCGCTTTTAACGAGCGCGAAAATCTTTTGCAACAACTTTAAGGAGTGTGCGATGGCAGTGAATCTGCAAAAAGGCCAGAAAATCTCTCTGGACAAAGAAGTAGGCGGCCAGCTGAGCAGCGTGGTGATGGGTTTGGGCTGGGACGTTGCCAAGAAAAAAGGCCTGTTCGGCCTGTTTGGCGGCAGCGAGGAAATCGATTTGGACGCTTCGTGCTTTATGTTTGACGAAGACAAAGAATTGGTTGATCTGGTGTTTTTCAACCATCTGAACAGTGAAGACGGCTCGGTGCAGCACAGCGGCGACAACCGCACCGGCGAGGGCGACGGCGACGACGAACAAATCGCCGTGTTTCTGCCGGCGGTGCCGCAGCATGTGAAAACGCTGGTGTTTACCGTCAGCAACTACACCGGCCAGGACTTCAGCCGCGTTGAAAACGCCTACTGCCGCCTGGTAAACGGCCAAACCGGCGAAGAAATCGCGCGCTACAACCTTTCCGCGCAGGGCAACCACACCGCGCAGATTATGGCCAAAGTGTACCGCCACAACGGCGAATGGAAGATGCACGCCATCGGCGAAAACAGCCAGGGCGCCACGCCCGACCGCATCATCCCGCGCATCCTGCCGCATCTGTAACCTACAAAGCGGCGGCATTCGCCGTCAGCCGATAAAGGCAGCCTGAAAACCGCCAAACGGGTTTTCAGACTGCTTTTTCGTTTTCAGGCTGCTTTTTGCCGTGCCAAATCAAAACCGCCCCGAACGCATTTCGGGGCGGTTTTACTGCCGGAATGTTTTTCAGGCTGCTTATTTCTGGTTGGCTTCGATGGCTTCCTGCAGGTGCGGCATCGGCGCGTAGCCGCTTTGCACTTTGCCGTTGGGGAAGACCAGCGTCGGCGTGCCGTTGAAGCCGAAGCGGCCGCCCAGCGCGGTGGTTTCGGCTACCGGATTCGGGCAGTCGGCCACCTGTGCCGGCTGTTTGCCTTCGCGCATCCATTTGAGCCAGGCGGCGGTGCGGTCTTTTTGGCACCAAATCTGCACCGCCTTGCGTTCGGCATCGGGGTGCAGCGAAGGAATCGGCATCATAAAGTTGTAGATGGTGATGTTATTGATTTTCGGGAATTCGTGTTCCAGTTTTTTGCAGAACGGGCAGTCCGGATCGGAGAACACCGCCACTTTCAACTTGCCGTTGCCGCGCACTTCGGTGATGGCTTTGTCGAAAGGCAGGCTGTTGAAATCGACGGCGTTGAGCACTTCCTTGCGCTCGTCGGTCAGGCTGCGGCCGGCTTTGGTTTCGATCAGGTCGCCCACCAGCATATAGGCGCCGGTTTCGTCGGTGTAGGCCACGGTTTTGCCGGCGGCGCTCGGAATCACCACTTCGTAAATGCCCTTAATCGGCGTGGTGGCAACGCTTTCGATTTTCAGGTTCTGGTCGGCATAGTTTTTTTCCAGCGTGGCGCGGATGGTGTTGCCGACTTCGGCCGGTACGCCCGCGCCGATTTTGGCGGCAGCCGATTCCTCGGCGGGCGCGGTACCGTTTTTCTGGGCGACGGCGGCCGGCTGGCCGTTGGCCGCGGGTGCTTCGCCGCAGGCGGCCAGCGCCAGCATCACGGCAGGAATGGCGATGCGCAGGGAGAAAGAGCGTTTCATGGTAATGGCTTTCCGTGTGATAAAAAAACGGCGCATTATGCCCAATCGGATGCCCTTTTGCTAATCGAATTTGACTATTAGCCCGTAAAGGCAGCCTGAAAGCCGCGCGCCGCCCTTTCAGGCTGCCCGATACCTTTTGCCGGCGCCGGTAGCCTGAAAAAAGCGCCGCTGCCCGCGCGGCGCCCGTTGTAAAGCGCCCCCGCGCATGCCACAATCCGCGCTTTCCCTTTTCAGGCTGCCTGCCATGATTCCCATCCTCGCCTTCGACATCGAAACCGTGCCCGACACCGCCGGCATCCGCCTGCTCAACGGCCTGCCCGACAGCCTGACCGACGCCGAAGTCGCCGAATACGCCTTTCGCGAACGCCGCGCCAAAACCGGCGGCGACTTTATGCCCCACCACCTGCACCGCGTCGCCGCCATTTCCTGCTGCCTGCGCTGGGGCGACAAAATCCACGTCGGCACGCTCGGCAGCCCCGAAGACAGCGAAGCGGAAATGGTGGCCGAATTTTTCAGGCTGCTGGAAAAATACACCCCGCAGCTGGTGAGCTGGAACGGCGGCGGTTTCGATCTGCCCGTGCTGCACTACCGCGCCCTGGTTCACGGCATCGCCGCCCCCCGCTACTGGGACATGGGCGAAGGCGATTTTGCCGACAGCCGCGACTTCAAATGGAACAACTACATCAGCCGCTACCACCAGCGCCACTGCGACCTGATGGACCTGCTCGCGCTCTACCAGCCCCGCGCCGCCGTGCCGCTGGACGACATCGCCAAACTCTGCGGCTTCCCCGGCAAAATGGGCATGGACGGCAGCAAAGTATGGCAGGCCGTTCAAGAGAACCAAATCCAAGCCGTGCGCGACTACTGCGAAACCGACGCCGCCAACACCTATCTCGTTTACCAGCGCTTCCGCCTGATGAGCGGCGCCGCCGACGCCGACCAATACCGCTTTGAAACCGAAAAACTGCGCAGCTACCTGCAAACCCTTGCCCCCGAAAAACCGCACTGGGCAGAGTTTCTCGCCGGCTGGCAGGCAGCCTGAAACCGCCGTTTTGCCCTTTCAGGCTGCTTTGACCTTTCAGGCTGCCTGAAACGGCAGCCTGAAAACACCCAAAACCGCTTTCAGGCTGCCTGAAAGCACCGGAAACTGCACCATGAGACTCTGGCACCAAACCCTGATTCCCCACCTGCCGCGCGCCCAGCTACTCGGCCAGCACCGCGAATGTGCCGCCCTGCGCGGCGCCGGCTGGGGCAGGCCGCATGCCACCGTTGATTACGTTTTCCGCCATCCGCCGCACCTGCTTTACCGCTACCACCTGCTGGTGATGGCCGAAATGCGCGCACGCGGCTACCGTCCCGCCGAAGTATGGAACGACCCCGCCTACCGCGGCCAAAAACTGCCGCCGCACGACAAGCTCGCTCCCGCCGCCGACGCCTGCCCGCTGTACCCCGAACACAACGCCGCCTACCTGCGCGAATGCCTGGACAACCTGGCCGCCAAAGGCATTCGCATGGTTTTGGAACAGGCTTAAGCAGTTTTCAGGCAGCCTGAAAAGCCGTTTTCTCCTTTCAGGCTGCCTAGGCGGCGCAGGATTAAACGGAATGAAAAAAGCAGCCTGAAACCTTCCGCCGCGGCCTTTTCAGGCTGCCTGAATTTGAAAGCGCAAACCGCCATGTCTTTTTCCCTATCCCAAATCACCCTGATCGGCGTCGGTCTGATCGGCGGCTCGCTGGTGCTCGATTTGAAGCGGCAGCAGCGGGTGCGGACCGTGGTCGGCATCGACATCCATGCCGACAATCTGGCGCGGGCGCTGGAGCGGCAGGTGATCGACCGCGCGTTTGCGCGTATCGAAGCGGCGGCGGTGCGCGGTGCCGATCTGGTGCTGGTGGCCACGCCGGTGGCCACGCTGCCGGCGATCTGCCGCGAGCTGGCGCCGTTGTTGGATGCGCATACGGTTGTCAGCGACGTCGGCAGCACCAAGCGCTCGGCGCTCGCGGCTTTCCGCCGCCATCTGCCCGCGCATCTGCCGCGCTGCGTGGCGGCGCACCCGATTGCCGGTTCCGACCGCAGCGGTGCCGCCGCCGCGCGTTTCGGGCTGTTTAAAGGCAAAAAACTGGTGATCTGCCCGCACGAAACGCAGGACGAAAGCAGCCTGAAAACGGTGGAAGCGCTGTGGCAGGCGGTCGGCGCCGAAACCCACCGCATGGACGCCGCCGGCCACGATGCGGTGTTTGCCGCCGTGTCGCACCTGCCGCACCTGCTGGCGTTTTCCTATGTGCAGCAGCTGCTGGGCGATCCGCGCTGCGCCGAGTATTTCCGCTTTGCCGGCAGCGGCTTTCGCGACTTCACCCGCATCGCCGCCAGCCATCCGCAGATGTGGGCGGACATCGCGCTGGAAAACCGCGAACCGCTGCTGGCGCTGATCGACAGCCAGCAGCAGGAACTCGCGGCGCTGCGGCAGGCGCTGGCAGCGTCTGACGGCGACGCGCTCTACCGCCGTTTCGCCGCCGCCGCCGCCGCCCGCCGCCGCTGGGAAGAGGAAGAATAGTTTTCAGGCTGCCACCGGGCAGCCTGAAAGTTTTTTTCGGCGCAGTTTGACCGATGCTGCGTAGGTGCGCATCGCGCACCAAAACACCGGCCAGCGTGGCAGACGGTGCGCGGTGCGCACCCTACAGGCGCTTGCGGCAGTGGCCGGACAGCAGCCTGAAAAACGCTTGGTTTCAATGATGCGTAGGGTGCGCACTGCGCACCGAAATACCGAATGATGCGGTAAACGGCGTTCGGTTTACGCCGTGCGTCGCAAGGCAGCCTGAAAGTTTGGCGGTGTTTTGAAGCGCGATGCGCAGGATGCGCCCCGCACCCCGAAATACCAGCCGGTGTGGTAATGGTGCGCGGTGCGCACCCTACGGACGGTGAAAAAATCACCGGTGTTCGGGCAGCGGAAAAACTGCCGGCATTGGGTGGTTTGCCCGTTATCCGGCCGCTGTAAAACTTTCAGGCTGCCGCCAAGCTCGGCTACAATGCGGCGCGCCTGCTTGGGAAAGGCTTCCCAAGTCGCATCGTTTTTAACGGGAGAGTTTATGTACGACACAAAGATAGAGTGTTTGAAGCAGGTCGATTGGATGTCCGTCCTGCATTGCGGCGTGAAGACGCGGAGCGATTCGCTGTGGGAGTGGCTGGTGTGGGTCTTAATCGGGGTGGGGGTGTTTTTCACCCTGAGCACCGGTTTTGTGCAGTTCCGCCTGCTTGGCCGCAGCATCCGCGAGATGACCGGCAGCCGCCGCAGCCATGACGGCGGCGAGCAGGGCATTACCGCGTTTCAGGCTTTTGTAACCGGTCTGGCCAGCCGCGTGGGTACCGGCAATATCGCCGGCGTGGCGATTGCCATCGGCAGCGGCGGCCCGGGTGCGGTGTTTTGGATGTGGCTGACGGCCTTAATCGGCATGAGTTCGGCCTTTGCCGAATCGACGCTGGCGCAGCTGTTTAAGGTGCGCGACGAGAAAACCGGCCAGTTTCGCGGCGGCCCGGCCTATTACATCGGCAAGGGCTTGGGGCAGAAGTGGCTGGGCGTGCTGTTTGCGCTGTGCCTGATTGTCTGCTTCGGGCTGGTTTACAACGCGATTCAGGCCAATACTATTGTGCTGGCGGTGCAGTCGGCTGCCGGCTGGACGGCGGACAAGGGCACGTCCGAAGCGCAATGGGCGCAGTATCAGCAGTTTCTGGCTGCCGGCCTGGTGCTGATGGCGGCGCCGATTATTTTCGGCGGCATCCGCCGCGTGGCCAAGGTGTCGGAAAGTTTCGTGCCGCTGATGGCGGTACTCTATCTCTTGATGGCGCTGTATGTGATGGCGGTTCATGCCGAGCGTATTCCCGAGATGTTCGCGCTGATTTTCCGCGACGCCTTTACCTTCAAGGCGGCCGGCGGCGGGCTGCTGGGCAGTTTGGTGTCGCAGTCCATGATGCTGGGCATCAAGCGCGGCCTGTATTCCAACGAAGCCGGCCAGGGTTCGGCACCGAACGCGGCGGCGGCGGCCGATGTCAAACATCCGGTGTCGCAGGGCATGATCCAGATGCTTGGTGTGTTTGTCGATACCATTATCGTCTGCTCGTGCACCGCCTTTATCGTGCTGCTGGCGCAGCTGCCCGCCAAGGAAGGGCTGGACGGCATCCAGCTGACCCAGGCGGCGCTGGAGAGCCATGTCGGCGCGTGGGGGCAGCACTTTTTGGCGGTGGTGCTGTTTATGTTTGCTTTTTCGTCGATTATCGGCAACTACGCCTATGCCGAATCCAATATCCAGTTTTTAAACAACAATAAAACGGTATTGAACCTGTTTCGGCTGGCGGTGCTCGGTTTTGTGTATTTCGGCTCGGTCAGCCATGCGCAGATTGTGTGGGACATGGGCGATCTGACCATGGGCGTGATGGCGCTGATCAACCTGGTTGCCATCACCCTGCTGGCCAAGTGGGTGCGCCTGCTGCTGAAGGACTACACCGTCAAAGTGAAGCTGGGCAAAGAGCCGGAGTTCAAATTGTCCGAGCATCCGGTGCTCAAGCGCAAAATCAAAACCGATATTTGGTAAACCCTTGCCCAAAAAGCAGCCTGAAAAGTTTTTCAGGCTGCTTTTTTGCCGTTTGCCGCTATAATGCCGCCTTTTTGCGACTGCGGGGCAGCGATGGAACAACGGCGTTTGCGATTTACCAAAATGCACGGTTTGGGCAACGATTTTATGGTGGTGGACGGCATCAGCCAGCGTTTTGTGCCGGAAGAAGCGCCGCTGGCCGCCTGGGCCGAGCGCCACACCGGCGTCGGCTTCGACCAGCTGCTGCTGGTGGAAAAAAGCGGCCGCGCAGACGTCGATTTCCGCTACCGCATTTTCAATGCCGACGGCAGCGAAGTCGAACAATGCGGCAACGGCGCCCGCTGCTTCGCCCGCTTTGTGGCCGACAGCGGCTTGAGCGATAAAAGCGAAATCGTCGTCGAAACCGTCAAAGGCATTATCCGCCCGCGCCTGAACGATGACGGCACCGTGCGCGTCAATATGGGGCAGCCGCGTTTTGCCGCCGCCGAAGTGCCCTTTGCGCTGGAAGCGGGGGAAGACGACGAAGCGCTGCGCTATGCGGTGGCCGCCGCCGGCATCCGCGCCGAAGTGGCGATGGTCGGCATGGGCAATCCGCACGCGGTGATGCTGGTGGACGATGTCGCCGCCGCGCCGGTGGCCGAATGGGGCGCGGCGCTGCAGTCGCACCCGCGTTTTCCGCAGCGGGTAAACGCCGGCTTTATGCAGATTGTCGATCCGCGGCACATCCGCCTGCGCGTGTTTGAGCGCGGCGTCGGCGAAACCCAGGCCTGCGGCACCGGCGCCTGCGCGGCGGTGGCCGCCGGCGTGCGGCTCGGCCTGCTGGCGGCGGGCGAAGACGTGGCGGTGGAACTGCCCGGCGGCACGCTGTCGATCAACTGGCAAAGCGGCCAAGACCTGATGATGAGCGGCCCCGCCGTCGAAGTCTTTGCCGGCGAACTGGTTTATTGAACGCCCAAAGCAGCCTGAAACGCGCCAAAACGGCTTTCAGGCTGCCTTCTTTATGCCGCCGTGCGGCAACAACGATTAAGGAAACCCCATGAATCCGCAACGGAGCCCGAACCGATGGAAGCGCTGACCAGTCCCAATCTGGCGGCGGTGCTGCTGACCGCGCTGGTGTTCGCCTGGCAGGCGCTGCGCTACCGGCGCATCGGCTGGCTGCTGGTGTCGCTGCTGCTGTGGTTGGCGGCGGCGCTGCTCTCGGCGCTGCTGCTGCCCGATGTGGCGCAGATTATGGAAAACCTGTATCTCAAGCATCAGGGGCATTATTCGTGGCCGGTGTGGCTGGCGCCCGCGCTGCAGCGGTTGGTGCATCCGTCCACGCTGTATCTCATGCACGGCTATCTGTTTGCCGGCAGCCTGTTTTTCTGGCTCGGCGGCGTGGAAAAAGTGCGCGGCGGCGGGCTGGCCGGCCGGCGCAGCGGCACCCTGCTGCCGCTGTATGCCTTCAGCTTGCTGGTCATGCATCTGGCAATCGCGCTGGTGGTGCTGGCGCAATGGCTGGTGCTCTCCGGCAGCGGTTTGGAAAAAATGATGCCGGTGGTGCTGGCGCGCGCCGCCGCGGCCTACTGGCTGGAGCCTGCCAAATGGCTCTATTGGCAGATTTTCCTGATGGTGTTTTTTTACCTGCACAACCGCCTGCGGCAGCGGCGCGGCGATGAAATGGACTCGCTGCAGTTTGTGATCGCCCTGCTTGCGAGCACGGTTTATTTCCAAGACCGCATGCTCGGCTGGCTCAGCCGCCTGCTGCTGACATTGTTCTGAAGCACTGCCATACAAAAGCAGCCTGAAAACCGCAAATCCGGTTTTCAGGCTGCTTTTTGCTTTGCGCGGCGGTTGGCTGCCGGCGGCAATGATGTCGGGGGAGACTTAGGCTGGAGGGCGCAAAGTTTTCAGGCTGCCTTCGGATTGGGGCAGCCTGAAAAAGATGGTGGCAGGGCAGGGCGGCAGGATTTATTCCTGCCGGTAGTCGTCTTCGCTGTCGGCCAGAAAGCCGCGCAGCTTTTGGATGGCTTTGGCTTCGATTTGGCGGATGCGTTCGGCGGAAACGCCGTATTCGTCGGCAAGCTGGTGCAGGGTCAGGCCGCCGTCGTCCTGCAGCCAGCGGGTTTCGACGATGCGCCGGCTGCGGTCGTCCAGGCGGCTTAAGGCATTTTGCAGGCCTTCGGTCTGCAGCGCGTAGTGCGCCTGCTTGGCCAGCTGGTTGTCGGGCGTGCTGTCGTTGTCGGAGAGCCAGTCGATGGGGGCGAAAGCGTTGTCGTCGTCGTCGTCGCTGTTGTCGGGCAAAAGGGCGATGTCGCGGCCGGTCATGCGCTGTTCCATTTCCAGCACTTCGGAGAGTTTCACCCCCAAATCGTCGGCGATTTCCTGCGCTTCTTTGGGCGAGAGCGCGGCCAGGCTTTTGCGCATGCTGCGCAGGTTGAAAAACAGCTTGCGCTGCGGCTTGGTGGTGGCCACCCGCACCAAGCGCCAGTTGCGCAGGATAAATTCGTGGATTTCGGCCTTAATCCAATGCACGGCAAAGGAAAACAGCCGCGCGCCGCGCGAGGGCTCGAAGCGTTTGACCGCTTTCATCAGGCCGATATTGCCTTCTTGGATCAGGTCGGCCTGGTTGAGGCCGTAGCCGTCGTAGCCGCGGGCGATGGAAACCACCACGCGCAGATGCGAGAGAATCAGTTTTTTCGCCGCTTCCAAATCGCCGTTTTGCTGGCGCTCGGCCAGCGCGGTTTCTTCTTCGGGGCTGAGCATCGGGATGCTGTTTACGGTGTGGATGTACTGATCCAGACTGCCGTGGCCGCTGGGGACGGGCAGGTTGATGGGTTCGCTCATGCTGGTTTCCTTGTGTGGGACGGCCTGTTTTCCGCGGCTGCGCGGGCAGCCTGAAAAATGCCGTCGCGGCAGGGTGTTGCCGCAAGCGGGCGATTATAACGGCAATCGGCTGCCGGCCGCGGCGCGGCTGCGTTAAAGTTTGTATGGCCGGCTACAAATCGGCGGGCGCGAGCATCAGCCGCAGCCGCACGGCGGCGCCGTCGCTGCCAATGCCGCCGCGGCATTCAAACCACCAGAAAGCGGATTTTTTAACCGACCAATAGCTGTTGCCCAGCCAGTTTTGGTTGAGCAAAAAGGCGCACAGGCTGCCGATCCACGGCTGGTGACCGACGATGACCAGCGCCGGCACGCCCTGCGCTTCGGCCTGCTGCAGCAGACGCGGCAGCAGGCGCGGGTCGGCATCGGGATTGAGCGCGGGCAGGATGCTGTCCGGCTCGCGCAATGCGGCGGCGGTTTGCCGGCTGCGCTCGGCCTGCGACGCCCACAGCAGATAGCCCGCGGGCAGTTTTGCCGCCAGCGCCGCCGCGCTTTTTTGCGCCTGCCGTCGGCCTTTGGCGGTGAGTTCGCGTGCCAGATCGCCGCCGCCGTTTTCCGGCTCGGCTTCGGCGTGGCGCCATAAAATCAGATCCATTGCCGTCCTTTCCGTTTTTGGTTTCGCTTTATTCGCTGCAACTGCCGCCGTTTTGCCGGCGCAGCCTGAAAAAGTCCTGCAGCATCTGCCGTGCCTGCCCGGCGAGAATGCCGCCGCGCACCGCGGTGTGGCTGTTGAGCCGTTTGTCGGCGAATAGGTTTAACAGGCTGCGGGCGCCGGTTTTCGGCTCGTCGGCGGCGTACACCAGCCGGCGGATGCGCGATTGGAGGATGGCGCCGGCGCACATCACGCAGGGCTCGAGGCTGACGTAAAGGTCACATTCGGCCAGCCGGTAGTTGCCGAGCACTTGGCCGGCGGCGGCCAGCGCGGCGATTTCAGCGTGGCGGCTGACATCGCGGCTGGCGATGCAGCGGTTGTGCGCGGCGGCGATGATTTCGCCGTCTTTCACCACCACTGCGCCGACGGGGATTTCGCCGGCATCCGCCGCCTTTTGCGCTTCGGCCAGCGCGGCAGACATCAGGCGCTCCATTTCCGGCAGCGGCGGAAACAGCGCGGCCGGCGGGTGGCTGTCGAGCCGCTGCTGCCAGTATTGCCGCTGCGCCGGCGACAGCTGCGCCGGCGTGCAGCCTTCGCACAGCGCCGCCAACTGCCAAAACACGCTGCGGGTGGCGCTCAGGCCGCCGGCCTTGAGCAGCAGAAAGGCGGTGTCGGCGCCGGTTTGGCGCAGCGCCGCCACGCTACCGATGCCGAGCGCGGTAAGGGCGGCAACAACGGACGGGGCAAGCGGCGGGGTGGTAAGCGGGGCGGAATCGGACATGGCGCAAGGCAGCCTGAACAGGCTCGGGGCAGGGTTTGGGGGTTTCAGGCTGCCTTTGGGGCGGCAGCTGCCGTTTTCAGGCTGCTTTGTCCATTAAATGGGTCTGGCGCGGCGGCAAATGGTGCGCGGTGCGCACCCTACGGCAGACAATGGGGGTGGCAGGCAGCCTGAAACAAGCGGAAACGGCATCGGGACGGCAGCCTGAAACGGCGGCGGCAGGATGCGCACCGCGCACCAAAACAGCTTTTGCCGCTTTCAGGCTGCTTTGTCCGGCTGGGTAGGCGGGTTTCAGATATGGTGGACAATCAGTTTTTTGCCCTGGTAGTCGAGCACGTCCACTTCCATATCGAAAAGGTCGCGGATATTGTCGCGGGTGAACACTTCGTTCGGCGTGCCGGTGAGGGCGACGCGGCCGTTTTTCATCGCCACCACATAATCGGCGTAGGCGGCGGCCTGGTTGATGTCGTGCAGCACGACGACGGTGGTGCGCTGGTGTTCGTGGGTCAGGCGGCACAGAAGCTGCATCAGGTTTTTGGCGTGGTGCATGTCGAGATTGTTTAGTGGTTCGTCAAGCAACACGTATTCGGTGCTCTGGCAGAACACCATCGCAATCATCGCCCGCTGGCGCTGGCCGCCGGAAAGCTCGGTGAGATAGCGGCCGGCCAGGTCTTCGAGCTTAAACTGCGCCAGCGCATTTTCAACGATGGCGCGGTCTTCGTCTTTGGGCTGGCCCTGATGGTAGGGGTAGCGGCCGAACAATAATAGGTCGCGCACGCTGATGCGGCTGTGGATGCTGTTTTCCTGCGTAAGGATGGACAGCACCTTGGCCATTTCGCCGGTGGGCGTGGCGGAGAGGTCGCGGCCGTTGTAGCCGATGCTGGCGCCGGCAGCCAGCGGGCGCAGCCGCGCCATAAACGACAGCAGCGTCGATTTGCCGGCGCCGTTGGGGCCGATTAGGGCGGTAATGCCGCCCTGCGGGATGTCGAGGTCGATTTTGTCCAAAATCGGACGGCCGCCGATGTGGTGGCTGACGTTTCTGATGGTAATCATGTTTTCGGTTTCGGATAGGGGAATACGGACGGGAAGGCAGCCTGAAAGCGGCGAAAACGTTCTTTCAGGCTGTCTTTGGGGGCACAGGCAGCCTGAAAAAAGCCTAGCGCTGTTTCATCACCAGATAGAGAAACACTAAGCCGCCGGCAAATTCGACCACCGCGCTGAGCACGCCTTTCATGCCCAGCAGGTGCTCGAACAGCGCCTGCCCCGCCACCAAAAGCAGCGCGGAAATGAAAAAGGCTGCCGGCAGGCGCACGGCGTGTTTCATGCTGCCGGCAAAGCGGTCGGTAAGCGCGCACACCAGCAGGCCGAAAAAGCTCACCGGCCCCACCAGCGCGGTGGCGGTGGCCACCAGCACCGCCACCCAAGTGAGTATCCACAGAACGTGGCGGCGGTAGGGGATGCCGAGATTGGTAACCTGGTCGCGGCCGAGCAGGTGGACGTCGAGCCGGTAGCGTTCGCGCCAAATAAAGATGGCGCTCACCACCATCACCACCGCGCCGAACCACAGCATTTTTTCGTTGACGGTGTTAAACGAGGCAAAAAGGTTGGTTTGCACGGTGGCGAATTCTTCGGGGTCGATCAGCCGCTGCAACAGCGAAGACAGGCTGCGGAACAGCACGCCGAAAATCACGCCGATCAGAATCATCCGCGTCAGATCCTGCCCGCCTTCGCGCAAAAGCAGCCTGAAAAGCAGCACCGATCCGCCGAGCATCGCCGCCATTTCCAGCGTGAACTTGCCCGCCAGCGGCAGCAGGGTATAGCCGATGCCGCCCAGAAGCGCCACCAGCAGCGTCTGCAGAAAAATATACATGCTGTCGAAGCCGAGCACCGAGGGCGTGAGAATCGGATTGCCGGTGATGGTTTGAAACAGCAGTGTGGACACGCCGACGGCATAGGCCGCCATTACCAGCGCCGCCAGCTTGGTGGCGCGGTGCGGCAGCGCGTAGTCCCACGAGCCTTTGATGTTCAGCGTCATAAACAGCACGCAGGCGGCGGCCAAGAGCAGCGGCAGCAGCCACAGCACGGTGCGGCTGCGCGGGGCGGACAGGGTATTTTCAGGCTGCATGGGTATTCTTTCTCAGCAAAAGATAGAGGAACAACACCGTGCCGACCACGCCGAAAATGGTGGAAACGGGAATCTCGAAAGGATAGCGGATCAGGCGGCCGGCAATGTCGCAGGCCAGCACCAGCGACGCGCCCAACAGCGCCACCGCCGGCAGGCTGCGGCGTAGTTTGTCGCCCATCATACGGCTGACGATATTGGGCACCACCAGCCCGATAAACGGAATGCTGCCCACGGTAACCATCACCAGCGACGTAATCATCGCCACAATCACCAGCCCCGCCCACAGCACCGTGGTGCGGCTCAAACCCAGATTGACGCTGACCGTGTCGCCCAAGCCGGCGATGGTCAGCTGGTCGGCAATCAGATAGGCCGCCGCCGCCATCAGCCCGCCGATCCACAGCAGTTCGTACCGCCCCTGCAGCACGCCGGAAAACTCGCCCTGCCGCCACACCGCCAAAAGCTGCACCAAATCGGTTTCATAAGCAATAAAGGTGGTAACCGAATCGATTACGCCGCCGAAAATAATCCCCACCAGCGGCACCATCAGCTGCGCGGTCGGCGGCAGACGGCGGGTCAGCGCCATAAACAGCAGCATGCCCGCCAGCGCCGCCACGGCTGCCGCCGACATCCCCACCAGCCGCGGCGCCGCCGGAAAATACAGCGACATCAGCAGCATGCCCAGCGCCGCACTCTGGCTCGCTCCCACCATTGACGGCTCGACAAAACGGTTTTTCAGCAGAATCTGCATAATCATCCCCGCCACCGCCATCGAAGCGCCGGTCAGCACCACGGCAAAAGTACGCGGCAGGCGGCTGATCATCATCAGCTGCATATCGTCGGACAGCGAAAACAGGCGGCTCCATTGGAAATCCGCCACCCCCACCGACAGGCTGGCGGCAAACAGCAGCGGCATCGCCAGCAGCAGCGGCAGGTAAAAACGGGAAAGGGATTTGGACATAACAGTTGCGGGATTGGGTTGGTAGGATGGGGCAAGGTTTTCAGGCAGCCTGAAAACGGCAAAAACGGCTTTCAGGCTGCCTTGGATTGTTACGGCGCGGCAAAAAGACGTGGATTATAAACCGAAAACGAATGCAAATCCTTATCCCATTGCGCCGAATATTTTTCAGGTTGCTTTCCGATGGCAAAGCAGCCTGAAAACGTTTTACAGCCTGTGGCAGCTGTCGCCGAAGGTGAAGCCCGATGGCCGTATGGATACGCTTGAGAAAGTCAAATCTTGCGATGCGATTGCAGGGTTTGATGTTGTCCAATATCTTTACAAAACTCAACGCAACTTGACGTTCGTCAAGTGCTTATTACGCTGAGTGAGTTACTATATAACATTAAATTTGTTTATAGAGAGTTTTGTCATGCGTCCTCATTTTCAAATAAAACCTTTGTTGTTTTTGATTTGTTTAACTTTTCCTACGACAATTTTTGCCGACGGCAATAACGCTTCCGAAGCTACCGAGCTGGAGCAGGTGCTTGTGAAAGGCAAACGGCAGCCGCAGGAAGGCAGCCGTCTGGACAGCGGCAGCAAAGATGTATTGGATGAAACGGCGCTGAAATCCACGCGCAGCATTTCATTGGGGCAGACGGTGGAAAAAATCAGCGGCGTGCAAAACAGCAGCTTCGGCCCAAACAACGGGCTGCCGCAAATCCGCAGCTTGGGCGGTACGCGCGTCAAAGTGATGGAAAACGGCTTGGGCGTATCCGATATGGCCGCCGTTAGCGGCAACCTGCCCACAGCGGTGCAGCCATTTATGGCCGAAAAAATTACCGTACACAAATCTTCTGTTGCCGTGCTGTACGGCGGCAACGCGATTGGCGGTGCGGTAAATGTGGAGACCGGTCAGATTCCGGCTGCGCTGCCGGAAAAACCTTTTGGCGGTAAGGTTGAAATCAGCGGCGGTTACAATACGCCGCATACCGAAATCCTGTCGCTGGATGGCAAAGCGGGCAAACTGGCTTGGCATATTGATGGCTTCAACAGCAAAATCTCGCATTACCGTATCCCGGGGTACAGCAAGGCATCGGCGTGCTATGAGCATGTCGGCAAAAACCTCTATTTCCCGCTTTCATCGGCCTGCCAGTTTGAAGTTCGTTACAATTACTTCTTCAATAAGGGTTTTTATCGGTATGTCGATAAAAACTATCTCGACAAAGGCGAAGCGTGGCGCGACGCGATGGGTCTTTCCTATGCCGATCTGTACCGCGAAACCAAACCCAATTTCGGCAATTGGGTGGAAAACCCGCTTTACGATCCAAGCATTACCGAGGGCAACGGCCGCAGCATCAAAAGTATCACCCACATCACACCCGACGAAAAAGGCCGGCTGACCAACAGCCATATGCATAACCGCAGTTTCTCCGCGGGCGCCAGCTATATCGGCGATCAAGGCTATGTAGGCATCGGCGTGAGCCGCTATCTGAATGATTACGGCATGCCCGGCTATTCTTCGTATAACACCCACGTCAAAAAACTCAACGGCGCGCTTCCCGCCAATGTTTCCGCCGCGCAAACCCGCTGGACAGGCGAAGCCATGTACCGCCCCGGCAGCGCGTGGTTTAACAATATCAAAGCCCAATTTGCCCATACGGATGCCAAAAACCGCGAATTTCTCGGCAATTACTTTGTCAGCAGCATCAACAGCCGCAGCAATGATCTGCGCATCGAATTCAATCATAAAGCCGGTGATTTTCTGCGGGGCAGCGCGGGGATAGACTGGCGGCAGCGGCGTACGGACGGCGTTGGTGCCGACCGCTTCCTGCCCGATACCCGCACCCGCGCTTACGGCGTGTTTGCGCTGGAAAAATTCCGCTACCGCAGCTTGGAGGCCGAAGTAGGCGCACGCGTCGGCAAAGTCAGCCATACGCCCGACTTCAGCAATTTCAAGCCCTCGCGCAACTACGGCGGCTCGCGTGAAAACAAAAAATACAATTTCGACTTGCACAGCCACCAGCTCGCCCTTGCCTGGCAGCCGCTTGACGCATGGCGCATCAGCCTGCGCCGCAGCCGTTCGCAGCGCGCGCCCGATATTAACGAGCTTTTCGCCGGCAACCTGCATTTCTCTACTTTTGCCAGCGAAAACGGCGATACCGACCTGAAAAAAGAAACGGCCAAAACCTGGGAAATCGGCAACGAAATCACTTGGCGCAACACCAAATTCAAAGCCGCCTACTATCACACCGCCTTTGACGACTACATCTATCTCGGGCACAGCGGCGTGTATGCCCAATGGCTGCCGATACGCTACTGGCAGCAGGGCGACACCAAAATCCGCGGTTTCGAACTGGAGCTGACCCAAGCCTTTAATCTCAAGCGCTACGGTTCGTTGGAAGCCCGCCTGTTTGCCGATTTGGTGAAAAACAGCCCGGTGGACAAACCGGCCTGCACCGCCGCCGACGCCCGCGATCCCGATAAATGGAAAAAATGCGTCCGCATCCACAACCAGGGCGACTACATGCCCGGCCTGCCTGCCTCACGTTATGGCATCGGGCTGGAGTGGAGCAAAGGAAACTGGCAGGTGGGCAGCAGCCTGACCCGTTATACTTCGCAAAAACGGCGCGGCAAAGCCGTTTATGAGGAGGCTGATTTGGGCGGCTACAATATCTGGGATGCCTATATCGCCTATTCCCACAAATTAGCCGGCGACCGCACGCTCGAATGGTTTGTCGATGCCCGCAATCTCGGCAACGTCGAAGCCCGCCCGCACAATTCCACTCTCAAATACCTTGCCCCGCTGCCCGGCCGCTCTTTGCGCACAGGTTTGAGGTTTGCCTTTTAAAAACCGAAAACGGTTTGGACAGCTGCTTGTTTGAAGCGCAACGTCTGCAGCCGCCCCCCAAAAAAACAGCCGTTCTCGAAAATTCTCGAGAACGGCTGTTTTTTGTTCTGTTTTTACAGGCAGCCTGAAAGCGGCAGAGAGGCTTTCAGGCTGCTTTCCGATGGCAAAGCAGCCTGAAAACGTTTTACAGCCTGTGGCAGCTGTCGCCGAAAACGAAGCCCTGCCAGTCGGGGTCGATGTGTCTGCCAAAGGCGATGACTTTAAAGAGTTCGCCCATTTCGTGGGCGGCGGTCAGGGTGTGGACGGCGCCGGCGGCTTTGAGGTAGGCGGGCGATTCGGGCTTGGGATAGTGTTCGGCCAGCAGTTCGGTGATGCCGAGATTGAGTAAAAAGGCGGCTTGGTTGGCATAGCCGATTAAGTCGAGACCGGTGCTGCAGCCGGCTTCGGCGATGTCGGTGAAATTGACGTGGGCGGTGAGGTCGGTCAGGCCGGGCAGGAAGAAAGGATCGTGGACGGTGTGGTGGCGGTAGTGGCCGATCAGGGTGCCGTCGTCGCGCTGGGGGTGGTAGTACTGGGCGGCGTCGAAGCCGTAGTCGATCCAAATCATGGCGCCGCGTTCGAGCCTTTGGGCGAGGGTGCAGACAAAGGCGTGCTGGGCAGGATGCAGTTCGCTGGAGTAGGGCAGGGCGGGGGGGAAGTATTGGCGGGCAGCGGCGGTCAGGGGGCTGTCGGCGGCAAGCTCGCGTTCGGTATGGGCAAAGCCTGCGCCGTCGATGGCGACAAAACCGCGTTTCAGGCTGCCTTCGGCGCTTTGGACGATGCGCTCGACGGGCATGGCGTCGAGTACTTCGTTGCCGATGATGATGCCGTCGAAGCGGTCGGGTAGGGTGCTGAGATGATTGACTTTGCCGGCGTGTTCGGGGGCGTGCGCGGCGATGTGTTCGCGCTGGCGTTGGGCGAGATTAGGTGAGACTTCGATGATGCAGTAGCGTTTCAGGCTGCCTGCAAGGCTGTTTAGCAGCTCGGCAGCCAGCGCGCCGGTGCCGGCGCCGAACTCGTACACAGTGCCGCCGGTCTGCGGCAGCAGCGCTTCGATTTGGCGGGCAAGGGTGCGGGCAAACAGGGGGGTGAGCACGGGGGCGGTTACGAAGTCGCCGCCGCTGCCGATTTTGTGGGCGCCGCCGCTGTAATAACCGTATTGCGGCTGGTACAGGGCGAGTTCCATATAGCGCGAAAAGGGGATGGCGCCGCCGGCGGTTTCGATTTCGCGGCGGATGATGTCGTTTAAGGCGCGGCTGGCGGCAAGGGCTTCGGGTGTGGGGTCGGGCAGGGTGTGCATGGGGTTAAATTGTGTAAATCCGTATCGGGCGGCAAATATGCCACAAAACGCTGCGGCGGGGTGGGGTAGGGCGTTTTGCGGGTTGTTTTGGCAGGTGATTTTGTTTTCAGGCTGCTTTTTTCGAGCAATTGTTCGGTGTGGAATTTTGCCCCCACTTGGGAAAGTAGGGTGTTTTTTCTCTTGAAATCAGTCGGTTCAGGCAGCCTGAAAAGCAGATGCGGTTTGACGCTGCGGCGTTTTTTTCTTATAGTTCGGGTTTTGTGGGGCGAAGTGGGGCAAAGTGGTGTTTGGTGGAGAATAAAGTTGTCCGGCACCCGCTTCACGGTTTCCCAATCCGAATTTTTGTAAAGAACCACCTTTCATCTATGTTCCGCGGTAGACACGAATTAAGCATCGATCCCAAAGGACGCTTGGCCATCCCGGCCAAGTTCCGCGATGTGCTGTCGAAAAAATTTGCCGACGAGGACGACGAAGCGCGCTTTGTGGTGTCGCTGGACAACGGCGAGCGCCTGCTGATCTATCCCGAGTGCGAGTGGGAAAAGGTTGAGCAGCAGCTTTTGGATTTGAACGTAAACGGCCGCCCCGAATTGCAGGCCTATCAAAACCTGTTGTTGCACAATGCCGAAACGCTGGAACTGGACAGTGCCGGTCGCGTGCTGATTCCCGCCAACCTGCGCCAGCTGGTGGGTTTGGACAAGGATGTAACGCTGGTCGGCCGCGTCAACCGTTTGGAACTGTGGCGCCGCGAAAGCCAGCAGCAGGGCACGCTCGATGCCATCAATATGGATAAAGACGCGCTCAACGCCGCCCTGAGCGAAACGGATCTGCGCCTATGAGCGCGGCCGGGTATGCCCACGTTACCGTTTTGCTGCACGAAGCGGTCGATGCGCTGGCGGTGCGCCCCGACGGCATTTATGCCGACGGCACTTTCGGCCGAGGCGGCCATTCGCGGCTGATTTTGCAGCGTTTGGGCGCAAACGGCCGGCTGGTGGTGTTCGACAAAGACCCCGCCGCCATTGCCGCCGCCCGCGAGCTGGCAGCGCAGGATGGCCGGGTCAGCGTGATACACGGCGGCTTTGCCGGTTTTCAGGCTGCTTTGGACGAATTGGGCATCGGCAAAATCGACGGCGCGCTTTTCGATTTGGGCATTTCGTCGCCGCAGATAGACGACGGCTCGCGCGGTTTCAGCTTCCGTTTCGACGCCCCCTTGGATATGCGCATGGATACCACCCGCGGCCAGACCGCCGCCCAATGGCTCGCCCATGCCGACGAACAGGAAATACACGAGGTAATCAAAAACTATGGTGAAGAGCGGTTTAGTCGCCAGATTGCGCGCGCCATTGTGTCGCGGCGCCTGGAAAAGCCCATCCTTACAACCGGCGAGCTGGCGCAGATCGCAGCGCAGAGCGTCCGTACTCGCGAGCGCGGCCAAGACCCGGCCACAAGGACCTTTCAGGCCGTTCGCATCTTTATTAACCGCGAACTCGAAGAAATAACAAGCGTCCTGCCGCAGGCCGCAGGCAGCCTGAAAACCGGCGGGCGGCTGGCGGTGATTGCCTTTCATTCGCTGGAAGACCGCATCGTCAAGCAGTTTATGAAAACCCACAGCAGCCACGCGCCCTTGCCCAAATGGGCGGCCGTGCGCGAGGCCGATCTGCCCGAGCCGCCGCTGAAGCTGTGCGGCAAGGCGCAAAAAGCCTCGGCGGCCGAAGTTGCCGCCAATCCCCGCGCCCGCTCGGCGGTGCTGCGGGTGGCCGAACGCACCACCGGCGCGTTTGCGGCAGCCTGAAAACGGCAACACAGTATCCGAGACACACACAATGAACCGACTCAACATCCTTTTACTCGTGGCAACCGTTGCTTCGGCGCTTTGGACGGTGGAGCTGCAAAGCCACATCCGCCAGCAAATCTATCTGGTCGGCAAAGGGCGCGAAGAAGAAATCCGCCTGAAAAACGAATACGCCGACCTGCAATACAACTACAGCCACGACGTCGATACCCAAGTGGTGGGCGAAACCGCCGCCCGCATGAAAATGCGTCTGCCGCGCGCCGACGAAACGATAAAAGTCAACGATTGAACGGCAGCGCCGTCCGAATCCGAAAAATCCAGAGTTTTAAAGACCGACCCATCATGCTGATCAACAACGAATTCAAACCCTATATGCTCGAGAGCAGCGGCTCTCAAAATGCGCCCAAGCAGAAAAAGCAGAGCCGCATCAGCATCGTGCTGGGGCTGATCGGGCTGGCGTTTACCGGCCTGGCCAGCTTCAGCTTCGGCTATCAGGAGTATTTCAGCGACCAGCTCAACAGTATGAGCGCTAACCGCATCAGACGCAGCATCACCGAACCGGCGCTGCGCGGCACCATTACCGACCGCAACGGCGTGCCGCTGGCGGTGAGCCGCCACAAGCAGGTGGCCACTTTCAATCCACGGCAGATCGCCGCGCCCAAACACAAGGGCGGCGCGCCGAACCTGAACGCCGTCAGCGCGGATCAGATCGCCAAACTCGCGGCGCTGCTGAAGCTGCCTGAAAGCGAAGTGCGCGAAAAACTGGCCGACATCAAAAGCGGCTATCTGCGTTTTCCCACCGAGCTGACGCTGGAAGAAGCGGCAAAAGTCAAAGCGCTGGGCATTCCTACCCTGCGCTTTGAAGCGCGCATCGAACGCAGCTACCCCACCGGCAGCCTGTTTTCGCACATCATCGGCGTGGCCAATACCGAAGGCAAAGGGCTGGAGGGCTTGGAATACGCCTATAACCAAAAACTTTCCGGCACCGACGGCAAGCAGCTGGTGCTGCGCGACAAAGACGGCAACATCATCGAAATGCTCGATGACGACCCGGAAAACCGCCCCGCGCAGGAAGGCCAAACCCTGGTGTTGTCGGTGGACGAAACCATCCAGCGTCTCGCACACGAGCAATTGGCCGCAGCGCTGAAAACCTACAACGCCAAAGCCGGCGGCGTGGTGGTGCTGGATGCGCAAACCGGCGAGATTCTCGCCATGAGCAGCCTGCCCGATTACAACGCCAATTTCTATAACGAATTTCCCGCCGGCAATCTGCGCAACTACGCTGTCGGCGTAACCAACGAGCCCGGCTCGGTGATGAAGCCCTTTGTGATTGCCAAAGCGCTCGATGAAGGCAAAATCAGCCGCTACAGCCAGTTCAACACCCAGCCTTACGAATTGAGCGGCAAAACCATCAAAGACACCCACCTGTATCCCTCGCTGAGCACCGAAGGCATTTTGCAAAAATCGTCCAACGTCGGCACCAGCCGCGTGGCGGCGCTGTTTTCCAACGAAGAGCTTTACGATTATTACCGCTCGGTCGGCTTCGGCCGCAAAACCGGCTCCGGCATCAGCGGCGAGCAGTCCGCCCAGCTTAAGCCTGCCGCCAAATGGAGCAAGCTTGACAAAGCAGTGATGTCCTACGGCTATGCGGTAACCGCCAACCTGCTGCAGCTGGCGCAGGGCTACACCGTGTTCACTACCGACGGCCGGCTGCTGCCCGCCACCATTTTCAAGCGCGACGGTAAGGTTGAAGGCGAGCAGATTATCAAGCCCGACACCGCGCGCCAGATGCGCGAGATGATGGTCAGCATCACCGAAAAAGGCGGTACCGGCCAATCCGGCGCCATTCCGGGCTACGATGTGGCCGGCAAAACCGGCACCGCCAAGAAAAACAGCGGCCGCAAAGGCTATGAAGAGCGCTACGTTGCCAGCTTCGTCGGTTTCGCCCCCGCCGAAAACCCGCGCCTGATTGTCGCCGTCAGCATCGACGAGCCGCACGGCAAAGGCTATTACGGCGGCACCGTTGCCGGCCCCGTGTTCCGCGAAGTGATGGCAGGCAGCCTGAAAATTCTCGGCGTCAAGCCCAGCTACGCCGTTGCCGAGCCTGCTGCCGTCCAAACCGCCGCCGCGAAAAAACGCTAGGGTGCGCCGATAATGGATGTCCGCGCCTAACAGCCTGTCTGCACGAAACCGTTTATCGTGCAGGCAGGCTTTTTTCAGGCTGCCTAAACGCAATGCCCAAGCAGCCTGAAAAAACGAAACCCCCGCCGGCCAATCGCTCCGATGCCGGCAGCCTGAAAAGGAATGCACCATGTACAGCACCATCGCCCCGCCCGCCGACACCGCGCTGCCCGCCACCAGCCATCCGCCGCTGGCCGAAAGCGCCCGCCTGTCTGCCGACAGCCGCCAAATCCGCCCGGGCGACGTTTTCATCGCCTGCCAGGGCGAATATGCCGACGGCCGCGACTACATCGCCGCCGCCATCGACAAAGGCGCCGCCTTCGTTTATTGGGACGACGACGGCCGCTTCAAATGGAAGCCCGAATGGCGCGTGCCCAATCAGGGCGTCGCCGACTTGCGCCGCCGCGCCGGCATCCTTGCCGCCGCCGCTTACGGCAACCTTTCAGGCAGCCTGAAAGTCTTCGGCGTAACCGGCACCAACGGCAAAACCTCAGTCAGCCAATGGCTTGCCCAAGCCGTCGATATATTGGAAAACCGCCCGCACGCCTGCGCCATTGTCGGCACCGTCGGCAACGGCTACTGGGGCAGCCTGAACGACAGCACCCACACCACTCCCGATCCCGTTTCCCTGCAAACCCTGCTACACGGTTTTGCCGCCGAAGGCGCGGTGGCCGCCGCCATCGAAGTGTCCAGCCACGGCCTTGACCAATACCGCGTCAACGGCACCCCGTTCAGCAGCGCCGTCTTCACCAATCTCACCCGCGACCATCTCGACTACCACGGCAGCATGGACGCCTACGGCCAAACCAAAGCCCGCCTGTTTTACTGGCACGGTCTCAAACACGCCATCATTAACAGCGACGACGCTTTCGGCGCCAAACTTGCAGGCAGCCTGAAAGCCGAAAACCCCGAGCTGCAAACCTGCACCTACGGCTTTAACGATACCGCCGACATCCGCATCAGCCGCTTTCAGGCTGCCTTCGGCGGCGCCGAAATCGCCCTAGAAACCCCGTGGGGCAGCGGCAGCGTCCGCACCCGCCTGCTCGGCCGCTTCAACGCCCAAAACCTCGCCGCCTGCCTGGGCGTGCTCTGCGCCGAAGGCTACGGCTTTCAGGCTGCCCTAGACGCACTCGCCCAAATCCGCCCCGCCACCGGCCGCATGGACTGCATCGCCCGCGAAGGCCGCCCGCTGGTGGTGATCGACTACGCCCACACCCCCGACGCGCTGGAAAAAGCCCTGTCCACCCTGCGTGAAATCCTGCCCGCAGGCGGCAAGCTCTGGTGCGTCTTCGGCTGCGGCGGCAACCGCGACCGCGGAAAACGCCCGCTGATGGGCGCCGCTGCCGCCGAGTTTGCCGACCAAGTGGTCATCACCAGCGACAACCCGCGCCTGGAAGAGCCGCAGGACATCATTGCCGACATCCTGCCCGCCGTGCCGCATCCCGCGCTGGTCGAAGCCGACCGCCGCACCGCCATCGCCGCCGCCGTTGCCCAAGCCGCCGCCGCCGACATCGTGCTGATCGCCGGCAAAGGCCATGAAACCTATCAGGATGTGCAAGGCGAAAAACACCATTTTTCCGACTTTGAAGAAGCGGAAAAAGCGCTGGACAAAGCAGCCTGAAAAGCATCAGGCGGCCTGAAAGCCGCACAATCTGCTTTCAGGCTGCCTGCCAAACGATAATAACCACGGAACCGCCATGCCTAAATCCATCCACATCCGCCGCCTGCCGCTATTCTTGGCTGCCGCCCTGCTGGCCGCCTGTTCCGCGCCGAAAAAGCCCGTTGGCGAAATCGCCCGCCTGCGCGCGCAAAACCCGCCCGCCGCGCAGAGCCTGATCAATCCGGTTAAAGGGCAGCGTTTTGCCGACACATGGGGTGCCGCCCGCAGCGGCGGCCGCCGCCACGAAGGCACGGACATCTTCGCCCCCACCGGCACCCCCGTGCGCAGCACCACCGACGGCGTGGTCACCAAAATCGGCCGTAACCGTCTCGGCGGCAAATTCGTCGGCATCCAAGGCCCGGGTGCGTGGCATTATTACGCCCATCTGCGCAGCCACGCCGGCCTGCGGCTTTACGATAAAGTCCGCACCGGCCAGACCGTCGGCTACGTCGGCAAAACCGGCAACGCCAAAACCACCCCGCCGCACCTGCACTACGGCGTTTATCTGCCGCGCGGCGCGGTCAATCCCTATCCTTTGATTGACCAGAACCGCTGAACGGCCGTTTCCGGCAGCCTGCGTTGCGAAGCGGAGTTGTGAAGCTGAAGCCTTTCAGGCTGCCCCAACCGTTTTTTTACCCACCTTAAGGAAAACCCATGATGAATACCCGTATCAAAACCGCCACCCGTTTTTTTGCTGCTGCCGCACTCGGCCTGCTGCTGGCCGCCTGCTCCGGCGCGTCGTCCAGCCCCGAAAATGCCGCCAAGGCTTTTGTTGAAAAAAGCTATGCGGGCGACGCCGATGCGGTGATGGCGATGGTGTATATCGACGAGAAAGATAAAAAAGACGCCGGCGTCGAAGACATGGTGCGCGGCAAAATCAAATCCGCCGTCGCCAAGCAAAAAGAATTTGCCGAGCAGCACGGCGGCATCGACGAAATCACCGCCCAGGAAGCGGAGCGCAATCCGGCCAACGAGAAAAAAGCCCGAGTGGCGGTGGAAGTGAAGTTTAAAGAAGGCGAAACGCGCCGCGAAAACGTGCCGGTAATCGAAACCGACAGCGGCTGGAAAATCGATTTGATGTAAACGGCCTGCCGCTGCGGCAAAACGCCCCAAGGCAGCCTGAAGGCTTTTAGCTTCGCAACTCCGCTTCGCTACGCAGGCTGCCTTTGTCTTGGCAGCCTGCGTTAAATTTCATTAAAATGCCGCGCTGTTTTGCCGGCCGCAGCGGCGCCGTTTTGGCTTCGCAACTCCGCTTCGCTATTCAGGCTGCCTGCGGCGGCGTTTTCACGATATCTTTACCCAAAGGAGCATGCCGTGCTGATCCACCCCGATGTGATGGGCATCGACTCGCTGGCGCAGAAAATCCGCAAGATTCCCAACTGGCCCAAACCCGGCATCCTGTTTCACGACATCACCCCGCTGCTGCAGAGCCCGCAGTATTTCAGGCTGCTGGTCGATCTTCTGACCTACCGCTACATGCAGCAGCAGATCGACGCGGTGGCCGGGCTGGACGCGCGCGGCTTTATTATCGGCGCGGCGCTGGCGTACCAGCTCAATGTCGGCTTCGTGCCCATCCGCAAAAAGGGCAAGTTGCCCTTTGATACCGTGTCGCAAAGCTATGCGCTCGAATACGGCGAAGCGGTGGTCGAAATCCATACCGACGCCATCAAGCCGGGCGACCGCGTGCTGCTGGTGGACGATCTGGTCGCCACCGGCGGCACCATGCAGGCCGGCGTCGAACTGATCCGCAAGCTCGGCGGCAACGTGGTCGAAGCCTGCGCGATTCTCGAATTTACCGATTTGCCCGGCGCCGAAAAAATCCGCGCCAGCAATGTGCCGCTGTTTACCCTGCTGCAAAACAGCGGCTCGATGTAGCCGGCAGGCAGCCTGAAAGGCAAAAAGCAGCGTTTCAGGCTGCCTTTTCATCCGTTTTACGACAAGAAAAAGAAAGAGAGAAAGATGCACGAAATCACCCTAAACGGTTATTACACCCTAATCGCCGCCACACTGGTTTTGCTGGTGGGCAAATTTATGGTGCGGAAAATCAAGTTTCTGCGCGACTTCAGTATTCCCGAGCCGGTGGCCGGTGGGCTGCTGGCAGCGGCGGCTGTGTTGGTGCTGCACAATTTCTACGGCATCGTGTTCAATTTCGAGACCTCGCTGCAAGACGCCTTTATGCTGGTGTTTTTCTCCTCGATCGGTCTGTCGGCCGATTTTTCGCGGCTCAAACAGGGCGGGCTGCCGCTAGTGATTTTTCTGGTGGTGGTCAGCGCGTTTATCGTGCTGCAGAACATGGTGGGCATGGGCATGGCCTATGCGCTCGGTCAGAATCCGCTGATGGGGCTGATTACCGGCTCGATTACCCTGACCGGCGGCCACGGTACCGGCGCCGCCTGGGGCAAGACGCTGGTGGGGCACGGGATTCATAATGCCGTCGATATTGCGCTGGCTTCCGCCACCTTCGGCCTGGTGTCCGGCGGCCTGATCGGCGGTCCGGTCGCCCGCCGCCTGATTGCCAAGATGGGACGCAAGCCGGCTATGGAAGAGCTGGCCGACTGCGATACCGCTGGCGAAGCCTTTAACGACAGTACCTTTGAAGATGCCGACCGCCAGCGCCTGATTACCGCCGATTCCGCCATCGAAACCATGGCGCTGTTTGCCGCCTGCCTGACCGTGTCTTCGGTGATGACCGACTTTATGACCGCGCATTCGAGCTTCAAGCTGCCGCAGTTTGTATGGGCGATTGCCTGCGGCGTGATTCTGCGCAATGTGCTGACCACCTTTTTCAAATTCGATATGTTCGACCGCGCCATCGACGTATTCGGCAATGCCTCGCTGAGCATATTCCTGGCCATCGCGCTGATGAGCATGAAGCTGTGGCAGCTTGCCGATTTGGCTGGGCCGATGATTATTATTCTGCTGGTGCAGACGGTGGTGATGATTCTCTACGCCTATTTCGTTACCGCCCGCGTGATGGGCAGCGATTACGACGCGTCGATACTGGCCGCCGGCCATTGCGGCTTCGGCCTCGGCGCCACGCCCACCGCGGTGGCCAATATGCAGTCGGTTACCGCCGTGTTCGGCCCCTCGCACAAGGCGTTTTTGATTGTGCCGCTGGTGGGCGCCTTCTTTGTCGATTTTATCAACGCGGGCATTTTGGCCTTTATCGTCAATCTGTTCGGCCACTAACCCAAGCAGCCTGAAAAACCAAAGGCAGCCTGAAAAAAGCAGCCTGAAACGCCGTTTGTGCGTTTCAGGCTGCTTTTTGCCTTTCAGGCTGCCTACATTGTGCTGACCAAAGCGTAAACCAGCGAGCCGATGTAGTTGCCGATAATGTAGCCCACGGTGCCGATCACCAGAATCGGGCCGACCAGAGAGCGCCAGCCCTGGCCGATGGCGAGCGCGGCGGCGGTGGTGGGGCCGCCGATATTGGCGTTGCAGGCCAGGGTGATTTCTTCGATGGTGTAGCGCAACAGCTTGCCCGCCGCCATGGTAATCACCAGATTGACCACCGCCACGGTCAGCGTAAACACAAACAACAGCGGCGCCTGCTGCATAATCAGCGGAATCGACGCGGGGATGCCGATGACGACGAAAAACAGATAAATCGCATAAGTGCCCAATTCCTGGCTGCCGTTGAGCACATTGCGGCGGCGGCGCGGCACCAGCAGGATGGCGATAAAGGTCAGGGTGGTGAGCAGCAGGTATTTGTCGGTAATCAGGCCGAACAGCATATCGGTGAAGATGTTGCCGGCTTCGCCCAGCTGCGCTTTGAGCCAGCCTGAAAGGGTGAAGGACAGCGCCACCAGCAGCACCGACAAACCGAGCGACACGGCGATGTTCTGCAGCGAAATTTCTTTGGGACGCCAATAGGCCGCCGCGCCGCTGCTGCCGGTGTTTTCATTGCCGCTGCGCCAGATGCGGCGCACCAGTTTGGACGACGACACCGCAATCAGAATCACGAAATAGCAGGCCATCATCAGGTTGTCGGCCACGATGGTGGCGGCTTTCATGCTGTCGCTCGGCTGCAGCTTGGCCGCCATCGCCGCAAAGTTCACGCCGCCGCCGGTGTAGGACGCGGCAATCATGCCGGTGATTTTGTCCAGCTCGGGAATGTAGTCGCGCAGCATTAAAAAGCCCGCCACCGCGCCCGCCATGGTGCCGGCCGAGCTGATCAGAAACAGCAGCAGCAGCCGTCCGCTCTCTTTAAACACTGCGTGCAAATCGAGCTGGAACAAGAGCAGCGGCACCGCCAGCGGCACCACATAGCCCCACACCGCGTCGTACACCGGCGCATCGGCAGGCACCAGCCCGAAATTGGACGCGGCCAGCGCAATCAGCAGCGCAATCACCGCACCGGGAATCTTCGCCGCCCAGCGCACATTCTGCTCGATCACAATCGCCGCCGCCGCGGCCAGCATCAGAAACGCCCACAGCAAAAGGGTGTTGTCGGCGGCAATCAGGGTGGTTTGCATGGTTTTTCTCCTCTTGGTTTTTGGTTTTCAGGCTGCCTTGGCTTTCAGGCAGCCTGAAAACGAATCCGGCGGCTTTCAGGCTGCCTGCGGATGCTCGGCCGCACCGAAAAACGCTTCGGGCGCGCCGCTGAAAAATGCCCAGTTTTGGTTGCCGTAGTCGAAATGCCACCATTCGCTGGGCAGGTTGGTGAAACCGGCACCGAGCATGGCGTGCACCAGCAGGCGGCGGTTGTGGCGGGCTTGGGTGTAGCGGGGGGCGGTTTCGGCTTCCAGCGCGGCGCTGTACGAAAGGTGGCTGGGTTCGTCAAAGGCGGTGCCCATGTCGAGCGCCTGACGGCCGGCGGTATCGAACAGCGTCAAATCCACCGAACCGCCGCTCAGGTGCGGCGGCGACATGTCTTTGCGGTAGGGGTTGGCGACGAACTGGTCGAGCGCGGCCTGAATCTGCTCTTCACCGTATTCGGGATGGCGCGCGGTGATGGCGCCGCGAAACTGCTCGCGCAGGGCAGCCTGAACGGATACCGGCCGCCAGCCGTCGAGCACTTCGATGCCGCAGCATTCGGGCAGCGCGTCCAGCGCCGCCAGCAGCCGTTCGATTACCGGCTCGCGCAGCAAAATCTGCTTCATGGCGCCGGCAATGCCCATTTCAAAATAGGCGGCGCGCACGCGCAGGCGCGGGGTTTCGGGCACGGGCAGCAGCGGGGCGCCGCATTCGGCCACCGGCACGGCGGCCAGTTGGTTCCAGTCGGGCATGGGGACGGCGGTCAGGGCGGGGTAGGGCATGGCGCGGGTGCGAATGTTAAATCGTGTGGGGAAAGGTAAAGCAAAGTATGGGGTGCAGTCAATCGCGTCCGGGGTTTTCAGGCTGCCTTCAGCCAGCATCAGGGGCAGCCTGAAAGCGGGGTTTGTGGTGTATTCCAATGATTTTAAAGAAAACCGATAAACGCGCCGGCTGCGGCTGATGGCGGGCATCAGCAATGGCGATAGGCAGCCTGAAAACTGTTTTGCCGGTATGCGGGGGCAGAAAAAGGCAGCCTGAAAACTTTTCAGGCTGCCTGAAGCACGGGTTTGGCGGGAAAACGGCCAGAATCTGCCGCCGGCAGGGCGTTTTTCAGATAAGATTTTACGAATCACTATCAGTCAAAACAGAATCCGCTATAATCGCGGCATTTTGTAAATTCAGGTAAGTAACGATGAAACTGAAAATAATGGCGGCGATGCTGATGCTGGCCGGGCAGCAGCTGTGGGCGGCGGACGATGCCGAGAGCGAAAAAGACAAGGCGACGACGCTGCAGGAAATCCGCGTAGAAGGCCGCAGCATGCGGCTGGGTGCCTATATCGTGAAGGCCGACGAAATCGAACGCCGGCCGCTGCGCAACGGCACCATCAGCGATCTCTTGCTCAACCACGGCGCGGCACAGTTTTCCGGTGCCGCCCGTCAGGCGACGCGCGCCGGCGAAATCGCGCCCGAGCCGGTGAGTTTCCACGGCGAGCCGTATTACAACAACGCGCTGGTGCTCGACGGGCTGTCGAACAACGACATTATGAACCCGGGCTACAGCAACGGCGGTTTCCGCACGCCGGAAAAAGACTTCGATACCGCGCCGACCACGCTGTATATCGCCCCGGGCGCGCCGGAGATGTTTCAGGTCGATACTTCGCTGCTGAAAAAACTGACGGTGTACGACGCCAACGCGCCGGCAAAATACAGTCGTTTCACTGGCGGTGTGATCGATGCCGAATTGAAAGACCCCGACATCAAAAAAGCCGGCGGCTCGGTAAGCTGGCGCACCACGCGCTCGTCATGGATGCACTTTCACTTAAGCGGCGACCAGAGCGAAGAAGAGTTTGAATCGGCCGACGCGGGCAACGATATGCAGCCCAAATTCGTCAAGCATTCCTACAACCTGTCGCTCAACCAGCCGCTGGGCGGCCGCGGCGCGGTGCTGCTGGCCTACAGCCGCAAGGAGTCGAAAATTCCCAAATACCACCGCTATCTCGAGCGCTGGCAGAACGGCCGGCGCAGCGCCGAAACCTGGATGGTGAAAGGTTTGTACCGTCCGCACGAAAAACACGCACTGAGCGCCACGCTGATGTATTCGCCGCACGAGAGCGTGTTCTACCGCAACAACACCAAGGACGGCCGCTATGTTTCTTCCGGCGGCGGCTGGCGCTTCAAGCTCGGCTCCAAGCTGGAAACTTCGTGGGCGGACATCGAATCGGTGCTGGCCTACACCCGCAGCCGCAACCGCATCGGCTACGATTTTGGCGCCGATTCCTACCAGTGGCTCGGCAGCGCCTATGTGCCCGGCTCTTCGCTCGACTGGTGCTCGCAAACCGACCGCCGCGGCTGCGCCCGCGCCTATCAGGGCGGCTTCGGTACTTTGCAGTCTGCCAATTCCACCTGGACGCTGAAGCAGGACTACCGCCTGCGCAATCTTAATTGGGGCGCTTCGCGGCACCGTATTTCCTTCGGCTGGAACATCGACATCGCCCGCGTCCGTTCCGAGCGGCCGCAGGCTTCGCGCTATATGTACGCCTACTTCAACACCGCGCGCAACGGCTATCCCGCCAACATCACCAACGTCAGCCCCAACTGCCGCGACTGCATCCCCGGCGAGCAGTACCAGACCCACATGAGCTATTTCCCCGCTTTCAGCAGCAAAGCCCGCGCCGACAGCTACACGCTCTATCTGAGCGACAGCATCGACTGGAAACGGCTGACCCTGGATGCCGGCCTGAATATCGGCTACGACAGCGTGCTGAAAAATCTCAATATCGCCCCGCGGCTGGCCTTCGATTACGACGCTCTCGGCAACAAACGCCTGTATCTCTTCGGCGGCCTGAACCGCTATTACGGCGGCAACATCCTGGCCTACGAATTGCGCGCCGGCATCCCGAAAAACGAAGCCTACCAGCGCATCAACGACCCCAAAAACGGCGAATCGGGCTGGACCTTCGACAAATACATGAACAACAGCCAAAGCTGGAAGCCCGGCTCGCTCGACACCCCCTACAGCGACGAAGCCAATCTCGGCCTGCGCCGCCGTTTTGCCGGCCAGATGCTGACCTTCCATTGGACGCACCGCAAAAGCCGTGACCAGTTCACCCCCGAGCGCCATGCCGACGGCAGCCACACTGTGGTCAACGGCGGCAGCGGCAATTCCAATCTCTACAGCTTCGACATCCACAACGAAAATCCCCTGCGCCTGGGCATGCTGCGGATAGGCTACCGCGCCGGCGCCCGCTACCACCGCTACCGCACCGACTACAACGGCAATTACGAAGAAGCGCAGGTGGCCGATCTGACCAACAACCGCACGCCCTACTACCTGCTCGAAGGCAAGCGCTACGAGTCAATCGCCGAAATGCCGCCCTTTAATTTCAACACCCCGTGGACGGCCTTTCTCGAATTGAAAACCGACATCCCCAAATGGCATTTCAAATGGACGCATATTTTCAGCTACCGCCCCGGCTTTAAAAACTACCAGCGCTACAGCGTTTCCCAATGCCGTCTCTCCAGCCAGCCCCAAGCCTGCGGCGACTGGGACGGCGCGGTTTACGACTACCGCCTGAACGAATACCGGCAGGCGCTGATGCTCGATTGGAAGCTGCAATGGGACATTCCGATCAAGCGCAGCCGTCTCGAGCTGAGTCTCGATGTGCTCAATGTGTTTGACAAAAAAGTCAGCAGCGCCAACAGCGGCAGCAATTTTGTTGCCGGCACCGCCAGACAAAGCCCGTCGGGCTATGAAACCGGCCGCCAGTTCTGGCTCGGCGCCGCCTACCGCTGGTAGGCAGCCTGAAAACCGTTTTACGGAACAACACAGCCCAAAGGCAGCCTGAAAACTTTTCAGGCTGCCTTTTTATTGGATTACGGATTGATGATGTTTGCCTGCCGCCCAAACCAAAGCAGCCTGAAAGCCCTTGTCGGGGTTTTCAGGCTGCTTTCAGGCAGCGGGTTGGATTGTTTGGAGATGCGGAATGCAGACGCATCACCCTTCGGCAAAGCCGGCGCACAAATGCTTGCGCATCAGCTGGCAGCGGGCGCTGATACGGCGGTTGAGCGGCATGGCGGCATCGCCGAGCGCGCGGTAGCCGTTGAGCAGGTAAAAAGGAACGGAATTATTGGACGCATACAGGCTGAGCATGCCCAGTCCGGCTTCGGCGGCAAGCGCTTCGGCGCGCTGCAGCAGCGCGGTGCCGAGCCCGCGGCGGTGGACGAAGGGCAGCACATACAGCGCATCGAGCTGGGCTTGGGCAAGATCGAGCTGGAAAAAGCCGTGGATACGCTCGTGCAGCTCGATCACCCACACCGCTTTACTGGATGAGCGGATGGCCGCCGGATAGTGCGCGGGCGAGAGCAGCGCCAGCCAGGCATCCAGGATTTCGCGATCGTAGCTTTCCAGGCAGGTATAGCGCACGGCGTAGCGGTGGACGTTGTAGATATCGTCGCTGTCGGCGGTGCAGGCGGGGCGCAGACGGGTAATCAGTCGCTTCATGGCGGGCAGAACACGGTGGCACAAAAGCGGGCGATTATATAGTGCGCGGCCGGCTTGTTCTAGGTGCGCTTTTTTTCTTTCTTCCCGGCAACGGCACCGCAGCATCGAGAACGCACCCAAGCAGCCTGAAACTTTTTCAGGCTGCCCGGGTGCGGCAAACGCCGCCGTGTACCGCTGCGATAGGCGGCGCGATTTTTGCTATACTTGCGCCCTTTGCCGCGCCGCGCCCTATCGGCAGCCTGAAAAGGCGCGGCGCCCGAAACCAACGCAATACGGAGCGAAACATGTTTGGAAAAGCCGGACTCGGCGGCCTGATGCAGCAGGCGCAGAAAATGCAGGAAAATATGAAAAAGGCGCAGGCAGAACTGGCCGAAACCGAAGTCGAAGGCCAGGCCGGCAACGGTTTGGTCAAAGTGGTGATGACCTGCGGCCATCAGGTGCGCAAACTCGACATCAGCAGCGAGCTGATCGAGCAGGCGGCCGACGACAAAGAACTGCTGGAAGATCTGCTTCTGGCCGCCTTTGCCGATGCCGGCGCCAAAGTGGCGCAAACCACTTCGGACAAAATGTCGAAATTCACCCAGGGCCTGCCGCCGGGCATGGGCGACTTTTTCAAATAAGGCAGGAGCGCCCTTATGGCCAAAATCGGGATTGTGATGGGCAGCAACAGCGACTGGCCCGTTATGCAGTACGCCGCCAACATCCTGCAGGATTTCGGCGTGGACTACGAAGCGCGGGTGGTGTCGGCGCACCGCACGCCGGATCTGATGTTTGAATACGCCAAAACCGCCAAAGAACGCGGCCTGCGCGCGGTTATCGCCGGTGCCGGCGGTGCCGCCCACCTGCCGGGCATGCTGGCGAGCCAAACGCCGCTGCCGGTACTCGGTGTGCCGGTGCCGAGTAAATACCTGCGCGGCGAAGATTCGCTGCTGTCCATCGTGCAGATGCCCAAAGGCGTACCGGTGGCGACGTTTGCCATCGGCGAAGCCGGCGCCGCCAATGCCGCGTTGTTTGCGGTGTCGCTGCTGGCCGCAGACGATGAAGCGCTGGCGCAAAAGCTCGATGCCTTCCGCCGCCGCCAAACCGAAACCGTGCTGCAGATGGCGCTGCCGGCCGCCGGCGAATAAGCGCCCTGCAGCGGGAAATGTCTGAAGCAGCCTGAAAACCCTGAAACCCGGCCGGTGCGTTTTTCAGGCTGCCTGTTTTGTGAGACGGGGAGAGCAAAATGAGCGTGGAATCGCAAATCGTCCAAATCGTGCTGGCCTTTCTGGTGCTGATCAATCCCTTGAGCGCGCTGCCGCTGTTTTTGGAGCTGACCCACACCTGCAGCCGCCGCGAGCGCCGCCGCGTCGCCCAAATGACCGCCGCCAGCGTGTTCGTTACCATCGTGATTTTTACCTTCAGCGGCAACCTGCTGCTCAAAGTGCTGGGCATCAGCACCGGTTCTTTCCGCGTCGGCGGCGGGATTTTGGTGTTTCTGATTGCGATGTCGATGATGAGCAAGGGCGACAACCACGCCAAACCCGATCTGACCACGCCCGACGACGGCAGCGGCATGCCGGTGGAAAAACGCGAAATCCGGCCGGTGCTCGGCACCATCGCCGTGGTGCCGCTGGCGATTCCGATGATTATGGGGCCCGGCGGTATTTCCACGGTAGTGATTTACGCTTCGTCGGTCAGCAGCTATACCGGCCTGCTGCTGATTACCGCCGCCGGCGCGGTGGTGTCGCTGATTTCCTATCTCAGCCTGCTGGCGGCCGACCGCATCAGCGGCCTGTTGGGCGATACCGGCCTGGCGGTGCTCAACCGCATTATGGGCATTCTGCTGGCGGCGGTGGCGGTGGAGATTATCGTCGCCGGCCTAAGAAGCCTGTTTCCGCAACTGGCAGCCTGAAAATCGTTTCAGGCTGCCTGAAAACCATTTGAACGAATTATGGCAGTCAATACCATCAGTAAAACCGTTTACGCCAACCACAGCGCCGAGCAGATGTTCGAGCTGGTGGACAAGGTGGAAGACTACCCGCGCTTTTTGCCGTGGTACGGCCGCACCGAAGTGCTGTCGCGCCAGGGCAACGAGTTGCGCGCACGCCTGCATATGGATTACATGGGCATGCGCCAGTCTTTCGCCACCCGCAACACCAACGTGCCGGGGCGCGAAATCCGCATGGAGCTGCTGGAAGGCCCTTTCCGCAGCCTGCACGGCATCTGGCAGTTCACGCCGCTGGAAGACGGGCGCTGCAAAGTCGATTTCAGGCTGCAATACGAGCTGGTCGGCCTGCTCAGCCGGCTGATCAGTCCGGTATTTGGCGGCGTGTGCAACCGCCTGGTCGAAGCCTTTGTGCAGGAAGCCGACCGCCGCTATGCCTGAAATCGAAGTGGCCTACGGCACCGCCGATGCCCAAGTGCTGTACCGCCTGAATCTCGCCGACGGCTGCACCGCCCGCGAAGCGGTACGCCTGAGCCCGCTGGCCGCCGATTTCCCCGATGCCGACCTGAACGCACCACTGGGCATTTTCGGCCGCCAGGTTAAAGACGATACCGTGCTGCAAAACGGCGACCGCGTCGAACTCTACCGCCCGCTCAAAGCCGACCCCAAAGAAGCCCGCCGCCGCCGCGTGGCGCAAAAAGGGCAGGGCGGCGCCGGCTGAAACCGCTTAGGCGGTGCAGGCAGCCTGAAAGTGCCGCTGCCGTTTTTCAGGCTGCCTGAAAGATTGCCGGCATCCGATTGGGCAAATCGGCTGCCCGATGCGAAAACGGCACCGCCAATCAGGTTTGCCGCAGGCAGCCTGAAAGCCCGATTCCCAGCGGCAGGCGGCGGTTTTGGGCTATAATCCGCGCCTGTTTCGCTCCGTTTTTGGTTCGTGTTTATGCAGCCTGATTTCCACCGTCCGATACTCGCCGTCGATACAGGCAGCAGCGTGCTGTCGCTGGCCTTGCGCGCCGGCGGCGAAATTCTGTCGTGCCGCATCGACGCCGGCAACCGCCAGTCCGAGCTGATTTTGCCGCAGATTGGCGAAATGTTTGCCCAAGCCGGCATCGGCGCCGCCGATTTGGGCGCGGTGGTGTATGCCAAAGGGCCGGGCGCGTTTACCGGCCTGCGCATCGGCATCGGCGTGGCGCAGGGGCTGGCGGCGCCGTTTGCCACCCCGCTGATCGGCGTGCCGACGCTCGATGCCGCCGCCTATCTGCTGCCGCCGCAGCCTTGCGTGCTGGCTGCCGCCGATGCGCGGATGAACGAAGTGTTTTACGCCTGGTTCGATACCGCGCAGCGCCGTCGGCTGAGCGATTACCAGGTGGGTGCCGCCGCCGCCATCCGGCAGCCTGAAAACGCCGTCGGCACGGCAGCGGGCATCGGCAGCGCCTTTGCTTTGGAGCAGCCGCCGCCGTTTTCAGGCTGCCCCGATATGCCCGAAGCCGCCGATTTTCTGCGTTTGGCGCTGGACAGCGCGTATCCCGCCGTTGCGGCGGCACAGGCGGAACTTTTGTATGTGCGCGACAAAATCGCACTCACCGCCGCCGAGCAGGCCGCCCGCCGCGCAGGAGCTGCCGCATGAAACTCACCCACGAACAGGGCGCCGCCTCGGAGCAGGCGGCTTTGGACTATCTGCTCACCGCCGGCTGTACACTCTTGGAGCGCAACTGGCACTGCCCCTTCGGCGAAATCGACCTGATTATGCAAAGCGGCGATACCGTGCTGTTTGTCGAAGTGCGCTACCGGCGCAGCAGCCGTTTCGGCGGCGCCGCCTACAGCATCACCCCCGCCAAACTGGCCAAGCTGCAAAAAAGCGCCGAGCACTATCTGCAGCAAAAACGGCTCGCCGGCCGTCCCTGCCGCATCGATGCCGTGCTGCTCGAAGGTCGCGCCGCGCCAGTGTGGCTGCACAATATTACCGGTTAAGGAACATCCGAATGAACAGTCTGCAACAGCGGGTTGCCGCCCATTTTGACGAAAGCATCCGCGCCAAACAAACCGCCGCCGCCGTGCTGGCCGAACCCACCGCCCAAGCAGCGCTGCTGCTGTTTCAGGCGCTGGCCGAAGACGGCAAGATTCTGGTGTGCGGCAACGGCGGTTCGGCGGCCGATGCCCAGCATTTCGCCGCCGAACTCACCGGCCGCTTCGAAAAAGAGCGCATGGAACTGGCGGCGGTGGCGCTGACCACCGACACTTCCGCCCTGACCGCCATCGGCAACGACTACGGTTTCGACCACATCTTCAGCAAGCAGGTGCGCGCGCTCGGCCGTGCCGGCGACGTGCTGATGGGCATTTCCACTTCCGGCAATTCCGCCAATGTGATCGAAGCGATTAAAGCCGCCCACGAGCGCGACATGAAAGTGGTGGCCTTTACCGGCCGCGACGGCGGCAAAATCGCCGCCATGCTCAAAGAAGGCGATGTGCTGCTGAACGTGCCCTATCCGCGCACCGCCCGCATTCAGGAAGTCCACATCCTGCTGGTGCACGCGCTGTGCGACTGCATCGACACCATGCTCACCGAAGGCATGCCCGCCGACTGAATGCCGCCGTTTTCAGGCAGCCTGAAAAACTGCCAAATCCGGTAAAAAAACGTTAAAATGCGCCGCATCCGGCGCGCTGCCTGCCCAACAATCAATCAGGGCGCGTCCCCAATATCCCAGGAGTCCACCATGAATATGCCCAAGCACCGCCTTGCCGTTCTGATGCTGTCGATTGCCTTTGCCGGTTCGCTGGGCGGCTGTGCCGCCGCGCTGATTGGCGGTGCCGCAGCCGCCGGCGGCGCGTCGATTGCCGACCGTCGCAGCACCGGCGCGCAAACCGACGACGAAGTGATGGAGCAGCGCGTCAAATACCAAGCGCTCCAAGCCGTCCGCAGCGCCAACACCAATCCGCAGTACAAACCGAAAATCGCCGTCGTCAGCTACAACCGCCGCATCCTGCTGCTGGGACATGTCGCTTCCGAAAACGACCGCCAAACTGCCGAAGCCATCGCCCGCAGCGAGAAAAACGCATTGGCCGTGTACAACCACATCCAAGTGGTGCCGATCAACCGCACCTTCGGCCACATCAGCAATGACACCTGGATCACCACCAAGCTGCGCACCCACCTGATCAACGTGCCGGGCGTGTATTTCGGCCACGTCAAAGTCGTTACCTACGACGGCACCGCCTATGTAATGGGCATACTTGCGCCCGATCAGCAGGCCGCCGTAACCGAGCGCGTGCGCACCACCCCGGGCGTGCGCGAAGTCGTTACCCTTTACGAAACCTACCAGCCTGAAACCACCACCAACGCCGCCACCGGCAGCGCCCAGTAAACCCTGCGGCGCAGGCTGCCTTTCAAGGCAGCCTGAAACGGATACCGTGCAATGTCAAACGAACCCCAAGCAAAATCCAAAATCACTTTCGGCAACATCCTGCTGACCCTGCTGGTGATCGGCACCTTTGTCGTCATTGGTCTGATGTACGTTTTGTACCGCGAGATTTCCAAACCCACGGTTATCGACACCGAAACCCGCCAGCAGCCCGCCGCTTCGCGTCCGGTTGAAGCGCTCTCGCCCGACGGCAAACCCGTTTCCCCGACACCGGTGCGCGATGCCAGCCTGCCGACCGCCGGCGCACCCGACCCGCGCGAAGTGCCCGGCGTTGCGTCCGAGCCGGATGATGCTTTCGACCGCGCCGCGCTAAACACCGGCGCGGCACCGGCCAAGAAAGCGAAAAAAGTCGAGAAAGAAAAGGAAAAAGAGAAAGAAATCCCGCTGGTGCCGATCGCTGGCGGCGGCGACAGCGGCGGCGAAGTCCCGCTCAAGCCGGTAGAAACCGCCCCAACGCCGAAAAAAACACCCCGCCCCGCCCAGCAGAACACGCCGAAAAAATCCACCGGTGGCGACGCCATCGACGAATTGTTCTAAACACCGCTGCGGCAATGACAAAAACGGCTTTCAGGCTGCCTGAAAGCCGTTTTTTAATGTTCGCAAAAATGCCGCCTTGCTGCCGTTTTCCGATGTTTTCCGAATGGCACAAAGCAGCCTGAAAGCCGATGTGGCTTTCAGGCTGCTTTTGTTAGGTGCGGATGCCGGTTTTAGTATCGTTTCGTGGTCAGGAGGCGAATACTTTGTGGGTGATGATGATTTTGCCGCCGCGTTTTTCATAGCGGGTTTCGGTGCCGTCGCCGGCCACGCAGTCGTCGTCGCCGCCGCTTTCGACACGGACGCCGCCGTTGTGGCGGGTGATGTGGTAGTAGTAGCGGAAACCACCGCATTCGTTGGGTTTGGTGCCTTCGCGTTTCAGGCTGCGTTTGGGCAGGGTGTGCGGCAGGTATCCGTCTTGGCGGATTTTTTCTTCGCGCACGCCGTCGATTATGGGGGCTTCGTAGCGGTAGCGGCGGGCTTGGAAGTCGGCATAGGCTTGGGCGATGGTGGCGCCGGGGGCTTCGCAGCGGTAGGTGCTTTCGATGCCTTCTCTTTGAACGTAGCGGCATTGCATCTGGCTGCGGGCGGCGGCGGGCAGGGACGCGGCGGCAAATACCGCAGCCAGTAGGGCGGGGACAGTGGAATAACGGAGTTTCATACGGAGTTCCTTTAGGTTGGTGGAAAGAAAAAGCAGCCTGAAAGCCAAAAATGCTTTTCAGGTTGCCTCGCATCACTTAAAGGCAGCCTGAAAAACAAGACATCAGATTTTGCACGCGCCGCCGGCGCAGCCGTCGTCCTGAATATCGGTTTGGGTGTCGTCGGCGCCGTCGCGGGTGTGGTGGTAGTAAAGGGTTTTGACGCCGTATTTGTAGGCGGTGAGCAGGTCTTTGAGCATCTGCTTCATCGGCACGCGGCCGCCTTCAAAGCGTTTGGGGTCGTAGCTGGTGTTGGCGGAGATGGCCTGGTCGACGAATTTCTGCATGATGCCGACCAGTTTCAGATAGCCGTCGTTGCCGCCCATCTGCCACAGGGTTTCGTATTGGTTTTTCAGGCGGCCGAATTCGGGCACCACTTGTTTGAGAATACCGTCTTTGGAGGCTTTGACGGTAACCAGGCCGCGCGGGGGTTCGATGCCGTTGGTGGCGTTGGCAATCTGCGAGCTGGTCTCAGACGGCATGAGCGCGGTAAGGGTGGAGTTGCGCAGGCCGTGTTTGACGATGTCGGCGCGCAGGCTTTCCCAATCGAGATGCAGCGGCTCGGCGCAGACGGTGTCGAGGTCTTTTTTGTAGGTGTCGATCGGCAGTTTGCCCTGCGAATAAATGGTTTGATTAAACAGCGGGCAGGCGCCGTATTCTTTGGCCAGCTCCACCGAGGCTTTGAGCAGGTAGTACTGCATGGCTTCAAAGGTGCGGTGGGTCAGGGCGTTGGCCGAGCCGTCGCTGTATTTCATGCCGTTTTTGGCCAGATAGTAGCCGTAGTTGATCACGCCGATGCCCAGCGAGCGGCGCCCCATGGTGGAGGTGCGGGCGGCTTTGATCGGGTAGTCCTGATAATCCAGCAGGGCGTCGAGCGCGCGCACGGCCAAGTCGGACAGGCCTTCGAGTTCGCCCAGGCTTTCCAGCGCGCCCAGATTGAAGGCAGACAGGGTGCACAGGGCGATTTCGCCGTTTTCGTCGTTGATGTCGTTCAGGGGCTTGGTCGGCAGGGCGATTTCCATGCACAAGTTGGACTGGTGGACGGGGGCGACGCGCGGGTCAAACGGGCTGTGGGTGTTGCAGTGGTCGACGTTTTGGATGTAGATGCGGCCGGTGCCGGCGCGCTCCTGCATCAGGATGGAGAAGAGTTCGGTGGCCGGCAGGCTGCGTTTGCGGATGTTTTCGTCCTGCTCGTAGCGGGTGTACAGGCGCTCGAATTCGTCTTGGTCGGCGAAAAAGGCTTCGTACAGGCCGGGCACTTCGTTGGGCGAGAACAGGGTGATGTTTTCGCCTTTAATCAGGCGGGTGTAGAGCAGGCGGTTGATTTGCACGCCGTAATCGAGCTGGCGGATGCGGTTGTCTTCCACGCCGCGGTTGTTTTTCAGCACCAGCAGGCTTTCCACTTCCAGATGCCACAGCGGGTAAAACAGCGTGGCCGCACCGCCGCGCACGCCGCCCTGCGAGCAGGATTTGACGGCAGCCTGAAACATTTTGAAGAAGGGGATGCAGCCGGTGTGCTGCGCTTCGCCGCCGCGGATTTCGCTGCCCAGCGCGCGGATGCGGCCGCCGTTGATGCCGATGCCGGCACGCTGCGAAACGTATTTGACAATCGAGCTGGTGGTGGCGTTGATGGAATCCAGGCTGTCGTCGCACTCGATCAATACGCAGGAGCTGAACTGGCGGGTGGGCGTGCGCACGCCGCTCATAATCGGCGTCGGCAGCGAGATTTTGAAGGTGGAAACCGCATCGTAAAAGCGTTTCACATAATCCAAGCGGGTGGCTTTGGGGTATTTGGAAAACAGGCACATCGCCACCAAGATATAAAGAAACTGCGGCGTTTCAAAGATTTGGCGGGTAACGCGGTTTTGCACCAGATACTTGCCTTCCAGCTGTTTGACGGCGGCGTAGGAGAAGGTCAGGTCGCGGTCGTGGTCGATGTGCGCGTTGAGTTCGTCGAATTCTTCGCGGCTGTAATCGGCGAGAATGTGGCGGTCGTAGCGGCCGGCTTCGGTGAGTTTGGCCACATGGTCGTAAAGATGCGGCGGCTCGTAGTCGCCATAGGCGATTTTGCGCAGGTGGAAAATCGCTAGCCGCGCGGCGAGATACTGGTAATCCGGCGTTTCTTCGGAAATTAGGTCGGCCGCGGCCTTGATGATGGTTTCGTGGATGTCGTCGGTGCGGATGCCGTTGTAAAACTGAATATGCGATTTGAGTTCGACCTGGGAAACCGATACGTTGTCCAAGCCCATTGCCGCCCAAGTTACCACGCGGTGGATTTTGTCCAAGTCAATCGGCTCCAAGCGGCCGTCGCGTTTGGTAACTTTGAGATTGACTGTCGTATTCATCGGGCTTTCCTTCGCTTTGGGGTTTTAAATCGGATGGGTGTTGGCTTGGAGCTTGTTTTCAGACGTTTTTTCAGACTTATACATGTGAAAACGCGCCAAGAAAAACAGCGCGTATGGCGCATGATAATCCATTTTCAGGCAGCCTGAAAAGTGTGTAAACGGGTGCAAAAATTCTTTAATTTGCAAATGAAAAGGTTATGGCATAAACACACTTTTCCCGCCGCCGGCGCTTGCCCCGCGCGGCGGATTTTGCTAGCTGGATGTTTTTGTCGGATAAAAAGACTTTTGCCAAGAACCATCAAAAATGGCAGCAAAACGCCGCGCTTTCAGGCTGCCGGCAGCGGCTGGGCGGCGCTTTCCCCTTTTAGGCTGCCGCGCCTGACAACACGCCGCTGCGGCAAAGTTTTGATACAATCGCCGCCGTTTTGACTTCAGCAAAGGCAGCCTGAAAATATGGCTTTGGAAACTTGGATCGGCCTGCGTTATATGCGCGCCAAAAAACGCAGCGGCTTTGTGTCGTTTATCTCGGTGATTTCGGTGCTCGGCATTGCGCTGGGCGTGATTGCGTTGATTCTGGTGCTGTCGGTGGTCAACGGCTTTCAGAAGGAAATCCGCGGCCAGCTGCTCAATATCGCCCCGCATGCTGAAATCGGCTATTTCGATGCCGAGGGCGGCAAAACCTGGCGCGATCTACAAAAGCAGTTCGGCACGGGCAAAGGGGTGGTGGCGACCGCACCCTATGTGGCCGGACAGGCGCTGCTGGCCAATTCCGGCGAGGTGCGCGGCGTGCAGCTGCGCGGCGTGCTGCCTGATCAGGAAGCGAAAGTGGCGGAGTTCACCAAAAACGTGGTGGCCGGCCGCCTGGAAGATTTGCAGGCCGATGATTTCGGCATTGTGCTCGGCTCGGAGCTGGCCGATGCGCTGGGCGCGGAATTAGGCAACAAAGTTACCGTGATCACGCCCGAGGGCAATGTTACCCCCGCCGGCGTGGTGCCGCGGCTCAAGCAGTTCAGGGTGGTCGGCATCATCAAAACCGGCGTCGATGAAGCAGACAGCAGCATGGCGATTACCCATTTGGCCGACGCACAGAAACTCTACCGCGTGGACGAGGGCAACGTCGGCCTGCGGCTGCGGCTGGCCGATCCGCAAAACGCGCCGGCGGTGATGGATGCGCTGGTGCCCGAAGCCCTGCAGCAGAGCCAGCAGCTTTGGGTGCGCAACTGGACGGACAACAACCGCAGCTACTTCAACGCGGTGGAAATGGAAAAACGCCTGCTGACGCTTTTGCTGACCTGCATCGTCGTCGTTGCCGCCTTTAATCTGGTGTCGTCGCTGGTGATGGCGGTAAAAGAAAAACAGGCCGATATCGCCATTTTGCGCACGCTGGGCATGTCGCCCGGCGGCATTATGCGCATTTTCATCGTGCAGGGCATGGTGGCCGGCACCATCGGCACTTTGGTCGGCACCGTACTCGGCCTGCTGGCGGCGTGGAAAGTGGGCGACATCGTTGCCTATATCGAAGAGGTGTTCAACGTGCATTTCGTGTCGTCGAAAGTCTATTTCATCAACCACCTGCCCAGCGACATTCAGGCTGCCGACGTGATTACCGTGGTCTGCATCTCGCTGCTGCTTTCTTTCTTGGCGACGCTGTATCCGAGCTGGAGCGCGGCGCGCACCCAACCGGCGGAGGCTTTGCGCTATGAATAATCCCGTACCCCACCCCGCCGCGGAGCCGCAGGCGGTAATCGACTGCCGCGAAGTGAGCAAAAACTACCGCGACGGCAGCCTGAACGTGCAGGTGCTCAACGGCCTGAGCCTGCAAATCGGCGCCGGCGAGAGCGTAAGCATCATCGGCGCTTCGGGCAGCGGCAAATCGACGCTGCTGCACATTCTCGGCGGGCTGGACAGCCCGAGCGCCGGCAGCGTGATGCTGATGGGCGAAAACGTTGCCAAGCTCGGCCAGAAAGCGCTGGGACGGCTGCGCAACCGCAACCTGGGTTTTGTTTACCAGTTCCACCACCTGCTGGCCGAATTTTCGGCGCTGGAAAACGTAATGATGCCGTTGCTGATCAGCGGCGCGCCCAAAGCCGAAGCCCGCGATCGCGCGGCGGCGATGCTCGAGCGCGTGGGGCTGGGCGAGCGCATCCGCCACCGCCCCGCCCAGCTTTCCGGCGGCGAGCGCCAGCGTGCCGCCATCGCCCGCGCGCTGGTCGGCCGCCCGCGCTGCCTGCTGGCCGACGAGCCCACCGGTAATCTCGACCGCGGCAATGCGCGCAAAGTGCTCGATATGATGCTGGAGCTGCAAAGCGAGCTGGATACCGCGCTGGTGGTCGTGACCCACGACGACGATCTGGCCGCCCGTTTCAACCGCGTATTGCGAATGCAAGACGGCAAGCTGGTCAGCGCTTAATTCTTTATTTTTCAGGCAGCCTGAAAGCGGAAAATCCCTTTCAGGCTGCTTTTTTGTCGTCGTTTTAAAATAAACAAATTGAAATCATAGTTGCGATAGCTTTTGTTTAAACATATATTCCGCCCCGCACCGCAGCCACGCTGCATAAACCCAAGCGAAAGGAAAACAAATGTCGATCCAGCAACTGTATGAAAAATGTGAAACCGGCTACGAATACGCCTTCCGCCAAATCGAGCAATCCGCCAAGCAATAAAAGGAAACCATGATGAACAAATGCCCTGTAACCCACCTGACCATGAACAATGGCGCCCCCGTTGCCGACAACCAAAACTCCATGACCGCCGGAGCGCGCGGCCCGCTCTTGGCGCAAGATTTGTGGCTGAACGAAAAACTCGCCAACTTCGTGCGCGAAGTCATCCCCGAGCGGCGCATGCACGCCAAAGGCTCGGGCGCGTTTGGTACGTTTACCGTCACCCACGACATCACAAAATACACCCGCGCCAAAATCTTCAGCGAAATCGGTAAAAAAACCGAAATGTTCGCCCGCTTTACTACCGTTGCCGGTGAGCGCGGCGCGGCCGATGCCGAGCGCGACATCCGCGGCTTTGCGCTGAAGTTTTACACCGAAGAAGGCAATTGGGACATGGTCGGCAATAACACGCCGGTCTTCTTCCTGCGCGACCCGCGCAAATTCCCCGATTTGAACAAAGCGGTAAAACGCGACCCGCGCACCAATATGCGCTCGGCAACGAACAACTGGGATTTCTGGACGCTCTTGCCGGAAGCCTTCCACCAAATCACCATCGTGATGAGCGACCGCGGCATCCCCGCCAGCTACCGCCACATGCACGGCTTCGGCTCGCACACTTACAGCTTTATCAACGCGCAAAACGAGCGTTTCTGGGTGAAATTCCATTTCCGCACCCAGCAGGGCATTAAAAACCTGACCAACGCCGAGGCCGCCGCCATCATCGCCGACGACCGCGAAAGCCACCAGCGCGACCTTTATGAAGCCATCGAGCGCGGCGACTTCCCGAAATGGACGATGTACGTGCAAATCATGCCCGAAGCGGACGCTGAAAAAGTACCGTACCACCCGTTTGACCTGACCAAAGTTTGGCCGAAAAAAGACTATCCGCTGATTGAAGTGGGCGAGTTTGAGCTCAACAAAAATCCGGAAAACTTCTTCGCCGACGTCGAACAATCCGCCTTCGCGCCGAGCAATCTCGTGCCCGGCATCAGCGTTTCGCCCGACCGCATGCTGCAAGCGCGCCTGTTTAACTACGCCGACGCGCAGCGCTACCGCTTGGGCGTGAACCACCACCAGATTCCGGTAAACCGCCCGCGCTGCCCCGTGCACAGCAACGCCCGCGACGGTCAAGGCCGCGCCGACGGCAACTACGGCTCCGCCATCCACTACGAACCCAATAGCTTCGGCCAATGGCAGGAACAGGCGCAATACGCCGAACCGCCTTTGAAAATCAACGGCGACGCCGCGCATTGGAACTACCGCGAAGACGATGCCGACTACTTCAGCCAGCCGCGAGCGCTGTTTGAGAAAATGAGCGACGAGCAAAAACAAACCCTGTTTGCCAACACCGCCGCCGCAATGGGCGACGCGCCGGACTTCATCAAATACCGCCACATCCGCAACTGCGCCCGCTGTCATCCCGACTATGCCGCAGGCGTCGCCCAAGCACTAGGCTTGAGCGTCGCCGACGCAGAAGCCGCCCGCGCCAGCGATCCGGCATTGGGTCAGCCCGGTTTGTTGTAAGGCAGAATAGGGCAGCCTGAAAACGGTCTGCCGCACACCCAAAGGCAGCCTGAAAACGTATTTGCAATGCTTGTTTTAGCTTCGCTGGAACTCGCTTCGCTCGTTTTCAGGCTTCCTTTTTACGCGTATGTGGCCGCTTCGGCGCGGATACGGGGAACAACGTTTAATTTTGCTATAATCGCCCCCTTTCCCGACCACACAACGGAAACCGCAACCCATGGAAAAAATCTGGCTGGACAGCTACGAAAACGGCGTGGCACACGAGATCGACACCGAACGCTACCAATCGGTGGTGGACGTATTCAAACAAAGCGTCGAACAATTTGCCGACAAACCCGCCTTTCACAGCATGGGCGTAGAAATCAGCTACCGCCAAACCGCCAAGCTGGCGGCCGATTTCGCATCCTATCTGCAAAACGTGCTCAAGCTGCCGCGCGGCGAGCGGGTAGCGGTGATGATGCCCAATCTGCTGCAATACCCGATTGCGGTATTCGGCATCCTGCAAGCCGGGCTGGTGGTGGTCAATACCAACCCGCTCTACACCCCGCGCGAACTCGAACACCAACTCAAAGACAGCGGTGCCACCGCCATCGTGGTGCTGGAAAACTTTGCCAATACGCTGGAAATGGTGCTGCCGCGCACCCAGGTCAAACACGTTATCGTTGCCAGCGTCGGCGATATGCTCGGTTTTTTCAAAGGCGCTTTGGTTAATTTCGTGCTGCGCCGCGTGCGCAAACAAGTGCCGGACTACCGCATCCCGCACGCCGTACCCTTTAAACGCGCGCTGGCGCAGGGCGGCGCCCAAACGCTGCAGGAAGTGCCGCTGGCGCGCGAAGATCTGGCCTTTTTGCAGTACACCGGCGGCACCACCGGCGTGGCCAAAGGTGCGATGCTCACCCACGGCAATATCTGCGCCAACATGATGCAGGGCGCCGAATGGATTAAATGCAAGCTGCAGCCCGGCCACGAAGTCTTTATCGCCGCGCTGCCGCTTTATCATATTTTCGCGCTCACCGTGAACCTGATGATTACCATCCAGGCCGGCTCCAAAGCCGTGCTGATCGCCAATCCGCGCGACATCGACGGCTTTATCGCCGAATTGGGCAAACACCGCATCACCGTGTTTATCGGCGTCAACACCCTGTTTAACGCCCTGCTCAATAAAGACAGCTTCAAACAGCTCGATTTTTCCAGCTGGAAACTCACGCTCAGCGGCGGCATGGCCACCCAGCAGGCCGTGGCCGAGCGCTGGGCGGCGCAAACCGGCCAGGCCATCGTCGAAGCCTACGGCCTGACCGAAGCCAGCCCCGGCGTGTGCGTCAACCCGCTCAACATTCCCGCCTACAGCGGCGGCATCGGCCTGCCGCTGCCCAGCACCGACGTGCAGCTGCGCGACGGCAACGGCGGTTTTGCCGCCATCGGCGAAGCCGGCGAACTGTGGATCAAAGGGCCGCAGGTGATGAAAGGCTACTGGCAGCACCCCGAAGAAACCGCCAAAGTGCTCGATGCCGACGGCTGGCTGGAAACCGGCGACATTGTCGTGATGAACGAACAAGGCTGGCTGCGGATAGTCGACCGCAAAAAAGACCTGATTGTGGTGTCCGGCTTCAACGTCTATCCCAACGAAATCGAAGACGTGGTCGCCCACAACCCCAAAGTGCTGGAAGTGGCCTGTATCGGCGTCAAAAGCGAAAAAACCGGTGAAGCGCTCAAACTTTTCGTGGTGAAAAAAGACCCCAGCCTGACCAAAGACGAGCTAATCGAATTCTGCCGCAGCCAGCTGACTGGCTACAAAGTCCCGCGCGAAATTGAATTCCGCGACGAGCTGCCCAAGTCCAACGTCGGCAAAATCCTGCGCCGCGAGCTGCGCGACAAATAAGCGGATACACACAAAGCAGCCTGAAAACGGGTTTTTCGTTTTCAGGCTGCTTTTTTAACTTTCAGGCTGCCTTTTGATTTTTCAGAACAGCAAAAACCGCACACCGTTTGGGACGGTGTGCGGCCGGGTTGCCTTGCCGTTTTACTGGCCGGCGGCTTGGTTTACGCGCTCGCGCAATTCCTTGCCGGGTTTGAAGTGGGGAACGTACTTGGCGGGTACGTCCACACGTTCGCCGGTTTTGGGGTTGCGGCCGACGCGCGGCGGACGGTAGTTCAGGTCGAAACTGCCGAAGCCGCGGATTTCGATGCGTTGCCCTTTGGCCAGCGAGCGGGTCATGGTGTCAACCAGGACTTTGACGCTGTATTCGATGTCTTTGCTTTGCAGCTGGTTGCCGTTTTCGGCAACGAAGACTTCGGCCAGGCGGGCCATCAATTCCGATTTGGTCATGTTGCTGCCTTATTGTTTGCCCAAAGACGCTTTGAGCAGGTCGCCCAGGCTGGTGGTGCCGGCGTTGGCGGTGGCTGCGTTGACGTTGTTGAGGGCTTCGCGGTTTTCTTTGGCATCTTTGGCTTTAACCGACAGTTTGATGCTGCGGTTTTTGCGGTCGATGGTCAGAATTACGGCTTCGACGGTGTCGCCGGCGTTAAGTTTGGTGGTCAGGTCTTCCACGCGCTCGCTGTCGAATTCGGATGCGGGCAGGTAGCCTTCCACTTCGTCGGCCAGGGCGACAACGGCGCCTTTGGCTTCAACGGATTTCACTTCGCCTTTAACCAGCGAGCCTTTGTCGTTCACGCTGATGAAGTTGCCGAAAGGATCGCCTTCGAGCTGTTTGATGCCCAGGGAGATGCGTTCTTTTTCGACGTCGATGGCCAGTACCACGGCTTCGACTTCTTCGCCTTTTTTGTATTTGCGTACGGCTTCTTCGCCGGCTTCGCTCCAAGAAAGGTCGGAAAGGTGTACCAAGCCGTCGATGTTGCCGGGCAGGCCGACGAAAATACCGAAGTCGGTGATGGATTTGACTGCGCCTTGGATTTTGTCGCCTTTGTTGAAGTTGGCTTCAAATTCCTGCCACGGGTTGGGGCGGCACTGTTTCATGCCGAGGGAGATGCGGCGTTTGTTTTCGTCGATGTCCAGAATCATCACTTCGGTTTCGTCGCCAAGCTGTACGACTTTGCTCGGGTGGACGTTTTTGTTGGTCCAGTCCATTTCGGAAACGTGTACCAAACCTTCGATGCCCTGTTCGATTTCGACGAATGCGCCGTAGTCGGTCAGGTTGGAAACTTTACCGAACAGGCGGGTGCCGGTCGGGTAGCGGCGGGCAAGGCCGTCCCACGGATCTTCGCCCAACTGTTTGAGGCCGAGAGATACGCGTTGTTTGTCTTGGTCAAAGCGCAGCACTTTGGCTTCCACTTCTTGGCCGACTTCCAGCACTTCGCTGGGGTGTTTCACACGGCGCCATGCCAGGTCGGTGATGTGCAGCAGACCGTCGATACCGCCCAGATCCACGAACGCGCCGTAGTCGGTGATGTTTTTGACGATGCCTTTAACCACGCTGTCTTCTTTAAGGTTTTCCAGCAGGGCTTTGCGCTCTTCGCCGAGGGTTTCCTCCAGAACGGCGCGGCGGGATACCACGACGTTATTGCGTTTTTTATCCAGTTTGATGACTTTGAATTCGATTTCTTTGCCTTCAAAGTAGGAAGTGTCTTTCACCGGACGCACGTCCAAGAGAGAGCCGGGCAGGAAGGCGCGGATGCTGTTGACCATTACGGTCAGGCCACCTTTGACTTTGCCGCCGACCACGCCGGACAGGATTTGGCCGTCTTCCATCGCTTCTTCCAAAGTGATCCAGTCGGCCGCGCGCTTGGCTTTTTCGCGGGAAAGTTTGGTTTCGCCAAAGCCGTTTTCCACCGATTCGATGGTCACGGTAACGAAATCGCCGACTTTGACTTCCAACTCGCCTTGCGGGTTTTTGAATTCGGCCAGATCAATCAGCGATTCGGATTTCAGACCGGCGTTTACGATTACGAATTTATCCGTAATGTCAACGACTTCTGCGGTGATGACTTCACCGTGGGTCATTTCCTGGCTGGCTGAGTATTCTTCCAGTAACTGGGCAAAATTTTCCATGAGTTTGCTTTCTTTGCACCGCCAAGGGATGCGGGGTTGGGGTTGGAAACGCCGGCCTCCTTGGCAGGCGGGCGCGGGGTTGGGTTTTTCAGGCTGCCTGAAAAAATGCGCGATTATAGCGTGTAATCAGCTTTCGCGATACCAATCAAGCACTTTTTTTACCGTTTCGTCTATGCTCAAATCGGAAGTGTCGAGCAGCTTCGCATCGGGCTCTTGGCGCAGCGGGGCGCTGGTGCGGCGGCTGTCGGCCAGATCGCGCGCTTGGATGTCGGCAACGATGCGCTGGTATTCCAAGCCTTCGCACGGCAAACCGAGCTGCTTGGCGCGGCGGCAGGCGCGCACTTCGGCGGCGGCGGTCAGAAAGATTTTCAGCCGCGCCTGCGGGAACACCACCGAAGCCATGTCGCGGCCGTCGGCCACCAGACCCTGCTCGGTAAGAAAGTCGCGCTGGCGCTGCAGCAGGGCGGCGCGGACAGCCGGCAAGGCAGCCACGGCGGATGCGCCCATGCCGATTTCTTCGCTGCGGATGGCGCTGCCGACGTTTTCGTCCGCCAAAAAGACGGTGCCGCCGGCAAAGCGTACAGGCAAGGCGGCGGCCAGCTCGGCCAACGCCGCTTCGTCCGACCACGACACGCCCTGCCGCTGCGCATACAGCGCGGTCAGCCGGTAGAGCGCGCCCGAATCAAGATACGCCCAGCCCAATTCCTGCGCCACCCGTGCGGCAATGGTGCCTTTGCCCGATGCGCTGGGGCCGTCGATGGCAATCACTTTTTGCATTTGGTTTTTCCTGTGCGAGCAAGTGGAAAAGGGTGCGATTCTATCACAAGGCGTATCCGCCGCTTTCAGGCTGCCTTGTGCCGGCCGGCGCAACAAAACCCCGCTCGCCGCGCCGCCAAACTTGCCCGAATGGTTGCGCTTTGATTAAGATTCGCTCTGTTTTCAATCCATACCGCTTTTAGGAAAAACAATGAAAAAACTGCTCGCCGCTTTCTCCGCCGCCGCCCTGCTGGCAGCACCCGCCATGCTTGAAGCACGCGATTTCGACCCCGTGCCGCGCCTGATTCTCCGCCCGCACGGCGGTCAGATTGTCAAATCGCGCCGCATCGGCGAAGACAAATTCGAAGTCGAATACTTCCTGCGCCGCGGCCGGATCCGCGATTTGGCCGACGAAGCGCGCAGCAATGCCGAAAACAACGGTTTTCGCACCGTAAAAGCCAAAGTCAGCCCGAGCAAAGCCACATTGGAGTTTCGCCGCGGCCCGCAGGAAATGGATATCCGCATCAAAGAAAAATGGACCGGCGGCATTTCCTATGAAGCAGAATTGGATTTGAACCGCGACAAAATGAGCGAAATGCCGATGCCGGCCGAACAAGCCGAGCAGGAATAAGCGCCAGACGGTTTCAGGCTGCCTGAAACCGTTTTTCCTACGCTTTAAAGCAGCCTGAAAGCCGAAAACAATACCGGCGACAACAAACCAATCAATAAAGGACGAAGTTATGGATTCCCCGACCAATTTTCGCCACCTGCTGGAAATCGACCTACTGAATGCAGAAAACGATGCCGCTGCCAAACAGGGCTGCACCGCCGCCTTGGCAGCCGAGCCGCCCGCCGCCGCGGTGCTGGTGGCCGCCGATCGCTTGAGCGCCGCGCGGATGGCGCTGCCCAAAAGCAAAGGCGTTACCATTGCCGCCGCGCTCAATCCCGACGGCGCCGAGCCGGTGTCGGCGGTGGCCGATACCGCTACCGCGCTGGCTTTCGGTGCCGACGGCATCGTGCTGGTGCTGGCCGATGCCGCCGGCTTCGACAGCGATGCCGCCGCCCAAAGCCGCCATATGCTGGCAACGGTGGCCGAGCTGTGCCGCTCCGGCCAAAAGCGGCTGACGGTAATGGTCAAGCAGTATCAAACCGAAGAACAGCTGCTTCATGTGGCGCAAACCGCTTGGGCGGCCGGCTGCGATTTCGTTTCCTTCGCACTGCCGGAAGACGGCAGCACGCCGTTTGCCGCGCTGAAAGAGCATCTGCCGGCCGAAGGGGCTGGGGTAAAAATCTGGGGGCTGGCCGATACCGATGCCGCCGAGAAATGCGTGGCTGCGTGGACGGAAGTGTTCGGCAGCGGGCAGCTGGATGCGCAGCATTTGCGTTTGATCGTTCCCGCCGACTGGCTGGCAGCGGCTCAGGCGTAGAGTTGCCGCCACAAGAAGTTTTCAGGCTGCCTTTTCCGTTTGAAAGGCAGCCTGAAAACTATCGGTGGGGAGAAAACAGGTAAAAACACCGGCTGCCGAGTAATGCCGATTGCCTTTCAGGCAGCCTGAAACGGAAAAACCGATTTGAAATCGTCAAACCGGTTTGAA
>NZ_JAKOOW010000001.1:73060-73173 GCF_022288825.1 Kingella pumchi | reverse complement strand
TCGAACTTCCACACCCGTGAGGATACCAGCACCTGAAGCTGGCGCGTCTACCAATTCCGCCACCTGGGCAAAGCTAGATTGTGAATGCAAAGTAAAAGCAGCTTGCGCTGCGT
>NZ_JAKOOW010000001.1:68452-72977 GCF_022288825.1 Kingella pumchi | reverse complement strand
TCGAACTTCCACACCCGTGAGGATACCAGCACCTGAAGCTGGCGCGTCTACCAATTCCGCCACCTGGGCTTTGCATTTGTATTGCGCTTGGGTTAAAGTGCCGCAAGCGAAAGGCGGCATTATATAAACCCTTTGAAAATTGTCAATCATGAAAACGAAGAAAAAAACAAATTTATTGAATCTTAGAGAAAAAGACCCGTTTTTGCAGCGGGAGCGGCAGAAATACGAACATCCGCTGCCCAGCCGCGAATGGATTATTCGCCTGTTGGACGATGCGGGCGTGCCGCAGAAAATTTCCGCGCTGGCCGAGCAGCTGTCGATCAGCGATGAAGAATACGAATTTTTCGAGCGCCGCATCAAGGCGATGGCGCGCGACGGCCAGGTGCTGATCAACCGGCGCAACCTGGTGTGCGTGGCCGACAAACTGGAAATCGTCAAATGCCGCGTCGAAGTGCATAAGGACGACTTGGGTTTTGCCGTGCCGCTCACCAACGACGGCGGCGGCGATTTCGTACTTTACGAGCGCCAGCTGCGCGGGCTGATGCACGGCGATTTGGTAACCGTGCGCCCCACCGGCGGCCGCGACCGGCGCGGGCGCCGCGAAGGGCAGGTGCTGGACATTATCGAGCGCGCGCAAACCGACGTCGTCGGCCGTTTTTATCTCGACCGCGGCGTGGCGGTGCTGGAAGCGGAAGACCGCCGATTGCACCAGCCGATTATTCTCGAGCCCGAATCGGTGGCCGAATTCAAGCCCGAATCCGGCCAGGTGATTGTGGCGGCGATCGAAAGCTATCCCACCAACCACCGCCCCGCCGTGGCGCGGGTAACCGAAGTGCTGGGCGACTATGCCGACAGCGGCATGGAAATCGAAATCGCCGTGCGCAAACACCACCTGCCGCACGAGTTTTCCGAAAACTGCGTTCAGGCTGCCGCCAAAATCCCCGAAAAAGTGCGCCCCGCCGACCGCAAAGGCCGCGAAGACTTGCGCGATCTGCCGCTGGTCACCATCGACGGCGAAAGCTCGCGCGATTTCGATGACGCCGTTTACGCCGAAAAACACGGGCGCAACTACCGCCTTATCGTCGCCATTGCCGACGTCAGCCACTATGTGCGCCTGCACGACGCCATCGACAGCGACGCCCGCGAACGCGCCACCAGCGTTTATTTCCCCCGCCGCGTCATCCCCATGCTGCCTGAAAGCCTGTCCAACGGCATCTGCTCGCTCAATCCCGACGTCGAGCGCCTGTGCATGGTGTGCGACATGACCATCACCTACGCCGGCAACGTCAAGTCCTACCGCTTCTACCCCGCCGTGATGCGCTCCCACGGCCGCCTGACCTACAACCAAGTGTGGGACTGGCTCGAGAGCGGCGCCGACAACCCCCACCGCAAAAATCTCGATACGCTCTACGCCCTGTATCAAGTTCTGCACAAAAAACGGCTCAAACGCGGCGCCATGGAATTCGAGACCACCGAAACCCAGATGCTGTTTGACGATCACGGCAAAATCGAGCGCATCGAACCCGTGCACCGCAACGATGCCCACAAGCTCATCGAAGAGTGCATGCTCGCCGCCAACGTCTGCGCCGCCGACTTCCTGCTGGCGCACAAACACCCCGGCCTGTACCGCAACCACGCCGGCCCCACCCCCGAAAAACTCGCCGTGCTGCACGAACAGCTCGCCCTGACCGGCCTGCAGTTGGGCGGCGGCGACAACCCCACCCCCAAGCACTACGCCGAACTGGCCGCCCAATTCGAAGGCCGCGACGACCGCGAACTGTTGCAAACCATGCTGCTGCGCTCGATGCAGCAGGCCGTGTACGAAGCGCAAAACCAAGGCCACTTTGGCCTTGCCTACGAGCACTACACCCACTTCACCTCCCCCATCCGCCGCTATCCCGACCTGGCCGTCCACCGCGCCATCAAAGCCGTGCTCGCCGGCAAAAACTACCGCGAAGACTCCTGGCCCTCGCTCGGCGCCCACGCCTCCTTCTGCGAGCGCCGCGCCGACGAAGCCAGCCGCGATGTCGAAAACTGGCTCAAAACCTACTACATGCGCGACAAAGTCGGCGAAACCTTCACCGGCCGCATCTCCGGCATGAGCACCTTCGGCATCTTCGTTACCCTCGACAACATCCACACCGAAGGCATGGTGCACGTCAGCGACCTGGGCGAAGACTACTTCAACTACCGCCGCGACATCATGGCGATGGTCGGCGAGCGCAGCGGCATCCGCTTCGATATGGGCGACAGCGTAACCGTCCGCGTCGTCCGTGCCGATTTGGAAACCAGCCGCATCGACCTTACCTTGGTCAGCGGCGGCTACAGCGGCAAGCGCAAAAAACGCAGCGCCGACGGCACTGCCAAATCCGCCAAAACCGGCAAAAACAAAAGGCAGCCTGAAAGCCCCAAAACGCCCGCCAAACGCAGCAAAAAGCAGCCTGAAAAACCGGCTAACGGCAAACGCGGCAAAACCCCCAAAGCCCCGGCCAAAGGCAAACCCGCCGCCGCCAAGCCTGCCGTCCAATCTGTTGCCAAACCAGCTGCCAAGCCCACCAAAAAAGCCGCCGCGCCCAAAACGCGCAAACGCAAATAACCTAGGGCAGCCTGAAAGCCCGTCTGCACGGTTTTCAGGCTGCCTTTGCAGCAAGAAGCGTAGGCTGGGTCTAGACCCAGCTTTCAGGCTGCTTTACGGTTCCTTGGCTCCCATCCCGAGCTACATTTACCAAAAACCCCAAAGGCAGCCTGAAACCCCGTCCCCACCGTTTTCAGGCTGCCTTGCCCATCCCAAAGGAGAACCCGTGAATATCGTTTTTCTCGACAGCGGCACGCTGCCCGCGCGGCCGCTGCGTTTTGATTTCCCGCACACGCTGCAAAACCACCCGCACACCGCGCCCGATCAGACTGCCGCGCGGCTGGCCGGCGCCGATATCGTGATTACCAACAAAGTCGCCATCCGCGCCGAACACTTTGCCGCCAATCCGCAGCTGAAACTGGTGGCGTTGGCGGCCACCGGCTACGACAACGTCGATTTGGCCGCCGCGCGCGCCGCCGGCGTTGCCGTCTGCAACGTGCGCGATTACGGCAGCGATAGCGTTGCCGAACACGCCTTTATGCTGCTGCTCGCCCTGATGCGCAACCTGCCCGCCTACCGCCGCGACGTTGCCGCCGGCGCCTGGCGCCAAGCCGCCCATTTCTGCCATTTCGGCGCGCCGATACGCAATCTCAACGGCAAAACCCTTGCCATCTTCGGTCGCGGCAGTATCGGCCGCCGGCTCGCCGGCTATGCCGAAGCCTTCGGCATGAACGTGCTGTGGGGCGAGCGCAAAGACGCCGCCGCCGTACGCCCGGGCTATACCGCCTTTCAGGCTGCCTTGTCGCAGGCCGACGCCGTTTCGCTGCACTGCCCGCTCAACGATTCCACCCGCCATATGATCGGCGAGAACGAACTGCGGCAGATGAAGCCGCAGGCGGTGCTGGTCAATGTCGGCCGCGGCGGCCTGGCCGACGAGCAGGCGGTGCTCGCCGCACTCAAATACGGCATGCTCGGCGGCGCCGGCTTTGATGTGCTGAGCCAAGAGCCGCCCTCAGAAGGCAACCCGCTGCTCTCGCAACTGCCCAATCTGATCGTTACCCCGCATGTGGCATGGGCGGCGGCGGAAACCGTCGAAAACCTGACGCAGATGCTCGAAGCCAATATCAACGCCTTTGCCGCCGGCCGCCCGCAAAATCTGCTGTAGCGCCGGCCGCGCAGGACTTGGGCGCATAAAAAAGCAGCCTGAAAACCGGATCGGCGGTTTTCAGGCTGCTTTGGTTTTGCCCTAAAGTGTGTTGGCGTGGCGCAAACCGAGACGGCTCAGTCGCGGCACGAACCCTTGCCGTCGATACACGGCAGCGTGGCGATTTCGCGTTCGCGGCCGCTGCCGCCGTACAGCGTCCACACATGGCGGCCGTCGGGATGAAGCACCAGCACCGAGTTGGCAACGATATGCCGCTCCATCCATTCTTTCGGAAACGCCGACATATCGCCCGTCTGCCCCGCTTTCACGCCGTCGGCCACTTTCTCGTCGCTGTCCACCAGCCACAGCCAGGCATCCGGCTCGCTGCGGTGGATATCCTGCGCCAGCGTTACCAGTTCGGCATCGCCGCTGCCGGCGGGCACCAGCACATAAAGATAGCGGAAACGGCTGTTCACTTCGCCAACGATTTGCCATTGCGGCGCGGCTGTGGCTGCGGCGCTTGCAGCGGGCGCAGACGTAGCAGCAGGCGTAGCTGCGGACGCGGGCGCAGTTTCCCGCTCCACATTGCTTTGCCCGCAGGCGGCAAGCAGCAGCAGGGCGGCGGTTAATGCGGTTTTTTTCATGTCTTTTCCTTTAAAACGGTTAATGGAACGGGGGCAACAGGCTGGCACCTGTACTCGATATTGTTCCGCAAGGGGCGCTCTGCATGGCTTTTCAGACGGCCTTTGCGGTTTTAATGCTTCGTTGTCGGATGCGCAAATCCGGCCTACGGGAACTTTTGCTTT
>NZ_JAKOOW010000001.1:36726-68336 GCF_022288825.1 Kingella pumchi | reverse complement strand
ACGGTCGATTCCATTGTATTTGCGCAGTACGCGTTTTGCCTGATTCCAAAAGTTTTCAATGCCGTTGATGTGGTTTTGTCTGTCGGCAAACAGCTTGCTGTAGTTGATACGGTGATGGGTAAATCCGCTTACATCCAACACATCATAGCTGCTCAAACAATCCGTATAGACAATGCTGTCAGGCATAATTTTCTTTGTGATAACAGGCATTAAAGTTTCTCTTTTGGCGTTCTCGACAACCACGGTATAAACCTTGCCGCCGCGTTTGAGAATACCGAAAACTGCCACCTTTCCCGCCGCACCGCGTCCGCGTTTGCCTTTGCGGTGTCCGCCGAAATAGCTCTCGTCCAACTCAATTGAGCCGTTAAAAACCGTATCGGCTTCCAACGAGAGATGATGGCTGATGACTTCGCGAATCTTGCGGTAAAACAGCACTGCCGAATTGGGGTGGATGCCCAACAAATCGGCGGCTGAACGGGCGGTAACTTCGAGTACAAAAAACTGTAGCAGTTTCTTTTGAATACTCTTTTTTATTTTACAATGGGTTATTTTCATTTTTGCAGTCTAACATGACTGCTTATCTAGTACAGCCCCTTTGCTTTTTTCAGGCTGCTTGGGCGGTAACGGCCAAAGCAGCCTGAAAACCTTTACCGCAATTCACCGTGTTCAAAATGCTGCTCCCATGCGATTTCGCCGTTGGCTTGGCGGCTGGGAATCAGAAGAATCTGCCGTCCGTATCGCGGCGTGGTCAGCAGAATCCAGCCGTCCGCGCTGATACGGGTTGCGGCTTGGGGATGCGGCGGGATGCCGACGGGCGGCTGCTTGTTTTTCAGTTTGTCGGCAACAGCGTTTTGCAGGGGCTAGGCGGTGGCGATAATCTGCCTGATTTCGCTGCGCTGCATATAGTTGCCGTATTGCGGAATCAGCAGCAGGGCAAGCAGCGAAATCAGCATAACGGCGCTGCAAAATCCTTTGATAAAGGCAAGGCGGGTGGGCGGCATGGGGCTTCCTTTTTTGCTGTACGCAAGATGCGCGGACGGATTTTAAGGCAGCCTGAAAACCGGTTTCGCGGTTTTTCAGGCTGCCTTTCGGCCTTTTTCCAAACGCCGTTATTGCGGCAAAACGGGCTGGCTTTGCTTGTTCTCTTTATATCTCAGGTGGGCCGAAATCAGGCAGGAAAGTTCGTGGCCGATGTCGCAGGCTTTCCAGTACAGTGCGCGCGCTTTGTCTTTGTTTGCGCCCAAGCCGCTGCGGGGGTCGAGATAAAGATTGGCCAAGGCATAGCAGCCTTTCATATTGCCGCCGTCGCAGGCTTTTTTCAGCGGTGCGCAGGCATCGGCGGGGGTGTTCGTATGCTCCTGCGTCCACACGGCAAATTTAACGCAGCTGTCGAGATCGTTTTGGCCGCATGCTGCGGCGAGCTGCTGGTAGGCTTTGGGGTCGAACGCTTCTTCGGCGCGGGCAAAAAGCGGCAGCAAAACGGCTGCGGCGATAAGGAATTTTTTTATTTTCTGGTCTCCGAATAAAAAGGCCGTCTGAAATCCTTTCGGGCGGCCTTTTGTGCAGGTTTAACCCAACGCCTTACGCGCGGCGGCGAACATTCGGTACCAGCCGCTCAATTCGCCCCAGTTTTCAGGCTGCCAGCTCATTTGCGCGGTTTGGTACACGCGTTCGGGGTGGGGCATCATGATGGTGATGCGGCCGTCGGCGTTGGTCACGCCGGCGATGCCCTGCGGCGAGCCGTTGGGGTTGAGCGGGTAGGTTTGGGTTACGGCGCCGGTGCCGTCGATGTATTGCAGGGCAATGGCAAGGCCGTCTGACACCGAATTGCCGTCGCGTCCTAAGTGGGCGAAATCGGCGCGGCCTTCGCCGTGGCTGACGACCACGGGCAGGCGGCTGCCCTGCATTTCGGCCAGAATCAGCGAGGGCGATTTGGCCACTTCGACCATGCTCAAACGGGCTTCAAACTGCTCGCTGCGGTTGCGTTTGAACTTCGGCCAGCCTTGGCTGCCGGGGATGATTTCGGCGAGGTTGCTCATCATTTGGCAGCCGTTGCACACGCCCAGCGCGAGGGTGTCTTGGCGCGCAAAGAAGGCGGCAAACTGCTCGCGCAGCGCGGGGTGGAACAGGATGGTTTTCGCCCAGCCTTCGCCCGCGCCGAGTACGTCGCCGTAGCTGAATCCGCCGCAGGCGGCGAGCATTTGGAAGTCGGCAAGGTGGACGCGGCCTGCCATCAGGTCGGACATATGCACGTCGTAGGCATCGAATCCTGCGCGGGTGAAGGCGGCTGCCATTTCGATTTGCCCGTTTACGCCCTGTTCGCGCAGGATGGCGATTTTAGGTTTCGCGCCGCTGTTGACGAAAGGCGCGGCGATGTCTTCGTTCACGTCAAATTTCACGTCGGCAAACAATGCGCTGCGGTCGTTGTCGCCAATCAGGGCGAACTCGCTGTCGGCGCAGGCGGGGTTGTCGCGCAGGCGTTGGATGGCGTGGCTGGTTTCCTGCCAGGTTTGTTGCAGTTTGATTAGGTTGTCAGAAATAAGGTGCGTTTGCCCGTCGCGGATGATTAACGTGTTCTCATCAGTTAACGTACCGATTTCAAAGACATTGTGATGAAGCTGTTGTTGATAGAATAAATTGATAATATCGGCAACATCTTGTTTCCTAACTTGGATAACAGCACCCAACTCTTCATTAAATAATGTGCGGGCAATGGTTTCTTGCCATTCAGCCAACGCTTTTACCTCTTCAGTCCGCAATGATTGAGACAGAGCGGTATGGTTGGTAATAAATGTTTGTGCAAGCAATAAATTTAAATCTATATCCAAGCCGCAACGTGCCGCAAACGCCATTTCCGCTAACGTAGCAAACAGGCCGCCGTCGCTGCGGTCGTGGTAGGCCAACAGTTTGTCTTCGGCCACCAGCTTCTGCATCACATCGTAAAACGCTTTCAGACGGCCTATATTGATGTCGGGCGCTTCGCCGCCGGTTTCGTTGTACACCTGCGCCAGCGCCGAGCCGCCCATGCGTGCTTTGCCAAAGCCCAAATCGACAAACAGCAATACGCTGTCGGCCACGTTTTTCAATTCGGGGGTAACGGTTTTGCGTACGTCGGCCACCGGCGCGAAGCCGGTAATCACCAGCGATAGCGGCGAAGTTACGGATTTTTGTTCGCCGTTTTCCTGCCACACGGTTTTCATCGACAGCGAGTCTTTGCCCACGGGAATGCTGATGCCCAAGTCTTGGCAGGTTTCGGATACGGCCTGCACGGTGCGGTAGAGTTTTTCGTCTTCGCCCGCGTTGCCGCAGGCGGCCATCCAGTTGGCGGAGAGTTTGATGTTGCCGATGTCGCCGATGTTCACCGCCGCCAGATTGGTGATGGCTTCGCCGATGCACATTCTGCCCGAGGCGGGTGCGTCAAACAGGGCAACGGCGGGTTTTTCGCCCATTGCCATCGCTTCGCCGCGATAGGTATCGAAGCCCATCATGGTTACGGCGCAGTCGGCCACCGGCGTTTGGTAGCGGCCGACCATCTGGTCGCGGGCGGTCAGGCCGCCGACGCTGCGATCGCCGATGGTAATCAGGAAGTTTTTAGCGGCCACGGCAGGCAGGCGCAACACGCGGTAGGCGGCTTCTTTCAGGTCGATTTGGCTGCCTGAAAATGCTTTTTCAGACGGCCTTACGGTCTCATCGCGGCGGGTGGTTTTGGGCGGTTTTCCGAGCAATACGTTGAGCGGCAGATCGACGGGATTGTCGCCGTACAAATCGTCGCGCACCTGCAAGTGGCCGTCGTCGGTAGCCGTACCGACTACGGCAAACGGACAGCGTTCGCGCTCGCACAGAGCAGAGAAGGTGTCGAGATTTTCCGGCAACACGGACAACACATAACGCTCCTGCGCTTCGTTGCACCAGATTTGCAGCGGGGTTAAGCCGTGTTCTTCCAGCGGCACGTCGCGCAGCTTAAACACCGCGCCGCGCCCTGCGTCGTTCACCAATTCGGGGAAGGCGTTGGACAAGCCGCCCGCGCCTACGTCGTGAATGGCGATAATCGGATTGGCGTCGCCCAGCTGCCAGCAGCGGTCGATCACTTCCTGCGCGCGGCGTTCGATTTCGGGGTTGCCGCGCTGTACCGAGTTGAAATCCAAGCTGGAATCGTTGCTGCCGGTGTCCATCGAAGATGCCGCGCCGCCGCCCAAGCCAATCAGCATCCCCGGGCCGCCGAGTTGGATTAACAACGCGCCTTCGGGGATTTCGTTTTTATGCGTCTGCTGCGCTTGGATATTGCCCAAGCCGCCGGCAATCATAATCGGCTTGTGGTAGCCGCGCATTTGGCCGTCAAACTCCTGCTCGAAGGTGCGGAAATAGCCCAGCAAATTCGGGCGGCCGAATTCGTTGTTAAACGCCGCGCCGCCGATGGGGCCGTCGATCATAATATCCAGCGCGGAAGCCAGATGGCCGGGCTTGCCGTAGGGCTGCTCCCACGGCTGCGCAAAGCCCGGGATATTGAGGTTGGACACGGTAAAGCCGGTCAAACCCGCTTTCGGCCGCGCGCCGCGACCGGTTGCGCCCTCGTCGCGGATTTCGCCGCCCGCGCCGGTGGCCGCGCCCGCAAAGGGGGCGATGGCGGTGGGATGGTTGTGGGTTTCCACTTTCATCAGAATGTGCGTGTCTTCTTCGGCGAAACGGTAGCCCTGATTTTCCGCCGCGTGCGGATAAAAACGCTTGATTTTCGCGCCCTCGATAATCGACGCATTGTCTTTATAGGCCACCACCGTGCCCTCGGGATGCGCCTCGTGGGTGTCGCGGATCATGCGGAACAAGGATTTCTCCTGCGCCTGCCCGTTTAACACAAAATCGGCGTTGAAAATCTTGTGGCGGCAATGCTCCGAGTTCGCCTGCGCAAACATCATCAGTTCCACGTCCGACGGATTGCGGTTTAACGCGCGATAGTTTTCCACCAGATAATCAATCTCGTCGGGCGAGAGCGCCAAGCCCAGCTCGGTATTGGCTTTGACCAGCGCATCGCGGCCGCCGCCCAATACGTTTACCGTAGAAAAAGTCTGCGCCTCGGGATGGGCAAACAGCTTTTCGGCAGCCTGAAAATCGGGCAATACCGACTCGGTCATGCGGTCGTGCAGCAGCGACGCCCACGCGCGTTTTTCGTCGTCGTTCAGACGGCCTGACACCCACACCGCCATGCCGCGCTCGATGCGGGTAATTTGCGAGAGGCCGCAGTTGTGCGCGATGTCGGTGGCTTTCGACGCCCACGGCGACACCGTGCCCAAACGCGGCGTAACCAAAAAGAGATTGAGGCCGTCTGAAACCTCCGGCGCGGCCACGCTTTGCGCGTCAACCAAGGCTTCGAGCTTCGCTGCATCATCCGCCGCCAAAGGCGCGTCGGACGCGGCAAAATACCAAAATTCGCTGGACAACTGAGCCGCAGGCAAACCCAGCGCAGCGGCCTTTTGCAGCAGTTTTTCAACACGGAAATCGGAAAGGGCGCGGGTGCCGCGCAGGGGGAGGACGACGGACATGGGTGGATTTTCTCTCGGAAAAAAGACAGGAAAAAAGAAGGCGCGATTATACGCAAAACGCCTGCTGGCCGTGCCGCTTTTTCGCCGCCGCCAATGGGGTTTTCAGGCTGCTTTTGGGTTCGGAATCGCGGTTTCAGGCTGCTTTGGGATTTGGAACGGCGGAAAAACGGCTGCAGGCAGCCTGAAAACTTTTCAGGCTGCCTGCAGCCGTCTGCCGGTTTGGTTCAGCCCGACATCGCCACGCCCTGATAGCCGGCGTACAGGCCGAGGGCGAGCAGCATGGCGGCGATGGCGTGGTTGAAGATGCGCTGCGGTAGGCGGTGGCGGATGTGGTTGCCGACATACATAAATCCGAGCGACACCACAATCACGCTGGACAGCAGCAGCCAGCTTTTGCGGTCGAACGCGGAAATCACGGGAAACAGCAGCACGATTTGGATCAGTTTGGTAATCAGGATGCTGATGTTGTTCACCATCACCATTTCGGTTTTGTTGCGGTCGGTGCCCAAGAGATAAATCATCAGAAAGGCGACGATGGCGTTGGTGGCGCCGCCGACGATGCCGGCCACGAAACCGAACACGGCCATGGTTTTGCGGTCGGTTTTAAAGCGGATGCGGAAACGGCTGTATTGGGTAAAAACGTAAAACAGTAGGGTGATGCACAGGAAGATTTTCAGGCTGCCTTCGGGCAGAAAGAGCAGCAGGCCGATGCCGATCAGGCCGCCGATAAAGCTGCTGGCAAACAGCGGGAAAAAGGCGCGGCCGTATGTGATGAGGTTGTGTTTGAAGCCTTCGCCGGTGCGCAGCATCATGATGTTGATCACCAGGCAGGGCAGCACCACCATGGCAACGGCGGTTTTGAGCGGGTAAAAACCGGCAATCACGGCGGTGCCGACGATGGGGTAGCCGAAGCCGGTGATGCCGTGCAGCAGGGCGCCGGTTACGAAAAAGAAAACGATGATCCAGTCGTTGGGTGTCCAATCCATGATGTGCGTTCCTGTGTGTGTTTTTGTAAAGGGCGGCAGTATAAGTGCGGCGGCGCGACAAAATTAGACTGTTTGTCTATATGGTTTAGAACGGCTGTTTGAAGCCGAAAAGGCAGCCTGAAAAGTTTTCAGGCTGCCTTTTTGGGGGGATGGCGGCGGGTTTACCAGTCGCCGCGTTTGAGTTTGTCGATCTGGCGGCGGTCGCGCTTGGTGGGGCGGCCGTCGGGATAGGCGGCGCTGACGCGGGCGGCCTGGTCGAGCAGCTTCTGCGCTTCGCGCGCCTGGGCGACGGCTTCGTCTTCGCGGTAGAGCAGGCGCGCTTCGGGCGCGGGGCGGCGCTGGTGGTTGAGCGCGGCCACGGTGATGCGGTAGGGCAGGGAATTGAGCGTGAGATCGATAACGTCGCCGGCGGCGATGTTTTTGCTGTTTTTGACTTTGCTGCCGTTTACCTGCACGCGGCCGAGCTCGATGTGCTTTTGCGCCAGCGCGCGGGTTTTGAAAAAGCGTGCCGCCCACAGCCATTTGTCGAGCCGCATGGCGGGGGTGTCGGAAGATGCTGCCATGATGTTGTCCTTTAAGAGTAATGCTGCGCCAAGGCAGCCTGAAACCAAAAAACGCTGCGGCGGATTGTAGCCTATTTGCGCCAGTGTCGTTTGATGCCGCGCAGTACGGCGCCGGCGCAAATGAGCTACAATCCGCGCTGCCCGAAATCTCTTGCAAGAAGCAAAACCATGCGTGCTTTCCTAAACCGTTGTCTGGCCTGGCTGATTGATCACGGCCTGTATTTTTTCGTCGCCTTCATCACCGGCATCCGGCCGAAGTTTGAGGGCGCTTTGGATTTTACGCCGGAGAAAAAAGTGTATTTCGCCAACCACGGCAGCCACGGCGACTTTGTGATGGTGTGGATTTCGCTGCCCAAGCGCTGGCGCCGGCTGGCGCGGCCGGTGGCGGGGGCGGACTACTGGCTCACCAACCGCTTCAAGCGTTTTATCATCAACAATGTTTTCAACGGCCTGCTGATTATGCGCAACGGCAACGACCCCAAGGCGATTACCGCAAAGATGGGCGCGGCGCTGGCAGAGGGCTCGTCGCTGATTATCTTTCCCGAAGGCACGCGCAATACCGACGACGACGTGCTGCTGCTGCCCTTTAAAAGCGGCATCTACCATCTGGCGCGGGAAAACCCCGACGTCGGCTTCATCCCGATTTGGATCGACAACATCAACCGCGTGCTGCCCAAAGGCAAGCTGCTGCCGGTGCCGCTGGTGTGCGAAGTGAACATCGGCGAGGAAATGCAGCTGCTGCCGGGCGAAGACAAAGAAGCCTTTCTCGAACGCACCCGCAACGCGCTGCTGGATTTGGCGCCCGCCGGCAAACGCCAGGCCTACCGGCAGCCTGAAAACCGTGCCGCCGCCACCGCAAAGGAATCCGCATGAATCCGCATCCCGCTACCCTGCCCGTGCAGGCAGGCATTGTGTTTCTGGGCATTTTCGCCACGCTGGCGGTGGCCGGCCTGATCGGCCAGATTCTCGAGCGCCGTTTTGCCAGCGACAGCCACAATCCCACCATCAGCAATCTGAACGCCCGCATTTATTCGTGGTGGGTAATGACCATCGTATTGTTGTTTGCCTTTTGGTTCGGCTATTGGGGCACCATCGTTTTGTTTCTGCTGATTTCCTTCGCCGCCCTGCGCGAATTTATGACGCTGGTGTACCGCCGCCGCAGCGACTACAACGCGATGGTCGCCTGCTTTTACGTGCTGCTGCCGCTGCAATACTGGTTTGTGCTGATCGACTGGTACAGCATGTTTACCATTCTGATTCCGGTGTACGCCTTTTTGATTCTGCCGATTATCGCCAGCCTGTCGGGCGATGCCGGTAACTTCTTCGAGCGTACCGCCAAAATCCAATGGGGCGCGATGATCACCATCTACTGCCTGTCGCACGTGCCGGCGCTGATGACGCTGGAAATCCAAGGCTTCAGCGGCAGCAACATCCTGCTGCTGGTGTTTATGATCGCCGTGGTGCAGGCCAGCGATGTGCTGCAGTATGTGTGGGGCAAACTCTTCGGTCGCCGCCGCATCATGCCTAGCCTGTCGCCCAACAAAACCGTGGCCGGCACCGTCGGCGGCATCAGCTGCGCCACGCTGCTGGCGGCGGCGCTGTATTGGATTACCCCGTTTTCGCCGTTTCAGGCTGCCTTGCTCGGTTTGCTTATCTGCCTGATGGGCTTTTTCGGCGGACTGGTGATGTCGGCGATCAAACGCAGTTTCGGCGTGAAAGACTGGGGGCGGATGATCCGCGGCCACGGCGGCATGCTCGATCGGGTGGACAGCATCTGTTTTGCCGCGCCGGTGTTTTTTCATCTGGTGCGCTATTTCTGGACGTAAAACCCGTGCCGCAAGCACAGCCAAACCGGCTTTCAGGCTGCCTGAGAAAGCCGGTTTGGCCGTCCGTTTGGCAGCCTGAAAAATTATGCCGGCGCCCAAAGCGTTTTTCAGGCTGCCAAGCCCTTACAAAGGATTACAGGAAAGAGTACAATAGGTGCCGTTTGGCCGCGCCGCGGCCGACATCTTCCAGCCATTTTGAATAACGATGACCGCAAAGCAGAGGTTCAGCCATCATGGACGAAAAACTCAATTTTTCTTATCTGTTCGGCTCCAATGCCCCCTACATCGAGGAATTGTACGAGAGCTTTTTGAGCGATCCCAATTCGGTTGATGAGCATTGGCAGCAGTATTTCCGCGAATTGGCCGCCCAGCCGGGCGCAGTGGCGCGCGATGTCGCCCACCGTCCGATTCAGGAATCTTTCGCCAATCTGGCCAAAAACCGTGCCACCGCAGCCGCAGCCGGCAGCATCGACGAAAGCATGCTGCAGAAACAAATCGGCGTGCTGCGCCTGATGTCCGCCTACCGCATCCAGGGTTCCGGCGCCGCCGATCTGGATCCGCTGAAACTGAAAAAACCCCGCCATACCGAAGGCCTCTCCCCCGAAGAACACGGGTTGGACAGCACCGATATGGCGGTTAAATTCAGCGTTGGCAGCCGCGATTTCGGAGGCGGCGAGACCAAGCTCACGCTGGCCGACATCCTGTCCCGGCTGAAAAAAACCTACTGCGGCCACATTGGTGTGGAATACATGCACATCAACAACCGCGAGGAGCGCCACTGGGTTCGCAACTATTTCGAACGCAACCAATCCACCCCCAGCTTCAGCAAAGAGGAAAAACGCTACATCCTGAAGCAGATTACCTCCGTCGAAACGCTGGAACGCTACCTGCACACCAAATATGTCGGCCAGAAACGCTTCGGCGTGGAAGGCGGCGAAAGCGCGATTGTCGGCCTGAACTACCTGATCCAGAATGCCGGCAAAGACGGCGTGGAAGAAGTCATCATCGGTATGGCGCACCGCGGCCGCCTGAACGTGCTGGTCAATACCTTGGGCAAAAAACCCGCCGACCTGTTCGCCGAATTTGAAGGCCGCGCGCCCATCAGCCTGCCCAGCGGCGACGTGAAATACCACATGGGCTTCAGTTCCGACATCGCCACCCCCAACGGCGCGATGCACGTTACGCTGGCGTTCAACCCCTCGCATCTGGAAATCGTCAATCCCGTGGTTGAAGGCTCCACCCGCGCCAAACAACGCCGCCGCGGCAGCGACGGCCGCGCCCAGGTTCTGCCGGTGCTGATTCACGGCGACTCCGCCTTTATCGGCTTGGGCGTGAACCAGGCAACTTTCAATATGTCGAAAACCCGCGGCTACACCACCGGCGGCACCATCCACCTGGTTATCAACAACCAGATCGGCTTTACCACTTCCGACACCCGCGACACCCGCTCCACCGTTTACTGCACCGACATCGCCAAAATGGTCGAAGCGCCGGTATTCCATGTGAACGGCGATGATCCGGAAGCTGTGTGCTACGTTGTTCAGGCTGCCTTGGAGTATCGCCGCCTGTTCAAAAAAGATGTGGTAATCGACGTAGTCTGCTACCGCAAACTCGGCCACAACGAGGGCGACGACCCGACCCTGACCCAGCCGCTGATGTACAAAGCCGTCGCCCAGCATCCCGGCGCACGCGCCATCTACGCCGAAAAACTGGCTGCCGAAGGTGTGGTCAGCACCGAAGAAGCCGAAGGCTACATCCAAGCCTACCGCAGCGCTTTGGACAAAGGCGAACACGTCGAACAAACCCGCCTGACCGACTACGCCAGCAAACACCGCGTAGATTGGAGCAAATACAAAGGCCAGGACTGGCGCGAAAAAGTAGAAAGCGGTCTTTCCCGCGCCGACATCGAACGCTTGGCCGAGAAGTTTACCGCCGTTCCGGCCGATTTCGAACTGCATGCCACCGCCAAGCGCGTGCTGGACGGCCGCCGCGCCATGGCTGCAGGCGAGCAGCCCTTCGACTGGGGCATGGCCGAAACGCTGGCCTATGCCGCAATGGTTACCAACGGCACCGGCGTGCGTATTTCCGGCGAAGACTCCGGCCGCGGTACCTTCTCGCACCGCCATGCCGTGCTGCACGACAAAAACCGCAGCGAAGCGCACAGCGGCAACTATGTTCCGCTGCAGCACATGGCCGAGAACCAGGCTCCGTTCAACGTATTCGATTCGATTCTGAACGAAGAAGCCGTTATGGCGTTCGAATACGGCTATGCCTGCTCCGCCCCCGAAAAACTGGTGATTTGGGAAGCCCAGTTCGGCGATTTTGCCAACGGCGCCCAAGTAACCATCGACCAGTTCCTCTCTTCCGGCGAAACCAAATGGGGGCGCATGTGCGGCCTGACCACCATCCTGCCGCACGGTTACGACGGCCAAGGCCCCGAACACTCCTCCGGCCGTGTCGAGCGCTGGCTGCAGCTGTGTTCCGAGAAAAACATGCAGATCATCATGCCCTCCGAAGCCTCGCAGATGTTCCACATCCTGCGCCGCCAGGTATTGCGCAGCTACCGCAAACCGCTGGTTATCTTCATGTCCAAACGCCTGCTGCGCTTCAAAGACGCCACCAGCCCGCTGGAGAATTTCCTTGGAGGCAATACCTTCCGTCCGGTTATTGGCGACACCGCTGAGCGCAAAGACAACGGCAGCGTGAAACGCGTTATCCTCTGCGCCGGCCAGGTGTATTACGATCTGGCGCAAGGCCGCGAAGAGCGCGGTTTGAACGACAAAGTCGCGATCCTGCGTTTGGAGCAGCTCTACCCGATGCCTTACGAGGAAGCTGCCGCCGAATTGGTGAAATATCCCGGCGCGGAAATCATGTGGGCGCAGGAAGAGCCGAAAAACCAGGGCGCGTGGTACCAAATCCGCCACCGCTTGGAGCGCCTGCTGCAAGAGGGGCAGAAGCTGTCTGTTGCCTCCCGCCCCACCAGCTCTTCTCCCGCCGTCGGCTACGGCAGCCTGCACGCCGCCCAGCTCAAACAGCTGGTGGAAGACGCCCTTACCTTTTAACACAAACCCCCGGCACCGCCCGGTGCCGCAATAAGCGAACAGGCAGCCTGAAAGTTTCAGGCTGCCTGCCCGAAAACCGATTTGGAGTCAAACATGATTGTAGAAGTAAACGTTCCCGTATTTGCCGAAAGTATTTCCGAAGGCACTTTGCTCACTTGGCATAAAAAAGTGGGCGAAAGCGTTGGCCGCGACGAGACCCTGGTGGAAATCGAAACCGACAAAGTGGTTTTGGAAGTGCCCGCGCCTCAAGCCGGCGTGCTGGTTGAAATCATCGTTCAAGACGGCGAAACCGTAACCAGCCAGCAGCTTCTGGCAAAAATCGACACCGAAGCCGCTGCCGCCGCCACTGAGGCGCCTGCTGCCCAAGCCGCTCCTGCCGCACCGGCCGCTGCCCCCGCTTCCAATGCCCAAGCCGGCGTGGCCATGCCTGCCGCCGCCAAACTGGCCGCCGAAAAAGGCGTGGACGTAAACAGCGTGCAAGGCTCCGGCCGCGACGGCCGCGTGCTGAAAGAAGACGTGCAGAACGCACCGGCCGCCGCCAAAGCCGCCGCTCCGCTGCCCGCCGGCGCCCGCCCCGAGCAGCGTGTGCCGATGAGCCGCCTGCGCGCCCGCGTGGCCGAGCGCCTGCTGCAATCCCAGGCCGACAACGCCATCCTCACCACCTTCAACGAAGTGAACATGAAACCGGTGATGGATTTGCGCGCCAAATACAAAGAAAAATTCGAAAAAGAACACGGCGTCAAACTCGGCTTCATGTCCTTCTTTGTCAAAGCCGCCGTTGCCGCGCTGAAAAAATTCCCCGTGGTGAACGCTTCCGTTGACGGCAGCGACATCGTGTACCACGGTTACTTCGACATCGGCATCGCCATCGGCAGCCCGCGCGGTCTCGTCGTGCCGATTCTGCGCGACGCCGACCAAATGAGCATTGCCGACATTGAACGGGCCATCGTCGATTACGCCGTGAAAGCCAAAGACGGCAAAATCGCCATCGAAGATCTGACCGGCGGCACCTTCAGCATCACCAACGGCGGCACCTTCGGCTCGATGATGTCCACTCCGATCATCAACCCGCCGCAGTCTGCTATCTTGGGTATGCACGCCACCAAAGAGCGCGCCGTGGTGGAAAACGGCCAGGTTGTCGTGCGTCCGATGATGTATCTGGCGCTGTCTTACGACCACCGCATCATCGACGGCCGCGAAGCCGTGCTGACCCTGGTAACCATCAAAGACCTGCTGGAAGACCCGGCACGCCTGCTGCTCGATCTCTAATCCGCAGCGCATACGCAGGCAGCCTGAAAACCGGATTTCACGGTTTTCAGGCTGCTTTTTTATCGGTTTGGACTTCGGGTAGGGCGGATATTTTGCCTCTGCAGGCAGTCTGAAAGGCTTTCAGACTGCCTGTGGTGTGTGTTTCAAACGCCGGCGGGTGTTGTGATGGTGCGCGGGGCGCACCCTACGGCTGCAGTACATATGAAAGCAGCCTGAAAACCGGAAAAGGGTTTTTAGGCTGCTTTTTGTCTGCGGCGCCTTAAGGCCGGCGGCAGTAGCGCCATTGGCCGGGTTCCAAGCCCAAATCAAACAGATTCAGGCTGCCGATGGCGGTGCGGACCAGGCGCAGGCAGGGGTAGCCGGCTTGGGCGCACATGCGGCGTACCTGGCGGTTTTTGCCTTCGCTGATGCGGATTTCCAGCCAGAAGTCGGGCACGCTTTTGCGCTCGCGGATCGGCGGGTTGCGCGGCCACAGCAGGGCGGTTTCGTTTTCATCGGGCAGGCGGATTTGGGCGGGGCGGGTGGTGAAGCCGCCCAAGTCCATCGGCTGCTGCAACAGCGCGAGCTTGGCGTCGTCGGGGCTGCCTTCGAGCTGCGCCCAGTAGGTTTTGACGGTTTTGTGGCGCGGGTCGGCGATTTCGGCCTGCAGGCGGCCGTTGTTGGTCAAGAGCAGCAGGCCTTCGCTGTCGGTGTCGAGCCGGCCGGCGGTGTAGTAGCCGGACAGCGGCAGCAGCTCTTTCAGGCTGCGGTGCTTTTCGTGCGGCGAAAACTGGCAGATGTAGCCGTAGGGCTTGTTCAGCGCGATCAGCTCTTGCTCGCGCGGCGTTTCGTTGAGGCGGCGCGGCGGGGCAGGGCGGCGGGGGCGTTGGCGGTTCATGGTGCTGCAGCTTATTTGTCCAGCCCTTCCTGCACCATCTGCGCGGCGCGCAGTACGGCGCGGGCTTTGTTTTGGGTTTCCTGCCATTCGGCTTCTTCCTGCGAGTCGGCGACGATGCCGCCGCCGCTTTGCACGTAGAGCGTGCCGTCTTTGATGACGGCGGTGCGGATGGCGATGGCCAGGTCCATATCGTTGTTAAAGCCCCAGCAGCCGACGGCGCCGCCGTAGATATTGCGTTTTTCCGGCTCCAACTCTTCAATGATTTCCAGCGCGCGTACTTTGGGCGCGCCCGAGAGCGTGCCGGCAGGGAAGGTGGCGGCGAGAATATCCATATTGTTCACGCCGTCTTTCAGGCTGCCTTCGACGTTGGAGACGATGTGCATCACGTGCGAGTATTTTTCGATGACCATTTTGTCGGTTACGCGCACGCTGCCGGTGCGGCTGATGCGGCCGACGTCGTTGCGGCCGAGATCGATCAGCATCACGTGTTCGGCAATTTCTTTTTCGTCGGCCAGAAGTTCGCGCTCGTTTTGCGCGTCTTCTTCGGGGGTGGCGCCGCGCAGGCGGGTGCCGGCAATCGGCCGCACGATGACTTGGTTGCGCTCGCGGCGCACCAGGATTTCGGGCGACGAGCCGACGATATGGAAATCGCCGAAATCGTAGTAGAACATATAGGGCGAGGGGTTGAGCGTGCGCAGGGCGCGGTAGAGCGACAGCGGTTTGTCGGCAAAGGGCAGGCTCATGCGCTGGCTGGGGACGACCTGCATGCAGTCGCCGTCGAGAATATAGTCGCGCACGCGGCGCACGTATTCTTTGTAACGTGCTTCGCCGGTGCGGTGCTGCGGTTCGGTTTTCAGGCTGCCCAGCGACAGCGGGATGGCGACGCTTTGGCGCAGCTGTTCGCGCAGGTTTTCCAGCCGTTCGCGGGCGCGCTCGTAGGCGTTGTCCTGCGCAGGGTCGGCGTAAACGATGAGATAGATTTTGCCGGACAGATTGTCCACCACCGCCAGCTCTTGCGACAGCATCAGCAGGATGTCGGGCGTGCCCAGCGGGTCGGCCTTTTCAGGCTGCTTTAAGCGGTGGGCGATGTGTTCGAAATAATAGATGCTCTCGTAGCCGAAATAGCCGACCAGCCCGCCGGTAAAGCGCGGCAGCTTGGGGATTTCCGGCGTTTTGAACCGCGCGTGGAACGCTTCGATAAATGCCAGCGGGTTGCCGTCGTGCGTTTCGGTGATTTGGTGGTTTTGATACAGCTCGCTGCGGCAGCCTGAAACTTTGATATAGGTGTCGCAGGGCAGGCCGATAAAGGAATAGCGCCCGAAACGCTCGCCGCCGACCACCGATTCGAGCAGGTAGGAAAACGGCCGGTTGGCGAGTTTGAGATAGAGCGACAGCGGGGTATCAAGGTCGGCCAAGAGTTCCTGCACCAGCGGAATGCGGTTGTAGCCTTGCGCGGCCTGCTCGAGAAATTGGGATTTGCTGATCATGGCGTGTCTTTCGGATGGTAAACGGGGTTTCAGGCTGCCTTGGGCATCGGGGCAGCCTGAAAAACAACAAGACGGTTTTCAGGCTGCCTTTGCGGGTTTAAAACAGGCGCTGCCGTTCGCGGCTGATGTCGAAACCGTGGCCGCTTTGGTTGGTGCAGACGATGCCGCTTTGGTTCACGCGGCACTGCCAGCCGTCACCGCTGACGGTTTCGCCTTTGATTTTACCAAGCAGGCCCAGGCCGTCGGGGTGTTCGGGGGCGGCGCAGAGAACGCGGGCGGGGCCTGTTTTGCGCAGGATGAATTTCACGCCCTGTTCGCAGTATTCCGGGTTTGCGGTGTCGGAAGCGGACGCGGCAGCGTCTTCGTAGCGGGCCAATTTGGTGCGGCCGGCGACGGTGCAAAACACGCCGTAGTCGGGATGGATGCCGATATCGACGTCGCCCAGGCAGGTGATGCCGCCGCCAGGCGCATCAAAGGCTTTCGCCGCATAGGCGGCGGGGCAGGCAGTGGCCAGGGCGGCGGCCAGAATCAGGATTTGGCGTTTCATGTTTGTCCTTTCACAGTCCTTTGCGCATCACGCGTTGCGCCAGCGTGTTGGACAGGCGGTTGAGCCAGTAGAGCAGCTTGGTTTTGCCGCCCATGATTTGGTAGCGGTTGCGTAAAAAAGCGCGCCAGAATTCGTCTGCCAATTCGTCGGGCGAAATTTTCAAATGGGCATGCCCCTTGCCTTGCGACATCGGCGTGGCGACCATCGGCGGCATCAGCTCAAACACGCGCACGGGTGTGTGTTCCAGCTGCCAGCGCAGGGTTTGGCTCAGGCTGTGCAGCGCGGCTTTGGTGGCGCAATACACGGCGCAGGCCTCCTTGGGCACAATCGCCAAGCCAGACGACACATTAACCACGGCGGCTTCGTGCTGGGCGGTCAAAACGGGTAAAAAGGCGAGCGTAAGCTGGGCGGGCGCGGTGAGATTGGTGTCGATTTCGCGGGCGATGTCGTCGGCGGTTTGGGTGGCAAACGGCTGGGTGTATTGCACGCCGGCGTTGTTTACCAGGATATTGACGTCGGGAAAATCGCGCACCAGCCGTTCGCGGTCGGCGGCCTGTGATATGTCGGCCACGGCGGTTTGGCAGCCTGAAAGCTGCGCGGCGGCCTGGCGCAGCACGTCTTCGCGCCGCCCGGCCAAAATCACGCGGTTGCCGGCGGCGTGGAATTTTTTAGCGAGCGCAAAGCCGATGCCGGTTGCGCCGCCGGTAATCAGGACGGTGTGTTGGTTGGGATTCATAAATGCGGTTTTTATGGTTTGTTTGAAACGGCAAAACGGGTTTTCAGGCTGCCTTGCGCTTATCGGGGCGGCGGCGCGGACTGTTTTTCAGGCTGCTTGACGGTGTGGCTGATGCGCACGAGACTGCCTTGTTTTTCGAAGCGGGTTTCAAAGCTGCGGCTGCTGCCGCAGCCTTCGGTGCTGCTGATGACGCTGACGCTGTCCGCACCGTGGCGGATGAAGCGGTAGCGGTGGCGCATAGCGGCGCATTGTCCGTCGGAGCGGGCGGTATTGCTGTTGCTGTCGGCTTTCGGCAGGTTTGCGGGCAGGTAGATGTCGCGCGGGACGGACGAGTTGTTGCCGTGCAAGACGGGGTTGTAGTCGCTCTCGGGAACGTTGGTTCTGACGTAGCCGGTTTGGAAATAGTAGTAGGCCTGCTCGAGCGAGACGGTTTCGATGGCGCAGCGGTAGGCGTCGGTGCCGTCTTTGCTGTAGGTATGCAGGCAGCCGATGCCTGCGTAAAAACCGGTGGCGGCAGCGCTTGGGGCGGCGGCCGAAAGGGCGGCGGCTAGGATAAGCAGGGCGGGGCGGGGCAGTTTGGGCATGGGGGCTTTCCGAGCGGGCGGGTCGGGTTGTTGTTGCCGTTCAGACTGCTTGGGCGATGCGCTCAAAGGCAGCCTGAAAGCCGTTACAAAACGGTATAGGCGGCTTCGTAGTCGATAATGTCGCGGATTTTGTTGGCTTCGTCCACCAGCACCACTTTCGGGCGGTGGGCGGCGGTTTCCGGCTCGGAGAGCATCACGTAGGACATGATAATCACCACGTCGCCCGGCTGCACCAGCCGTGCGGCGGCGCCGTTCAGGCAGACGGTGCCGCTGCCGCGCTGGCCGGCGATGGTGTAGGTTTCCAGCCGCGCGCCGTTGTTGTTATTGACGATTTGAACCTTTTCATTAACGAGAATGCCGGCGGCGTCCAACAGATCCAAATCGACGGTAACGCTGCCGACGTAGTTGAGATTGGCTTCGGTAACGGTGGCGCGGTGGATCTTGCCGCCGAGCAGGGTGCGGAACATGGTGTGTGCTTTCAGATGGAAAAAACGGCGCATTGTACTAAATTTGGCCGGCGGTTTCGACCGCGCTTGCAGGCAGCCTGAAAGCCGGTTCAGCGCGAAAAGCGCGCCCAGTCTTCGGCAAAATAGGCCACCAGTGCCTGGTTGTTGAGATAGTTGGCCTTCACCGGCCGCCGCGCCATATCGGGCGGGAAGCGGAACATCGCCGCGGCTTCGGCGGGCGTGAGATAGCGGGTGGGCACGTCAAAGCGCTCGGGCGCTTTCAGGCTGCCTTCGCGGGCGGCGAGCACAAAGCCCCATTCGCCGAAGGAAGGCACATAGGCGTGATAGGGCGCGGTGGCAAAACCGGCCGCTTCCAGCGTCGCCACCACCGACCAATAGGCATTGGGGGCGAAATAGGGCGAGGTGGACTGGACGACCACCCGCGCGCCGGGATTCAAACGGCGCGCGAGCATGCGGTACATCGGCACCGAATAGAGCTTGCCGAGGGCGAAATTGGAAGGGTCGGGCAGGTCGATAATCGCTACATCAAAGCTGTCGGTGGCGCTTTCAAGCCATTGCGCGGCATCGGCATTGACAATCTGCAGCTTGGGATGGGCGAGCGAATTGCCGTTTAGGCGGGTGAGTTCGGCCGAGCGGCGGAACACTTCGGTCATCTCGGCATCCAAGTCCACCAGCACCACCCGCCGCACATCGGGATATTTGAGCACTTCGCGCGCCGCCAGCCCGTCGCCGCCGCCGAGTATCAGCACCTGTTCGCGGCGCGGCGCGCTCTGCATCGCCGGCAGCACCAGCGCTTCGTGGTAGCGGGCTTCGTCGCGCGAGGAAAACTGCAGGTTGCCGTTGAGATACAGGCGGATGTCGTCCTGCCATTTGGTCAGCACCAGCCGCTGGTAGGGTGTGTGGCGGCGGTACACCACCGGATCGCCGAAATACTGCTCTTCGGCAAAAGAAGCGATGCGCTCGGCGGCGGCGAAAAACGCGCCCAGCACCAACAGCACCAGCCAGCCGCGCAGGTTCAGGCGCAGATAGCGGCGGCCGAGAACGGAACGAAACACGCGGGCGGTCAGCAGCGCCACCGCGGCGTTGAGAATGCCGAACAACAGCGCCGAGCGCGCCATGCCCAGCCGCGGCGCCAGCAGCAGCGGAAACAGCAGCGACACCGCCAGCGCACCCAGATAGTCGAAAGTCAGCACTTTGGACACCAGCTCTTTAAAGTCGGCGCCGTCGCGGTTCAGCACCCGCATCACCAGCGGGATTTCCATGCCCACCACTGTGCCCACCACCAGCACCAGCGCATACAAAAGCGTGCGGAACGGCGCCGCCGCCAGCCCGAAGGCGACAAACAAAAACAGCGCCGACAGCCCGCCGCACAGCCCCACCAGCAGCTCGATTTCGATAAAGCGCGCCAGCGCGTCGTCTTCTTTGATGTAGCGCGTCAGATGGGCGCCGATGCCCATCGCAAACAGATACAGCCCGATCACTAGCGAATACTGCACGATGCTGTCGCCCAGCAGATAGCTGGCCAGCGCCGCCATCACCAATTCATAGGCGAGGCCGCAGCTGGCGGCGATAAATACGGAAACAATCAGGGCGCGGTGCGGTTTGATCATGGCAAAGGTGCGGGCGGTTTTCAGGCTGCCTGCAGCAGGGAAGCCTGAAAAAACTGCGGGCGGGGAAAAGACGGAAAAACAGGCGTCAGGCAGCCTGAAACGGTTTTACAGCCAGCGGCGGGTGCGGCGGCAGTAGTTGCGGTAGTCGTCGCCGAATTTGGCAGCGAGAATGCGCTCTTCCGGCCAGATCTGATAGCGGTTGATTAACACGACAAACAGCGCGATGCAGAGCCAGGCGGCGGCATTGCCCAGCCACAGCGCCCACGCCACCAACAGCAGCGCCATGCCCAGATACATCGGGTTGCGGCTGTAGCGGTAGATGCCGTCGGTAACCACGCGGCTGCTGTTGTTTGGAGTGTGCGGATTGACGGTGGTGCCGTGGCGGTGAAAGGCGATGCCGCCGGCAACAATCACCGCCACGCCGGCCAGCGCCACCGGCCAGGCCGCCCAAGCGGCACCGGCAAAACCGGCGGCGGGCAGCAGCAGGGCGGCGGCTTTCATCAGTGCGGCCACGACCAGCATCCATACGGGCGGGGGGATTTTCAGTTCCATAGTATTTGTTAGCGAATGGGAAAAGGCAGCCTGAAAAGCAATCTGTAGGGTGCACACCGTGCACCGGAAAAATGTTTGATGCTGCCAATGGTGCGCGGGGCGCACCCTACGTTGTGTATCGGAAAACTGGTCGGGCGGCAAAGCAGCCTGAAAGCGGGGCTTACGCTTTGGCGAGAGCCGAGGCAATCAGCATCTGGGTGCCGAACCAGCCCCAGTAGATGCGGTGGCGGCGGATTTTGCCGTCGTCGTCCAGCTCCATTAGTTCGAGAATATCGACTTGGCTGCCGTCGGGCGTTTGGCACGGATACTCCCATACCAGCAGCCTGCCGGCGGCCAGATAGCGGCCGTCGCGGTACCAGCGCACCAGCTCGTTTGGCCGGCGGCGGCTGCCTTCTTCGAGAAAGGCGAGGATTTCGGCACGGCCGCGCAGCACGCCGCTGTCGCGCCCGAGTATCACCGGCACCAGCGGCGATTCCAGCTCGGCATCGTCGGCATAAAGGGCAATCAGGGCGGCGGTGTCGCGGCTTTTGGCGGCTTGGTGCCATTGTTCGTAGATATGGCGGGCGGGTTCCATGCGCTTCCTTTCGTTTTCAGGCTGCTTTCAGATGCTGCCGGCTTTTTCGATAACCAGCATCCGCGCTTCGCCGATGGGGTGGGCAACGTGTTCGCAGCCGTTTTTGGCGTGGAAGATGTCGCCGGCGTTCAGGCGGGCGCGGTGTTCGCTGCCGTGTTCGCGCCAGCGCATTTCAACGGCGCCGTCCAATACGGCAAACACTTCTTCGCCGTCGTTGGTATGCCAGCGGTAGGGCTGGTCGCTCCAATGCAGGCGGACGGTGGTGTTGCCGGCGAAGGCGGCGATGTTAAGCGCGCCTCACGGGCGATCGGCGGTGAAATCGGCGGCGGTGATGATGCGTTGGTTCATGGTCGGGTTGGGTTTTAGGCGAGACAAAAGGCAGCCTGAAAAGTTTTCAGGCTGCCTTGGGCTTGGTTATTTCCAATGCCAGTACCAGCCGGCAAACAGCGAGCAGCCGTTGGCGAGTTTGCAGTGGGCCAGCCAGATAATCACCAGCACGGTGGCGGTGGCGGCAATATAGGCGAGATTGGATTTCAGGCTGCGCGGCGGGTTTTTGGTGCAGACGAAGCCGAGTACCACATACACCACCACCAATAGCAGCTTGTAGGCCAGCCAGCGGGCGTTGCCGAAGGGCGATGCGGCGGTGATCGCCATCAGCATCATGCCGGTAAACAGCAGCAGGGTGTCGTTGATGTGGGGGATGTAGCGCAGCCAGACGTTGAGCGGTTTGTCGGGGCGCCAGATTTTCAGCCAGAAGCGCAGGTTGAACAGGGTCAGGCTGATGATGATGATGACGTGGTGGAGTTGTTTGGTGTCCAGATAAAATTCGGCAAGTTCGCCCATGGGCTGCTTTCCTTCCTTTTGGTGCGGTCTGCTGCGGCGCTCGGCCGCAAAGCGGCGGATTTTACCGTATCTGCCGCTAAAAAGGCAGCCTGAAAAAGTTTTCAGGCTGCCTTTGCGCTTTACTGCCGATCGGGCGGGACGGGATTAGTTTTTCTCCTGATCGACCAGTTTGTTTTTGGCGATCCACGGCATCATGCCGCGCAGCTGGGCGCCGACTTTTTCGATTTGGTGATCGGCGTTTAAGCGGCGGCGGGCGGTCATGCTCGGGTAGTTGGCCGCGCCTTCCTGGATGAACATTTTGGCGTATTCGCCGCTTTGGATGCGGTAGAGCGCTTTTTTCATCGCTTCTTTGGTGGCGGCGGTGATGACTTCCGGGCCGGTTACGTATTCGCCGTATTCGGCGTTGTTGGAAATCGAGTAGTTCATGTTGGCGATGCCGCCTTCGTACATCAAATCAACGATGAGTTTGAGTTCGTGCAGGCACTCGAAGTAGGCCATTTCGGGGGCGTAGCCGGCTTCGACCAAGGTTTCAAAACCGCATTTCACCAGCTCGACCGCGCCGCCGCACAATACGGCCTGTTCGCCGAAGAGGTCGGTTTCGGTTTCTTCGCGGAAGTTGGTTTCAATCACGCCGCCTTTGGTGCCGCCGTTGGCTGCGGCGTAAGAGAGGGCGATGTCGCGGGCTTTGCCGGATTTGTCTTGGTACACGGCAATCAGCGAGGGCACGCCGCCGCCTTTGAGAAATTCGCTGCGTACGGTGTGGCCGGGGCCTTTGGGGGCAACCATAATCACATCCAAATCTTCGCGCGGCACGATTTGGTTGTAGTGCACGTTAAAGCCGTGGGCGAAAGCCAAAGTGGCGCCCTGTTTCAGATTGGGCGCGATTTCGTTTTTGTAAACCACGGGCTGGTTTTCGTCGGGCAGCAGAATCATCACCACGTCGGCTTTTTTGGTGGCATCGGCCACGGACAATACTTCAAAGCCGGCGGCTTCGGCTTTTTTCCACGAACCGCCCTGGCGCAGGCCGATCACCACGTTTACGCCGGAGTCTTTCAGGTTGGCGGCGTGGGCGTGGCCTTGCGAGCCGTAGCCGATGATGGCGACGGTTTTGCCTTTGATCAGGGAGAGGTCGGCGTCTTTGTCGTAATACACTTTCATGGGGAATCCTTATATGGTAGAAACGGCGGCATCTGCCGCAAAAAATACTGCGGATAAAGCGGATAAAACAGACATTGCCCCTGCCTTGCCGGTAGCGGCGCCGCCCTGATGCGGCGGTGCCCTGGTCTATCCGGCCTGCAGCCCGGCTGCGGTGGGGTGCGGGCTGCGCTGCGGCGCTTCTGGCGCGGCAAATCCGGCAAAGGCGCAACGGGCGCGAATATACACTAATTTTGCCGTTTCAGGCAGCCTGAAAGCGGCTTTGCGCCGCGCTTAGGCAGGCAGAAAGCGCGCTTTGTGGCAGAATAGCGGCTTTCAACAGACAAAGGAGCAAAACATGCAGCAGGCATGGGTATATTGGGCGCTGGCTTCGGCAGTATTCGCGGCGCTGACGGCGGTATTTGCCAAACTCGGGCTGCAGGGCATCGACTCGGATTTCGCCACCTTTATCCGCACCATTGTGATCCTGCTGGCGCTGGCGGCTTTTCTGACCTACGCCCACAAATGGCAGCCGCTGACGGCGGTGGGCGGGCGCCAGTGGCTGTTTCTGGTGCTTTCCGGCCTGGCCACCGGCGCATCGTGGCTGGCGTATTTCAAGGCGCTGCAGATGGGCAATGCTTCGCAGGTGGCGCCGATCGACAAAATGAGCGTGGTGCTGGTGGCGCTGTTTGCCTTTGTTTTTCTCGGCGAGCGGCCGGACGGGCGCGAATGGCTGGGCATCGCGCTGGTCGGTGCCGGCGTGCTGGTGCTGGCAATCAAGCGCTGACGGTTTTTACAGCAGCGCAACGGCTTTCAGGCAGCCTGAAAGCCGTTTTTGCGTTTTCAGGCTGCCCGTTTGATTTGACGGACGGCGCAACGGTATTGGCAAGCGTTTTTCAGGCGTCGTTTGCACGCCAAGAAAATTTCCGCCGGCGCGGGAATCGGGGGGCGATAAAAGTTTCAGGCTGCCTTGAGCTAAGGCAGCCTGAAAACTGTTTTAGTGCGGTTTTTCCGATTCGGGTTTTTCCGATTCGGGTTTTTCCGATTCGGGTTTTTCCGGTTCGGATTCTTTTGCCCCCGTTGCATCCGAAGCCGGTTTGTCCGCATCCGCTTTATCCGGGCTGCCGCTTGTCTGCGCTTTCGGGCGGACAAACAGCAGCGCCAGCGCCAGCAGGGCGGCGGTGCCGATCAGGGGCAGCGAGCCGCCTGTTTTCATATAGGGCGTTTCGCCGTGCATGCCCTGCACATAGCCTTCGAGCACGGTGGCGGTTTGCGGGCGGCTGAGTTTGATCACCTGACCCTGCGGCGAAACGATGGCGGTGGCGCCGGTATTGGTGGCGCGGATCATATAGCGGCCGAGTTCCAAGGCGCGCGCCTGCGACTGCTGCAGCTGCTGCCACATGGCGTTGGAGCCGCCGAACCAGGCCAGGTTGCTGATGTTGGCCAGCAGGGTGGAATGGCGGGCGGATTCGATCAGCTCGTCGCCAAAGCCGTCTTCGTAGCAGATGTTGAAGGCGACTTTCTGACCGGCCATATCAAAGGGCGTCTGCGCCGCGCCGCCGCGCTGGAAGTCGCCCAGCGGCATATCGATAAAGCGGTACACCGGCTCGCTGATCGCCGGCAGCGGCTTGTATTCGCCAAAGGGCACCAGATGGTTTTTGGCGTAAAGCTGAAAACGGTCGGGATACTCGGAATCGTAGTCCTGCAGGTTGATGGCGGCGTTCAGGTAGTTTTGGCCGTCGTCGGTCAGCACCGGCACGCCCAGCGCCAGCGCGCTGCCGTTGCGCTTGGCCGCTTCGGCGAAGACTTCGATCAGGCCGGGTTCGAGCTGGCTGAGAAACTGCGGAAAGGCGGTTTCGGGCAGCACGACAATCTGCGCGCGGCTGGAAGAAACCAGCTCGTAGTAGCGGCGGTAGGTTTCCGCCAGGCGGTCGGGATCGAACTTAAACTGCTGCTCGATATTGCCCTGCACCAGGCCGACGCTGACCGGCTGCCCTTCGCCGCGGGTAAAGCCGATGCCGCGCAGCACATGGCCGCTGGAGAGCAGCGCCAGCGCGGCGGCGGCAAACAGCAGCCGCTGGCGCAAAATGCAGTTGTTCACTGCCAGCACCAGCCAGCCGGCCAGCAGCACGGTGGCCAGCGTCACCAAATGGATGCCGCCCACCGGTGCGAAACCGGCCAGCGGGCTGGCATCGGCGATTTGCGAATAGCCGACCGCGCCCCAGCCGAAGCCGGTCAGCACCCGTTCGCGGGCAAATTCCGCCAGCGTCCACAGCAGCGGCAGCACGATGCCGGTTTGCGCCCAGCGCGGCAGACGGTATTTTTCCAGCAGCCAAAATACTGCGGCCGGATACAGCGCGAGAAAGGCCGGCAGCAGCAGGGTGAGCGGCACGGCGTAGATTTCCGGCATGCCGCCGATGTCGTGCATCGACGTGTGTATCCACCAAAACTGGCTGCCGTAGGCCACCAGCCCGAACCAGTAGCCCGAAGAAACGCGCCGCTGCGGCTTGAGCTCGGTCAGGCGGAACAACACCGCCAGCAGCAGCGGCATCAGCCAGAAATGGTAATAGGGCGCGAAAGCCAGCGGCGTGGCGGCGGCCAGCGCGGTGAGCAGCAGAAAATACAGCCACGGCTTTTGCCAGTGGCGTTCGAGTGCGGAAAGTCGGTCGGTCATGGTGCTTATTCGTCTTTCAGGCTGCCTGTGTTTTCAGGCAGCCGGTGCGGCATGGGGGAAAGCGCCCGCAGCCTGTAAGGATTCGGCTCGGTTCGGGCGGTGCGGAATTGTCGGTACTCGCTGCCGCAGCGTCAAGATAGCGGCCGGATAGGACGGACGAAACTGGCGGCTTTGCCACGCTGCGCGGTTTTTCAGGCTGCTTTTGGCTTTCAGGCTGCTTTTCAAACGGCCTTTGGATGTTTCAGACTGCCTTAATCCGCCGCCGCTTCGGTTTCGCCGCTGCTTTCAGGCTGCCCGAGCAGGCCGTCGAGTATGCTGCATTGCGGGCATTCGTCGCCGCGGCAGGCGTCGTGCCAGCGCTGCAGGGTGGCGCGCATGGCGTTTAGGCGGCGGATTTGGGCGTCGAGTTCGGCGATGTGCGCGGCGGTCAGTGCTTTGACGGCGCGGCTGCTGCGGCCGCTATCGTCGTTCAGCGCCAGCAGTTCGGCAGTCTGCGGCAGCGAAAAGCCGACTTCGCGGGCGTGGCGGATAAAGTTGAGCCGCGCCAAATCGCCGCTGCCGTAGCGGCGGTAGCCGTTGGCGGCGCGTTCGGCCGGCGGCAGCAGGCCGGCTTTTTCGTAGTCGCGGATTTGTTTGGCGCTCAAACCGGTGGCGCGGGCGGCCTGGCTGATGTTCATGGGCTTGACCTTTACTCGGTGTTAGGGTTTAGAGTATGCCTGAGAAATTATGCGACGGACAGCGACAGGAGAACGATTATGGCCGAAGGGCGCATTACTTTCCGCATTGAGGGTATGACTTGCCAGGCGTGCGCGGCGCGCTTGGAAAAGGTTTTGAACAAAAAAGATTTTGTGCATGAGGCAACGGTGAATTTCGCCAGCGAGGAAGCGCAAATCCGCTTCGATGCCGAGATTGCCGACGCCGCAATCTTGACCGAGACGGTTGCTAAAGCGGGCTTTACCGCGCTGCCGCCGCAAGAAGGGCAGCCTGAAAACGGCGAAGATGCCGCTGCCGGCGCGGGCAGCCTGAAAAGCCATTGGCGGCTGTGGCTGCTGCTGGTTTTGGCGCTGCCGTTTGTGGTCGGTATGCTGGGAATGTTGGCGGGCAGCCATGCGCTGATGCCGCCCTTGTGGTACCAGCTTGCCGCGGCAAGTGCCGTTCAGTTGTGGCTGGCGCTGCCGTTTTACCGCAGTGCGTGCGCCAGCGTGCGCGGCGGGCTGGCGAATATGGACGTGTTGGTGTCGGTGGGTACGGCGGCGATTTACCTGTATTCGCTGGGCATGGTGCTGGCCGGCGGCGGCCATGAGGCGGTGTATTTCGAAGCCGGCGTGATGGTGGTGGCTTTTGTGTCGCTGGGCAAGTATCTGGAAGAGCGCACCAAGCGCGGTAGCCTGAACAGCTTGGGTTTGCTGTTGCGGCTGACGCCCGCCGAAACCGAAGTACGCACCGCAGACGGAACTTGGCACCTGCAGCCCTTGTCTGCCGTGAAAGCCGGCGACGTGCTGCGCTGCACCGACGGCGGCCGCATCGCTGCCGACGGCGTGGTGCTGGCGGGCGAGGCGTGGGCGGACGAGAGCCATCTGACCGGCGAGAGCGAGCCGCAGCGCAAAACTGCCGGCAGCCGCGTGCTGGCGGGCGCTTTGCTTTCCGGCAGCGTCGAATACCGCGCCGAAGCGCTCGGCGGCGATACGCTGCTGGGCGATATGATGCGTGCTTTGTCGGAAGCGCAGGGCAGCAAAGCGCCGATTGCGCGGCTGGCCGATAAAGTGGCGGCGGTGTTCGTGCCCGTTGTGCTGGTGCTGGCGCTGCTGACTTTCGCGCTTACCTGGCTGTTCAGCGGCAGCCCGGTTACTGCGCTGGTGCATGCGGTGGCGGTGCTGGTGGTGGCCTGCCCCTGTGCGCTGGGTCTGGCCACGCCGGCCGCGATTATGGCGGGCATGGGCGCGGCAATCGGGCGTGGTGTGTGGTTTAAAAACGCGGCGGTGATGGAACGCGCCGGCCGCGTCGATACCGTGGTGCTCGATAAAACCGGCACGCTGACCGCCGGCCGGCCGCAAATTGCCGCGCTGTGGCTGGCCGAGGGCGTGGACGAGGCGCTGTTGTTTCAGGCTGCTTTGGCGGTCGAACAGCATTCGCGCCATCCTTTGGCGCAGGCATTGCTGGCCGCCGCAGCCGAGCGCGGCATCAGCCCGCCGCCGGCATCGGCGCCCTACAGCGAAGCCGGTGCCGGCTTGGAGGCGGATGTGGCCGGTATCGGCCGGGTTCGCGTGGGCAAATCCGAATTTTGCGGTTTCAGGCTGCCTGAAAATCTGGAGGGCATCTGGCAGATTGCCAGCGTGGCCGCCGTTTCGGCAGACGGCAAGGCGCTGGGTGCGGTGGCGTTTGCCGATACCCTGCGGCCGGACAGCGCGGCGGCGGTGGCACGTTTGCAGGCGGTCGGCATCGAAGTGCGGATGATGAGCGGCGATCGGCCGGCAGCGGTGGCGCAAATCGCAACGGAACTCGGTTTGGCTGCGGCGCAGGGCGCGATGTCGCCGCGGGACAAAGCGGAAGCGGTACGGCAGCTGATGGCGGAGGGCAGGGTGGTGGCAATGGCCGGCGACGGCATCAACGACGCCCCCGCGCTGGCAGCGGCAGATGTCGGTTTCGCGCTCAAAGGCGGCACCGATGTCGCCGAACACAGCGCCGATGCATTGCTGATGAACGGCTCGGTCGGTCAGCTTGCCGATGCGCTCTTGGTGGCGCGCGCCACGCTGAAAACCATCCGGCAGAATCTGTTTTTCGCTTTTTTCTACAATGTGTTGGCCATTCCGCTGGCAGCTTTCGGCCTGCTCAGTCCGGTGATCGCCGGAGCGGCGATGGCGCTCAGCTCGGTTACGGTGCTGGGCAATGCGCTGCGCTTGAAGCATTTTGCCCGACGCGTCTGTTAACCCGGCGCGTCTGTTAAACGGCAGCCTGAAAAAAAGCAGCCTGAAATCTTTTCAGGCTGCTTTAAATGCAACAAAACACCGTAAGGCAGCCTGAAAGCCAATCCCAGCGGCACAAAACGCAAAAAATACCGCGCAGCCGGAAACGGTTGTGCGGTTTTGTTGCGTCTTAACAAAAGGATTTTACAGTTTTTCGTTTGAAAACATTGATCTGGGAAAAAACAGCCCGCCGTGCGGCAGGACAAGAGTGGCGGCTTTGGGTATAATCGCCGCTTTCGCAAACAAAGGTTAAAGCAAATGGCAGACTTCAATCAGATTCTCGACGCCGGCGACGTGGACGGCGGCATCATCAACGTAGTAGTCGAAATCCCGCAGGGTTCGAACCATAAAATCGAATGGAACCGCAAGCTGGCGGTGATGCAGCTGGATCGGGTCGAGCCGCAGTTGTTTGCCAAACCGACCAATTACGGCTTTATCCCGCAAACACTGGACGAAGACGGCGACGAACTGGATGCGCTGATCATCACCGACAGCCCGCTGCCCACCGGCATTTTCTTGGAAGCACGCATCATCGGCGTGATGAAGTTTGTCGATGACGGCGAAGTGGACGACAAAATCGTGGTGGTTCCCGCTGATGACCGCCATACCGGCAATGCCATCAAAACCTTGCAGGATTTGCCTGCGCAGCTGATTAAGCAAATCGAGTTCCATTTTAACCATTACAAAGATTTGAAAAAGGCCGGCACCACCAAAGTCGAACACTGGGGCGATATTGAAGAAGCCAAAGCGGTGGTGCGCGAATCCCAAGAACGCTGGAAAAAGCGCTAAATCCTGATTTTTATTGAAAACCGGTTTTCAGGCTGCCTGTTTTGTGTTGCAATCACTTTAAGGCAGCCTGAAAAACAAATTGAAGCATCGGCGAGGTGCCGAGAAACGTTAGTTTTATCGAGTATCGTTTGGAAAATATCGAATACCTGCCGCCATCCGGCGACGAGGGCGGCGAAGTCCAGGCTCTGAATGTTCCGCCCCATTCGGTTGAAGCGGAGCAGTCGCTGCTCGGCGGCCTGCTGTTGGAAAATGCCGCTTGGGACAAGATTGCTGATCTGATCAGTGAGGGCGACTTCTACCGCCGCGAACACCGTTTGATTTTTCAGGCAATCGAGCTGCTGATCAATGCCAGCCGTCCGGCCGACATCATTACCGTTCAGGAGGAGTTGGAGCGGAACGACGATTTGGAAGCGTCCGGCGGTTTCAACTATTTGGTTACTTTGGCGCAGAATACGCCGTCCGCTGCCAATATCCAGCGTTATGCGGAAATTGTGCGCGAGCGCTCCGTTATCCGCCAATTGGCGGAAGTTGGAACGGATATTGCTAGGAATGCCTATAATACCGAAGGCCGCACAGCCGAGCAGCTTTTGGACGAGGCGGAAAACAAGGTGTTCCAAATTGCTGAAAGCACGGCAAAATCCAAGCAGGGTTTTTTGGAAATGCCGGTGCTGCTGAAAGAGAATATCGAACGCATCGACAAGCTCTATCAGCGCGACAATCCTGAAGAAGTAACCGGCTTGGCCACCGGTTTTGCCGATTTGGATAAAATGACTTCCGGCTTGCAAGATGGTGATTTGATTATTGTCGCTGGTCGACCGTCGATGGGTAAAACGGCTTTTGCCATCAATATTGCCGAGCATGTCGCCATTCACCACAAAGCGCCGGTTGCGGTATTCTCAATGGAAATGGGCGCCGCCCAGCTGGTTATGAGAATGCTCGGTTCGGTCGGTAGGGTGGATCAAAGCGTATTGCGTACCGGTAATTTGGAAGACGAGCATTGGGCGCGCTTGAATGAAGCAGTCGCAAGATTGTCGGATGCGCCGGTATATATCGACGAAACGCCCGGATTAACCGCTCTGGAATTACGCGCCCGCGCCCGCCGCTTGGCAAGGAAATTCAACGGCAGCTTGGGCTTGATTGTGATTGACTATCTGCAGTTGATGTCAGGTTCAGGACGTAGTGATAATCGTGCTTCGGAATTAGGAGAAATCTCCCGATCTTTAAAAGCACTTGCCAAGGAATTGCGGGTGCCGGTAATTGCCTTGTCGCAACTTTCACGCTCGGTCGAGCAGCGAACCGACAAACGACCAATGATGTCCGATTTGCGCGAGTCCGGCGCCATTGAGCAAGATGCTGATTTGATCATGTTTATGTTCCGCGATGAGTATTACACCAAGGAGCAAAGCCAATACAAAGGGCTTGCCGAATGTATTATCGGCAAGCACCGCAACGGTCCTACAGGCAGGGTGTTCCTTACTTTCCTGGGGCAGTTCACTAAATTTGAAAATACTGCTTATGTTCCCGATTTGGGGCAGGATGCCAATTAAATTTTAAAATCTATTTTCTCTGCATATTGATTTCAGGTAGATAAGAATGAATAAGAAAATTAACGGTTTTACCCTAATTGAGCTGTTGGTTACGATAGCTATTCTCGGCATTATGGCTGCCATTGCCATGCCGAGCATGAGTCGTTTTATTGCCAATAGCCAAACATTGAATCGTACCGAACAGGTTGCCAACCTATTTCGTTTTGCTAAATCCGAATCTATCCGGTTGGGCGTGCCTGTTTTAATTTGTGGAGTAACTGTCCGTTCTGATGGCAGGCACTCTGGAGTGTGCGATGCCAATGGCAATGCAAATAGCGGCATGATGGCTTATGCAGATAAGAATAGAAACGGTAAATATGATGCAGGCGGAGATGATTTGGTTGTCCGTACCGTTACGATTAATGGCAATGGCAATTTAAATTTAGTATTGGATATGGAGGCATGTCCTTTGAATTCTTCCCAGTGTGGACGAGTAAATGTGAAAGAGTTTGTTTATATGCCAAGCGGTATGTTTGGGATCAAAGCAAATAGGAACGATGATCCGAGTAACATTTTGGTCGGTAAGGATTTTTTAAAAATTATGGTTTCTAAGGCCAGTAGCCAAGGCAATGAGCGTAGAGTTATTGTAGGTCCCAACGGGAATGTATTTTTGTGCGGAAGCTCGCAAAAAGAAACTTTTGAAAAAAACGGTGCCAGTAGCAAACGTCTTTGTAATTAAAAGATTAGCGATAAGTTATTTAAACAGGCTGATTTAATAATTGCGCGTAGCGCGCAGACAGGTGGTCATTATGAGAAAAAATAATTTGTATATTCTTAATGGATTAAAAAATAAGAATCGTGGATCTACATTGTTAGAAGTAATTGTATCGGTGTTTCTGCTTACTTTCGGTATCTTGGCCTTAATGGCGGCGCAACTGAGATCGGTTTCTAGCGTCTCAGAAGCAGAGAACCGAACCATTGTTGCTCAAGCAGCCGAATCCCTAATG
>NZ_JAKOOW010000001.1:36533-36604 GCF_022288825.1 Kingella pumchi | reverse complement strand
GAAGGCATGCAGGCAAATCCGAGCGGTCTTGAAAGAAGTGGTGGGAAACTGATTAAAACTTATAAGGCTTA
>NZ_JAKOOW010000001.1:14498-36420 GCF_022288825.1 Kingella pumchi | reverse complement strand
TGAGGAAGATTCTTCTTCATTTAAAGGGAGTGGACAAGCAGCTTGGCAGGGTAATGTCAGCAATGGGAATTTGGCCAAATGGCATTTAGCAGATTTTAATAATGCATTAGATAGTAAAATGAATAATATTTCCGGCTATGAGTGGAAAGTTTGTCCTGATATTGAGCAGCCAAAAGAACCCAGTATAGGTAATAATGGTAAGGTAAGTAATTGGAATTGTAATTCTAGTGGTTCGGGTATGGCAATTAAAGTTGCTTGGACGATGAAAAGTGAAGATAAAAATAATTCATCTGTATCGTTTAGCTATGTCCTGCGCGTAACAGATTAAAACTTAATTTAAGAATATCATTACTTTAAGAAAGAATAAAAATGAACCGTTATTTATTAAGCAAGCGTTTGAATAGCCATAAAGGCCAAGTGCATGGTTTTACTTTAATTGAGTTTTTGGTGGCGAGCGCTTTGGCCGTGATTGTGATTATGGCCGCAACGGGAACTTATTTTATTACTAGAAAGCTTAATGATTCGGCAGAGCAGCGGGTTGATTTTCAAAGAAATCTTAGAAACGCTTCAAGCATGCTCACTCGTGATGCCCGTGGCGCTGGTGCGTTTGGTTGTTTTAGTACTACCGTGGCTTCTAGTGAGAGATTTCCTCTTGCTGAGGTTGGGGTGAATGGCCCTTTTAGAAGCGGAGGATCGGGTTTTTATAGTAGTATTTTAGATGATGGCGAGAATGGTGGCTATGGGGTGCGTATTATCCCTCAAAACCAATCGACTAATGCATTAACAGCTTTTGGCGCAAATAATATTACTATAAATAGCCCCATTTTGTTGTTTACTTATGGCAAAGGGTACGCGTCCGTTAGTGGTGTTAAGGGACTGGATGCTTTACAGCTGGACAGATCCTATGCTAGCGATGCTGATGTTTCTCAGGCAATTGCCAATAAAGGACAATTGGTTTTAAGCAGCTGCCAGAATGCTGTTGTTGTGAAACCAACAGGCGTTAACGGTGATATTGTTAATTTAAGTAAGGGTGTGGATATTCCGGAAATAGATTCTTCAAATCTAAACGCGGCAACTAATCTTTCGGTAAGCCGGTTATATACTTCTGCTTATTTTGTGGGTACGGTTAATGGTCAGTCCAGCCTGCTGCGGTATGAGTTAGGATCAGACGGAACATGGCAAGGGCCTCAACTGCTTAGTGAAGGTGTCTCGCAAATGACGGTAAATTTTGGGTACCTTAAAAACTGTGTTGCGGCATCAAGCCCGGCAGCAGCTTCTAATATTTTTACATTAAAGCATTCTTATGATTTTTCTGATGATTTGTCGCAAAAAACTTTGCCTGCAATCATTCGGATTAGTTTGACTTATGATAATGACTTGTCAGGTAGCCAAGCACGGACTGAGGACTTTATAATTAATGCGACAGTCAGAAGTGGTAATTCTTGTATTAATAGTTTAATTTGATGAGGTAAATAACGATGATGCCTAACCGTAAAAAACAGCAGGGTTTTTCACTTTTTATTGTGGTTGTTGTGCTGATAGTTATTGCCTTATTGGTGATGGTAACAGTTCAATCCTCATCCTCTGAATCACGATCCAGTTCTAATGATGCGGATAGGAAATTTGCTTTATCCTCTGCAGAAGATGGCTTAAGAAATGCAGAATCAATGATAAAAGCGAATGCTGAAGCTAAAAAAGTAATGACATTTTATGCAAATTGTACTGACGGATTGTGCAGGCCGGTAACAAATACCCATTATCCTGAATCTACGGAGAGTGATCGTTTGTTCAGATATGATGGCAACGGAAGGGTTACTGTGGAAGCAATCCAACGCTGCGGAACAGGATCGATGAGTAAGCCTTGTACTACTCCTAATACAGTATTAGACAAAGGGGATAAAGGGAATCGCAGTATTACAGCAAAAGGATCTAATACCCAAACCATTATCGAATATATGGGGCAAAAGAAAGCGGAAGATGGTTCCTTGCATGATTACTTCCGGATAACCTCAAGAGCAAAGGGTGAGAATTCGGATACTATCGTAACGCTTCAAAGCTATGTGGAGTTGTATAATGAATAATAGCGGTCATTTATCCTTTTCTGTAGGTAAAGGCTTTACCTTAGTAGAGATGATGGTTGTTATCGTTATTCTTGGTGTGTTGGCAGCGATAGCTTTTCCGTCATATCAGGCATCTATTGAGAAAACTAATATGGCTACCGCCAAGCAGGAAATGATTTCTATACGTCAGACTTTGGCAAAAGAAAAAGTTTCATCTCCAAGTAGTTATAAAAAATCTACTGACTATAATGACTTTTTAAACCGTATGACGAAAAATGCGCCTAAAGGCTTGGCGGAAAAATATGAGCTTAAGGGTACAGTTGTCGGAGAAGGTGGGTCAAATAGTAAGATTTTTTCTATTGTTTTGCAGGCGGTTCCGAAAAACCCCAATTATAAATTTGGTCTGTGGATGGATCGGTATGGTTATGTGTTCAAATGCCCTAAGAGTGTAGTGACAAGTGCTATTCAAACAGCAAGGAATCGCCAGTGTGAACCATTTTAAATCTGAAATTTTCATCTAAATAAGCCATTATTCAGCAGAACATTAATGCATTAATGTTCTGCTTTTTGTATGATTGCGGCCGTTGTAGAAACTCTTGGGAGATGACTAATGTCGTTTGCTGTGGTGGGCAGCCGTGCGCTTTGTGGGATGGATGCGCCCTTGGTGGAAGTGGAGGTGCATCTGGCCAACGGTTTGCCGCAATTTAATATTGTCGGTTTGCCCGATACTGAAGTGAAAGAGAGCAGAGACCGGGTGCGTGCGGCGATTATTCAAAGCGGCTTTGAGTTCCCGGCTAAGAAGATTACCGTTAACTTGGCGCCGGCGGATTTGCCCAAGGAGTCCGGACGTTTTGATTTGCCGATTGCAATCGGTATTTTGGCCGCATCGGGTTTGGTGGTGCCGGATGCGCTACCCAAATACGAATTGGCGGGAGAGCTGGCGCTGTCAGGTTTACTGCGTCCGATACGTGGCGGTCTGTCGATGGCATGGCAGGCGAATCAGGTGGGGCGCAGTTTTATTTTGCCGGCAGAAACGGCGCTTCAGGCTGCGGTTGTCAGCGAAGTAGAAGTATATGGAGCGAACAGTTTGGCGGAAGTGGCGGCGCATTTAAATGGTATCAATGTGATACAGCCGGCAGATTGTGCGGTGCCAAAACCAGCGCAGCAGGTTTCATTGCCGGATCTGAAAGATGTGAAAGGGCAGTATACCGCCCGCCTGGCTTTGGAAATCTCGGCGGCCGGCGGGCACAGCCTGCTGTTGATGGGGCCGCCGGGTACCGGTAAATCCATGCTCGCTCAACGGCTGCCTTCGATTTTGCCGCCGCTAACCGATGCCGAACAAATCGAAGTGTGGAAACTGCAATCGCTGCTGCCGCGTTATGCCCATAATCCAAGCAGCGGACGCCCGTTTTTGGCGCCGCACCATTCTGCCAGCCTGGTGGCGCTGGTAGGCGGCGGCATGGGCGTCAATGTGCGGCCGGGTGCCATTTCTTTGGCCAATAAAGGCGTGCTGTTCTTGGACGAACTGCCCGAATTCGACCGCAAAACCCTTGAAGCCCTGCGCGAGCCGTTGGAGAGCGGCGAAATCCATATTTCCCGTGCTGCAATGCACGTTACTTTTCCAGCCGATTTCCAACTGGTTGCCGCGATGAATCCCTGCCCGTGCGGCTATTACGGCCATCCGGTTAAACCTTGCACCTGCACGCCCGACAGCATTGCCCGCTACCGCAGCAAGATTTCCGGTCCGCTGCTCGATCGCATGGACTTAATCATGGAAGTACCAGCCTTGAGCAGTGCCGATTTGCTGCAGGCGCAGGCCGGAGAGAGCAGTGCCGCCGTGCTGGAAAGGGTAGTGGCCGCCCGTGAGCGCCAATACCGCCGCCAAGGCAAACTCAATGTTGCGCTGTCGCCGACCGATTTGGATCAACAGGCGCAAATCAGCGATCAGGCAAAAGAAACGCTGGGCAATTTGGTGGAGAAACTCTCGCTTTCCGCCCGCAGTTTCCACCGGATTTTGCGCATCGCCCGCACGTTGGCCGATTTGGCGGCAGACGATAAGGTAGAGCGCGGCCATATTCTCAAGGCCGTCAGCTTCCGCCGCAGTATGTAAAACAGCCGTTTCAGGCAGCCTGAAAATGCTGTTTGCGTTAATGGTATTTGCAAAGCGCAGCCGGTTTTTTATGCCTGCACCATTCTTGCGCCGGTTCGCTTCAGCCAGTAGAATCCGCTTGTTTTAAAATTTGTATTTTTTTGTAAAACAGCCTTTCAGGCAGCCTGAAAACGCTGTTTTGCCCGTTAAGCGCCTTTCAGGCTGCCTGCCATGCTTCCCATTTGCCGCGACCCTGCCGCCCCCATGCCCGATCCGCTGCCGGATTTTCTCTATCCGGCAGCGGAAATTCCGCGCGAAGGGCTGTATCTGTGGCAGGATAGCGACGGTTTGGCGCTGTGCAAAGCCGGCGAAAAAGGGCGGGTGCGGGTGGATTTTGCCGCCGGTGCTGCCCAGTACCGGCAGCATAAAGGTGGCGGCGAACTGATTGCTAAAGCCGTCAACCACACCGCCAAACCGCTGGTGTGGGATGCCACCGGCGGGCTGGGGCGCGATGCCTTTGTGCTTGCCGGTTTGGGGCTGCAAGTGCGGGTATTCGAGCGCCATCCGTCGGTTGCCCTGCTGCTGACCGACGGCCTTGCCCGCGCGCAAAACTTGCCCGAAACCACCGAAACCGCTGCCCGCATCCGCCTGTATGCGGGCGATGCCGTTGCCCTAATGCCCGAATTGCTGGCGGCAGGGGAAAGTGCCCCCGATGTGGTTTATCTCGATCCCATGTATCCCGAGCGGCGCAAGAGCGCGGCGGTTAAAAAAGAAATGGCGTATTTTCACGAGCTGGTCGGCAGCGCCGCGGCCGCCGACGATGCCGCGCTGCTTGACTGCGCCCGCCGCACCGCCCGCAAGCGCGTGGTGGTGAAACGTCCGCGCTTGGGCGAAGAGCTGGCGGGCTGCCGGCCGGATTACTGCTACAGCGGCAAATCGACGCGTTTTGACGTCTATCTGCCCTTTGCCGCCCTGCAGGCAGCCTGAAAGCCGGAAAACATTCCCGCATCTGCGCATCCGCCGGACGCCCCCCGCGCCAAACCCTTTTTCAGGTTGCTTCAGGCTGCCTGAAAGTCCGCAACAAAGCAAAAACAACACCGAAACCGAACACAAACATGCAACACCCCATCAACGTATCCCCCAGCCAGACCGCCTTTGACGCAGCGGAAGACGAAACCATTCTGGCCGCCGCCATCCGCCAGGGCATCAATCTGCCGCATTCCTGCCAAAGCGGCGTTTGCGGCTCCTGCGCCGCCCGCCTGCTTTCAGGCAGCGTGCGCAAAAGCGCCGAGTACGACGACTATGTGCTGACCGAAGAAGAGCTCGCTTCGGGCATGATTCTTTTGTGCTGCAGCCAGGCGCAAAGCGCGGTGGAAGTCGATATGCCGTCCTACGCCGGCACCAAAGCCATCGACATCCGCACCCTGCCGGCGCGCATCGGCAAGGTCGATATCCGCGGCGACGTTGCCGTGATGAGCGTGGCGCTGCCCAAAGCGCCGCCCTTTTGCTTTTACGCCGGCCAGTATATGGAAATCCTGACCAAAGACGGCGGCCGCTACTATTCCATCGCCAGCTCGCCCGATAGCAAAGGCACGCTCGAATTCCACATCCGCCATCAGGCCGGCGGCATGTTTTCGCCGCAGCTGTTTTCAGGCAGCCTGAAAAGCGGGTCGATTATTCGCCTGCGCGGCCCCTTGGGTTCGTTTACCCTGAACGAAGAGAGCAACGCGCCGCTGCTGCTGCTGGCCACCGGCACCGGTCTGGCGCCGGTTAAAAGCATACTGCACCGCCTGGCCGACACCGCCAGCACCCGCCCCGTCCATCTGTATTTCGGCGCCCGCGGCCGCGACGGTTTGTACGACGAAAGCGCGCTGCAGGAATTGCTGGCCAGACTGCCCGCCGCGTCCTACACGCCGGTGCTCTCCCGAGCCGACAGCCAATGGCAGGGCGCGCAGGGCTATATCCAAGAGCAGGCGCTGCGCGACTATCCCGAGCTGTCCGCCTTTGAAGCCTACGCCTGCGGCTCGCCGGCGATGATCCGCGAAGCCAAGCAGCGCTTTATAGCCGCCGGCCTGGCCGACAAGGCGTTTTACAGCGACGCCTTTACCGCCCATGTTTAAACCCTTCCGACCAATCCGTCAGGCAGCCTGAAAGCCGCTGCCGCCCATTTTTGCAAAGGAACCGAGATGAAACACGGCAAACACATCCTGCTCGGCATCAGCGGCAGCGTCGCCGCCTACAAAGCCTGCGAGCTGGTACGCCTGCTGTCCAAACAAGGCCATCAGGTGCAGGTAGTGATGACCGCTTCCGCCGCCCGCTTTGTCGGCGTGCAGACCCTGCAGGCGCTCAGCGGCCGGCCGGTGCTGACTGATGCCGCTCTGCAGGAAGGCGACGGCATGGCGCACATCCGTGCCGTGCGCGCCGCCGATCTGATGCTGGTTGCCCCCGCCAGCGCCAACACCATCGCCAAAATCGCCAACGGCCTGGCCGACAACCTGCTCACCGAAATGGCCGCCGCCCGCAGCTGCCCGCTGGTGCTGGCGCCGGCGATGAATGTAGAGATGTGGAACAACCCCGCCAACCGCCGCAACATCGCCCGCCTGCAGGAATTCGGCGTGCAGCTGATGGGGCCGGACGAAGGCGAGCAGGCCTGCGGCGAAACCGGCGAAGGACGGATGCTCGAAGCTGCCGAAATCGCCGAATGGCTGCCCGATTTGTGGTCGGCCAAACCGCTGGCGGGCAAAAACGTGCTGATTACCGCCGGCGCCTGCTACGAAGCCATCGACCCCGTGCGCGGGCTAACCAACCGCTCCAGCGGCCGCATGGGCGTTGCCCTGGCGCGCGCTTGCCGTGCCGCCGGCGCCCGCGTCAGCCTGGTGCACGCCGGCATGCAGGTGCCGGTGCCCGCCGGCTTGGCCCATGTCGAAGCCGTAGAAAACGCCCAGCAGATGTACGACGCGGTTTTCCGCCGTCTCCACGGCCAAGACGTCTTTATCTCGGTGGCCGCGGTAACCGACTACAAACCGGCGCAAACCGCCGAGCACAAATTGAAAAAAGACGCCGGCGCCGTGCCGCCCACCATCGAATTGGCTGAAAACCCCGATATCCTGCAGGCGGTTGCCAAGCGCCCCAATTCGCAGGTGTTCTGCGTCGGCTTTGCTGCCGAAAGCGAAAACCTGCTGGAAAACGCCCGCGCCAAACGCGAGAAAAAAGGCGTGCCGCTGATGGTGGCCAATCTGGTTAGCGACGCGCTGGGCAAGGACAGCAACAAAATCGTGCTGCTGGACAACGAAAAAGAAGCCGAAATACTCGAAAGCAGCAAAGAGCAGGCCGCCCGCGCCATCGTTGCCCGTCTGGCCACGCTGCTGATGCAGCGCCCGCGCCATGCCGCAGCTGCTGCTGAAAAAGACGAAGGCAAAAACCAAGACCAGGCCGACCAAGATACGCCCGCAGAAACCGAAGAAATGCCGGCGCAAACCGATTGATCAGCCCAACCAAAAGCAGCCTGAAAACCGTTTGAAGCGGTTTTCAGGCTGCTTTTTTGTGCGTTTACGTCAGAATCCAAATGCTTTCAGGCTGCTTACTCGATGCCGTATTGGATGGTCACCACCAGCCGCACGTTTTTCTCGACGGTGCTGGTGTCGTAGCTGCCGCCGTAGTCGCTGTTATCTTCCGAAGAAGGGTTGGGCGACTGGATGTCGAACGAGCCCTGCGAGGCCGACTGCATGGCGCCGACTTTGGCGTTGCCGGTTTTGGCGAATTCTTCGGCGCGCACCTGCGCGTCTTGGGTGGCTTTGGCGATCAGATCGCGTTTGATGCTTTCCAGATTTTCCAAATAGTATTTCGGATTTTCAAAATTCACGCTGTCGTCTTCGGCGCGCAAATCCTGAATGGCGGCCAGCGCGGTTTTGAGTTTGTCCAAATCCTTGGTGGAAATGACGATGGTGCGTTTGGCATCGTAGCCGTTTTCGCGGCTATGGCGCTCGCCCTGCGCGTCGGTGTAGTAATCGGTGTGGACGCTGATGTCGGTGTCTTCGCTTTGGAAGGACGCGGCATCAAAGCCGTGGCTCTGCAAAAAGTCTTTGACGCGCTTGATTTTGCTGTCGCTCTTGGTGCGGGCATCGGCGTAGCTGCCGCCCCAGATTTTCACGCCCACCTGCCAGGTGCCGACGGTGGCGTGGTGGCGGGCTTCGGCCAGCCCTTTCACGGTAATCACGCCCGGCTGGCGCAGGTTTTTAAACTGGTAGCCGAGCACGAAAGCGGCGGCCAGCAGGCCGAGCGACAGAATTACGGCCGGCAGGCCGAAGGAAGGTTTGCGGTCGGACATCGTATTCTCCTGACTATGGCAACAATCGGGCGGCAAAGCAGCCTGAAAGATACAGCGGCTTTTTCAGGCTGCCGATGGCCTGATGCCGATTGTAGCGCCGTTTGCGGCGGCGGGATATGGTTTCAGGCTGCCCGATGCGGCATCAGGCAGCCTGAAACCGTTTGGCAAGCCTTTCAGGCTGCCTGTTTCTTCCATGCGGCAGTCAGAGAGACAAAAAGCAGCCTGAAAGATTTTCAGGCTGCTTTTTGCAGCAGCGAGTTTTCCCCAATGGCGTCATTCTCATGCCGGCGGGAATCTTGGTGGGCTTAAGCGGCAGTTTGCCTGAACGGGTATTGCGGGCAAGCCGGCAGGCAGCCTGAAAATACTTTGCCGATTGGTTTTTCAGGCTGCCTGTTGCTGTCGTGCAGCAATCAGAGATACAAAAAGCAGCCTGAAACGCTTTTCAGGCTGCTTTGGATATCGTCCGCATCAGGCTTTGTTTGCCAGCGCGGCCTTGATGTAGGCGGCAAACAGCGGGTGGCCTTTGCGCGGGGTGGAAGTGAACTCGGGGTGGAACTGGCAGGCGAAGAACCACGGATGCACGTTTTGCGGCAGTTCGATGGTTTCCACCAGCCGCTCGCGTCCGGCGGAGACGCCGCCGATCACCAAACCGGCTGCTTCGAGCTGCGGCAGGTAGCGGTTGTTGACTTCGTAGCGGTGGCGGTGGCGTTCGCGGATTTCTCCGGCGCCGTAGATTTTGGCGGCGAGGCTGCCGGCTTTGAGTTCGACTTCCTGCGCACCCAGCCGCATGGTGCCGCCCAAATCGGCGTTTTCGTCGCGGGTTTCCACGCTGCCGTCGGCGGTCTGCCATTCGTCGATCAGGGCGATCACCGGCGCTTCGGTTTTCAAATCAAACTCGGTGGAATTGGCTTTGGCCAGACCGGCTTTGTCGCGGGCGTATTCGATCAGGGCAATCTGCATGCCCAGGCAGATGCCCAGATAGGGGACTTTGTGCTCGCGGGCGTAGCGGGCGGCGGCGATTTTGCCTTCCACGCCGCGCACGCCGAAGCCGCCGGGCACCAGTACGGCATCGAAGCCCTGCAGGCAGCCGGTGCCGTCCCGTTCGATGCTTTCACTGTCGATATAGGTGATTTGCACGTCGGTATTGGTGTGGATGCCGGCGTGTTTGAGCGCTTCGGTGAGTGATTTGTAGGACTCGGTGAGATCGACGTATTTGCCGACCATCGCCAGGCGCACGGTGTGCTGCGGGTTTTTGATCGCGTAAACAATTTTTTTCCAGTCGGTCAGATCGGCCTGGCGCACGTTAAGCTGAAGCTGCTCGGTGATGATGTTGTCGATGCCCTGGCTGTGCAGCATTTCGGGGATTTCGTAAATGCTCGCGGCATCGTAGCTGCCGACCACCGCGCGTTCTTCGACATTGCAAAACAGGGCGATTTTGCGCCGCTCTTCTTCGGGCAGCGGGCGATCCATGCGGCAGATCAGCACGTCGGGCTGGATGCCGATTTCGCGCAGCTCTTTCACCGAGTGCTGGGTGGGCTTGGTTTTGATTTCGCCGGCGGCGGCGATGTAGGGAACGTAGGAAAGGTGGACAAACAGGGTGTTGCTGCGGCCAAGCTGGCTGCGCATCTGGCGGATGGCTTCCAAAAACGGCAGCGACTCGATGTCGCCCACCGTGCCGCCGATTTCCACAATCGCCACGTCTTTGCCCGCTGCGCCTTCGTGGATGCGGCGTTTGATTTCGTCGGTGATGTGCGGGATCACCTGCACTGTGCCGCCCAGATAGTCGCCGCGCCGTTCTTTGGCGATGACGCTTTCGTACACCTGGCCGGTGGAGAAGCTGTTGCGGCGGCTCATGGTGGCGTTGATGAAGCGTTCGTAATGCCCCAAATCAAGGTCGGTTTCCGCGCCGTCGTCGGTTACGAACACTTCGCCGTGCTGGAAGGGGCTCATGGTGCCGGGATCGACGTTGATATAGGGATCGAGCTTGAGCATGGTTACATCCAGCCCGCGCGATTCGAGAATGGTGGCAATAGAAGCGGCGGCGATGCCTTTTCCTAATGAAGAGACGACGCCGCCGGTTACAAAGATAAATTTTGTCATGGTGTGCTGCCTGTGTCGGAAAGCGCGATTTTACCGTAAACCGTTTGAAAAGCAAGAGCGGCAGGCAGCCTGAAACGGCGGCCAAACGGCTTTCAGGCTGCTTTGAACCGGCGCTTTTCAGGCAGCCTGAAAGCATTGCCCTGCCGGCTGTGGCATAATCGGCGCCTTCCCCTTATCCGCAATCGGAGCCAAGTATGAACGCAGTCGAACCCGGCAATATTTTTATTGTTTCCGCCGCATCGGGCACCGGTAAAACCACGCTGGTATCGCGCCTGACCGCCGCGCAGCCGCAAATCCGCGTATCGGTGTCGCACACCACCCGCGCCCCGCGCGAGGGCGAAGAGCACGGCTGCCACTATTATTTCGTCAGCCGCGAAGAGTTTGTCGAACTGATCGGGCAGGGCGCTTTTCTCGAACACGCCGAAGTGTTCGGCAATTTCTACGGCACCGGCATCGAATCGGTGCGGCAGATGAGCGAGGCCGGCTACGACGTGATTTTGGAAATCGACGTGCAGGGCGCCGCCCAAGTGCGCCGCGCGCTGCCCGAAGCGGTGGGCATTTTTATCCTGCCGCCGTCGCTGGCGGTGCTGGCCGAGCGCCTGCGCGGGCGCGGCACCGACAGCGCCGAAGTCATCGAGCGCCGGCTGGGTTTGGCCGCCGAGGAAATTCAGGAAGCGCTGTCTTTCGATTACGCGGTCATTAACCACGATCTCGATCAGGCCGAAGCCGAGCTGCTGGCGATTGTCCGCGCCCAGCGCTGCAGTCTGCGGCGGCAACGTAAAGCAATTGAAAAAATATTGCAAAATACTTAAAATTTGGCCGTTCCCTTGTTTCAGGCTGCCTGAGGGCAGCCTGAAAACGTTTTTATCACTTACCGACACCCGAAAGAGCGCATATGGCACGCATTACCGTAGAAGACTGCATCACCAAAATCCCCAACCATTTCGACCTGACCCTGATCGCCGCCCGCCGCGCCCGCCAACTGGAAAACGGTACCGACCCGCTGGTTGACGATGTCCGCAACAACAAAGCCACCGTAACCGCGCTACGCGAAATCGCCGCCGGCCAAGTGGGCGAAGAAATTCTCAACCGCGGCCGCTGAGGGGGCTTTATGAGCGTTCCGCCGCCCCTTGCCGATTACGACAGCATCACCGCCCCCGTGCGCGAGATGCTGTTTCGCAAAGCCGACTACCTGAGTGCGGAAGACCTGCAGGTGCTGGAAAAAGCCTGCGCTTTCGCCTTTCGCGCCCACGGTTCGCAAAAGCGGCAGAGCGGCGAGCCCTATATCACCCACCCCATCAGCGTAACCGCCGAGCTGGCCGGCTGGCGCATGGATCTGCAAACCCTGTGCGCCGGCCTGATGCACGACGTGCTGGAAGACACGCCGACCGGCAAGGCGCAGATTGCCGAAGGCTTCGGCGATACCGTTGCCGAGATGGTGGACGGCTTATCCAAACTCGACAAACTCGAATACGACAGCCAGGCCGAACACCAGGCCGAGAGTTTCCGCAAACTGATTCTGGCGATGACCCGCGACGTGCGGGTGATTATCGTCAAACTCGCCGACCGCCTGCACAATATGCGCACCCTCGGCGCCAAAAACGCGCAAAGCCGCCACCGCATCGCCACCGAAACGCTGGAAGTGTACGCCCCCATCGCCAACCGGCTGGGGCTGAATCATGTTTACCGCGAGCTGCAGGACCTGTCTTTCCAGGCCATGCACCCTTCGCGCTACCGCGTGCTGCAAAGGGCGATGGCCGAATTCAAAAAAAGCGGGCACGACGTCATCGAACGCGTGCTGCGCGAATTCAGCCTGCTGCTGACCGGCGCCAATATCGAAGCGCAGATTCAGGGGCGCGAGAAAAACCTCTACAACATCCACCAGAAAATGGTGTCCAAACACCTGCGCTTTGAAGAAGTGCTGGATATCTACGGCTTTCGCGTAATCGTCAACAGCGTCTCCGCCTGCTATACCGCGCTGGGCGCGCTGCACAGCCTGTACAAACCGCGGCCGGGCAAAATCAAAGACTACATCGCCATCCCCAAAAGCAACGGCTACAAAAGCCTGCACACCACGCTCACCGGCCCTTACGGCCTGCCGATAGAAGTGCAGATCCGTACCCGCGAAATGCACCGCATCGCCGAATCGGGCGTGGCCAGCCATTGGGCCTACAAAGCCGGCGAAGGCAAGGAAGACGAAGCCTCGCTGCGCACCAACCAATGGCTGCAGAGCATTCTCGATCTACAAACCCGCAGCGACAACGCCATTGAGTTTCTTGAGCACGTCAAAGTCGATCTGTTTCCCAACGAAGTCTATATCTTCACGCCCAAAGGCAAGATTTTCACCCTGCCGCGCGGCGCCACTCCGATTGATTTTGCCTACGCCGTGCATACCGACATCGGCAACCGCTGCGTCGGCGCCCGCGTCAATAAAACCCCGGTGCCGCTGCGCACCGTGCTTAAAACCGGCGACACCGTCGAAATCATCACTTCCGATCACGGCAAGCCCAGCCCGGCGTGGCTGTCGTTCGCCGCATCCAGCCGCGCCCGCAGCGCCATCCGCAGCTACATCAAAAACACCAGCCGCGAAGATGCCGTCGCCCTGGGCGAGCGCCTGCTGGCCAGCGCCCTTTCCAGCCTGCTGCCGCGCCGCATCGCCGAATCGGACGAGCTGATGGAAAAATACCTTGAAGATCTGCAGGCGCGCCAAATCCGATTCGACGACATCCTGTACGACATCGGTCTCGGCCGCACCCAGCCGGTATCGGTGGCGATGGAAGTGGCGGCGCTGGCCGGCCGCCATCTGGGCGGCGAAGTCAAACTCGGCACCGTCAAAATCTTCGGCAACGAAACCAGCCGCGCCCATCTGGGCAAATGCTGCATGCCGATTCCGGGCGACAACGTGCGCGCCGTAATCGTCAAAGACCAGGGCATGTTCGTCCACCGCGACACCTGCCCGCTGCTTTTGAAAACCGATCCCGAGCACCAGCTGGATGCCGATTGGGCGGACATCGCCGTCGGCCACCGCCTGTACGATACCGTGGTAACCGTCTCTTCCGTCGATACCCACGCCCTGCTGGCCGCCATCACTTCCGCCATTTCCGACAGCGGCGGCAACATCGCCTCGGTCGATACCCTCACCAGCGCCCAGCCCGGCAGCGAAGGTTTTGCCGAATTCCGCTTCCAGCTCAATGTGCGCGATTTGAAACACCTGCAGCAGATTACCGAAAACCTGCACCAGATTCCGCAGGTACGCAAAGTCGTGCGCGAATAGCCCCGCCGCCTTTCGGTTTTACTTTCAGGCTGCTTGTTTCCTGCAGGCAGCCTGAAAGCGCGAAAGCAGCCTGAAAACCCTTTTTCCTTTTCGTCCGACGAAAGACCTTATGAACAAACAACCCTCGCTGTTCGGCGGCGCCATGATTATCGCCGGCACCGTTATCGGCGCCGGCATGCTGGCCAACCCCACCGCCACTTCCGGCATCTGGTTTGCCGGCTCGCTTTTGGTGCTGCTCTATACCTGGTTTTCCATGCTCACGTCCGGGCTGATGATTCTCGAAGCCAACACCCACTACCCGCACGGCGCCAATTTCGACACCATGGTCAAAGACCTGCTCGGTCGGCCGTGGAATATCGTTAACGGCCTGTCGGTGGCCTTTGTGCTGTATCTGCTGACCTATGCCTACATCACCGCCGGCGGCGGCCTGACCGCCGGCGCGCTCGGCGGCCTGCTGCCGGCACCTTCGCCCGACGGCGCGCCGCTGTGGATGGGGCAGCTGCTGTTTGCGCTGGTATTTGCCGGCTGCGTGTGGTGGTCGGCGCGGCTGGTGGATCGCTTCACTTCGATTCTGATCGGCGGCCTGGTGCTGTCGTTTATCTGGGCAACCGGCGGCCTGATCGGTTCGGCAAAACTGCCGGTGCTGCTCGATTCGGCGGCTCCCGCCGATACTTCCTACTGGATATTCGTCGGCGCCGCGCTGCCGGTGTGCCTGGCTTCTTTCGGCTTTCACGGTAACGTTTCCAGCCTGCTGAAATATTTTCGCGGCGACGCGCGCAAAGTGTCGCGCGCATTGTGGGGCGGCACCCTGATCGCGCTGGTGGTTTATGCGCTGTGGCAGCTGGCGGTGCAGGGCAATCTGCCGCGCTCCGCCTTCGGGCCGGTGATTGCCGCCGAAGGCAAAGTCGGCGTGCTGATTGCCGAGCTTTCCAAATTCACCGCCACCGGCAGCATGGCGCAGATTCTCGCGTTTTTCTCCTACACCGCCATCGCCAGCTCCTTTCTCGGCGTCACCCTCGGCCTGTTCGACTACATTACCGATTTGTTCGGCTTTGACGACAGCCGCGCCGGCCGCAGCAAAGCCGCGCTGATTACCTTTTTGCCGCCCTTGCTGTTCAGCCTGCGCTGGCCGGGCGGTTTCGTTACCGTAATCGCCTATGTCGGGCTGGTGGCAACGGTCTGGACGGCGCTGACTCCCGCCGCGCTGTTGTACGCCGCGCGCAAAAAATTCGGCACCGGCCGCGGCTACAGCGTTTACGGCGGCTACGGCATGATGCTGTGGGTGCTGCTGTTCGGCCTGGCCAACATCGCCGCGATGGTGCTGGGCATGATGGGCAAACTGCCGGTGTTTGCCGGCTGAACCTTCCCGCCGTTTCAGGCAGCCTGAAACGGCTTTTTCCGTTTCGCAGCCCTTTTCAGGCTGCCTTTTCCCCCTGCATAAAGGAGCAAACCATGCAAGAAACCACCCTCAAAATCGGCGGCATGACCTGCGGCGGCTGCGTTGCCAATGTTGAAAAAATCCTGCGCGGCATCGACGGCGTCGAACGCGCCGACGTCAGCCTGGACGAAGGTCTCGCCCGCGTGCGCTTCGATACGCAGCGCACTAGCGTAGCCGAGCTGGTCGACGCGGTGGAAGACGCCGGCTTTGATGCCGAAGCAGCCTGAAAACCCTTCCCGCCGTTTCAGATGCAGGCAGCCTGAAACGGTTTTTTATTGGCGCAGCCGCTCCCATACACGGTGCAGGCTGCTTTCTTGGCGAAAGGACAAACCATGAGCAGGCAGCCTGAACACGCCGGCGGCCAAACCGTGCCGCTGTGGCGCGCGCCGCCCGACATCCGCAGCCTGGCCGCCGCGCTGGCACACCGGCCGCAGCAGCGCGACTGGGCGGTATGCCTGCCCGATACCGCCCTGCCGCAATGGCCGCTGCCCGCCGCTGCTACCGCCGGCGAAGTCCGCCTGCGGCAGGCGCTGGACGAAGCCTGCCGCACCCTGCAGTTTGCCGGCGCCAACCTGCTGGCCGACATCCTGCCCGGCCGCGATTTGTGGCTGCTGCCGAGCGCCGCCGCAGCCGCAGCCGGCGACTATTTTGCCGCGATTGACGTGCAGGACGGCGAGCCTTGGGCTTGCAGGCAGCCTGAAAACGACGGCAAACCCTGGCTTGGGCAGCCTGAAAGCCCGTTTCCCGAACATGTGCTGGTTATCGGCGCGGGCATTGCCGGTGCCGCCACCGCCTACGAGCTGGCGCGGCGCGGCGTGAAAGTGAGCGTGTTCGACGCCGCGCCCGCCGCCGCCCACGCCGCTTCCGGCAACCGCCAGGGCCTGCTGTACGCCAAAATTTCCGCCCACGACACCGCCCAAACCGAGCTTCTGCTGTGCGGCTACGGCTACAGCCGCCGCCTGCTGGCGCAGCTTTTGCCCGAACATGACTGCTGGGGCGGCGACGGCGTGCTGCATCTGGATTACAACGACGCCGAGCGCCGCCGCCACGATGCCCTCGCCGCGCAAACGCAGCATCGCCACCTGTACCGCCGCGTCGGCGCAGACGAAGCCGCCGCCATTGCCGGCATCAGCATCGGCAGCGGCGCGCTCTACTGGCCGCAGGGTGTGTGGCTCAACCCGCCGGCGCTGGTAACGGCGCTGCTGGCGCACGAAAACATCACGTTTTTGCCCGAATACCGCGTTCAGGCTGCCGCTTTCGACGGCGAAAACTGGCAGATTGATACCGGCCGCGGCCGTTTTGCCGGCAGCCACATCGTTTTGTGCACCGGCGCCGGCAGCCTGAACGCCCCGCTGCTGCGCGACTTCCCGCTGCAGACCATCCGCGGCCAAACTTCGCTCGCCGCCGCTACCGCCGCCAGCCGCCGTCTGCGCGCCGCCTTATCCGGCGAGAGCTATATTTCCCCCGCCTGGCGCGACGCCCATTGCTACGGCGCCAGCTTCGTCCACCACGACGAAGGCAGCAACTGGCGCGAAGCGGACGAAAACGGCAACCGCGCCGCGCTGGCCAAACTCAATCCCGAACTTTTTGCCGACCTGTCGCCGCTGCCTGCCGCCGCCAGCCTGAAAGCGGACAGACGCGGCCACGCCGCCCTGCGCTGCGACAGCTACGACCACCTGCCGCTCTCCGGCGCGCTGGCCGATGCCGCCGCCATGCGCCGCGATTACGCCAAACTCGCGCTCGACAAAAACTACCGTCTCGCCCACATCCCCTGCCCATGGCTGCCGCAAGCCTACGCCAACACCGCCCACGGCAGCCGCGGCCTGGCCACCGCCCCGCTGTGCGCCGCCGACATCGCCGCGCAAATCTGCGGCCACCCGCGCCCGCTTTCGCCGCGCCTGCGCCGCGCACTGCACCCCAACCGCGTGATCGCCCGCAGCATCGTCCACGGCCGCGAAAACCGAGCCGTTTAATACCCGCAAGCCACAGCAAAGCAGCCTGAAAGCCGGTTTTCCGGTTTTCAGGCTGCTTTGAGCTTTCAGGCTGCTCTGGGACTTTTGTGCTAGGATGCGTCGGCAGAGTTTGCAAACAGCGGCTGCCGCCGATACGGCATGCCGATATCAATAAAACCCGCTCTGCATCCGTTTTCCAATCTGATACAAAGGATTCCCCATGCCCGCCCCCATCATCCCCGCCCTCGACCTTATCGACGGCAAAGTCGTGCGCCTACACCAAGGCGACTACGGCCGCGCCACCCAATACACCGCTGACCCCGCCGCCGCCCTCGCCGCCTATGCCGCGCAGGGCGCGCAAACCCTACACCTCGTCGATTTAAGCGGTGCCAAAGACCCAACGCGCCGGCAAACCGCGCTGATAGGCGAATTGGTAGCGCAAGCCGCCTGCCCGATACAAGTCGGCGGCGGCATCCGCAGCGCCGCAGAAATCGCCGCCCTCTTGGACGCGGGCGCGGCGCGCGTCGTCATCGGCTCGATGGCAGTCAGGCAGCCTGAAACCGTCAAAAACTGGTTTGCCCGCTTCGGCGCGGCGCGACTGGTGCTGGCGCTGGACATCCGCATCGAAGGCGGCGTCAAGCGTGTCGCGGTAAACGGCTGGCAGGACACCGCCGCGCTGACGCTGGAAGAAACCATCGCCGCCTACCAAAGCGTTGGCCTCGCCCATGTGCTCTGCACCGACATCTCGCGCGACGGCACCCTCACCGGCAGCAACACCGCGCTCTACCGCGAACTGGCCGCTGCGTTCCCCGACATTGCTTTTCAAGCATCGGGCGGCATCGGCACGCTGACCGACATCCAAGCCCTGCAAGATAGCGGCGTGGCAGGCATCATCGTCGGCCGCGCCCTGTTGGAAAACAAATTTACTGTAGAGAAAGCAATCCAATGTTGGAACAAATAGGAAAAAAAGGGGCGGAAATATCGCCTTGCGGAATATATCGCTATTCATTATGGCGAATTTGGGACGACTCACTCCCAAAAGTGATGTTTATCGGTCTGAATCCATCTACTGCTGATGCAACAGATGACGATAGCACCATTACCCGCTGTATTCGTTTTGCAGAAATGTGGGGATTTGGTGGTATTTACATGACCAATCTTTTCGCCTACCGCAGCACAGATAAATCAAAGCTATACGCTGTAGATGAACCTGTTGGAGAAGATAACGACAAATACATTCTCAAATACGCAAAGAAGGCAGACAAAATTATTGCTGCTTGGGGAAATGATGGAAGTTTTCTAGGAAGATCAGAAACCGTTTATAACTTGATTCCATCGCTTTTCTGTTTGCATATAAATCAAACAGGAGAGCCAAAACATCCGCTATACGTTGCTTATGACACAACCTTAAAACCTTACATAAGAGAGTAATCATGCTGGCAAAACGCATCATCCCCTGTTTAGACGTGCGCGACGGCAAAGTCGTCAAAGGCGTGCAGTTCCGCAACCACGAAACCATCGGCGACATCGTGCCGCTGGCGGCGCGCTACGCGGCCGAAGGCGCAGATGAGCTAGTGTTTTACGACATCACCGCTTCCAGCGACGGCCGCACCGTCGAAAAAAGCTGGGTGCGGCGCGTCGCCGAAGTCATCGACATCCCCTTTTGCGTCGCCGGTGGCATCAAAAGCGTGGCAGACGCCGAACAAATCTTCGCCGACGGCGCGGACAAAATCTCGATTAACTCGCCCGCGCTCGCCGACCCGGCGCTGATAGAGCACCTCGCCGCACGCTTTGGCGTGCAGGCGGTGGTGGTGGGCATCGACTCATGGTACGACGAAGCCAGCGGCCGCTACCTGGTCAAACAATACACCGGCAGCGAAGCCGCCACCCGCCAGACCCGCTGGCAAACCGCCGCTTGGGTGGAAGAAGTCCAGCGGCGCGGCGCGGGCGAAATCGTGCTGAACATGATGAACCGCGACGGCGTGCGCCAGGGCTACGACCTCGCACAACTCGCCGCCATCCGCCGCGTTTGCCGCGTGCCGCTCATCGCCTCCGGCGGCGCCGGTGAGATGCAGCACTTCCAAGAAGCCTTCTCCCTCGGCTGCGACGGCGCCCTCGCCGCCAGCGTCTTCCACAAACAACACATCCACATCGGCGAACTGAAACGCTATCTCGCCGCGCAAGGCACCGCCGTGCGGCTGGAAGCGTAGGGCGGGTCTTGACCTGCATCCTGCAAACCATCCTAAACCCAAAGGACATCCCCATGCTCAACCACGACAACCTCGACTGGCAAAAAAACGACGGCCTCCTCCCCACCATCGTCCAAGACGCTTACAGCGGCCAAGTGCTGATGCTCGGCTACATGAACCGCGACGCGCTCGAGCAAACCCTTGCCGCCGGTCGCGTAACCTTCTACTCACGCAGCAAACAGCGGCTGTGGACAAAAGGCGAAACATCCGGCCACTACCTCCACCTCACAGGCATCAGCGCCGACTGCGACAGCGATACCCTGCTCATTCTCGCCACCCCCGTCGGCGCAACCTGCCACACCGGCGCACAAAGCTGCTTCCACCAATTTGACGGCGCAGCCGAACCGGACTGGGTCTTTTTCGCCCGGCTCGAGCGGCTTATCGCCGCGCGCAAACGCGCCGACCCCGAAAGCTCCTACACCGCCCGTCTCTACGCAGCGGGCAGCAAACGCATCGCGCAGAAAGTCGGCGAAGAAGGCGTGGAAACCGCGCTTGCCGCCGCCACTGGCGATAAGGAAGAAACCATCAGCGAAGCCGCCGACCTTGCCTACCATCTCACCGTGCTGCTGCAAAACGCCGGCCTTTCTTGGGCGGACGTTATCGGCAAACTCAAAGAGCGGCACGGCTAAACAGCAAAGCAGCCTGAAAAAGTTTCAGGCTGCCTGAAACAATGGCATCTGCCGCATTGCTTCATTCGTTTTGATTTCGTTGGATGCGGCTTTCAGGCTGCCTATTGCGTATCCGCGGGCTTTAAGGTTTGCGGTTGGGCCTGGGCTCGCAGACAAAATAGCAGCTAGCCGTAACGAGTACATAAAACGTTATCCACATTGCAAAAATACGCAACACGGGATGCCAAGCGTTCGGGGCGAGCCAGAAGAACACGACGATTGCCGCGCCATAGGATACTGCTAACAACAGCACACGCAGGGCGATATAAACCCAGACCTTGTCGCGGGCATCGTCATACAAGCCGACGAATGCGCCGAATGTGGTGGCGAACAGGATAAGAGCATGGCGATTAGCGTGGTCGTCATAAAATAAAACTTGTATGGCTTTCAGGCTGCCTTTTGTGTGAAAGGCAGCCTGAAAACTTATCGGCGCGGCGATTAAAGGTTTTCGGGGACGAAAGCGGCCAACGTGCGGTCGTCGTGGTTGCCGTGCGACCAGAAATCCAGCCACTCTTCCAGCGCGGCATCGGCGTCGGGCGCGGTGAGAAGCGGGGCGGTTTCCTGCCACAGCGCCTGCCAGCATTCGGCCTGCGCCAGTTGGGCGTCGGTGCCGAATTTGGGGTCGGAAACGCCGTCGCTCATCAGCAGCAGGACCGGCGCGCCGTGGCTCTCGAAAATGCGGAGTCGGGCGGCGGTTTCGCCGGCGCCGGCGGTATCGGCGGCGAGAAAACGGGTTTCGCCGGAATATTCGCCGCTGTCGGCTGCGCCGAGCAGGGTCAGGCTTTGGCTTTCAGGCTGCCAGGCGGCGATGGCGCCGTCGCCGATCTGGCAGGCGGCGGCAAGCCAGCGCTGATCGTCCAGCGGCAACAGCAGCGCCAGTAGCAGGGTGGCGGCCAGCTGGCGGCGCTCGGTGATGATTTCGTGTTCGGCTACGGCTTTATCCTGCGCGGCATCGGCGGCGGCCACGGCGGCGGCAAACAGCGGCTCCAGCACGCATCGGCGCTGGGTTTCGTCGGTGGCCTGCGCCAGACGGGTGCGGATGTCGTCGTTTTGCAGCGCGGTTTCGACGCTGCGCACGGCAGCCTGAACGGCGATTTCGGAGCCGTAGCGCGAGAAGGCGGCGCTGCCGGCGCCGTCGGACACCGCCAGTACGGCGGCTTGGCTGCCGGCGTGCCAGAGTACGGCGAAGTCGTCGTCGCAGCAGCTGCCGTTGTGGGCGTGGCTGCGGCCGCGGCGGCGGGCGGCGACGATGCGCCCGTGCGGGGTGGCGATCAGGCTGCGGGCGCTGTCGCTTTTGTAAAAGGGCAGGTCGGCCGGCGCGGGTAGGTTGCGCCACAGGCTTTTGGGGTCGGGGTTGATGTACAGGGTTTGTTCGGCGTTGCTGCCGTCGGCATAAAAATGGCGCAGCAGGATGCTGCCGTGGCGGTCGGGCGTGCCGCTGATTTGGGCGTGTTCGGCGTCCCAGTTCAGGCCGCAGGGCGGGTCGAACTCGATGGCCGCGGGCGGGGGAATGTCTGCGGGCAAGGCGGCGGCATAGGCTTCGCCCTGGCGGCCGTTTGGCAGCGGCGGCAGTTTGGCCGGTGCGGCGGGCGCGGGTTCGGCGGGCGCGGAAGAATGGGGGAAGATTGGCATGGCGGACTCGGCGGCGGCTTCGGATTCGGTTGCGGATGCAGCGGCAGGCGTTTCAGGATTTTCAGGCGGCTGCGGTGCGCGGTGCGGCACCCTACGGCTTTCAGGCTGCTTTGGACTTTCAGGCTGCTTTGGA
>NZ_JAKOOW010000001.1:2171-14369 GCF_022288825.1 Kingella pumchi | reverse complement strand
GCTTTCAGGCTGCTTCGGGCTTTCAGGCTGCTTCGGGCTTTCAGGCTGCTTCGGGCTTTCAGGCTGCTTTGAGCTTTCAGGCTGCTTTGAGCTTTCAGGCTGCATGGGCAGCATTTCGGCAAAGACAAAGGGTGGTTCGGCGGCTGTGGTGTCGGGCTGGTTTTCAGGCTGCCTGCGGGCGTCGTGCCCGTTGTGATCGTCGGCCAGCTGCCAGCCGTGGTCGCGGATTTCGACGTGATCGCCGAAGGGGCGGTCGCGGCGTTGCCCGCGGCCGGCGAAATGTTCGGCAAAGGCGGCGCTTTCGGTGGCATCAAGCGGGCTGTGGCTGAGGGCGTCGATGCTGAAGCCTTCGGCGTAGGCGGTGGGAGTAGGCGCGGGCGGCGCATAATCGGCGGCAAACTGCTGCCAGCTCTCTTCCAGCAGCCGCAGCAGGGTGGCGTGGCGGCGGATAAATTCCGTCAGCTGCTCTTTATCGGCCTGCGGCTGCCAGCTTTGCAGGTGGTGGGGGAGGATGCCGGTCATGGGTTTCTTTCGTAGGAGCAGGCAGCCTGAAAGGCGGTTGGGCGGTTTTCAGGCTGCCTGAAGGCGGTTTTTCGTTTAGCCGCGCGAACGGGCGATGTCGAAGTCTTCGCCGCTGCTGCCCATGTAGATGGTCTGGTTGCAGCCGGGGCAGGTCACTTCGCCGTCGCCGTCCACGCAGAAAATCTGGCCGCAGGAGCAGCTGGCCAGCCCGTAGCGGGCGCCGCAGTGGGGACAGCCACCGCCGCCTTCGAGCATGGAGGTGGAGACGGTTTGGGTGTTGGTGCGCTGATCCGACCATTCGGCAAAGTCGCGCTCGGCGGGATAGGCGCCGGCGTAGCGGTAAACCTGCGCCGGTTTTTTGTTGAAAAAGGGGATGTGCCCCAAATCGGGCAGGCGCTCGTATTTCATCAGATAGGGCAGGCGGCTTTTGGCGCACAGGCCGGTGATGATGACATAGTTTTCGTCCACCGCCGCCGCGTCGCCGAGGTCTTTAACCAAAGAGAGTAGCGGGTTGCCGCCGGCAGGGGCTTTATCGAGCGTGAGCGGGGCGTCGATGCCCAGGCTGCGGCTTTGCGCGGAAACCGACTGCGAAATCCAGCTGATAAAGGCTTTGAAGTCGGCTTCGCCTTCGGTGTTCAGGCGCAGGGTGTGGCGGCTGATGCCGCTTAGGAGCGACAAATCGGCAAAGGGGCCGATGCCGATGGAAACCAGCGTGGCGCGATGGTCGAAATCACGCCGCCAGCGCTCGAGGGCGGCCGTGGGGTCGTCGGTGGCTTTGCCGTCGGACATAAAATACACCAGCGGTTTGTAGTCGCCCTTGCGTTCGGCGCTGCCGCGCACCACCTGGCGATCGATTTCGTCCATCAGCACGTCCAGCGCCTTGCCGATAGACGTGCCCGAACCCATCGGCAGCCGCGGCGGGTAGAAAGAAAACAGTTCCACCAGCGGCGCCAGCGTGCGTGCCACGCCGGCAAAGGCGATCACTGAAAGATGCACCGTTTCCAGCGCGTAAGGGTCGCTGCGCAGCGAGGTGAGCAGCGCGTCTATCCCTTCCTGCATGCGGCGCAGGTTGTCGCCCGCCATACTTTCGGAAATGTCTATCACTAAAAAAACCGGCAAACGGCGCATGGAAAAACCCCCAATCGGAAAAGAAACGGGATTGTGCCACAGAAGCCGCCGCGCGGCATGGCATAATCGCCGCTTCCGCCGCAATCCGTGAAGAAAGGAAGCGATATGAAAAAAATCCTGTTTGTCTGCCTGGGCAATATCTGCCGCTCGCCGCTGGCCGAATACATGATGCGCGACACCGCCGCCAAACGCGGCCTGCCGCTGGAAACCGCCAGCGCCGGCACATCCGGCTGGCACGACGGCGAAGGCATGCACTGCGGCAGCGCCGATATTCTCGACGGCCTAGGCATCGCGTCCAACGGTTTTACCAGCCGCCGCGTGCGCGAGAGCGATTTGGACGAATTCGACTACATTATGGTGATGGACGACAGCAATCTGGCCGATATGCAAGAGCGCTTCGGCCGCCGGCCGCAGCAGATATTCAAAATCACCGACCTGGTCGGCAACCGCCCCTACGACCATATCCCCGACCCGTGGTTCACCCGCAATTTCACCCAAACCCGCGACCTGCTGGCCGCCTGCTGCGAAGAAATCGCCGACAGGCTGCAGGATGGGCGCTTGTGAGATGGACGGCGCTGCCGTGCCGCCGCCGTTTTGCAACACACAAGGCAGCCTGAAAACGGTTTTCCCGCTTTCAGGCTGCCTTGTGGAGCGAAACGGTAAATGAAGTCGCTGGAAAACACACTTTACTGAGCCAAACGGCAAGCGCGGTTTCAAATCCAATGGCGGCGATGGCTGCCTGATTTTTGCATAAGGAAAGAAAGATAATGTTTAGCCCCCGCAAATTGTTTTCCAAACCGCTGAACGCAGCTTTGGCGGCATTGCTACTGGCAGTGGCTGCGCCTGTTTGGGCGGATAACCAAGCACAAATTGAACAAGCTGTGGCAGCTTATGATGCCGGAAAGTATGAACAAGCCTTTCGTTTGTTCCAGCCGATCGCCCGGCAAGGTAATGCCCAAGCGCAATACAATTTAGGCGTAATGTATGAACAAGGAAAAGGTATGGCGCAGAACAATAAACAAGCGCTAGCGTGGTATCAAAAAGCTGCTAATCAAGGACATATTAAGGCGCAAAACAATTTAGGCGTAATGTATAGCCAAGGCAAAGGCGTGGTACCGAACAATCAACAAGCCTTTGTTTGGTATCAAAAAGCCGCCAATCAAGGATTTGCCGGGGCGCAATATAATTTGGCTATGATGTATAAAGACGGTCTTGGTGTGGCACGGAATTATCAACAAGCCTTTGCTTGGTTTCAAAAAGCTGCTAATCAAGGATTTGCTCTAGCACAAAACAATTTGGGCATGATGTATAACAACGGTCTTGGTGTGCCGCAGAACTATCAACTGGCAAAGGTGTGGTTTGAAAAAGCTGCCAATCAAGGAGATGTTAAGGCGCAATATAATCTGGGCAGTATGTATGAAAACGGTCAAGGTGTAGCACAAAACTATCAACAGGCAGCAAAATGGTATCAAAAAGCCGCTACTCAAGGATATGCTATGGCTCAAAACAATTTGGGTGCAATATATGCAAACGGTCAAGGCGTGGCGAAAAATTACCAACAAGCCAAAGCATGGTGGCAAAAAGTGCTGGCGCAGCCCGATACGGCAGACAATGCCGAAGCCAAGGCGCTTGCCCGCGAAAATCTGCAAAAGTTAAGAACAATGGGCATCCGCTAAGCGCCCCAATATTCAGGCAGCCTGAAAAGCATGTTTGCGCTTTCAGGCTGCCTTTTTATGGTTGGGATGTTTTAGGCGTTTCAGGCTGCTTCCAAATGTTCCTGATCGTGCAGGCGGCGGATTTTGGTGATGGTTTCGCTGTCGGTATCGTCGATGCGCAGCAGGAAGACTTCGGTATTGCGCGGGCGCACTTGCAGTTCGAAAGTGCGGAAGTGGTGCATGTCGATGCCGTGGTTGCGGCCGATCAGCTGCCACAGCAGCAGGCCGATCCAGAAGCCGTGGCCGAAAACGGTGTAATTACCGTCGGACAGGCGGCGGAAATGGGCGCGGGTGTCGGCGATGCGGCGGTAGAACGATGCGAAGCTGTCGCAGTCTTCGCCGTCGCGGTAGTCGGGATCGTTGCGCTGCCAGTAGGCTTCGGAGAGTTGTTTGAGCCGGGTAAAGTTTTGGCCGTCGATATGGGCGAAGGAGAGATAGTTGAATTCGTGCAGATCGTGCAGCACTTCGGCTTTCAGGCTGCTTTGTTCGAGGTAGGGGCGGGCGGTTTGCTGGGTGCGCAGGTAGGGGGAAACGAATACGGCATCGGGCTGCGGGGTGTGTTCGCGCAGCCATTGGGCGAGGCTTTGCGCTTGGGTTTGCCCGAGTTCGGTGATGGGGATGTCGGCGTTGCGGTAGGTAACGAGTCCGCCGTGCGAGGGCATGGCGTTGGCGGCGCTTTGGGCGTGGCGGATGAGGTAGATGTTTTTCATATTATGTTTTCCTTTCGTGTTTGATGGGCGGGGCTTTCAGGCTGCCTGAAAGGGGGTGGAAAAAAGTAGCCTGAAAACCTAGTTTCGGTTTTCAGGCTGCTTGGGTTCAGACGTTTACTGCTTCGGCTTTTTCGTTGTATTCGTCGATTTCGTTAAAGTTCATATAACGGTAAATCTGGTCGCCCTGTTCGTTGATGATGCCGATATTGGCTTGGTATTCTTCAACGGTGGGGATTTTGCCGAGTTTGGAGCAGATGGCCGCGAGTTCCGCCGAGCCGAGGTAAACGAAGGTGTTTTTGCCCAGACGGTTGGGGAAGTTGCGGGTGGAGGTGGACATTACGGTGGCGCCTTCGCGTACCTGCGCCTGGTTGCCCATGCACAGCGAGCAGCCGGGCATTTCCATGCGGGCGCCGGCGCGGCCGAGTACGCCGTAGTGGCCTTCGTCGGAAAGCTGGTGGGCGTCCATTTTGGTGGGCGGCGCCATCCACAGGCGCACGGGGATGTCGCTCTTGCCTTCGAGCAGCTTGGACGCGGCGCGGAAGTGTCCGATGTTGGTCATGCACGAGCCGATGAACACTTCGTCGATCACGGTGCCGGATTTTTCCGACATAAAGCACACGTCGTCGGGGTCGTTCGGGCAGGCGATGATGGGCTCTTTGATGTCGTCCATGTTGATTTCGATGACGGCGGCGTATTCGGCATCTTTATCGGCTTCGAGCAGCTGCGGATCGGCCAGCCATTTTTCCATGGCTTTGATGCGGCGCTCGAGCGTGCGCGGGTCTTTGTAGCCGTCAGCAATCATGTTTTTCATCAACACGATATTGGACTGCATATACTCGATAATCGGCTCTTTGTTGAGCTTGACGGTGCAGCCGGCGGCGGAGCGTTCGGCGGAAGCGTCGGTCAATTCAAAGGCTTGTTCGACTTTCAAATCGGGCAGGCCTTCGATTTCGAGAATGCGGCCGGAGAAGATATTTTTCTTACCGGCTTTGGCCACGGTGAGCAGCCCTTGTTTGATGGCATACAGCGGAATGGCGTTGACCATGTCGCGCAGGGTTACGCCCGGTTGGAGCTTGCCTGAAAAACGCACGAGCACGGACTCGGGCATATCCAGCGGCATCACGCCGGTGGCGGCGGCAAAGGCCACCAAACCCGAGCCTGCGGGGAAGGAGATGCCGATGGGGAAGCGGGTGTGCGAGTCGCCGCCGGTGCCGACGGTATCGGGCAAGAGCAGGCGGTTGAGCCAGGAGTGGATCACGCCGTCGCCCGGGCGCAAGGCCACGCCGCCGCGCGTGGAGATAAATTCGGGCAGCTCTTTGTGGGTTTTCACGTCAACGGGTTTCGGATAGGCGGCGGTGTGGCAGAAAGACTGCATCACCATGTCGGCGGAGAAACCCAGGCAGGCGAGGTCTTTGAGCTCGTCGCGGGTCATCGGGCCAGTGGTGTCCTGCGAGCCGACGGTGGTCATGCGCGGTTCGCAGTAAGTACCGGGGCGCACGCCTTGGCCTTCGGGCAAACCGCAGGCGCGGCCAACCATTTTTTGCGCCAGCGTGAAACCGGCCTTGCTCTCGGCGGGGGCTTTGGGCAGGCGGAATTTGTCGGATGCGGGCAGGCCGAGCGCTTCGCGGGCTTTGGCGGTGAGACCGCGGCCGATAATCAGGTTGATACGGCCGCCGGCCTGCACTTCGTCGAGCAAGACTTCCGATTTCAGGGCAAATTCGGCCACGGTTTCGCCGTTTTTCACGATTTTGCCTTCGTAAGGCAGGATATCGACCACGTCGCCCATTTTCAGCGCGGAGACGTCCACTTCAATCGGCAGCGCGCCCGAGTCTTCTTGCGTATTGAAGAAAATCGGCGCGATTTTGCCGCCGAGACACACGCCGCCGAAGCGTTTGTTCGGTACAAACGGAATGTCCACGCCGGTATGCCAGATAACGGAGTTGGTGGCGGATTTGCGTGAAGAGCCGGTGCCGACCACGTCGCCGACATAGGCCACGGGATGGCCTTTGGTTTTGAGCTCTTCCAAGAGCTTGATCGGGCCGACTTCGCCCGGCTTGTCGGGATTGATGCCCTCGCGCGGGTTTTTCAGCATCGCCAGCGCGTGTAGCGGAATATCGGGGCGCGACCAGGCATCGGGCGCGGGGGAGAGATCGTCGGTATTGGTTTCGCCGTCTACTTTAAATACGGTAACGGTGATTTTTTCCGGCACTTTTTCGCGCGAGGTAAACCATTCGGCATCCGCCCATGACTGCAATACTTCTTTGGCATGGACGTTGCCTTTTTCGGCTTTTTCCTGCACGTCGTGGAAGGAATCAAACATCAGCAGCGTGTGTTTCAAACCTTCGGCGGCGATGGGGGCGAGCTTGTCGTTGTCCAGAAGCTCGATCAGGGGATGGATGTTGTAGCCGCCGAGCATGGTGCCCAAGAGTTCGGTGGCGTATTCGGGGGAAATCAGCGGGCTTACGGCGCTGCCTTCGGCAACGGCGGCAAGGAAGGAGGCTTTCACTTTGGAAGCGTCGTCCACACCCGGCGGCACGCGGTGGGCGAGCAGATCGACCAGAAACTGATGGTCTTCGCCTGCGGGCGGGTTTTTGAGCAGTTCGACCAGATCAGCGGTTTGCTGGGCGGAAAGGGGCAGGGCGGGAATGCCCAGAGCGGCGCGCTCGGCGGCGGCCTGGCGGTACATTTCTAACATTTCGGGTTCCTTTTCGTTCGTGTTTTTCTTGTGTGTCGCACACTCGGGCGAACCGGGCGCTTAGACGCTTGCATCATAAACTAATTTTACAAAACTTGGCAAATCCTTAATGGCGGCGGCAGGGGGCGAAAAAAACCATAATTTGCCAAACAAAAGCCGTTTTCAGACTGCCTGAAACGGCAGATGGGGGCGGGGCAGCAGTTTTTGCAAGTTCTGCTCGCATTGCGATGCCAGCGTGTGCAGGTCGGTGCCGCGCAGAGCGGCCGCCGTTTCGGCGATGCGACGCAGATTGGCCGGCGTATTGACGGTGTTGCCGAGCATAAACGGGCTGTCGGTTTCCAGCACGATGCTCTCGGCCGGCAGTTCGGCGGCGGCGCGCTGCGCCTTGCGGGCATTGGGATTGAGCAGCAGCGAGCCGATGCCGATCAGCAGGCCGGCGTCAATGAGCGCGCGTGCTTCTTCCAGGCTGCCTGAAAAAGCGTGGGCAATGCCGCCGCAGTCAAACGCAGTTTCGCGCAGCAGGCGCAGAATGTCGGCGGTGGCGCGCAGATTGTGCAGGATAAGCGGCCGGCGGTAGCGCTGCGCCAGTTCGAGCTGGGCGCGCAGCGCGGCCTGTTGGACGGCTTTGTCCGGCATATCCGGCCGCGGCAGGTAGTCGAGCCCGATTTCGCCCACCCACAGCTGCGGGTTCTGCCGCAGCATGTCTTCCAGCTGCGCCAAACGGTCGATGGTGGTTTTCAGGCTGCCTGAAAACATTTCGCCGGCGTGCCACGGATGGATGCCCAGCGCCAGCGCGCGCACGCCGGCGATGTCTTTGAGCGCCAGCACCCGCGGCCAGTCGGCAGCACAGGCGGCGGGAACGACAAAGCCGCTAACGCCGGCCGCATGAGCCTGCGCCAGCGTTGCCGCCAGCTGCGGCGAATCGGGACAAACGGCATCGCCCGCCAGCAGCGGATCGGCCAGATGGCAATGGGTATCGGTAAGCATGGCGCGATTGTAGCGCAGGGCGGCTGGCGGGCGGACTATCGGCGCGATATGCCGCCCGATTTTTCAGGCTGCCTTCGGCAAGACAAAGGCAGCCTGAAAAATATGCCCATCCCGTGGCGGGCGGGCGCCGTTTTCAGGCTGACTGCGGTTTATCAAAGCTGCGGCAGACGTTACAATGCCGCCCTTTTGCGATTTCAAACAAAGGCCGAACCATGACCGTAAAAACCCGTTTCGCCCCCAGCCCCACCGGCTATCTGCACATCGGCGGCGTGCGCACCGCGCTGTATTCCTGGGCGTTTGCCAAACACCACGGCGGCGAATTTCTGCTGCGCATCGAAGACACCGATTTGGAGCGCTCCACCGCCGAATCGGTGCAGATTATTCTCGACGGCATGAAATGGGTGGGACTGGATGCCGACAACGAACACCGCATCGTTTACCAGACCCAAAACTTCCCGCGCTATAAAGAGCTGATTCAAAAACTGCTGGCCGACGGCCACGCTTATCACTGCTATTGCAGCAAGGAAGAGCTGGCCGCCATGCGCGAAAAAGCCGAGCGCGAAGGCACCGCCACCTACGATCGGCGCTGGCGCCCCGAGCCCGGTAAAACCCTGCCCGAAATCCCCGCCGGCCGCGAGCCGGTTGTCCGCTTCAAAACCCCGATTGACGGCGTAACCATTTGGAACGACTTGGTAAAAGGCGAAATTTCCATCCCCAATTCCGCGCTCGACGATCTGATTATCGCCCGCGCCGACGGCACGCCCACCTACAATTTCTGCGTGGTCGCCGACGATTTCGATATGGGCATCACCCATGTAATCCGCGGTGACGACCATGTGAACAACACTCCAAAACAAATCAATATTTTCAAAGCGCTGGGCGTGAATCCGCCGCAGTACGCCCACCTGCCGATGATACTCAACGAGCAGGGGCGCAAAATTTCCAAGCGCAGCGGCGACACCGTTGCCATCACCGAATTCGACAGCCTGGGCATCCTGCCCGAAGCCATGCTCAACTATCTGGCACGGCTGGGCTGGGCGCACGGCGACGACGAATTTTTCACCATGCGCCAGTTTGTCGAATGGTTTGATTTGAAAGACGTGTCTTCGTCCGCCAGCCGCATGGACATGAAAAAACTGTATTGGATCAACGGCGAGCACATCAAAGCGGCGGATAATGCCGCGCTGGCCGAGCTGGTACGGCCGCGCTTGGAACAACAAGGCATCGTCCCCGCCGAGCGCCCCGCGCTGGCCGACGTGCTGGCGCTGGTCAAAGACCGCGCCCAAGATTTGAACGCGCTGGCCGACGAATGCGCCTATTTCTACCGCAAAGCCGTCCCCGCCGAAGCTGACGTTGCCAAACACTGGGACGACGAAGCTCCCGCACGCATGCAGCGCTTTGCCGCCAAACTCGAAGCGCTGCCCGAAGGCGATTGGACGGCCGAAGGCATCCACGCCCTGTTCAAACCCTTCTGCGACGAAGAAGGCATCAAAATGGGCAAACTCGGCATGCCCCTGCGCCTGGCCGTCTGCGGCACCGCCAAAACCCCGTCGGTCGATGCCGTGCTGGCGCTGATCGGCAAAGAAGAAGTACTGCGGCGGATGCGCGGTTAGACCGCTACTATTGATAAAAGCAGCCTGAAAACCGGGAGAACCAGTTTTCAGACTGCTTTTTTGTTCTTTTTGCTCCGGTAGCCAGCGCATCGCCATGCCGTAAACGAACCGTGCTGATTATCGCCCACCGCCTGCCTATCTTACGAATGGCGTACCGTATTATCGTCGTGGACAAAATTCAGTTAATATAGTATATTTGATTAATCTAAGTATTTATTATTGCTGAGATTTGTATATTTATAAGCTATGAAAAAATCTTTTCTTGATTTCATTATTTTTATTCTGGTAAGTATTTTTTGGATATGGGTATCTTGCAGCACCTTTTTATTTTCTAAGCCATTGTATTTGACACATACGGAGAACAACCCAAATTTTTATATTGATTCCACAGGAAAAGGAACAAAATATTTAAAACTAGATAATGGAAAATACAGTATATTATGCGATCGAACTGTAAATGAAATAAGAGAGAGCATTTGTGATGCTGAAATAGAAAAAATTGAGCATGTAACGTTAGTTATTGCCTATTACCAAGAGAATGACGGCAGAAAAATTATTTCCAGCTCGCACTTGAAGAAATTAAGCTACCAAGATAAAAATAAAATCCTAAGGGATTTTACTGTTTCCGACAGAATAGTGGAGTTAAATAAGCAATACAGCCTATTTTACAATAAATATTTAATTTTCTTTATGATGATAATAACTTATACGCCCATAATAACAATGCTCTTCCATGTGGATAAAAAATTTAACATTACCGCGCTTGTTTGTCTGGGTTCAATAATGATTTTATTATATCTTTTTCCAAGTATTAATTAAGTATGTGATTTTTTATTTGCGTAACTTTAAAGTATAGCAAGCGGACTGTAGGGTTGCGCACCGCGCACCATAAGCAATAAGCGGCTGCTGGTAAATGATAAATGGTGTGCCCCCTACGTTTGGAAATCCAATGAAAAAGGCAGCCTGAAAGCCGCAAATTCGGTTTTCAGGCTGCCTTTGCCTATTCGCGCAACGGCTAATCCGTCTGTGCAAACTGTTCCGCGCCCAGTGGTTCGCGGCCGATTAGGGCGGCGAAAGGAGAAGTGTCGGCGCAGGAGCCTTGTTGCAGCAGGCGGATGCTGTCGGGGCTGAGAAAACCGTTACTCAGAAGATTGGTGAGCGGCAGCATGGGTTTGAGCAGGGTTAGGGGAATGGGCAGAATTGTGGCGGGGGCTTTGCCGTGCAGGGTGCGGCGCAGGATGGCGAGATAGCCGGCGAGCGTGGTTTTTAGGCTGCCGGCCATTTCGACAATGCTGCCGGACGGGGCGGACAGCAGCGCGACCAAGCCGTCGGCAACATCTTCGGCGTGTACGGGCTGCAAGTCGAAGGCGCCTCCGGCGGGCAGGGGCAGAACGCTCAGGCGGGCGAGTTTGATAAACAGCTCGCAGCTGGTGCCGCCGCGCCCGTACACTACCGACGGGCGGGCGATGGCGGTGTCGATGCGTTCGGCCACGGCATCGTCGCCGCGTCCTTTGCTGGCGAGAAAGGGGGCGAAATGGGCGGCGTCGGCGCCGAGTGCGGAGAGCTGCACCCAGCGGCGCACGCCGGCTTCCCGCGCCCAGGCGGCCAGCAGGGCGGGTGTGCGGTGGTGGACGGTTTCCAAAACGCCGGCATGGCGGCTCATCACGCCGACGCAGTTCACCACCGCATCGCAGCCTGCCAACAGCGGCATGGCGGCATCTTGGCGCAGGCGCAGCAAATCGAGGTCGGCATGCGGCGGGGTGCGGACGCTGTGGCCGGCATCACGCAGACGGCGGGCGGTGCGGCGGCCGATAAAGCCGCCGGCGCCGAGCAGCAGGATGTTCATGGGGCTTCCTTGTGTTTGGGGATGGGCAGTCTGAAAAGGGCTGTCGGCGGTTTTAGCTGCGCAACTCCGCTTCGCTACGCAGGCTGCCTTTGGGCTTGAGCGGGAATGTTAAGCGCCAAACATTTGGTTTTCAGGCTGCCTGAAATTGGCGTAGCCATTGGGCGGCACGCTCTTGCACGGCTTCGCTGGTGTGGATATTGGGCGCGGCGGCTTGCTGCAGCAGCCGGATAACAGTCGGGCTGGGTGTGGGATTTTGCCGCAGCAGAAATTCGGCATAGGCAAGTTTCTCGTCGCCGCCTTTACCTAAGGCTTGGCGGTACCAGTATTCCGCCCGCCGTGTTTTGCTGGACTTGTCCAATAAATCTGCCAGATTGCTGACGGCAGACGAATCGCCTGCGCGAATGGCGCGGCGGTACCAGCGCACGGCTTGGCAGCAGTTTTGCGCGGTGCCTTGGCCGTATTCGCAGCACACGGCAAGCAGGTTGTAACAGTCTGCTTCGCCTGCGGCTGCGCCGCGCTGCAGGCAGGCGAAGGCTTGCATCCAGTCTTCGTTTTGGTAGGCGGTTAGGGCGTTTGGATAGTGGGACATGGGGATCTCCTTCGGCGTGGCAGGCAGCCTGAAATAGTGTGGCCGGATTTTCAGGCTGCCTGCGTCCTAGTATTTCATCATCAGCCGGCGGGCGGTGGCGTTTTGCTTGGTGCAGTAAGCCTGCATCTGCTGCGGGTTGTTGCGGATGCGGCCGACTTCGCGGGCGCGCGGGGCGGTGAAGGCGTGCAGCCGGCTCTGAACGGCTTCTTTTTGGGCGGCGTATTTGCCGGCAACCAGCGCTTCGCAGCGGTTTACCGCGCGCAGGTGGGCGTCGAATTTTTCCGGCGGCAGCACGTCGGACTGCCGGTTCGGGCAGGGCATGGTGAAGACCATGATTTCCATATTGTCGCGGAAAATTTGTTCGCATTGTTCCAGCTCGCCGGCGGCAGCGAT
>NZ_JAKOOW010000001.1:0-2035 GCF_022288825.1 Kingella pumchi | reverse complement strand
GGGGGGGGAAAAGGGTTGGCAGGCAGCCTGAAAAACGGTCGGACAGGCTTTCAGGTTGCCAATTCAGAACCGGCGCCGCTTGGCGGGCGGGATATGGCAGACGCCGTCTTCGCATTGCGGGCGCGGCAGCAGCCAGCGCGGCAGGCGGTAGCGGTTGCGGGCGAACAGCGGGTAGCCCCAGTCGGCGATTTGGCGCAGCAGCGGCAGGTTCCAGATGCGGCTTAGGGGGCGGCCTTCGCATTCGGCGTACATCAGGCGCAGTGCGCTCATGCCTTTGAGAACGGCGCCGTCGCTGCGGACGATATGGATATAGGTCATGGCGTCGTTCGGGCTGATGCCGTATTGCGCGAGCTCGGTTTCGCTGCCCTGCACGGGCACGGCTTTCAGGCTGCCGCTGCGGTTTTTTTCCAGCGTTAGCGCCATTTCGCGCACGCACAGCGGGCATTGGGCGTCGTAGAAAATGGTGTGTTGTTTCATATTTTGGTTCCGTTTTTGGGTAACTGCGTTGGAACTTCGCTTTCAGGCTGCTTGCGGAGGCTTGGGCAGGGCGAAGGAGGCGGTGAGCAGGGATGCGGCGGTGCACAGCACGACCAACTTCAGGGTATCCGGCAGGTAAGAATAAAAGGGGATAAACCGCGCCGCCATGCCGCTGGCGGCGCCCGCACATGCGGCGCAGAAAAAGCCGGCTGCATTGCGGTAGGGGCGGATAAGGCAGAGTATCAGTCCGCACAGCAGCGCAAGGGGCGAGCCGACGGTAGCGCCTATCAGCATAAACAACAGCAGATTGCTTGCCATCTGTACCAAATCGGCTATCAGCGCCTGCGGAAAGGGATACAGAGCCGGCAGCGACAGGCCGGCGTCGGCAAACGGCAGATAAAACAGCAGATAGACAATGCTGCCTGCCGCACCGCCGCCGGTGGCGTAGAACACCAGCAGGTTGAAAACGGGATAGTCGCGGTCGGAATCGCCCATGGCACAGCCTTTCCAATCAGAAAATACGGTGTGGCGCCTGGGCTGTTTTGCCACCCTGCAGGCAGCCTGAAAAGGGTTGGCGGGTTTTCAGGCTGCCTGAAACGGCCATCAGGCGGGTTTCATCACCATCAGGAAATAAATCACCAGCGTGGCGCAGAAGGCGGGGTAGCCCAAAAGCTCCCAGATTTTCGCATAACGCCAGTATTGCGCGGGCATGGTACCGCCGCTTTGCTGCGCCGTTTGTGCGATTTTTGCCATTTTTACCTGCAGCCACACCACCGGCAGCCAGCACGCGCCGCACAGGGCATACAGCGCCAGCGTCATCACAATCCATTTCGTATCCCACGCCCAGCCGGCTTTCCAAATCATCCAGCTGCCCGAAGCGAGCTGGAATATCACCGTGGGCGTGGTGAACCACCAGTCGGCCTTCACCACCCAACGGCTCACCACCGACTGCGCTTCCAGCGAGCCGCTGCGGTTTGCCCAAAAGAGATAAAACGCCGTGCCGAAGCCGGTGCCCACCATCAGCGTCGCCGACAAAATATGCAGGGTTTTCACGATTAAATAAGCACTCATTTCCGTCTCCTGTTCGCGTCAAACAAATAAAACATCACCGCCGCAATCGGCACATTCTTCACCAAAGGCGCAAACGGATGCGCCCACATCTGCGGCAGCCTGAAAGCGACAATCGCGCTATATACCAGCACAACCGCCGCCTGCGCCGCCCAAAACCACGCCCGATGCCGCAGCCGCGTGGCGCAGCCCAGCCCGAAAAACACGTCCAACACGCAGGAAAGCGCAAACAGCGGCACGCGATAGGCAGCCTGAACGCCCACCTGCGCGAGCAAATCCAACGACTGCGGCAGCGCAAACAGCGCGGGCTGAATGCCGCTCCACAGCCATAAAAAGGCGATGGAGCAGACCAGATAGTTTTTTGGTTTCATGTTTATTCCAAAATTTCTGTTAAAACAGAAATAGAGTATTAAAAAAAATTTGGGGCTGTACTAGATAAGCAGTCATGTTAGACTGCAAAAATGAAGATAACCCATTGTAAACTAAAAAA